>NZ_OW968402.1:0-737230 GCF_943169825.2 Varibaculum prostatecancerukia
ATGTCTAGTTCGCTTCAGGAAATCTGGCAAGACGCGATCGAAAACTTAAAACAAAATCCCCAGGTAGGCCAAGCAGATCTGGCATTTGTGCGCATGTCTAAACCCCTGACAACCTACGAAAATACCATCGTAATCGCTACTCCAAACGATTACTCAAAATCGATTCTAGAATCCCGTTTAGGCCCGTTTTTACGAAAATACCTGTCTAAAGCTACCTCTCGGGAAGTTATTTTGGCGGTTTCGGTCGATCCCTCGCTAGATAATGGAGAAACCATAAATCCCAATGAACAGCAAGTAGTTGCTCCCGCGCCAAAAACTCCCCAAAGTACCTCTGTAGAGAAAAGTGTCGTTTCCCCGCCTAAAAAACCTTTTGATTCTCGCCTTAACTCTAAATACACCTTTGAATCTTTCGTTATCGGCGGCTCAAATCGTTTCGCCCACGCCGCCGCGATTGCGGTAGCCGAAGCTCCGGCTAAGGCCTATAACCCGCTTTTTGTTTATGGAGGTTCGGGGCTAGGAAAAACCCATCTACTCCATGCCATTGGAAACTATGCGCTCAAACTTTATCCTCACATCAAGGTGCGTTATGTAAACTCCGAAGAGTTCACCAACGATTTCATTAACTCCGTATCGGAAGGCAACGCCCACGAGTTCCAACGCCGCTACCGCAATATCGATATCTTGATGATTGACGATATTCAGTTTTTACAGGGTAAAGAGCAAACCATTGAAGAATTTTTCCATACCTTCAACTCTTTACATAATGACAACAAGCAGGTAGTTATTACTTCCGATGTTCCTCCTAAAAAGCTGGAGGGATTCGAGGAGCGGCTGCGTTCTCGATTTGAATGGGGACTGTTAACCGATGTTCAGCCTCCGGATTTAGAAACTCGCATCGCAATTTTGCGGAATAAAATTCGCCAAGAGGGCGTGGGCGCCCCTCCGGAAGTCTTGTCCTATATTGCTTCACGTTTTACTATCAATATCCGCGAACTGGAAGGTGCGCTGCTTCGGGTTACCGCTTTCGCCTCGCTTACAAAGCAGCCCTTAACCTTGCAGCTAGCAGAGATGGTACTCAAAGATATTGTTTCTGACCCCAATGATCAAGAAATTACCCCCGCTTTGATTAAGGCTCAGACCGCCGGGTATTTTGAAACTACCGTTAACGACCTGTGCTCACCTTCGCGTTCACGTTCCCTTACTGAGGCTCGTCAGATCGCCATGTATTTATGTCGGGAATTAACCGAACTATCTTTACCTCAGATTGGCAAAGAATTCGGAGGACGGGATCACACTACGGTAATGCACGCCAACAAGAAGATTACCCAGCTGATGAAGTCTAAACCCCAGATTTTTGATCATGTAAACGAACTAACCAATCAAATTCGCCAAGCTGCGCGCCATGCAAAGTGATTTAAACAATAAAATCTCTCCAGATGTCACTAACCTTAAAGAAGATTTTGGTATTTATTTAACATTATTTTTAACTACTACTACCAGTAGAACTACAAAAATGTAGTTCTCATGATCACAGGTTGTAGCGGGTTTCTCCACACCTGTGAATAAACCTGTGAATAATTGGGGATTTTTTCAAAATTTCTGTGCATAGATCACTACATAATTCACCGTTAGCTCATTCATCCCCAATGCATCCCCAGTTGATCCCCCTGAAATTAACAAGCTCTATTTCCGTTATTACCTGCTGTTTTATCTAATAAAATCAGATATTCCAGGAAGTGATGACTGTGAGAAGAAAAAAATTAGAATCTAAAAAAATTACTAACAGTAACTTCTCACCTGAAACTAGAAAATCTGCCATTAACTATCAGATTGGTGCGGAACTGAGCTCTTACTAGGTTAACCTGTATCTATGACCGAAAAGCACTCCGCAGGAAACGCCGGATTAGGTGATCACGATTTTCCTTCCCGTAAGGAGCGCCGCCGACACGAAAAAGAACAAATACAGGCGCGGGCACAGGCCAATGTTACGCGTTCGGTGGCTCCGATAAATCCGGCGCGCTATGAAAATATCCCAAAAAAGACGGTATCCGGTAAAAAGGCTGCTTCCGGTCGGGGAGGAAATAGTAATATTTCTCCAGTCCCGTCCTCAGCAAAGTTAAAACCCGCAGGTAAACCAGCGAAGAGTGCTAGAAAAAATTCCGGTAAGCCGGTTAAAAAAAGTATGCCCCTAAAGAAGAATTCCGGGGTAAAGAAAGATCGCAAGCCAAGTAACTCGAGGCCAGGTAGCGGAAAAAATTCGAAAGTAACCAGGCCAGGAAAAAATCCAAAGAGAGTTGGTCTATGGGTAAAAAGAATTCTGGGAGTTCTTAGTGGACTGATTCTAGTAGGGATTATCGCCGGATGTTTGACTTTCTTGATTGCCTACTATCGTTTGGAAGTTCCTGAAGCTCAAAAATTTGCTAATGCCCAAGTAACCACGGTTTATTGGGGCGACAACGACACTATGATGGGTAAGTTTGCAGAACGAAACCGTACCATCGTGGATACTAAATCTTTCAAAAATTCCTATATCCGCGACGCCGTGGTAGCCAGTGAAGACCGCACTTTTTATGAAAATAGTGGAATTGACGTTAAAGGTATTGCGCGTGCCCTGTGGAATAACGTGCGCGGGCGACCCACTCAAGGTGCCTCTACCCTCACCCAACAATATGTAGAAAACTACTACACCGGGAAAAATACTGGGTACACCGGGAAATTTAAAGAAACCATTTTGGCGTTGAAAATAAATCGGCAAGTGCCGAAAGAAAAAATTATTAACGATTATTTAAACACTATCTATTTTGGTAGGGGAACCTATGGGATAGAAGCCGCAGCTAACGCCTACTTTGGCAAAAGCGCGAAAGATATGAATCTTTCAGAATCAGCACTGCTTGCGGGGATTATTCCTGCTCCCAATGCCTGGGATCCGCTAGTTAGTCCCGAGCAAGCTAAGTCGCGGTGGAATCGGGTATTGAATCTGATGGTTGCCGACAAAATGATTAAGCCCGAAGAAAGAAAGGCCGCAACTTTCCCGAAGGTACAAGAAAAAAAGCAGGAAGCTACCTACTTTAAGGGAACTACCGGGTACTTATTGCAGCATGTGCGGCAGGAGTTAATAACTGAAATTGGCTATACCGAAGACGAAATAGACCGCGCGGGAATTAAGGTTTACACCACTATTGATCCTGAAAAACAAAAAATGTTGGAGGACGCGGTAGCGACTCTTCCGGAAGATAGACCCCAGGGACTGCGAGTGGCAGCTAGTTCAATAGATACCGCCACCGGAGCAGTTATTGCGGAATATGGGGGAGAGGATTATCAAAAAATTCAGCGGAACGCAGTTACTCAAGATATTGCGCAAGCCGGATCTACTTTTAAGCCTTTTGCCCTGCTAGCTGCGCTAGAACACGGGCACAAATTAAATGAAACCATCAATGGATCGGGACCAATGAAAGTTGGTGATACCTCAATCAAAAACTATGGGGGAGCCTCCTATGGTCAAGTGAACCTGATTCAAGCTACAAAAATGTCCATTAATACCGCCTATGTGAGACTTAATAGTGAAATAGGGATGGATACCACTCGGCAGGTGGCTATTGCCGCTGGATATCCGAAGGATACCGCCGGTTTGGATCAAGATGCGCTAGTGGGCGTTTTAGGTTCAAGTTCTCCCCACAATATTGATATTGCTAATGCCTACACCACTTTCGCTACTGGCGGGATTCGCCGGCCAGCCCACATTGTTGCCAAAATTACCGATTCATCTGGAAATGTACTTTACGAGGCAGACACTACTGGAACCCGCCAGTTCGAAGAAGAAAATATTTCCGAACTTACCAAAGCGCTAGCTGCCGTTACTGAAAGTGGGGGAACCGGATCAACTGCAGGCAAACTGGGAAGGCCGGTAGCAGCGAAGACCGGATCCTCTAATGACAACCGATCAGCCCAATTTGTGGGATATGTACCGCAAATGGTGACCGCGGTTTCTATGTATCAAGTTGGGGAAGATGGATCTGAACAATCAATTACCCCCTTCGCGGGAGTCAGAGAAGTTACCGGCGGTACCCTACCAGCAAAAATTTGGTTGGCTTATATGAAAAATGCCGTTAAAGACTTACCGGCTGAACCTTTGTTTTCCTATAAATCCAAGGGAAATAGGATTAGTCCTAGAGAGAAAGCTACTCCGTACCAAACTGCAGAAGTACCTTCTCCGCCGCCGCCACCTACCACCTCGCGACCCCTGATTGTAACTAGCCAACCTCCAGAAAGTCCCTCTCCGGAAGAAAGTGAACAGCCTGAGCCGTAGATGGAGATTCCTTAAGAATCTGGGGTAAAGCAGTAAAAATTATTTTTACTACCAGGACCATGCGTGTGGAGGGAATTTTTTTAGGGTGAAATCCCAGAAAAAGAGGGGTTCATAACAAAGTTGCGGATCGGCTAGAAATAGCGCTTCTAACTAGGTTATCCTGTAATGCGACCTTCGGGTCGATAGCATATGCCCTCCTGCCACGGAAGGACCGTGGCCGTTAGACCAAAGGAGGTGGGTTAAGATGCGTAAATACGAGATGATGGTGATCCTGAATCCCGAAATCGACGAACGCACAGTAGCCCCGGCGTTAGAAAAGCTACTCAACGTAGTTTCTGCTAACGGGGGAAGTGTGGATGCGACCGATATTTGGGGCAAGCGTCGCCTCGCATATCAGATTGAAAAACATTCTGAGGGGATTTATGCGGTCATCGATATGACCACTACTCCGCAGATTGCTGAAGAGTTAACTCGGCAGCTGACGCTAAACGAATCAGTTTTGCGTACCAAGTTGCTGCGGCGCGATTAAGTTCTAGGAGAACAAAAATGGCTGGAGATACCCTGATAACGGTTATTGGGAATCTGACTGCAGATCCCGAACTGCGCTATACCGCGCAATCGGTGCCAGTGGCCTCGTTTACCGTGGCCTCCACTCCCCGAACCTATAACCGGGCATCCGGACAGTGGGAAGATGGCACCGCCATGTTCCTGCGCTGTTCTGCTTGGCGGGAAATGGCCGAAAATATCGCCGAATCTTTAACCAAAGGAATGCGGGTGATTGTTCGCGGCCGCTTGCAGCAACGCAATTGGGAGCGAGACGGACAAAACCGTTCTTCGCTAGAGCTGCAAGTCGATGAAATCGGGCCATCCTTGCGTTATGCGCAAGCCCAAGTTACCCGGATTCCGCGTGCAGGGGCAGGCGGATTCAACCAGGGAGGACAGGGCGGATTCGCCGGAGGCGCTCCAGCTGGCAATTTCAATCAAGGTGGGGGATTTAACCAAGGCGCTGCTGCAAACCTGGGTACAGGTTCGATGAGTGCGGCGCAACCGTCCGCGGATGACAATCCTTGGACTGCTCCTGCCACCAGCGATAACGATGGTAGTAACGAACCACCGTTCTAAAATTTCAGGATAAGACCCCTAGGGTCACACCATTAAGGAGTTAATATGGCGAAGAAAGTTCTTCGCGCGAAGCCGATAAAGAAAAAGGCTAACCCGCTACGTAATTTGCCGGTTGAAAAAATCGACTATAAAGACACCCCGTTCTTGCGGAAGTTTATTTCCGACCGCGGAAAGATTCGTTCGCGCCGGGTTACCGGAGTTAGCGTACAGCAACAGCGCGCCATCGCTAAAGCAGTTAAGAATGCCCGCGAAATGGCGTTGCTTCCCTACACAAGTTCTGGTCGCTGATAGGAGGGTCTAGTCATGGCAACAGCCAAAATTATTTTGAACATGGATGTACCGGGACTGGGTTCTTCCGGTGACGTGGTAACCGTAGCTCGCGGCTATGCCCGCAACTATCTGGTACCGCGGAAAATGGCGCACCCTTGGACTAAGGGAGCCCAAAAGCAGATCGACGAAATGATTCGCGCACGGCGCCGCCGGGAAATCTCTAATGTAGAGGATGCTCGGGCCGTACGGGATGCTATCGAAGCCCACGATACCGTGGTGATTTCTAAGCGTGCGGGTCATTCCGGCCGCCTCTTTGGAGCAGTATCTGCCCAAGATGTGGCGGCAGCGGTTAAAGAACAGATCGGGCAAACCGTTGATCGGCGCAAGGTTATTATCGAAAAACCGATTAAAGCGGTTGGAAAATATCAGATTCAAATCAATTTGCATGAAGATATTAGCGCCAAACTGTTTGTAAATGTTGAGGGCGGCAAGTAGCAGTAAGCTACTTTCTTAGCAGCACTTAGCTGATAAAAAGTCGGGCGGTCTTAGGAAAAAGACCGCCCGACTTTTTCATGTCTTGATAGGGGAGGATGTCAGATACCTTTTGTAATCGGCATCAGCAAAGGATCTAGTTTAAAGGAAAAGCTAAGAGTGCTTTAGCCAAGCGTCGCCGCGGATGCGCAGCCAAAGAGACGCGGTTCTGCCGCCCATAAAAACGATTCCGTAGGCGGCCCAAATACCAGCTAATGCGAGGGAACGGGCAGGTAAAAGGCGTACCAATAAAATCGCTGGCAGGTAGATAACAAAAACTATCGCCATCGCTGTGGCCAAGTATTTACTGTCATCAGCACCAATCAGGTAGCCGTCGTAAATGTAGGTGAGCGCAGCTAAAGGTTGTACTAGACCCACAACTATTAAGCCGGTGGTGGTAAGGGAAAGAACCTGAGGATCGGAAGTAAATAGCTGCGGTAAAAAGGGAGAACTAAGTGCAAGGAACAGCCCAATTAGAGCTCCAGACGCTAGTGCCCAACGGTTTAAGCGTCCGATTAGGGCGCGGATTCGGTGCTTGTCGCCCTCACCGAGAGCGTTCGCTAGTAGCGCCTGGGCGGAGATTGCTAGGGCATCTAGACCGAAAGCCCCCAGAACCCAGAGACTTTTTAGAATCTGGTAACCGGCCAAAGTGTCTGCCCCGAAACTAGCTGCCTGCCAAGTAGTTACCACGATGGAGGCTTGAAGAAAAAGGGAGCGGCAAACTAGGGGCACTCCGTGTAGACCCGAACGTAAAACTAGCTGGGGGTGGGGGCGAGCCGATACTCCCTCGACCCGGAGTTTCTTTACTATTACTGCCCACATCCAGGTGGCCATGAAAAACTGGCTGATCGCGGTGCCTGCCCCCGCTCCGGCCACCCCCCAGGAGCATCCAAAAATTAAAAATGCAGATAGAGGCACGTTGAGAAGCGCCCCCAGGGTGGTAACCACCAGGGGAGTGCGCGTATCTAAGAGTGCGCGTAAAACCCCGGTAGCAGCTAATACTGAAAGCATCGCTACTAGACCAGGGGCGGAAGCTATCAGGTAGAGGCGCGCAAAAGTGGCGACCGGTGGCTGCGGACTAAAAAGGCCCACTATTTGGGGGGAAAAAATAATCAGGATTACCGCAAGGACGGCTCCCAGGACGGCTCCTAGCCACATGCCTTGAATACCCAGGCGCAACCCCTCACCCTGTTTGCCAGCTCCGACTGCCCGTCCAGTGACTGCGGTGGTGGTGTAGGCCAAGAAAATGCAGATGCCTACGATCAAGGTTAAGATCGTCGAGCCGATGGCTAGACCCGCCAGTTCTAAAGTTCCCACATGGCCAACTAAAATAGAATCCGCCATGGTCAGCAGAGGTTCGGCCATTAGCGACCCCAAAGCGGGGAGCGCTAAAGAAAGAATCTGACGATTCAAGCTCTGCCTTGCCGGTTTATCCACGAATCCTCCCCCCATTTGTTATACACAGCCAAAGAAAAACTCTGTTAGTAGTTTCCCAGTTTGTTACCTGTTTTTAAACTTGCGGTTATTTATTACCCACAACGCTCGCGTAAATTTCCACAGGTTCTCAACAGCTTGTGCACTATCTAGGCTGGGTTTTCAACAAGTTCGTTTCTGTTTTCACTGTCGGTTTATGGCAAAATTAATCAGTTAATAAACGCGGACAGGAAGTTACGATGGCAGATTTTGATCGCACTCCTCCCCAGGATATAGCTGCTGAACAGTCGGTTTTGGGAGCAATGATGCTCTCTAAAGATGCAATCGCCGATGTGACTATGACTATCGGGGGCGAGGACTACTACCGTCCGGTACATCAAACCATTCATGAAGTTATCCTGGATTTGTTTGGTCGGGGCGAACCAGTAGATGCCGTCACTGTCGCTGGACAGCTAAAGCGTAATGGTGATTTAGAGAGAATCGGGGGCGCCCCCTACCTGCATCAACTAGTTTCGGGAGTTCCTACCGCCGCAAATGCCGGATTCTACGCTCGGATTGTGCGCGAGCGAGCGCAGCTGCGATCCCTGGTTCAGGCGGGCACCCGAGTGGTGCAGCTGGGGTATGCCGCCGATGGTGGGGATGTTGATGAACTAATTAACCAGGCGCAAAGCGAAATCTATGCGGTCAGTGAACGCGGTAATGCCGAGGATTATCGTCCAATTACCGAATTCCTGGACGAAACCGTTCATGAATTGCAAGAACTGCAAAAAAATGGGGGTTTCGCTTCCGGGGTGCCCACCGGTTTTTACCAGTTGGATAACCTCGCCCATGGATTGCACCCCGGTCAGCTGATAATCGTAGCTGCCCGCCCCGCCATGGGTAAATCAACTTTAGCCCTTGACTTCTGTCGCAACGCCGCCATCCATAACAACATGACTTCGGTAATTTTTAGCCTGGAAATGGATGGCACTGAAATTTCTCGCCGCATGATTTCCGCAGAATCCGGAGTTTCTATGTCCCGGATGAGCTCAGGGGATCTAGAGGATGCAGATTGGACCAAGATCGCGCAGGTACTTTCGCGGTGTTCAGAGGCTCCCCTCTATATAGATGACTCCCCGAATCTCACCTTGCCGGAAATTCGCTCTAAGTGCCGGCGCCTAAAACAACAAAATGATTTAAAACTAGTGGTTGTGGACTACCTGCAGTTAATGAGTTCGGGTAAACGGGTAGAATCCCGCCAACAGGAAGTGGCCGAGTTTTCCCGCTCGTTAAAACTATTGGCGAAAGAACTAGATATTCCAGTAGTGGCAGTTGCCCAGCTAAACCGGGGACCTGAGCAGCGAACTGACCGGAAGCCAATGCTTGCTGACCTGCGGGAATCTGGATCATTGGAGCAGGACGCGGATGTGGTAATGCTGTTACATCGCCCCGAGGCTTACAACCCGGAAGACCGCCCCGGAGAGGCCGATATTATCGTGGCTAAGCATCGTAACGGGCCGACTGCGACTATCCCGCTGACCTTCCTGGGGCGCCTGTCTAAGTTCGGTAACCCGGCTCGCGAATAGGGCTCGCGAGTCCCTGCGCAGCTTGCCTAGCGCCCTCCTCTAGTGTCCTGGAAGATGCAGGCGAGCGTGGAAAGAGCGCAACCATTTCGGAGCCCACCAGTTAGCCCGTCCGCAGATAGCCATAATCGCGGGTACGAGTCCCATACGCACTAAAGTGGCATCGAGAGCAACCGCTACCGCCAGGGTGAACCCGATTTGTTTAATCGCCTGGATACCTCCGGTGGTGAAACCTAAGAATACTACTAGCAAGATCAGGGCTGCGGAAGTAATGGTAGAAGCCGAATGGGTGAGTCCGTCGCGAACTGCCCGTTTATTATCCTCGGTTTCGTCCCAGATTTCTTTAACCCTGGAGACTAGGAACATTTCATAGTCCATTGACAAGCCAAAACCGAAACAAAACACGATCGCTACTACATAGGATTCCACCGCGCCGAGGGAAGTGAACCCGAGGAGTTTTTCCCCATGACCATATTGGAAAACCCAAACCGCAATCCCCAGAGATGACATCAAAGACACCATGTTTAATACCAGGGCTTGCAGAGGAAGCAATAGCGCCCCAGTCATTAAGAACAGCATTAAATAGGTGGTTAAGGCGACTGCGATAAACACATAGGGGGCATACTGCGCCAAAGTGTCTTGAAAATCTGTTTGCAGGGCTGCTTGACCGGTAACCCAAGTCTTAAAGGGGGCAGGCAAATCCCGTACCTGCTGCATTTCCTGTTTCACTTGCGCGGCAAAGGCATCTTTTTCCTGCGTGTAAACATCGACAGCAGCGTATTGTTCACCATCGATTTTCAGGTCTTCCGCGGGGCGAATTCGTTTCACGTGAGCAAGTGGTTTTAATTGCCTGTCTGCCCACTCTTGTAGCTGTTGGGGGGTGGTTTTGGCTACCACCCGGATTTGAGGGTTAGCCGAGTCCGGAAAACGATCCCACATATCCCAAAGCGCCCCAATCTCGGGGATGGATCGCGGCATTGATTCCACTGCAGAAGAACGCATTTCCAGATGATAAAGAGGAAGCGACATCACCACCAGAATCAGAGTGACTACTACTAGCACCGGCCAAGGACGGCGGGTTACAAAAGTGGAAACTTTACGGAAAACCGGGGAGGGGTCGTCCTCGCTGCGGGTCGTGGGCTTGCGTAAAATATGGCGACGCACCCAGTTTACCCAGGTGGCAACGGAGGAGGGCGCAGCTAGACTCGGTCCAAAAAGCATCATGAGTGCTGGTAGTAGGGTCATGTTGGAAATCATCGCCAACATAGTTACCGCTACTCCTCCTATCCCCATCAGACGCAGTAAAGGTAGCGGGAAAATACACAGCCCCAAAATCGCCATTGACACGATCAGTGCGGAAAAGAATACGGTAGCTCCCGCAGTGTCCATGGTTTTATTTAAAGCCTGCATATAGGGTTCGCGGGCGGTCTGTAGCTGAGTGCGGTAATCTTTGCGAGAGAGCATCCGCATTCCGGAAGCTTCTTCGCGACGTGACCCAACTAGAACTTGGATGACACGAGGATAAAAAATAAAGGTATCTTCTTTGCCGTGGATTCCCCGTTTATGCAGTTCAGTTCGGTAGCGAGAAACGATTAGCAGTCCGTAGTCAATCGATAATCCCAGCCCGAGGAAAGACACGATATTGACTACGAAAGATTCCACAGTGATCAGGTAGGTCAGTAACAAAATCAGGAACAAGGTAATGCCGATAGCGGCGCCCGCGCCGATCAGGGGCATGAGGGCGGCTAACATTCCTCCGAAAACTATCGCCATAATCAGCAGGGAAATCGGGATAGAAATTCCTTCTCCGCGCAGCATATCTGCTTTTACCTGACCATTAGCGGCATCTTGCAAACCGGTGTTGTCGACCAGATTTACTGTGGCGTCAATAGCGGAACCGGCAAAATAATCGGGGAGTTCATTTAAAACCGCGGCTACCTGGTCACGGGCATCGGGATCCACCTGGTCATACCCGTCTGCCTCTAGCTGTACATTAATCAGGAAAGTTTTATCGTCCTTCGCAACCATCTGTTTTAGCTGGCTGGACTGGATAGTATCCCACACTGGGGGCAGGTGGGCGGCAAACTCTTTTTTCACTTCCTGTTCGGCGCGCTGCCGTGCTTTTTCCACCTGACTTTGGCTCGCGCCCTTAGCTTTCGCGATTTGTTCAGCTTGCGCTCTGCCTTGCGCCAACGCCTGCTCTAGGGCTTTATCGGTCGCTTCCTGCGCCTCTTTTCCAGCCGGAAGTTGCGGGTCAAAAGTAATAAAAGGATCGGCGATCCCCTTCACTTTCTTTACCTTTAAAAGGTCGGCGTGTAAGGGGCGCAGTATTTTCGCTATCTGGTCGGCATTTTTTTCTAGGTTGTTGACTTCTACTACTGCAGTTACTGGATAGGTATCGCCATGGGCTTGCTCGTAAAGATCCTTCCCGATTGCTGAGGGCGAGGCGGGACTGGCCGGCTGGGGGGTGATTAAGCGTTCAAATAGGGGTTTGCCTCCCACACCAGAAAATACCGCTGTCATAGAAATTGCCACTGCGAGCAACCAAATAATTACGACGAAGCCGGGGTGTTTACCCCACCAAAAGCGCTTCATCCGATTCATAGCTTCAATTGTGCTGGTTTCGGCGCGCTAGTGCAGGCAAATCAGACAAAGATTTGGAATAAAGACGGATCATAAATATTTCCTTGAAGTAAGCGAGCTGTTTTTGCAGGTTATTGTGGCTTTAAATAGTTTTCTGCAAGCAGTACTTGGTTCGCACAGATATTTTGGGAATGTAAATGCTCCGGTTCTGCTCGGCCTGGAAACCTAAATTTACAGCCATTCGGGAGAGGGAACTACAAAGTCCTTTCCTCCCAGTTCCTTAATTTGCGCTATTAACAGGTCGGCGTCTTTAGATAATTTCTTTAAGCGAGTAGTAACTTTACGGTTACCGGGATCTCTGTCGGTAGTTTCCCAAGATTTTTGCCGCGCTTTTAAAGCCTCCTGGTTGCAGTAAACCAGCAGTTCCGCCGCCTCATCTAAAGAATAATTTTCTTCCTTTTCCTGTTTTGCTTTAGTTATTGCCAAAGCTAAGTTGTAGTTAACCTGGCACCCGGCCAAAGCCGTCTGGGGTTCAGTCAATCTTGCTTCCAGTAGGAACGGAACTTGCTTAGAGGAACGAGAAAGATAGGTGTTGGCTTCTACCAGGTTGCCGGCCTCTAGATAGCTGGTTCCCAGGTTGTAGTTGACCAGCCAACGATCAGCGACCAGCTGAGAGGCGGTTTGGCGCACCCGCAAAAGTTGCGCCTGCGAGATATTTCCTGCCCGGTCAGCGCGCAGCGCCTGCTGCTCTAAAAACCAGTTACGAGTTTGCAGACCGGAGGCCGCAATCAGGGAAACCACCACTAAAGTGACGGGAATAATCCACAGGCGAGAGCGTTTGGGTGGCTTTATTACCAGGTCGTGCCGGGCAGTTAAGGATTGTTGATGTGCAGATAACCGGATATCAACTTGGTAAAGCGCATCGTGAAAAGAAGGCACTTCGCTTAGAGAATGGTTGGCGGCAGCGCCTGGGTGCAGCAGCCGGGAAATCAGCGAGGCCATTTGCGGCCAGTCTGTGGCCATTAGCTGCTGGGGACGATAGTTAGCCCAACCGGCAGTACGGTAATACTGTTTAGCCAGGTTAGCTAAGATTTTTCCCAGGACAACTTGCCGAGTGTAGGGATCTAAACTGTGGTAGCGCCGATCAGCTTCTAGGGAAAGAAGACGTTGGCGATAGGCCTTTAACAGGCGACACAGATTTTCTTGGCGGCGGGTACTGAAAGTAAAAATTGGAGAGCGAGCGGCGCTTTGGTAAAAAACTATTGTCCAGACAACTAGCAGCACTGCTACCAATATCATTGCGGCGGAGCCTGCCAGCGCCATATAGGAATGCTCCATTAGGGGCTGGATAGGTAAGTTAGCTGATGCGTTTGGGAGCATAAGTCCCATCCCCGACCTCAGTTGTTTAGTGGCGGCTGCGGACCTTGCGGCGGGTTGGGCGGCATAAAGGATTGCTGCTGAGGCGCCTGGAATTGTGAAAACTGCTGACCGGATCCGTTTGGTGGCACCGGGGAGACTTGCCCCCTGTAATAAGGCTGTTGCGGATAACCGGCGGGAGGATATTGCCCCTGCTGGTAATACCCCGAATACGGGTTCGGCTGCGAGTTGTTTCTAAATACTTCGGTGAGATCAGTGACCGGTTGCCGGGAAATGGTCTGGTAGATTGCCAAGACGCAAGCCGCCAGTACTACCAGGGAAAATACCCAAGTTAATCCTCCGATTATCCAGTAAATCCAACCGACTTTTTCTAACTCGGAACCAAAAAGACTTCCATACAAGCTAGTTCCGTGATTGGCGCGGTTCTTTCCCAAGAAGCAAGCTGCGTCCTCAGAGGAAAGTCCAATGATGAAATTGGTGAGCCCGATAACTGCCGTAACCGCTAGTAAAACAAAGTAGGCGGGACGCGGCTTAATAACTGAACAAGCAGCCGCCCCTATCAAAAGCAACATTCCCACGGCATGAATAACCGGCGTGGTGGTGGCAGACAGTAATAGGAACAGACTGACGATCAGAATGGCACCCGCAGAGGCTGGTTCTTGGGCTTTGCTCGAAAGGATTGATCCCGTGATTATCCCTCCGATCAGCATCAGAACCACCAAGATACAAAAGATTAGTACGGTGGTTAGAGATGATCTATATCTAGAGATCATTAGGGTGATATCGATTAGTAAACAAAGCCAACCTGCACTGATTACCACGGTTGCAATCCAAGCGGCTGCTTTAGTGAACTTTCCTACCTGCCGCAGCCCAGAAAGCATAAAAGCCACTAGCAGGGCATGTCCGATACCTAGGAATAACCAACTGGTACCAATAGCTGCGTCTGCAGAAAATCTGGAAACAGCACTGATTATGTAACCAACTAGGATGAACAATACCGAAATAGGAATAAACCAAATTCGATTTTGCTTGATGCTGTTCAGCAGCCAAGACAAGTCAGTACCTTGCGGAGGCTGAGGCATGCCACTGGGGTAGCCCGATCCCGCAGGATACTGTGAGCCAGCGGGGTAGCCTGATCCACCCGGATAGCCTGCCGGGGGATAGGGGTATTGTTCATTGAATTCGTTACCGGCTTGCCCGGGGTAAGAATAGGGCGGATATCCTGCCGGGGGATTTTCTACTGGCGGATTTCCAGGTTGATAGGAATTATCAGGGAACGACATTTCTTCTCCCGGTCAGTTGGGTAAACAATCCAGTTAGCTTTGTAGATACAGAACCACTGCTACCAAGTTTAGGGTCAGCGCTAGATCCAAGCAATAATTCTGCAAGTCGCTCCCCAGGCAACAGGCATAATCTACAATTGCTAATGGAAAAGAAATACAGGGAGGTATCGCGATGACGCAGGCGGAGCGGCCGGTGCCCAGCGACCATGAACTGGAAGCTCTATTAGCCGATACGCGGGCGCTGCTTGCCGAAAAAGCCCGGTGGGAAGATGACCAAATAAATCGGGATCTGGATGTGCTTTTGCATCGGGTGCGGGGAGTAAAACGGGGATCTTATGCGCAAGCATTACGCAGCCGCGCCCAAAGCTGGCAAGCGCGCTCCCAAAAGAACGCCGGGAACGGGGATGAGCCCCCGGGTTTAGTTGTTTCCGGTTCGCTGCCGGATAATTTTGTAGGCGAGGACGCCGCTCCCGATCAACTGGCTGAACAGCTTGCGCGGGCGGAAGCTGAAATCAGCGAAGGGTCACCCCAGTCTGTAGATGAAAACGAAGTTGCAGGTGAGGGGGTATAGAAGCATCTTGCCCCAGCTATGAATAATTTGGAAAATAATTTTTACTATGAAGGGAAGCAAGGATGCTAGTACTGACCCGTCGACGCGGCGAAGAAATTGTAATTGGAGACCAAGTGGTGATCACGGTGGTGGAATCCCATAAAGATAATGTCCGTATCGGGATTGATGCCCCTCGTGAGCTCACTATTCGGCGCGGAGAACTTCTTGATGAAGCCGCCCGGGAGCGTCTAGGTTTACAAGGACCCGGGCCGGTTAATAAAACGGAAACTCCTGAGCAATAATTTTTTTATCTTTACCTACAGCGGGATAACATCCTATTAGCTGGACTTAGAGTGCGCCCCCATAGGGCACCGAGTACGCTAAAAATAAGTTATCCACTGTTAAAACGCGGATAAAAATGTATTGGCATTTGAAAAGCCAAAACAGTAAGGAGTAACTGTGCGAATTGGAGTTCCTAAAGAGCCCACGCCAGACCAAACTTTGGTCGCCGCCACTCCGGATACGGTAAAGAAACTCATCAAACTGGGATATGAAGTCCTGGTGGAACAGGGGGCGGGCGAAAAAGCCGCCTACCTGGATGAGCAGTACTTGACCGCCGGTGCGGAAATCGTGGACACTCAGGCGGCCTGGCAGGCCGATATTGTAACTGTCCTAGATACCCCCCCAACTAGCTATCTGGATCTGATTCGACCCGGAGCGCTACTAATAGCCCGGATGGCTCCTGCCCGGCATCCCGAAACCGTAGATGCACTGGTAGAGCGGGGACTTACCGGGTTCGCGATGGACACGGTTCCGCGAATCTCGAGGGCACAATCCATGGATGTGCTTTCCTCCATGTCGAATGTGTCTGGGTATCGTGCGGTTATCGAGGCGGCAGAAAGTTTCGGACGTCTCTTTACCGGACAGGTAACTGCCGCCGGGAAAATCCCGCCCGCCAAGGTTTATGTGATTGGGGTGGGGGTAGCTGGTCTAGCAGCTATCGGTACCGCCAACTCCATGGGGGCTCAGGTCAGCGCCACTGACGTGCGCAGCGAAACCGCTGAGCAGGCTGAGTCAGTGGGAGCCACCTTCGTTCCTATCCCGATCGCACAGGAAAAATCGGATGACGGCTACGCCAAAGAAATGAGCGCTGATCAAGCCGATGCGGCCACCAAACTCTACACTGAGCAGGCCGCTTGCCACGATATCGTGATTACCACCGCGAATATTCCCGGCCGCCGCTCTCCGCTGTTAATCACTAAAGAGGCAGTAGCCCGGATGGCTCCCGGTTCGGTAATCGTTGATATGGCAGCAGCTGGCGGCGGGAACTGCGAGCTGACCCGCCCCGGTGAAAAGGTGGTTACCGAAAATGGGGTGACCATTATTGGTTACACCGATTTGGCCGGACGCCTACCTGGGCAGTCATCCCAGCTGTACGGACAAAATATCGTTAACCTGTTTAAACTGATCACTCCGGAAAAAGACGGAAACTACGTCCTCGATATGGAAGACGAAGTAGTCCGGGGGATCACGGTCGCTAAGGGCGGAGAAAATATGTTCCCCCCGCCTGCGATCAAGGTGCACGCTGCTCCCGCCCCAGAGAAAACCGATTCGGTTGCTGACGCCGCCGAGACCGCTCGTAAAAAGGCGGAAGAAGCTGCCTCTAAGAAGCGTAAACGTCTACTGTGGGCAGCAGTAGGGATTGTTTTGGGACTGGCGCTGATTGCCGCCACCCCCAAGCCGCTGATCCCCTACTACTTTATTTTGATGCTGGCGATTGTGGTGGGGTTCTATGTGATTACCTCAGTTACCCACTCGCTGCACACCCCGTTAATGAGTGAAACAAACGCCATCTCCGGAATTATTCTGGTAGGAGCGATTTTGCAGGTAGGCAGCGCTAACCCCGTGGTGTCAGCGCTTAGCTTCCTGGCAATCTTGGTGGCTTCGATTAACATTTTTGGCGGCTTCTCGGTGACGCACCGAATGCTGGCCATGTTCCGCAAGGAGGAGAACTAAGAAATGAGTAATGTTCTATTTGCGGTAACTCCCACCCTGGTTGCCAGCGCTTCTAAGGGAGAATTTTGGATTAGCCGGGGACAAAACATTGCCTACCTGGTAGCGGCGCTGCTGTTCATTTTGGCACTCGCAGGTCTATCTAAGAACGAAACCGCCCTGCGCGGTAACCGTTTTGGGGCAATCGGAATGTGCCTGGCGGTAGTGGCTACCATTGCAGTGGCGTTGCACAACGCGGGCGGACCTGGATATCAATCCACCCTAGTAACCGCACTTTTGATTGCGGTAGCCATGATTGCGGGCGCGATTATCGGACTGTGGAGAGCCAAAACTATTCCTATGACCGGGATGCCGGAACTGGTAGCCATGCTGCACTCCTTCGTAGGTTTAGCGGCAGTGCTGGTTGGCTATAACACGTTTATCCATATGCCCGGAGAGTTTAAGAAAGCGGGTGTCGATGCGGCCACTGCGATTAACCCCGCTACGGTAGGTTTCCACCTCGGTGAAGTCGGGGTAGGGATTTTCATCGGTGCCGTTACCTTGACTGGCTCTATCGTCGCCTACTTGAAACTGTCTGGAAAAATCAATGGCGCACCCCTGACGCTGCCGGGACGCAATTGGCTGAACGCTATTGCCATTATCGTGTCCATCGTGCTCATCGGGGTGATGGTTCGCGGATCGCATCTCAGTGCCACCGCTATGACCTTGACCTGGATGCAATGGGTAGCGATTATCGCCATGACTGTAATCGCCCTGGTGTTGGGGCTGCACTTGGTGGCCGCCATCGGTGGCGGCGACATGCCGGTAGTAGTTTCGATGCTTAACTCTTACTCGGGTTGGGCAGCGGCGGCAGCAGGCTTCATGTTGGGCAACGACATGCTGATTATTGCCGGCGCCCTAGTAGGCTCCTCCGGTGCCTACCTGTCCTACATCATGTGTAAAGCCATGAACCGTTCGTTTATCTCCGTGATTTTGGGAGGATTCGGTTCTGATGGGGGACCGGCAAAAGGCGCAGATACCGATTACGGTGACTACACCGAAACCAGCGCAGCCGAGGTCGCCCAAGCGCTAAAGGACTCCTCCAGCGTGATTATTACCCCCGGTTACGGTATGGCGCAGGCACAAGCCCAGTTCCCAGTAGCGGATCTGACTGCCAAGCTGCGTGCTGCGGGAGTAAATGTGCGCTTCGGGATTCACCCGGTAGCCGGACGGATGCCCGGACATATGAACGTGCTGCTGGCAGAAGCCAAAGTACCCTATGACGTGGTGCTAGAAATGGATGAGATTAACGATGACTTCCCCGACACCGACATGGTTTTGGTGATCGGCGCAAATGACACCGTTAATCCCGATGCCACCAAGCCGGGCAGCCCAATCGCGGGAATGCCGGTACTGGAAGTGTGGAAAGCTCGCCAGGTAGTGGTGTTTAAGCGTTCGATGAATCCCGGTTATGCCGGGGTGCAAAATCCGCTGTTCTTTAACGAGAACACCGATATGCTTTTTGGCGACGCGAAAGCCTCGGTAGAAGAGATCGTGCGCAACCTCTAAACCGATTCCCAAAATCGGGTTCCATACCCAAAATTTCGGGGGCGGGGTCGAAATAGAACGAACCTATTTCGACCCCGCCCCCGTTTTTAAAGCTGCGAATGGGGGGTGCCGTACAGTCGGGCAGCACCCCCCATTACTCCGCATCTTTAAGAATTAGAATCCTTAGGCATCAAAATATTGCTGCCCTCAAGTTTTAACACCAGGTGATCAGCTTTAACTTCAGCACTTTTCAGCTGCAAACTTGCGGGTATGCCACTGATAGGGATATTTAATGCCGGCAAGAAATCCGGAAGTTGAATCCGGGCAGACAATAGCGACGGCAACTGGGTTTTAAGCGCGGTCGGTTTAACTACCAAAGTGGGAGAAACCCCATCTAGACCCCCACTTAGTTCGATTTGTCCGTCAGCGAGAATTTCTTGCCCCCACTTAGTAGTGGAGAAAGTAAGTTTGCCCTGGCTCAAACGCACTTTCACCTCAGGCGCCTTTTGCGCTACTAGGCGAGATAGCGCCTCCCCACTCAAATCCGCCTGAACTTTTAACCGCCCGATCTTATCGATATTAAGGCGACTAGGGCTAAGCTGCAGGTTGTTAAGCTGGGCGGTCACATTAGTTACCGGCAGCGCCCCGCCCTCGGAGGCAATATCGAAACGCGGAGTTGTTACTGCAACCTGATTGATATTCCCACTGATTATTGAGGTCAAGAAAGGTAAATCATTCACCTTGACCGTGGCGTTTTCAGCTCCCCGCCTCTCTAGCGCCTGAGTGGCTTCGTTTTCAGCCCACCAGCAAGTAACCCGGTCTAAAACCCCCAGTAACACCGCGAGCACTGCTACAACTATTAAAAATCGCTTCAGATTTTGCACTTGTTCAGTATAGAGCGTCAGCGATTATTACTAGGAAAAAGCGCTAAAAAGGTAGCAGCCAGGCAGTCTTGCCGGTGACTTCGCGAGGGAGAAAATTACTTATCGATTTCTGCCTGTAGTGGGCCCAGGAGTTCCCGCTTAGGGTTGGCGCCCAGAATACCGCGAACGATCTCCCCCTGATTGAACACCATGAACATAGGGATAGAGTTAATCCCGTATTTGGCAGCTAACTGGGGGTTCTCGTCGATATTAACTTTGGCGACTTTAGCTTTCCCGGCAACCTCGGCCGCAATCTCGTCTACTATCGGACCCATCTGACGGCAAGGCCCACACCAGGGTGCCCAAAAATCTACCAAAACCGGGAGTTCAGATTTTAGTACTTCCTGGTCAAAGTCTTTTTCGGTTACTTCTAGGGGTTTTGTCATCTTATATTTTCCTCTCTAAATGGTTAAGAATAATTCTGTCAGTCGGTTAGGGAACGTTCGGCATCAAGAGCAGCCCGGCATCCGGAACCGGCAGCGGTAATTGCTTGACGATAGGTGTGGTCGACCAGATCCCCGCAGGCGAACACGCCGGGAACATTGGTGGCGGTGCCAGGTAGGTTAACCTGCACATATCCGGATTCATCCAGATCTACCTGTCCTTTAACTAGCTGGGAGCGTGGTTCGTGACCGATCGCAACGAACACTCCGGTAGCGTCCAAAGTAGTTTCTTTGCCGTCTACAGTTGACTGCAAAGTCAGCGATTCAACTTTGTCTTCCCCATTAATTTGGGCAACAGTGCTGTTCCAAGCAAAATCGATCTTGGGGTTAGCTTCTGCCCGCTCGGCCATAATCTGGGAGGCACGCAACTGGTCGCGGCGGTGAATTATGGTTACCTTTTTCGCGAACTTAGTTAAGAACAGCGCTTCTTCCATCGCGGAGTCTCCTCCGCCCACCACTGCCAAGTGTTGGTCTTTGAAGAAAAAGCCGTCACAGGTGGCGCAATAGGAAACCCCCCGCCCAGATAGTTCTGCCTCGCCAGCAACGTTTAGTTTGCGATATTCCGAACCCATCGCCAAAATGACGCGACGTGCGGAGTATTCGCCCTCGGAGGTAACTACCCGCTTTTCTGCCCCCTCTAAGGAAAGCTGCAGAGCGTCCTCATAAATAAGCTCGCATCCAAAACGCTCAGCTTGAGAAAGCATGTTTGCCATCAAATCCGGACCTTGAATCCCCTCGGGAAAACCGGGAAAGTTCTCTACCTCAGTCGTGTTCATCAGAGCACCACCTGCGGTTACTTCCCCGGCAATCAGCAGCGGATTAAGCCCCGCACGGGCAGTATAGATGGCGGCCGTGTAGCCGGCCGGTCCTGAACCAATAATGATAATGTCACGTACCGACATAGAGCCTCCTAGATTTTGCCCTTTCCCGCAGTTACTTGCCCTATTTTCGCAGCTTAAAAGACCGCGCCGCAACCAGTTAACGCAGTAAGCGAAACCGGGAGCCTTACCGAGCTAAGAAACTGATATTTCGGAAATCTTTGCCCGATTCTTTCCAGAGTCATCAACCGGTAATTCGGGGAACCATAAAATCAGCGCATGGGCATTAGCCTTTGGATCCAGTTTGATATTAACCGTACTGTCAAAACTACTGGTAGCTAAGACTTTGCCGTCGCGAGGAAGCCCGGATTCAGCTAGGGTGCGCACCTCAATCTTGCCGCCCTTAGCGCTGGTTTTTAGCTTAATTTTGGAGATATCGGCCTGTTCCTTAAAAGTAACCAGTACCCCGAATCCACTACGGTCTCCAAAAACGGGGTTCACGAAGTAGCGAGATAACCAGAAGGTTCCTTCGTTACCATCGATCATCCGGTCAGCTAGCTCGGGATGCTCGGTATCGTTACCTTCGGCATCAATCGAGGCCACCCCGGCAATCTCCGCTGGTTTAGCAGCAATAGCCGGCTTAACTGGCTGTTTTATAGTTTGGGTTTGCGAAGGAGAAGGTTTCGCTACCGGCGGGGTGTGGTGTGGCCAAAAAACCAAAACTAGAATCGAGACCACCAGCAAGATAACCATTCCGGCTAGGCTGGAACGAATCACCCTCTGCGTGGCATTAACCGGCTCTAAATCCCGGGGAGAAAGCTCTGAAATTCGGCGTTCCCGGCGCTGTTCACGAAGTTGCTGTCGTTGGCGTCGCTTAGCTGCTTTTTCAGCGTCTCTAGCTTCTTTCCGCGCCAATTTGGCCTGCTGTTTCGCGGCTTTTTTAGGGTTTTTCGCAGTGGTTTTCTTTTTAGCTAAGTCCTTTGTCAGTGCTGACTCAACTTTGGGGGTAGCCCCCTGCTCTGGGGTACTTCCAGCCGAAACCCCAGTAGCTAGCGTCGGGATATGCCCCGCGTTATGCCCCTGTTTACCTGCACTTAGGCGCCCTAAGAAGTTTGGAGGCTGCGGGACGGCTCCTGCCCGGGCTTGCTCTGCACTTACCGCTTGCGGTACCCAAGCATCCGATCCTGCCTTTTCTTCCTGGGGATCAAGATTCATATCCTGCATTTCTGCAAGTGGAATTGCTTGAGTTCTGGCCGCCTCTTTGTAGGGGTGATCGCGATGACCCGGAAGTTTTGCTCCCGGAGGCAATACCCGTTTTATCGGGCGTTGGGAAGGCGAAACTTCCATAGCTAGTCGCTCAGTCCCAGAATCCTCTGGTTCCTTTTGTTCGCTCTTAGTGTTAGTTTCGCCTGCCGTTTCTTTAGAATCAGTTGTAGTTTCAGCCACGGAATCCGAATCGTCCTCATCGTTATCGGTTTTATCGGCAGGGCGTTCCTCACCTGGAAGCTGTTCTGGTTCTTTAAGGTGTCCCTCATCGGTACCAGTCTGGGTTTCGCTAAATGCTGAGGACATTTCTTCAGTGCCAGCGTCAGCTTTAGAATCCAAACCTGCAGTGTTTTCTTCCCTAGGGGACTCGCCGCTTAGCCACTCCTGGACTGCTAATAAATCGGCTGCCCCCAATTGCTCAGCGACTGCTTGGCAAAGCCGCGGGGAGGGCATCGCTGCTCCTGCGAGGGCAACCGCATCTAGGTCAACATCCTCGCCTTGGTGAAACTCAGAAGGTGGAAGTAGCTTGTCGCCAGTTTTTGCGCGCGCAAACTGGTCAGGTTTCCCGGTACATAGGAAGTACAACAGCTCCAATAGGTTTTGACCATCTTTTATTTGCGTCGCCTGCAAGTTGGTAGGTGCGTTTTGATCGGCAACATCCAGGCGAATAATCACCTTTCCTGCTGGTGAAAGCAAAATATGGTCGGGAGCCATAGCGCCATAGGCTAAATCTGCCTCATGCAGTTGCGTTAAGGCTTCGCTTATCTGAGAAATCAGGGAATGGATTACTTGCGGCGGCATTCCCGAGCCAACGATTTCGCTAAGGGGACGTGCCGGGGTTGCCTGCAGCAATACCGCCTCAACCGGATTGCTGCAGCTCCAAATAAACTCTTGGAGACCGCTAGCGTTAACCTGGCGCAAGCGTTGATAGTAGTCGCGAGTTTTTTCCCGTTCCCCCTGGAAAACTAGCAGTTCTGCGCTTTGACCATCCTCATCGCTGACCGTCCACACTTCTTTTTCTGGTAGAAAATCACCCGCGAGACGTTGCCCTAAGGTTAGGACCTGGAAACTTTCTTGACCAGGGAAACCTAAGGTCATCCCGGGTTGGAGATTAACGTAACCATCGGAGCTATAGCTGGCGGTTACCACCTGGGATTCGGGGTGCTTACTGGCCACTTGATCCTCATCTTCCTTGCTTAGTTCACTTGCAGGCGGCGAAAGCGATTCCTTGTCTGCCTTAGTTGGCTGCTGGCTTACAGTCTCGACGCGAGCCTCATCTTCCTTGTCCACCGGGTAGGGAGTGCCTTCCTCCGATTTTAGCCTGCTCGCTGCGGCCTCGTCACCTGCCATCTGCTTGTCGGAGCTAACTGCTATTTCTTCTTCGTAAGCCAAGAGGCGCGGTAGAGGTTTCCCGGGGCGAAGTTTCTTCCATATGGGGACCGCTAAAATCGCGAGGGCAGGGGAGCGCCAAACCAGCAGCAAACTCAAGTAAAGCACCGTCATCACCAGGCTAACCACGAGTACCCGTGCGAAAGCACCCGAAATGTGGGTTAATGCCGGGTCATGATCACCACCGGAAAGCGGACCCCAATAGTGCAATAGCAGCCAGCCGGCACACCCGGAACCAATTCCAGCCAATAGATTCGTCCAGAGGGAACGCCACATTTGGCGGGTAAAGTGTAAAGGCAAATGCTGAGTGTGCAGCCTCCACAAGGTCAGTCCTGCCCCGAATACGTATGAAAGCTGTTCGCCGGCTGCCGCTCCAATCACCCAGTATTTTGCCGGCAGTAACAGCACGGTTAATCCGCAAGCAACCAAGGTACATATCGTCATTGGGATCTGGACTAGGAAAGTGCTGCGAGCATCCGCAAAAGCCAGCAATAGGCGCTGCGAAAGATTGAAAGCCCCTAAGAAGGGGATGCCTAGAGCCATTACCGCTAAAACTTGTGCGAAGGTGATAACCGAAGCACTTGGGGTAGTAGGCATGATGACCTGCATGATTGGCAAAGCCAACACCACGATTAGCGCCGAACACAAAACCGTGATTAATGAAACTCCCTGCTGGGTGGTTAGGAATTGCTTACGTAGCTTAGAAATTTGCCCGACCGCCACCATGGCGCTCATCGAGGTAAATAGGGCGGTAACTACGGAGGTGACAATCATTGATTGGGGAATCATATACACCGTGTAGGCGGTGTTATAGGCGGTGGTAGTGGCAATAGTTACCTGATGTTTGACCGCAAAACCATTAGCGGCCGCTGCCACGTTAGACAAAGCTAAAAATCCGAGTTGCGCTACGCACAGAGCCGAAAAAGCCCACATAGCGGTACGGGAAACTTCCCCCAGACCATAACCACGAATACCCCAGACCAGACGCATTTTAAAGCCGGTGCGGCGCAGCGGAATCAGCAAAATTAATGCCTGAACCACAATCCCTAACGTAGAGATTCCTGCCAGCAACATTATCGGTTCCCCGGTCCACACGCTGGGATCGTGAGCCCAATCTGTTTCAGTGCCCAGTACCCGCCAGAAAACGAAAATTCCGGCAATGCCCACTACGTTGTTCACTACTGGAGCCCACATATAAGGACCGAAGGAACCTTTGGCGTTTAGGAACTGTCCCCACAGAGAATAAAGCCCATAGAAAAATATTTGCGGCAGCGACCAGTAGGAAAAGGTGATTGCCAGCTGTTTCCAACCGGGATCTAGTTTCGCGGCAAATAAGGTAACAAATAAAGGCGCGAGGGCGACACACACCAGGGTTAGCAGTAGGAGACCGGTAGTAAATAGGGTGAGCAACCGGTTAATGAATTCGTTAGAATTTTTTCGCTGCAGAGCCCGGACAATCTGCGGTACCAGCACTGCCGACAGGATTGAGGACGCCAGCAGATTATAAATAATGTTCGGGAGGTTATTGGCGGCCTGGAAAGCATCATTAGCCCCCAGGGAGCCAATCAGGGCAATAAGCAGTGCTGCCCGCACGAAGCCAAGCAGACGGGACATCATCGTGCCCGCCACCATGATTCCCGAGGCGCGGGCTACATTAATCTTTTTGATGCCCTTGATTTCCGGGTCAGTTTTTTCGTCCTCGCTGCTCACTTCCTCTTCCTTTACCCTATTGTCGCTTCATCCGGGTGCCACGGCGGAAATTAATAACCAGGCCAACTAGGAAAACCACCGCGGTAGTAGCAGTGAAACCTAAGAAAATACTATCTTCCCATCCGCTGCGAATCCGCAGGTTAATCCGTTGTTGGTCGCCCAGGACTAGATTACCCTGTTGCGGCAAAATCGCCACGTAAGCGCGGACATTGCCGTTTCTGACTGCAGTAACCGGAATCTTTACGGTTGTCGACCCTTTGGGTGCAAGATTCACCACTACCGAAGACTTTGCGCGCAGCCGGGAATCGGTAGGACGCAGTTGTAAACGTACGTTTACCTGCAGGGGAAGCCTATTTATCACCTTAATCGGTATTTGGGAGTTGGTAGCGATGAGATTTATTCGGGAAGAGGATTGAATTTGCACTGACCTAGAAACTATTTCTAGTTGTTTGCCCGCATTAGTAATTGCTTGGTTTCGTTCTGCAGCGGTCATCGCACGGGAAGTTGCAATCAATAGCTGCTGGTTAATCGGGGTAGTGATTCGCTCAGTCGATTGGGTGATCTGCTGCAATGACGACAGTAGCTGGTTTCTTTCCTGATTGAGTGCTTGGGTGCGATTCCGGTAGGAACTGCCGGCAACCCCAAGAGATGATGAGGGTGAAGAGGCTAAGGTATTAGCATTTTGTTTCTCGGCTAACTCCACTGAGGTAGACTCGGCTGCCAGTGCTTTGGCTAGGGGCAGGGGATTTACCCACGGGTCAGATAACACTTTTGCTAAACGTTTCTGGCTAATAGCATTTGCAGCGGCGCCATTAGGTAAAACTGCGTTTATGAGTCGCGGTTGGGCGGGGCGTTCGCTGGTTATGGCTGCCAGCAGCGCTCGCGCCAATTGGGTGTTAGTGAAAGCCTCCGCGAGGGAATCGTCTGCTAGCAGTCCCGATAAATCCCCATAATCTGCTAGCAGGGTGCGGTTCTTCTCCCCTAGGTGCAATTTTGCAAGCAGGTCAGGTTGATAGTTATAGTTTCTGGTTAACGCCAAGCGGTCAGCCCCGGTGAAAAACACGCAACCTGCGGTGAGCTGCGTAGATTTATCTTCACATATCGAATTCGCGCGGGTTATCCAGTGGGGATCCGCTAAGAAGATACTGCTAGGAGCCAGTTCTAGCTGTTTTCCTATAAGCGCGCCCACCTGGCGATTCCACTTTGCTGCCCTCGCAAGCCCGTCCTCATCTAACTGCACTAAATCAGGTGCCCCCCATAAATCTAGCGACAGACTAGCTCCCTTGCTTTGCGCAGTTTTTAGGGCGGTCAGCATCGCCGGATCCAGGCTGGCAGGCGCAGGTTTCTCGGGTAAAGGGACAAATCTGCCGGTGAGCAGGGGGGAGTCAGCTTGTAGCAGCGCCGGATCTACTACCCAGGTAATCCCGGTAGCAGAAACATTATTGAGGATTTTTAGATTTTCTTTAGCGGTTGACAAGGCTTTCGGCTTTGGAAGATTCCCGGGGTCACCGGCAGTCACATTCGTACCCGCACCCCCTGTGGCCAGCCATTTCGCCACTTCCGGGGAGGAGGCCGAAATCGGGGCAAACACCGCCAAATCAGTTTTCGCCTCCGACTTGGATGCCGGTGCATACAACAGTAGTGATCTTCCGGGAACAGAATCGGCTAATTTTACCTTATTTGTGCTGGCTAATGCCTGAATCCCTAAAGCGCCCAGCTTGTTTTGACTTGCGGTTGGCAAAACAGAAACCGGAATTTCAATCTGGAAAGATACCTTGTTACCTGCCTTGATATTGCCGATATTTTTCTTGCCTGCAAGATAGAACCGTCCCATCCCGCCAATGGAGTCCCCTTGGATCCAATCGCGGATACTAGCAGCACTGGTCACCAGGCGCGAACCTGCTAAAACCTGGACATTAACCTCACTTAGCGCGGAGTGCGAACTATTAGTGACCTGACCTTGCACCGTGATTTTTTCGTTTTCTGGGGCTGCATCCTCTTTATAAGACAGCGTGTCGGGGCTAATAGTAGAGATTGAGGTGGCGATTTTTCCTTCGTCACTACCTTCAGCGGTTTTTGCAATCGCTACCTGAGCGGGCAAACCAGGAAGAAGTAGTAAACACGCGCAGGTGATTATCGACGTTAAAATTTTTACCCCAAACCGCGAGGAAGCCACGCTAATCCTCTATTTCTAATAGCTCGAGAGCAGTGGCCACCACTTTGCGTTCATTGGGGTAAACCAGCACTTTGGAAACCATTTCCAGGGGCACCCAAGCGGCGGCTTCGGCTTCATGATCGGGATCATTGTCAACGGTAATAGTGCCGCCCGTGGCCTCTAACAGGTAGTGATGTACTACTTTATGAATGCGTCGGCCTGCCCCCGCGAACCAGTAATCAATAGAAATTAGAGGCGCAACTACTTTTCCTTTAATTCCGGTTTCTTCAAAAATTTCTCTCCGGGCGGCCTGCTGCGCGGTTTCCCCCTTCTCCAAATGCCCCTTCGGCAGGCACCACTCAATTTCCCCATTACGGTTACGACGTGCAATTAAAGCCACGAAAGCCTGGCGGTTTTCAACTTTTAATACCAACCCGCCGGCAGATGTTTCATCAACAATTGGTAAAGACCCGGAGCGGCGCGACCCTGCGCGGCGACGGCGACGATACGAATTGCGAACGGACATATCTTTAATGCTACCTTGCGCTCATAGTAGGGGCTAACAACTTGCCACTTGGAAGAGTGGTCTAGTTTCTGGCAATCTGGAAACAATGAACAAAAATCTGAAGTTAGCTACTGATCCCGCTGGCCTGCCCCCTACCCAAGTGCAGTTGCCGGAAAACGCGGCGGTCGCTCTAAAGAATATGCTGAGCGCCCTAGCACTTTTACCGGCGCAGATTAGCGAGCTCGCTGATTTATTTACCGCTGAAGGGGAAGAGCTTTCCCTGGTAGGCGGGCCGGTACGCGATGCCATGTGCGGAAAAAAACCCCACGATTGGGATCTGGCAACTTCGGCGCGCCCAGATACAACCGAACAGATTTTGAAAAACTGGGCGGGCAACGTTTGGACCATGGGAAAAGAGTTCGGAACTATTGGCGCTCATAAATCTGGTTTAACCGTAGAAGTAACCACCTATCGCAGCGATAAATATCAAAAAGATAGCCGGAAACCGGCAGTTCAGTTTGGGGATACTTTAGAGGGCGACCTGACTCGTCGCGATTTTACGGTCAACGCGATGGCGTTGCGGCTGCCGGACTTAACCTTAGTTGACCCCCATCAGGGGATTGCTGATCTAGTTGCGGGGCAGTTGCGCACCCCGGTCTCTCCCGAACAGTCTTTTGATGATGACCCGCTGCGAATGATGCGAGCCGCCCGATTTGCCTCCCAACTAGATTTAGACGTGAGCATGCCGGTGATGGCGGCGATGGAAAATATGGCGAGCCGCATCGAGATTGTTTCCCCCGAACGGGTGCGCGCCGAACTGGAAGCGTTAATGGTAGGGAAAAATCCGCGTAAGGGCCTGGAACTGATGGTTTATACCGGGCTGGCGGCAATGGTGCTACCGGAAGTGGCGAATCTGCGCGCTACTGTCGACGAACATGGCCGCCACAAGGATGTTTACGAACACACCCTGACCGTAGTTGACCAGGCGATTGCCTTGGAAACCGGTCCAGAGGGGGAGGTGCCACGTCCCGATTTTATTTTGCGTTTCGCCGCCCTTATGCATGACGTGGGTAAACCTGCCACTCGCCGTTTTGAAAGTAATGGAACAGTTTCTTTCCATCATCACGAAATCGTGGGGGCAAAACTTACCCGTAAACGGATGCGCGCCCTCCACTTCGATAAACAAACCATTAAAGACGTAACCCTGCTAGTTTCCCTACACCTGCGCTTCCACGGCTATGGAGAGCAGGCCTGGAGTGATTCGGCGGTGCGTCGCTACGTGTCCGATGCCGGAAATATGCTGACTCGTCTGCACCGCCTCACCCGCGCCGATTGCACTACTCGGAATCGGCGCCGCGCCGCCCGCCTAGAGCACGCCTATGACGACCTGGAAAAACGAATCGCCCAGCTGGCAGAAAAAGAGGAACTTTCCCGGATTCGCCCCGAACTAGACGGGGAAGAAATTATGCAGATCCTAAAGCTAAAACCGGGTCCGCAGGTCGGTAAAGCCTATAAATATATGTTGAATTTGCGTTTAGAAGAAGGCGAAATCGGTAAAGAGGCAGCGCGCGAGCGGCTGCTTGCTTGGTGGGAAAACCAGGCCGATTGATCAGACCCGAGAGATTACCGGTATTAGGGAGAATTGTTATCTGCACCGGGGCGCATCTATCTGGGCGAATTCGGTAAGCTAAGGACATGAATGCCGCCGCGCCCTACCCGGGTTTCTTTATCTCCTTCGAGGGAGGGGACTATACCGGGAAATCTACCCAGGTGAAACTGTTAATGCAGGCTTTAGCGGCACGCGGGGCGGCCGCGGTTGCCACTTTTGAACCAGGCGGTACCGGCTTGGGGCAGCGATTACGCCGGGAAGTTATGCATGGCGAAGACCTCGACCCCTATACCGAGGCGCTGCTTTATGCCGCAGATCGGGCTTGGCACGCGCAGAAGGTAATCAAACCGCATCTGCTAGCGGGCGAGGTGGTAGTTTCTGACCGCTATTTAGATTCCTCCTTGGCCTATCAGGGAATAGGACGAGGCCTAGGGTTAGAAAAAATCGAAGAAATCTCTCTTTGGGCTACCGGAAATCTGCTCCCTGACCTGACTATTTTGCTTGATGGGGATCCGGAAGTGCTAGTGGCGCGGCGTACCGACAGCCCCGACCGGATGGAGGCCGCAGGCCTCGCTTTTCACCAGTCAGTGCGCAAAGCGTTCTTGCAAATCGCCGAGCGCGATAAGCAGCGGATCAAAGTTTTGGATGCCACCGCGGATGTGGAAGAAATCCATCAGCAGGTTTTATCACTGGTAAGCGCGGCTTTTGCGGCGAGGGCGAAAGTGCAGGCTGGTCAATACCGGGACGGGAGCGGGTCGCAACTGGCAGATTTAGGTACTACCGGAACCGATACCTCGGACGGCGATAGCAGGCAGGCTGGGTTGCAGCAGTTATGAGCGTTTGGGATCAGATCGTGGGGCAAAAAGCGGCGGTAGCGGTTTTCGAGGCCGCAGCCCGGGCCGCGCGGAGCCTGCGGGAAACGGGCAGTGATGATGCTGCTTTAGCTCGACAAATGGCGCATGCCTGGTTGATTACCGGCCCTGCCGGGGCAGGACGTTCCGTAGCGGCCCTGGCTTTTGCAGCGGCTTTGCAATGCGAAGATCCGCAAACACCCGGGTGCGGACAATGCCCCGAGTGTAAGCGCGTCCTCAAAGGCACCCATCCGGACGTGAAAGTGGTGACCACCGAACGCCTAATCATCAAGATCGAGGAAATCGCCTCCCTGGTGACTTTGGCGCAGCAGGCGCCTGCCGGGGGAAAATGGCGGGTGATTTTGATGGAGGACGCCGATCGGATGGTGGAACGCAGCTCGAATCTGCTGCTGAAAGCGATCGAAGAACCACCCCCGCGCACCGTGTGGCTACTTTGTACCACCCAACCCGGCGACGTGTTACCTACTATTCGTTCTAGGTGTCGCCACCTCAGCTTAGTTACTCCCAGTGTGGAGGAAGTGGCGCAGTTACTGATTGAACGGGAGGGGATCGCTCCCGAAACTGCTCGCCAGGCGGCTGCTCTGTCCCAATCCCATATTGGGGTGGCGAAATCTTTAGCTCGCGATCCGGCGGAACTGGACCGCCGCCGCAAGATCTTACTTGCTGCCACTACTACCTCCAGTGTGGGTGAGGCCGCGATGCTGGCGCAACAACTGGTGGAGGCGGCGAAAACCGATGCTAGCGAACGGGCGGCACAAAAGGATCAAGAGGAGCTGACAAGGCTGCGACGCTCTCTGGGATATGACCAGGAAGGAGCCCGATTACCGGCAGCTTTAAAAGCCCAGGAAACTGCCTTAAAAGCAGATCAAAAACGGCGCGCTACTCGCTATCTGCGCGACAGTCTTGACCGGGTGCTACTCAATCTTTTGGGTTTTTATCGCGATGTTTATCTTTTGCAATCGGGCGCTACGGTTCCGGTAATTAACGTTGATTTAGAGGAAACCCTGGGCAAGTTGGCGCAAGGATCTTCTGCTGCCCGCACATTGGCGCGCATCGATGCGATTCGGACAGCCAGGAAGCGCCTGGGAGCAAACGTGACCCCGTTGCTTACTATGGAAGCAATGATGATGGATTTGAGGCTCTAATCTATGGTTAAACGAAAGCTATTCGCGCTGCTAGCAACGGTCTTTGCGCTTTGCCTGACGCTATCTGCGTGTAGTGTCGGGGTTAAATCTGAGGTTAAAGTAGATCCTTCCGCTTCCTCAAAAACCAATTCTTTAGAAGGGGAGGACGCTGCCATTCCCGCGGGACTGGAAAGCTATTATCAGCAGAAAATTTCTTGGGCACCCTGCGCGGAAAATGACCTCAAAGATTATCAATGCGGGCAGGTAAAAGTTCCTTTAGATTACACCGACACTAAGAAGGAAGATATTGAGTTGGCGCTGGCACGCAGCCGAGCTACCGGGAAAAAATTGGGGAGCTTGCTGATTAACCCTGGCGGACCTGGTGGATCGGGCGTTGACCTGCTAGGAAACTCTGCTGATATGTTTTCTCCGGAGGTGTTTTCTGGCTTCGATGTAGTGGGCTTTGATCCCCGGGGAGTTTCTCGCTCGCATCCTTTGGAATGCACTACGGATGCCCAAAAGGATGAATCTTTAGCCGAGAGCCTGGATCTTGGTACTGAAGCTGGTCGGGAACGTTCGGTTGCGGATATGAAAGAGTTTGCTCAGCGGTGCCGGGAAAAAAGCGGGGACTTGGCACGGTATGTAGATACGGTTTCGGCGGCGCGAGATTTAGATATTTTGCGGGCGGTCCTTGGGGATAAGAAACTTTCCTACCTGGGATATTCCTATGGATCCTTCCTGGGAATAACCTATGCGCAGCTATTCCCGAAGAATGTGGGGCGCCTGGTGTTGGATGGGATTTTGGACGGATCCTATTCTTTTGGGCAGGTGTCTTTGGCACAGGCTCAAGGTTTTGAAGAGGCATTCGGCAACTTTGCTTCCTGGTGCGCGCGGGAAGGAAAGAACTGCCCTTGGGACACTAAAGAAGCTGGTCTAAAGCGTTTGAAAGAATTTTTTAAAGCCGCCGATGCCTCCCCAATCCCTACCAAAGATTCTGCCCGCCCCCTAAATGGTGCCTTAGCGTTTGGAGCGGCGATCGGGATGCTCTATTACGAAACTCTCTACCCCTCACTGCTAGAGGGACTACAAGCAGCGTTTAAGGGCGACGGCGCGCCCCTGTTAAAGGTTTCGGATTTATTTAATGAACGCGGGGCTGATGGGAAATTTAAAGATAATTCCCAGGACGCTTTCATAGCGATTAACGGCGCTGACTATCCGGTGCAAGGAGACAAAAAAGAGTGGGATCAACGCGGGAAGAAGATTTTGCGCGACTTCCCGATCATGGGTTCTTCGATGGCTTATGGAGAGTATGCATTGGCGGCGTGGCCGTGGCCAGCTACCGCGAAACGAGAAAAAGTAAAGATTGAGGGGGTACAGCCCATTTTGTTAGTGGGTAATACTGGGGATCCGGCGACTCCCTATGCGATGGCGCAATCCGTGCATAAGCAAATCCCTAACTCCCGGCTATTGACTTGGAAATCCTATTCCCATACCGCCTACGGTTTAGGATCTGACTGCGTGCAAGAAACCGTAGATAAATACCTGTTGGGCGGGATTCTTCCAGATAGTGACGTTACCTGTAATGATTAAGGGCGGAGATTTTAGAGGATGAGCAGGGAAAATCCAGGGGCGAGGCACCCGGCAGCTCTGCTTATAGCCGATGGCGTCGCCATTTTTGTCGGGGGCATGGCGGGAACTTTGGCGCGCTGGGGTTTAGACACCTGGACGCTGGCGATTTCTAATAACTATTTCACCTGGTCGGCGCTAACTTTCGGGGTAATCCTAGCGAACCTGGTGGGGGCATTCTTGCTGGGGTATTTCAAAACCCGTGCTAATCGTAAAGGAACCCGTCTCCACCGCCTGGGCACGCGAGTAAAACTGGGAATCACTACCGGGTTTTTAGGTGCCTTCACTACTTTTTCGGCTTTTGGAATCGCTGCTATTAGCGGGGGAAAAACCCCGTTGACCAGTGATTTTTGGGCATTAAACGGAAAGTTCTACGTCGCGGCTGCTTTGGCTTTAATCCTGCTGGTAGTGGGAGTAGTCTTCGCGGGGCTGGGGTATCGCCTAGCAACTAGGGACACCCCGGGAGGGCGTGCTAAAAGCGGGCGCGGGCAGGCAAGATGATGGGCGGAATCGGTTTTGCGCTGGCGTTAGGGGCGAGCGGAGGAGTGGGCGCGCTTTGCCGCTGGGGGTTGGATGTGACCTGGTTAAAGATAGAAAAACGGCATCCTGCCGGGGGAATCGCCTTGGTAAATGTGCTGGCCTGCCTGCTGGGGGGACTGCTAGTTGCCGCCGTACTCAGCGGAAATCTGGAGGCTAATAGTCGTGTATTCACCCTTTTAGCGACCGGTTTTCTCGGTGGATTTTCTACTTTCTCCACTTTCGTTCTCGATATTTTTTCGGTCACCGAACGTGGAAACTGGCGTCGCGCCTGGGGAGCGCTATTTTTGGTGTGGGCACTCTCGCTACTCGCGGCGGCAACAGGACTAGCTTTAGGAGTCTGGCTTTTCTAACTTTTAAGGATGCCCAGCGATTTTTCCTGGCTGCGATCCCGGGTTTTATGTGACATCCGCCGGAATCTCGGCAGGTGATTTTTAGATTTGCCGAGGGTCTGCCTACAATATTGGAGTTACGCGGGGTGTGGCGCAGCTTGGTAGCGCGCTTCGTTCGGGACGAAGAGGTCGCAGGTTCAAATCCTGTCACCCCGACGAGCGAGACCGAGAGGGAAAGAAACGTCAGTTTCTTTCCCTTTTGTGTTGAGCGAGGAAGGGGCCGTAGGCGACCAGCCGAATACCCCGACGAGCGAGACCGAGAGGGAAAGAAACGTCAGTTTCTTTCCCTTTTGTGTTGAGCGAGGAAGGGGCCGTAGGCGACCAGCCGAATACCCCGACGAGCGAGACCGAAAGGGAGAGGGCGTTAGTTTTTCTCCCTTTTAGTGTGAGTGAGGATGGGGTCGTAGGCGTCCTAGTATTTTGATACCGGCTAATCATCAGAATCTAGAACCTGGTATTTTAGCCTAGAGATACATTAGACGTCACCTGTGATAGTGGCGGGCAGAGACAATACAGGACGGACGGTTTCCTATGAGCGAATCTTTAGGCGAAACCCCAACTAAACAGGCAGCGGTAATACCGGACGATATCCAGGAAAGCGCGAAAGTAAACTTCCCGGTTTTCCTAGGATCATCAATCGGTATCTTAGCCATCGCGCTTTGGGCGCTGGTATCTCCCACTAGCGCCGCCGATGTGCTGGGGGTGGCGGTCGCGGCCATCTCTAAATGGTTCGGTTGGTTCTACATCGTGCTAGCCGCCATCATTCTAGTTTTCGTGTTTTTCCTGGGGTTCTCTCGCTACGGGGAAACCCGCCTGGGACCGCCTAACTCTCGTCCCGAGTTTTCCACTTTCACCTGGGCGTCGATGCTATTTGCCGCCGGTATCGGCACCGATATCCTATTTTTCTCGGTAGCCGGCCCGGTTAGCCAATATATGCAGCCTCCCGTGGGGAAAGGGGAGACTATCCAGGCCGCCAGGGAAGCCACGGTCTGGACACTTTTCCACTACGGCATCACCGGATGGGGAATGTATGCCCTAATGGGGATGGCGTTGGGATATTTCGCCTATCGCCGTAAGAAACCGCTCTCGGTACGCTCCGCCCTCCACCCGATTTTCGGTGAAAAACTTGACGGTCCGCTGGGGCATACCATTGATGGAGCCGCCATCCTGGGTACCATCTTTGGGGTGGCGACCACCCTAGGAATCGGGGTGGTGCAACTCAATGTTGGTTTGCAAATCCTCTTCGGAATCGACCAAGGAATCCCTGCACAGGTAGGGCTGGTGATCCTAGCGGTAGCCATGGCTACCGCCTCGGCCACTACCGGAATCCATAAAGGAATCCGTTTTCTCAGCCAACTCAACGTAGTACTAGCATTATTCCTGGCAGGCTCGGTTTTCATCACCGGCAGAACAGATTTTCTGCTCAACGCCATCGTGATGAACATCGGGGATTTTGTCTGGTCGTTCCCGCGTCGCGCCCTCGAAACTTTTGCTTATTCTGACGTAAGCGCCTGGATGTCGGCTTGGACGCTGTTCTTCTGGGCGTGGTGGGTAGCTTGGGCATCCTTTGTGGGAATGTTCCTGGCGCGGATTTCCAGAGGGCGCACCCTGCGGGAATTCGTAGTCGGAACCATGCTGATTCCCTTCTCCTACGTCCTTATGTGGGTAGCTATTTTCGGTAACGCCGCCATTGACCTGATTCGTAGCGGAGATAAAGCCTTTGCTGATGCCACCCTAAAAGCTCCGGAAATGGGCTTTTACTTGCTGTTGCAGCAGTGTCCGGCAGCGGTTTTCATTATGGGTTTAGCCACTTTCGTGGGGTTGCTTTTTTATGTAACCTCCGCGGACTCGGGTGCCCTCATCATGGCGAACCTGTCCTCATTCTTACCGACAGTGCGCTCCGATGCCCCCGGCTGGCTACGAATTTTTTGGGCGGCGGTAACCGGGCTGTTAACTATCGGAATGCTGGTGGTAGGGGGTATCCCGGCGCTACAAAACGCCACTATCATCATGGGATTGCCGTTCTCACTGGTGATGATCCTAGTGATGATTGGACTGGCCAGAGCCCTAAAACAGGATCGGCGTGCCCGGCAGTTGCGGGCCCACTCTGCCCGCAATATTTTGGCGGGAACTGGTTCTATCGCCGGCCGGTTAGAGGCTAATTGGCGTGACCGAATCACACGAACTTTCGGGCAGGTAACCCCCCTAGAAGCCCATGCCTACCTGGATAAAGTGGCAGAGCCGGCTCTGCGTGACTTTGCCGCAGAACTTAACAAACAGGGGATTCCCGCTGAGGTTGTTCGCTCAGATGATGATCCTCTCGAACAAATCGACACCCAAACCCGTATCTATGATCGTCTAAAACTTACGGCATTTACCGGGCGTGACCAGTTTGTTTATCGGATTTTAGCGGTAGATACCGCGAATACTATTTTTGCAGGTTCTGCCCCCAGTACTCCTCGTTCTACCCGTCTGGAAGTGCATCTGCCTGATAATGATCAAGATTATGACGTGATGGGTTATTCTCGCAGCGCGATTATCCATGATGCCTTCGATCATTTTGACCGCTACCAGGATTATTGGCGAATTAACGACGTCTAAATAGGGGCGGGAACCCCATAAATCTGCCTAAGTATTCCCTATTGCCTAGAAGAGTTTTCCGGTAAGCTGCAAGTAGAGACAAGGTTTTGAGGCATCAATTGGGGCTTTGGCTACTGTTGGCGCTTTCGGATCCGGCAATCCGTTAACTACTTTTGACGTTGACTGCCGTCAGGATTTTAGGGAGGAAAATAGATGACTATTCCGGTACCGTTTCACAGATTGGCGGAGGCTATTGCCTGTTTCAACTCGGCTTCCTTGATTACTTTGCCCTACGGGGCGCACGTAAAAGTCCATACCGTGGATCCCCTATTAGAGGACGGGAGGCTAGTAATTAAGAACGCGAAGGATTCGGCACTGCGTAACGGAGCCGCCAACCCGAATGTTACTTTGATTTGGCAAAGTCCCTATCCCCATGGCTGGAGCCTAATAGTTGACGGTCAGGCCTGGGCAAACGGGCCCGATTTAATGATCGAGTACGAAACCGGAATCCTTACTCGCCCCGGCTACCACAACGACGGTCCCCAGTGGGTTTGGCAAGATGGGGAGCGCCCCGCCCAGTAGTTAGCTAAGGGCTTTTACGGGTTCAAAAGAACGCAGCCGCAGGCTGTTTCCAACTACAAACGCCGAAGAACAAGCCATCGCGGCTCCGGCAAGCATCGGGTTAAGTAACCCCAAAGCGGCCAGGGGAATTGCTGCGATGTTATAGGCAAACGCCCAAAACAGGTTACCTTTAATGATTTTTAGGGTGCGCCGCGAAAGTCGAATCGCATCTACCGCGGCCAGTAAATCTGGGCGCATCAAAGTAATATCGGCAGCTTGAATCGCCACATCGGTTCCGCTGCCCATCGCGATTCCTAAATCTGCCTGGGCGAGAGCTGCCGCATCGTTCACCCCATCGCCAATCATCGCCACGGTAGCGCCCCGCCCTTGTTTGCGGAAGACTGCTACCACTTTATCTTTGGGTTTTACCTCCGCGATTACTTCTGTAATCCCCACTTGCTGTCCGACTTGCCGAGCCACATTTTCTGTGTCCCCCGTGAGCAGCACCGGGGTTATCCCTAGCTCTTTGAAGAGGGTGATTGCCTGGGGGCTGGTTTCTTTAACCTGGTCGGCAATCCCGATAACTCCTTCCACCTGGCCATCCAAGGCCACCAGCACCATAGTTTCGCCGCGTTCAGTATTTTCAGTAACCACTTCCTCGAGCGCGGGGGAAATTACGGCGCCCTCCTCGCTAATAAACTTACGGTTCCCGGCCAGTACTAGCTGCCCATCAACGGTGCCGCGCACCCCGCCACCCGGATAGCTTTGAAAATCTGGTGGCACCTGAGTGCTGGCGAGCACGATTCCTTTAGAGGCAGCTGCCCGGGTGATTGCCCCGGCAATGGGATGTTCGCTGCCGCCCTCCAAGGTGGCAGCCACTTTTAGCACCCCAACATTATCTGGGGGAAAAATACTGACCAGTTCCATGTTTCCGCTGGTAACGGTGCCGGTTTTATCGAGGATCACCGTGTCTACTTGCCGGGTAGACTCCAGAATCTCCGCGCCCTTAATCAAGATTCCCAGGCTGGCTCCCCGACCGGTTCCCACCAGCAGGGCAGTGGGAGTAGCGAGCCCCAGGGCGCAAGGGCAAGCAATAATCAGTACTGCAACCGCGCAGGTAAAGGCAGTAACCGGGGTGCCAACTATTAACCAGATAAGTAAAGTAAGCACAGATATCGCGATCACTACCGGTACGAAAACTGCGGAAATCCGATCAGCCAGACGCTGAATCGGAGCTTTGCCGGCCTGCGCCTGTTCTACTAGTCGGGTAATCTGAGCCAGTTGCGTCTGAGAACCCACCCGGGTGGCGCGAACTACCAGGCGGCCATAGGTGTTGATAGTCGCTCCGGTAACCGGGTCTCCTACCCCCACCTCTACTGGCACTGATTCCCCAGTTAGCAAGGAGTTATCTACTGCGCTGACCCCGGAAACCACGACTCCATCGGTAGCGATTTTTTCGCCCGGCAAGGCGATAAATTCTTCGCCCTCGCCCAACTCTTGGATCGGAATCTGTATCTCTTGACCTGCTCGCAGCGCGGTAACCTCTTTCACCCCCATTTCAGCGAGGGCGCGTAGAGCGTCCCCGGCACGCACCTTGGCGCGTTTCTCAAAATAACGTCCACCCAGGATAAAAAGAGTTACCCCGGAACAAACTTCCAGGTAGATGTGGCCGGCAGCCTCCCCGGGGCGCGCGAGTAACTGAAAATCATGGGTCATGCCTACCCGGCCGGCCTCTCCTAAGAAAAGAGCGTAAAGCGACCAAATAAAGGCAGCGAGAGTACCTAGCGAAATCAGGGTGTCCATAGTGGTGGTGGCGCGCCGCGCATTCGCAAAGGCCGCGCGATGGAAGGGGTAAGCACCCCACAGCACCACCGGAATCGTCAGCGCCAGGGACAACCATTGCCAATAGGGGAACTGTAGGGGCGGAATCATCGCCAACACAATCACGGGTGCCGCCAAAATCGCGCAAATAATCAGGCGACGGCGTAGCGCCGTTAGTTCCTCCGCGCTGGTCCTCGGGTTTTCTTGCCCGTCCTCGTTTCCTAAATCTTCCCCCGTAAACGCGCTATAACCCGCTTTTTCCACGGTTTTTATAAAATCTTTTACGCCAAAATCACCGCTTTGGGAAATCGTGGCTTTCTCAGTCGCATAGTTAACGGCGGCACTGACTCCCGGCATTTTGTTGAGGGCTTTTTCGATATGTGCCGCACACGCCGCGCAGCTCATCCCCCCGATTCTTAGTTCCAAGTTATCGGTATTCTCGCTGCTACTTTCCACTGCTTACCTCCTGCGCCCTATCCTAACTGGTTCTTAGATGCCTGCGAAGAGACTTTTCCCCAGGGTGAAAAACCATATGATTTCGCAAATAATAATTGCTTGAGCCAGAAAAATCTGGTGAAGAGGCGGAAAAATACTTGAAACAGAAAAGTAGGTAGCGGAGCCGCTAATCGGACTTGAACCGATGACCTACGCTTTACGAGAGCGTTGCTCTACCAACTGAGCTATAGCGGCAAATGCCTAAGGCACCGTGTCAGTCTATCTAGCCTGACACGTGCTTTCCAAACTTTTCGACCAGGTAGAGCGGTTATTTTCGCCACGCTCGAGGGGCCGGCAGGGCGGGGAACCAGAAATAAAAATGTTAGAGCTGGCGAATAGTTTGTTTTATCATCGCAATCATGCCGGCGCGCACTGAAAGCGAATCTACTCCCGCCTGTACCAGTTTGCCTGCCCACGCCGGGTCAGAAGCCATATCTCCACACACGCACACCTCAATCGGCTTCTCAGCGCCATGCGCTATCCGTACTACCTCGCGAATCATCTCTACCACGGTTTCCCGCACCTCATCGGCCAGCTCTGCTACCTGCGAATTTCCACGATCGGCGGCCGCAACATATTGGCAAAGATCATTAGTGCCCACCGTTACAAAGTCCACTGCCGAGACGAACTCTGCCATCCGGAGGGCGGCAGAAGGGGTTTCCAACATTATCCCCAGTTGTAGAGGGATTTCGGTTGGGCGGGCGTCCCATTCAATACCGAAAGTATCGACGGTGATTTCCTCTAACAGGGAGCGTACCCAGTCCACTTGCCGCACATGATTAACCATAGGAATCATCACTCGCAGGGGTTTACCCAGCCCGGCGGCCTCTAAGGTTTGGTTGGCGTCAATAACCGCCCCCAACTGTTCGCGAACCAAGTGCGGAAACTTGCGAAGTAAACGTACCCCGCGCACCCCCAGGGACGGGTTCGGTTCCGGTGGTTGCTTCGCGAATGGTAGCGGCTTATCTGCCCCGATATCCCAAAGCCGAATAGTGGTTTGCCCTAGTTTGCGGGCAAGCCCGGTGTACACTTTCGCTTGTTGCTTTCGGGAAGGCGCCACCTGGTAACCGGCAAATAAGGTTTCGGTGCGTAACAGGCCGCACCCTTCGGCACCTTTAACTGTCCCGGGAGCGATCGACACGTTAACCAATACCGGAACCTGTCTGCCTGCAGAAGTAACTGCGGGCTCCTCCAGCAAATCTAAGGCTTTGCTGGCGATGGCGACCCGCTCGCGAGCTAGCTCCATCCAGTGGGCAAACACCCTGGCCTTGGGGTTAACTTCCAAATGTTTAGTGCGCGGGTCAAAAATAATGGTGTCCCCATCGTGAACTCCCCATTTCAGACCGGCATACACTGGAATCCCTCGCGAGGCCGCCACTATAGCACCGTGACCGGTAGCGCCCCCGCTGCGGGTAACTACCCCCTCAATCTCCGGAGGCAAACTGGCCGCCAAGGGTGCATCTAGTTCGTCAACCACCAGCACCGCCGGGGTGGAATGTCTCTTAATCAACTCATCGAGATTATCAAGTTCCTGCCCGATTAACGCTTTCTTCAGTAGCCGCGATACTGCATTGAAGTCGGCAGCCCGCTGCGCTAGGTAGGGATCATCGAGTTTACGCATCCTATTAGCTGCCGCCCCGTAGGCTTTATCTACCGCAACGAAGGCGTTGGCGCCGCCCGCGATATCCTCGGCAATCTCTGCCCGCAATTCGGGGTCATCTACCAGTCCAATCTGCATTTTTATAATCGAATCTGATCCCAGGGAAGATAGATAGGCTTTAACCGCCTTCCGCGCATTTTTTACCGCCTCGCCCTCATTGGGGCTCACTTGATAAAACTCGGCGTCATCTTGCCCGCCTAGTAGCATCGCGTATCCGATAGCAATCTGGTCACCGTTGCGAGCGGGATTCCGCGGGGCAGAAGCTTTCGTAGACAGTCGCAGAGAAATACCGTTAACTGCATTTTCTTTCTTCCCCCAGGAGGGGTCGGCAATCGCGGGCGGGTCGAGTGCTAATAGCCCCTGACGAATAACGGCAAAAATCTGCTGGGCATGTGGATCTGTGGTGCACAGTTCCAGGTTTTCGCCCTCGCCGACCCCTAGGGCACTTACCTGGGTGAGTGAGGCGGCGTTAACTGTGCGGAAAGCTCCACCTTTGCGCGCATAAACTGCGCCTTTATCCCCAATGGCTTCGGCGATGGCGGCAGCGGGGCGGGCATGCATTCCGTGGGGATCAATAATTTTTAGGACGAGGATGGCGGCATCCGGGTCGGAAAAAGGATTTATCCCCGAACCGGCAGGGGCAGAAAATGGTATAGATCCTGCCTCGCCCTCCAAGCTGGATTCCTCCTGGGCGCTAAGCTGGTCAATTTTTTCCGCTAAAGCTGCCCTAGCTTGGGCGGCAACCTCCCTAAGGCTGGCGCCCCCAGCTGCGCTCACCAGGGCTGCCACCAGTCCTTCCACCAGCGGGGCAGAGGAGATTAGGCAGCGTTCAGCGAGGTCAGGATCTACCAGCTCTAATGCCATCTGCGAACTGAGTAACGCAGAACCTAGATCAACCAAAATCAGCACACCCTCGGGGTTGTCGGCTGCTTCAATAGCTGCGCTGATTTGCTGGGTATCAGTTCCCAGATCCAGTTTGTCGCCGTCGCGGATACCGGCTGCCACCAGTACTTTAGGGGTAGTTTTGGTGCTGACCATCTGCATCGCCAACTCTTTGGCGGCAGTAGCTAGCGCAAAAGAATGAGACACCAAAACCAAGGAAATCATGCCTACTCCTTATAACCGGGTCGATCCCAACTACCGCATGTATGTCCTCATTGTGTCACGTACCACTTTTTGACGCTAGCGTTTTTTCCGGCTGTGCGGGGCGGATGCGCGCTCTCTTTGCTTTTTTTGTTTCGCTTTAAGCGCCGTTAGCTCGGCTGACATTTCATCAATATTTGCACGCACCAACTCACCCATCTTGACGGCTCCGGTCATATTGGGGTGGGTCTGATCGACATGTAACCATTCGGGATGTTGGGAAACTGCTTGATTCCAGTCAATCAGTTTTACATTGGCATATTGGTTAGCGATATCGGCTAGTATCTGATTTGATTCCGGGACAAAGGTGGAAGGAGAATACAGGTTTACCAGCAGAATCATCCGGTCAGGTCCCAGTTGCTTGATTGCTTGATGTACCAGCTCTGCGTCGTAGACTCCCGCATTAGTACCGTAACTGATCACCACAGTCCGCCGGATTTCTCCGGCCGCTAGTCCCTCCGAGATGATTTCAGAGGCGATTCCCCACTGTCGGTTAGGTTTGGCTAAAAAGTTGATTCCAGGCATAGCCTTATCGAAGCCCCCACTGGCGGCAGAGATAATGGAATCTCCAATGGCGGTGATCTCTTCCCCACTGGGGTTAGAAGTATCCAAGTTCTTTGATAACACGAGACGGTCATCTTCCGGGGTCGGCTCCGGTTCGGGGGTGGTGGGTTTAGGAGTCGGGGTTTTCTTCGTTTCTTCTTTATCCTGTTTCTGCGCTTGTTCAATGGCGAGTTGGGTTTGTGATTTTGAGGGCGCTTTCGCAATCGCCAAACCAGTAACCCCGGTCAGCGCTAAAGCAAGCAGAACCGCTACTACCTGGATGAGGCGCTGCCAAATGGGTGCTTGCGGACGGGAAAATGCTTTCCGGAAACCGCGTTTGCGCACTGGAGTTTCTAAGAAACGATAGGAAAGTTCGCATATCAGCACGGTTATTAGTACACACAGGACAGATCTGACCCAGTAGAGCGCAGATTCTACGGCAGTGGGGTACAGGGCGCCGGCGATTATCAGAATCGGCCAATGCCACAGGTAAAGACCATAAGAACGAGTACCTATATATTTAAGAAGCCGCAGTTCCCCCAGGCGTGCTAACAGACTGCCTGGCTTGAGGATGCACCAAATCAGGAGCGCTACCACTAGGCTGCAGCCAGCAATTCCCTCCCTAAAGGTATAGGGGGAGGCATCTGTTAATAGGAGCATGGCGGCGATGAGGGCTGCTAGGCAGATAAACCCGAGGAGCTGTACCAAAAACTTCCGGAATTTACCGCTGGATTTGGCAGCTGAATCCGGATTTTGTACCAAGTCTCTGCTGCTCCAAAGGAACGCAACGCAAATTCCTAGAGCTAGGCCAAATAGGTGGGTGTCAGTTCCATAATAGACGCGGGTGGTGTTATCCGGATCGAATAGGTATCCCATGAGGAAAGCGCTGGTTCCTGCCATGGCTACCGGGATTAGCATCCGCATCCAGCGTCGCTTAAACAGGGTGACACAAGCTAGAAAGATTAGCGGCCAAAATAGGTAGAACTGTTCTTCGATTGCCAGTGACCAAAAATTCTTGAAAAGAATCGGGGTGGTGGCGGCGAAATAGGAACTGCCGTGAGCGATTTCCAGCCAGTTGGTGGAAAAAGTTAATGCTCCCAGTACCTGGCGCCCTATCCCCACTAGTAGGTCTCGGTTAACTAAAAAGGCGGCGGGGACAACCGTGATTATTAGTACTAATAGGGCAGGCAGGAGGCGGCGGGCACGGCGCAACCAGAAATGCCCCAGGGAAACTTTCCCGGTTTTTGACAGTTCCCGCAGTAGCAGCGTGGTTATCAGGAAACCGGAGAGTACGAAGAAAATATCGACCCCTAAGAATCCGCCGGGAAAACCGCTGGGGTGGAGGTGATAGGTGATGACTGAAATTACCGCGAGGGCGCGCAAGCCATCTAGTCCGGGGATGTAGTGAGATTTAGGTTTGGCAGGGGGGTGCTTAACTGCAGGCTGGTGAGCAGGGGGAATGTGAGTAGCTGCAGGTTTGCCGGCAGGCAATGGAGGATGGTGAACCGAGGGCGTGTTGACGGGGTGCTTAGCAGCAGGCTGGTGAACAGGGGGAATATGGGAAGCTAGCGGTTTGCGCGCAGGCAATGGAGGATGGTGAACAGGGGGAATATGGGCAGCGGGAGGTTTGCCGGCAGGAAATTTGGCAACCGGGATAGCAGTGCTCCGATGATTCTTGTTAAATACGGGATTAGTTTCTGGTGATTCCACAGGACGCCCTCTATCTTCTGTCTGATTAGGCTGTCTAGTTTTTTCCTTGTGCCGGTTGCCTCTAAATAGCAATAGTGCTGCTGGTGAAATAATTATCGAGAGCGCAATAGCGACTTTAGCAATTCTGTTCTTGCGGTTAGTTCTGTGCTTAATCAAAATAAACAACTACCCTAGGCTCGTACTTATTTCCCATGCTCACTGCAGCTAATCTAGCACTATTGAACTTTCCAGCTATCAAGGGGGTTAATAGCTGATTTATCAGACAAGAGCGAGCCATTGGTTTTTGAAGATTAATGCACACTGTTTAGGGCTACCTAGGTTTTCGTTTGCTGGTTATATCTTTGGTCGCAAAATTCGTCATGACTCTCCCTGTTCTCCCAGTTAAAATGAGATTTGAAGAAATTTTTATTTGTGAGGATGCTCCGGGGCTTTTAGGGGAGCCAGCAGCGCGAATCCTGTCCCCAGCAGCAAAGTGATTCCCAGAACTCCGAAATGTTGAGAGCTAGCTCCTGCCGGCACGAAAAGTTTCCCAATCCACACGAACAGGGCAAATAAGGTGGGGGACATGAAAGAAACTGCGCGTCCGGTGGTGGCGTAAAGCCCGAAAAGTTCGCCCTCGCGTCCCTTGGGAATAATCCGGGCAAGGAAGGAGCGGGAGGCCGACTGGACCGGGCCGACGAAAATGCAAAGTAAGAGCCCAAAGGACCAGAAGATCTTAGCGCCGCCATTATGGGCGAAGAAGAGGATTAATCCCAGGGTGGTCATACACCCTAGGGAAAAGATCATTACTTTTTTCGGGCCGAAGAAGTCATCGGCTGCCCCACAAGCTATGGTGGCAATTCCCGCCACCACGTTAGCGACAATTGCGAAAATCATTACCTGTCCGCCATTTAATCCGAACACAGTAGAGGCCAGGATGGCTCCATAGGTAAACACCCCGGCGAGGCCATCCCGGAAAATCGCGGAGGCAATCAGGAAACGTAAAATCTCGGGTGCGGTTTTAGCTAGCCGTTTAATGGTTTCCCACAGCTCGATATAGGCGGCTTTAACTCCCGCTAGTCCCCCGACCGGTTCTTGATCTTGACTGTCTACCCCCGCCATGGTCACCGGATGGAGTTTCCCATCCGCGCCCCGCCGGCGCCCCGGCAGAGCCACAATCACTGGGATCGAAAATACTGCGAACCAAATGGTCGCAAACACCATGGCAATCCGAATATTCAGGAAGTTCTCACCGGTAACCCCGAACCAACCCACCTCGGGCGAGATGAAACCGATATAGAGCACCCCGAGCAAAATAATGCCACCCAAATACCCCATACCCCAGCCGATACCGGAGACTTTCCCCATGTTTGCTTTAGTGGAAACCCGTGCCAACATGGCGTTATAGTTCACTGACGCGAACTCGAAGAAGATATTTCCAAAAGATAGTAGTGCTACCCCCAGCCAGAGCGCTCCGGTTTTTCCTAAGGGGGAAGTGGGGTAGACCGCGAACATTAGTGCCATACAGATGGTGACCAGGGCAGAAAACAGTGCCAACATCCGGGTGCCGCGACCTTTATGGTCGGCGCGCTGCCCGGAAACTGGCGCTACCAGGGCAATCACCAGCCCCGCAAAGGCTAGACCAATCGATAAATCAGTGGTGGCCTGGTTGCCGGGGGCAAATAAATCTTTGGTGGTCAGGTAGACAGTGAAAACGAAAGTCGTGGCCACGGCGTTGAAGGCAGCCGAACCCCAATCCCAAAGCGACCAGGCTAAAATTTTGCCCTTAGTACGATCGTGGTCTTCTGCTGGTAGATGTTGCTGGTTATCACCGGTGTCAGCCATAATTTTACTGCCTCATTCTCGATTTGGATTCTGCGCTAACCAAGTGGCTAGCTGCAAATCCAAGGGATAAGTGATTTTCAATGCTTGCCTAGACCCGGCCACGAAGTATTGTTGGTAGCCCAGACGCGCCACCAACATGGCATCATCTAGGGCTCCGTCCCCGGCTTGGTCTTCTTCGTGTCCTTGCTGGTGGGCCGCAAAAATAACGTTTCCCGCAAATCCTTGCGGGGTTTGCACGCAGCGTAGGTGGGCGCGGTCGGGGGTGGCACCGGCCGGGGTAATCTCGACCTCTTGGCGGGTAAAACTCTCACCCGCGACCTCCCGCACAGTATCAACTAACTCGGTGGCAGGAACTACCGCAGGGCATCCCGATGCGACTGCGGCACAAACTCGCTGGAACTGCTGTAAGGGGGTGAGGGCGCGCGCGGCATCATGAATCAAAACAATAGCTTCCGGGTCATCTGCGGTTACCTGCCCGGCACCCCTATCAAAACTTAGTAATCCTTGTAGACCCTGGTAGACAGAGTTTTGGCGAGTGGTGCCGCCAGCGATAACTTTCCACGGGTAGGACAGAGCAGCACCTTGGGCAACCTGGGCAAAAGTTTCTAGGTAATCCTGGGGAGCAGTAATCACCACTCCCGCCAAACCTTGTAGAGGTTCGAGGGCGCGCAGGGCATGGTGCAATAGCGGGCTGCCCGCCAATTTCACCAGCGCTTTCGGTTCGGGATTACCTAGGCGAGTTCCAGAACCGGCAGCCGTTACGACGCAGTAGATGCTGCGTCCCATAACCAGTCCTTTAGCCCTTACTTATTGTTGACCCGGTCGTATTCTACCTGGGCTTCTTCCATGATTTTGTCGAGGCGATCGGAGGCGGCTTCTTCGTCCTCTTCCTTAGCTAGAGCCAGTTCGGAGATCAGGATTGCTCGCGCTTTAGCCAACATCCGTTTTTCACCCGCAGACAGCCCGCGTTCATTGTCACGGAAAGTTAAATCTCGAACTACTTCTGAGACTTTCAAAATGTCTCCGGTAGCAATCTTTTCGCCGTTGGCCTTGTAGCGACGCGACCAGTTCGAGGGCTCTTCGATATGAGGTTCTTGCAGTACGGCAAGAACTTCTTTGAGTCCTTCCTCGTCCACCACATCGCGAACCCCAACCATATCCACATTTGCTGCCGGCACCTGGATGGTCATATCTCCATTAGTAACCCGCAGCATCAGGTAGGTGGTGTCTTCACCTTTGAGTTTGCGGGTAGTGATATTTTCGATCACCGCGGCACCGTGATGGGGGTAAACAACGGTCTGGCCGATTTCAAATGTCATAAGTTACAGGCTCCCAAATACAAATTTTCCGGATACCATTCTACCGCAAATCGGCTTTACCTGCTAAAGAGGCTCATTTTTCGCGTCGGGCAGGAGAAAATTGCTTGTGCCTGAGATCTTGTGTGGGGTTATTGCCAGCTTGGTTTTTGGCTTTTCCCGGCTTTTCTCTACTAATGTTCCCGGTAGATTTCTCCAGCTATTTATTCGCGGAAAGCTCGGAAATAGTGATGATAGCGGCCTCAGGGGGGCAGGCCAGACGCACCGGCGTGAACTTGGAGGTTCCTAAGCCTCGGGAAATATGCACTGTGGTTTGCCCCGCTGCGACCGGGTCTGAAATCCCCGCCTGATTCCTGAGCGCCTGCAGGTCAACTGGGGGATAGGTTTTCCCTCGTCGCATCCGAGGCGCCGGATTTGGCACGGTGCCTATTCGCCAGGAACGGACTCCTCCCGAATAGGAAAGGGGTAAATCGGTGTTGTTCACTAAAGCCCCGAAGCCTGGCAGGCAAACCTGACCTCCGTGGGTATGTCCCGCCAGCACCAGGTCGGCTCCGCAAGCCGCATATTGGTCGAGGACGCGCGCGTAGGGGGCATGGGTGAGGGCGAGACGTAAATCAGCTTTACTCCAGGTATCCGGTGTCCGTATCGCTTCGTCACGCCCGATATGGGGATCATCGGTCCCTGAAAGCGCCACGGTTAAATCCTGTGTTGCTCGCCCCTGTCGCGCGGGAGAAGTCACCGCCAAGGAGGCCACTTGATTATTAAGATCCTGCCAGCCTCCCGAGGTTAAGAAATTCTGGAATTCTGCAGTTGGCAGGTCGGGAACGTTGCGTAACTTTGGTTTTTTCTCGGGGAAAAAATAGTGCAACGGCACTTTGAACTGTCCCGAGTAGTAGTCATTGGAACCAAACACAAAGGCTCCCGGAAACTTTAGTAAGGGAGTGAGGGCGCGCTGCAGCATTTTTAATCCCGAAGAATCACAAAAGTTATCCCCGGTCAAAGCCACAAAATCAATCTCGGTGAACTCGGCTAGGGAAGCCACATATTCAGCTAGCCACTCACTTCGCGACCAAAAATGCAGGTCGGACAGGTGTAATATTCGCAGTTGCCAGGCAGTTCGTACCTGCTGTTTAGCTATCGCAGCGGCAGATTCCTGGCCAATAGGTGACTGCTGCGACTCACAGCGTCGGTCACCTAGATCCGGTAGGTTTCCTCCTACACCCAAAGTCTCTTGTGCTTTTAATCCAGGAATCCCGGGGGATTTCAGTAGCTGATAACGGCGCAATTGCGGGCGGCGTGCCTCCAAAAAAGGATAGACCGCCGCAGATAAAGCCAATGCTCCTAGGGCGCTGCGCTTCCTCAAACCTAATTTTCCCCTTCGTAGAAGGTTTCCGTGATTTCGGTGACGCCAGGGCTGGGGGATTGTGCTCCCTCCTGGGGTTCCTTCTTCTGCGGGCGCCGCGGTCCTTGGTTAATATTCTTGCCTCCCCCGAGATTGACCTGGGGGAAGCTGGCAGCAGGTAGCGGTTGTACCGCTTTCGCCATATATTCCTTAAAGGTCATGGCCGGAACGGTATTGCCGTAAAGCACCCCGTAGTAACTGCCGTTAATTCTCATGCCTACCAAATGGCGGTTTCCGCCCTGCGAATAACCCACCCACACCGCGGTAGCCAGATTGGGGGTTGCTCCTACTGTCCAGGCGGCTTTGGGGCCGTCAGTAGTTCCCGTTTTAGCCATTACTTGTCGGCCAATACTTACCCGACCTCCATAGCTATTGGCGGTAGAAACTAGCACCTGAGCGGTCTTATTAGCCACTTCTTCATCGATAGTACGTTTACATTTCCCGGAAGGAACTTTTAAGTTCTTACCCTCAGAATTGGTGACCTTTTCGAGAGCAATCGGAGTACAACGGTTTCCTCCGGAAGCAATAGTGCCGAAGGCGTTAGCCATATTCAAAGGCGGAATTGAAGCGGCACCAATAATGAAGGAAGGTCCGAAATCTTCTTTTCCATTGGGATCTCCGGTAACCGCCCCCATTCTCTGACCCATCTTGTAAATATCGCAAAGATTCAGGTTAACGGCCATTCCCGCGTAGGTGGTGTTTAAAGATTTCTCGGTACCTTCAACTACGGAAGTGGCGTAGTTATTTCCCCCGGTAGCATTCTTTAAATCCCAGGGCCCGGCCTTTACCGGGCAGTTCCCGGAAATTTTCCATTCACTGGCGTTGTAGTGGGTGCGTCCTCCCACTACCGAATAGGCCGAATAGCCGTTATCAAACCAGGTGGCCAAGGTTACTGGTTTATAGGATGACCCCGGCTGGAAGCCTGCGCCCCCGCCATGGGCTTTATCCACCCCAAAAGAGGTTTCAGTTGCCCGCGGATGCTCCTCGTCTGGATTCCCATAAGGGGTGTTTTGTGCTAAGGCACGGACTTTACCCGTACCAGGCTCGATGGAAGCAATAGCCACCGACAAGCCGGAGGAATCATTCTCAGGAATCCGGTTAAAGGCGGTATCGGTAGCTGCCTCCTGCATATCGGAGTCCATTGTGGTGTAAATCTTGAGGCCTCCGCGTAGCAACAGCCGGGCGCGATCATTAACCGACTTTCCAAAAGCCGGATTGTTGTAAATTTCATTGACCGCAAAAGCACAGAAATAGGAAGCCTTTCCAGCAGCCGCACATCCTTGACGGAACTGAGAAACTTTCAGCATATCTGCGATTTTTACTGCCTTAGCTTCCTCATATTGCTTATAGGTAATCATCCGTTCCCGCAACATAGCCTTTAGTACCTGGTCACGCCGATTCTTACCGGCTTCGGGATGTACCGTGGGGTCATATTTTGCCGGGGACTGGGTCATTCCGGCCAGCAGCGCGCCCTCGCCAATCGTTAGGTCTTTCGCGCCCTTAGAAAAATAGTAACGGCTGGCAGATTCCACCCCATAAACCGAAGCCCCATAGGGAGCGATATTTAAGTACCCCTCTAAGATCTGGTCTTTGGAAAGTTTCTTTTCGATAGCAAGGGCATCTTTGGCTTCCCGCATTTTCCGGGCAATGCTCTGCTCGCGAGCTTTGCGAACCTCATTCATATCCCCCGAGCGCAACCCCTTATCAATCAAGGTGTTTTTAACTAGCTGCTGGGTGAGGGTCGAGGCGCCTTGGGTATCGCGACCAGCCAAGTTATTGACAATGGCGCGTGCCATCCCTTCCAGATCTACCCCCCGGTGTTCATAGAAGCGGTGATCTTCGATGGCAATGGTCCCCTTTTGTACCCAGGGGGACATATCTTTAAGTTTGACTACGATCCGGTTCTCCGCGTAAAAACGGGCGATTTCTTTGCCGTCGTGGGAATAAAGAACGGATTGTTGGGAAGGCTGGGTGGGTTTAAACTCGCTGGGAATCTCGGTCATTGCGCTCATCCCTACCCGCGCTGTTAGCCCGGCCATGCCCACCACAGGTAGGGACAGCCCGGCCAGCAGTACTGCTGCCAGTGCGATTAGAGCCGCCATCGCCGTCAGGGTGCGGCGTAGCTGCTGGCGCGGCAGATAACGATCGGTGCCTTTATGCATATTCCTACCCTACTTTGCCTGACCTCATTTCGGCACCTTCGGGGGCTGTTGGTAAGCAGATTGTGGGCAATCACCTCCTGGCGGCCTAGCTAAAATTTCTTTTGGTTTTCATTTTGTATTTTTAGCAAAATGTAGGTACGGTCACATATGTGGGCAATGTCGCCGCAAGAGTTCAAGGAGTGAACAATGAGTTTTAGCCAGGACGAGACGTGGGCTGCGCGGGCTCTGTGTGCTAGCCAAGAACCAGATGCGCTGTTTGTGCAGGGTGCGGCGCAAAGACAAGTGCGCACCCGCTGTTTTGCCTGCCCGGTACGTCTAGAATGCCTGGCTGATGCTCTGCAATCGGAAGCCAACTATGGGGTGTGGGGCGGTCTTACTGAGCGGGAACGCCGGGCGATGCTGCGCTATTACGATGAGGTCACCGACTGGTGGGAGTGGCTACATAATTCTTCTGATGAACTTGCTGCCGAGCTTCGCCAACCCACCACCCCGAACGTTTTGGCGCGGGTGCGTTAGGTACCGCGCTGCCGCTAGACTGAAGCCATGACTAAATGGGAATATGCGACGATTCCGTTACTGTCGCACAATACGAAAGCAATTCTTGATAATTGGGGCGAGGACGGCTGGGAACTGGTCAGCGTAATCGCCGGCCCGAACGGTTGGGAAAACCCGGTTGCCTATTTGAAGCGTCCGCGTGGTGAATAAGGTTAATCATATGTCGCAGGTTTCTGACCGCTTGATTGAAGCGGGATTATCTTTACCTCCGGTAGCAACACCGGTAGCCGCTTATACTCCCGCGATTGCTATCAAGAGCGAGGGCGGATTAGTGGTGCGCACCTCCGGGCAGATTCCGGTAGTGGACGGGAATCTAGTAGCAACTGGTCTAGTAGGGGCGGAAGTTAGCCCCCAAGACGCCTATCAGGCTGCCCAGGTATGTGCCCTCAATGCCCTGGCCGCCGCGGCCGAGGTAGCGGGCGGGCTAGATCAGCTAGAGCGGGTATTAAAAGTTACCGTGTTCGTAGCTTCTACCCCCACTTTTACCGGCCAGGCGGCGGTAGCAAACGGAGCTTCGGATACTTTCGGGAAACTATTTGACCAGCCCCATATCCGCTCGGCAGTGGGGGTAGCTTCGCTGCCGCTAGGAGCCCCTTGTGAGGTAGAGGTAGAGTTCCTGGCTCGCGCGTAAAACCTGCGGTTACCTGGTTAGTTAGTTTTCTGAGCGCTGACAGTGGCGGCGCGTCGCGCCGACCAGTAGACGATGCCGGTAAAGATCGCGGTCCCAAGGGTGCAAATAAGTTGCACGGACAGTGCATGTTCGGCGGTGAGGGCAGCGATGGCGAATCCGTTCAACACGCAAAGCACCGCGGTAGCCCCCAGCAGGGGAGCGGCCGCCCGGTGCGCCTGGAGCCAAGTGTTATCGCTGGTAGTGGTGGCGGCATTGACGATCCCCCAGCGAGAGCCGCGGGGCAGATGTTGGCGATGAAATAAAATCAGTCCCGCTCCCAGGTAGGCTGCCAGCAGCAGGTAGCAGATGCCAATCACCAAAGCCATCATTTATTCATTCCCTTTCTCCGGCGGATTCAGTTCAAACTTTAACGGATTTTCTCGGCGCTTCAGGGCGTCAGCTAGGGCAAAGAGGAAAGCGATGATGATGAAGGCGATTACTGCGGACATTCCGTAGCTAAAGGCGCCGGTATAGGCTTGCCTTGCTGGCTCGCTCCCGGGATGAGCGTCTACGGTGCCGAGGCGCAGGTAAAAAGCCAAAGTGGCGCCGGCCAGTCCAATCGCTCCTCCTACTCGCTGCGCGGTTTGAGAAATTCCTCCGGCAGCTCCGGCGTTACCGGGCGGTATTGAAAGTAGCGAGAATGCTTGGGCGGGAGAAAAGAAAATTCCCGACCCTAAACCCGAACAGAACATAGAGGCTATTAGCAGGTAGGGAATACTTTTGGGGGAGGCAAGATGGGTTATTAGTACCGTGCCAGTCAAAGAAACAATCACTAGGGCGCAAGCGATTACTAAAATCCAGCGCCCCCACTTTATGGCCAGGCGCGAAGATTGGGCGGAGGAAATCGCCGAACCCAGCGCTAAAGGAATCTGTAAAAGCCCAGCTACCAGGGGACTTATTCCTAAGCCTTGCTGCAGATAGAGGGTGTAAATAATAAATAGTGCCGTCCAGCCCGCACAGAAAGCGGTTAGTAAAATCGTGCCCACCATATAGGAGGGATCTAGGCGCAGAGAACGGGGCATTACTACCGGAATCTTGCGGTTTTCCCGGAAGTTTTCCAGCGCCCAAAATCCCAGAAAACCCAGGGCTCCGCCTGGCAGTAACAGCCAGCGCCAGTTTCCAAGTCCCCCACTATGCATAGTGGCATCGATAAAGGGATACATCACCGCTAAAAACGCGGCCGCCAGCAGGAAGATTCCGGGTAGATCTAAGCGGGTGTCGCTGGCGGTGCGGGCAGGGTCAGGGGCAATAGTGCGGTAGGTGACGAAAATAATTACCGCGCAGATGGGAATATTGATTAAGAATGCGGCTCGCCAGCCAAGATTGGTGCCCAGCAGGGCGATTAGTACCCCGCCCATAGTGGGGCCGATGGCGGTGGCAATCCCGATAATCATTCCGAAAGATCCGTAGGCGCGGGCGCGTTCTTGTCCGCGGAAAAGTATTTGGATCAGCCCGAATACCTGGGGACTGATGATGGCGGCGCCGACGCCTGCGAGCAGGCGCATCAGGATTAAAGTTAGGGGGTTCATCGCAAGCCCGGCCCCTAATGAGGAAACCGCAAACACTGCTACCCCGATTACAAACAGGCGACGATGCCCCCAGGTGTCGCCCATTCTGCCGGCAGGAATCAGCGCTAAGCCAAAAAACAGGGTGTAACCAGCCATAATCCATTGCACATCGTTGCTGGTTAGCCCCAGCGCCTTGGTCATGGAAGGGATAGAAACATTGAGCATTGACACTGCCAGTAAGGTCAGGGCCGCCGCTGAAAGCAAAGTATAAAGCGCGCGGTAACGTTGACGCTGGTCTGGCTGTGGATTGCTCATCGGTTATAGCCTAAGGGGTGGCGGGGCGAAAGCGTTAGTACATTCAGGGTGCAGTCAACCCAACCCCAGTTAGGAACTTTGGGAGGTCGGTTTGGGAAGAAAAATTTCTGCGGAGGACGGGCAGGCAGCTTTAGCCGCTTGGATTAGGGGAAATGCTAGCCGGGCAGATCAAGGCATGGCAGTGCGTTACAGCTTGCAGATTTTAGCCCAGCGTCATCCCGGTCAGGCAGTTGAGGTGCGGGTGCCACCTTTTGGGGCAGTCCAAATCGGCACCGGAACTGTGCATCGGCGGGGAACCCCTCCGGCGGTAGTAGAGATGAAAACCGATACTTGGCTTGCTTTAGCTAGTGGCAGTTTGACCTGGGAAAATGCGGTGAGTGGCAAACAGATTAACGCTACCGGGGTGGGTTCAGATTTAACTGCTTATTTGCCGGTATTTTCTCCGTTGCCACCGCTTTCCTAGGTTTAGTTAGCTTTCGAAAGAGGTTATCGCGCCGCGATTCGCCAATGGGGGAAACTAGGCCTCCGCATAGAAACTACCCGTAGCATAGAATATGGTTACTAAAAGGAACAGCTCTCAGCAATGGATAGGAGCGATTTGAAAATGTCAGATCCGCAGCAACCCGTACCTTCAACACCGGGTTATCATCCCGCACCGGGAACTCCGCCTGCTCACCGGCCAGCTCCGGGCGTACCGGCGACTCCCGGTTACCACTCGAATAATAAAACCGCAGGCGAGGGGGCGACTTGGGTATCTGTGAGCCAGCCAGGGGAAGATACTGCTAAATCGGATGCCGCTAAGGCACCCTCCGGTGCGTCCTCTGGTTCGGACCGTGCGGTTCCCTCCTATACTCCCCCCACCTCAAATACTGAGAAGGGCACGGAAAGTAAGAACGCTGCCCCCGTGCAGACAAAAGCTACCTCGACCCGCCCGAGCTTGGGGAATCTGGTATCAAAGCTTTCTGACCAGGTACAAGCCTTAGTTAAGGGCGAGATTGAACTAGCGAAAGTCAAGGCCGCCAATATGGCGAAGCGTTCCGGGGCGGGAATCGCGCTGCTAGTAGTAGCTGGGGTGCTTGCTCTCTATATGCTGGGATTCCTGTTTGGAGCTGCCGCTGATGCCTTCGCCCTAGTGGTGCCGATGTGGGCAGCGAAACTGATTGTTGCCGGCATACTTTTGGTGCTATTGGCGATTTTCGCACTGGTGGGCAAGGCTTCGCTGAAAAAGGGATTGTCTGATAAACCAGATCCCCAAGCGGGAATAAAAGAAGATATTGAGGCGGTAAAGAAAGGCTTGGAATAAGATGGAACAACGCAGCGAAAGTCAGATTAAGGCGGATCTCGAGGCCGCGCGGGCAGACCTGAGCGGCACTGTTGAGGAACTTTCCGACTATTTTTCGCCGAAAGCCAATGTTCAGCGGGCGAAAGCGGATGCCCAGCAAAAGGTACGTTCCTTAGCAGATAAGGCTCAAGACACGGTCGAGCAAGCCAGTGAGGGTAAGCCGGAGGCAATTAAGAAGGTAGCAGCGGTGGCCGGGGGTGCACTCTTGCTGGGGGCACTGCTAGTGCGCCGGATGTTAAAGTAATCCTAAAGCAAAGCTATGTGAAGCGGATGATTTTTCCCGTGACTTCGTGTGCCGTGGAACTCAACCGTGGATTTGAATGGTCATAACGCCCGCAATGCGGTATCTTTTTATACAGAACATTTAAGGAAAGTTTTAGGGTGCGCCCGGCGTGCCCGTGATTATAGTGGAGGGGGTCACGCCATGGGGCGCGGCCGTCAAAAGGCTAAACAGACAAAAGTAGCGCGCAAGCTAAAGTATTACAGTCCCGAGACGGACTATGAGGCACTGCAGCGAGAGTTGCAGGCTAAACAGCGCGATGAAGCCGCCGATGACAGCGGTGATGATTTGGAAGATTGGCGCGACTATATTCCGTCCGCTACCGACGACGACTGGTTTAAGTAGCTGCCGGCTTGGACGCTGCTGCTAGCAAATTCAGGGTTGGTGGCACCGCAGACTTCTAAACCGTCAGCGTCAGAATCCGACAAATATCCTAATGACAAAGAATAGCGGGCTATCGCTGATATCCGGATATAAGCACTGATTAGTGGACTAATCCTCAGAAGAGATCGCCTCTAGGATTGGCATCCTGCGGGCGCGGCGTGCCGGCAGTAGCGCTGCCAAAGTTCCTACCAGCACCGCTAACAGACAAATCCAACCTAGCGAAGCCCAGGGCACCTCAATAATGCTGATTCCCTGATCCGCAAGGTAGCGACACACAAACACGGCTAGCGATACTCCGCCGCCTATCCCTAAAAGCGTACCCGCCAGGGTAATCAGCACCGCCTCCACCGTGATCATCAGAGACAGCCCCAGGGAAGAAAGCCCCACGGTGCGGATTAGCCCCAGTTCTCTAAAGCGTTGCTGCACCGACAACGAGAGGGTATTCATGATTCCTAAAGCCGCGATTATCAGGGATAACGCTAGCAGAGCGTAGAGGACGGCCAGGACTTGATCTACGGTAGCAGCCACTTTATCCGCCGCTTGTTTTTGGGTTTGCACCACCATAAAGGGGTTATCGGCAATCGCCTTTTTCACTTGACGCTGCACTTTATTCAGGTCAGCCCCAGTTTCAAGCTTAATGCCGGCACTGGCAGTAATATCGGCTGCTTCCGGGCCTAGCTGGGTGGCGAGGGCGCGCGGTATCACTACATCCAAGAACAGGAATCCGGTGTCGATAGTGGCTGCGACGGTAACTGTTTCTTGCCCCCGCAGCCCGTTCATCTGAAAAGTATCTCCGGGAGCGAGCCCTTGAGATTTCGCCCAAGAGCGGGAAACCAGCGCGCGGGGAGCCTGGGGTGACTGCGAGAAATAGTCCTTAGCCGACCCGATAACCGCACTCACCTTTCCATAGCGATTGAACTGGGGATAGGTCACTTGGGTCATGGTTTCCTGCGGATTTTTTCCGGGAACCGTAACTCTAAACAGTCCCATTCCGGCCAGGGGGTCAACCCGGCTCACCCCGGAAACCTTAGCGACTTTATCTAAAAGGCTGGGGGGAATGGAAACTACTTTCGGATCCGGGGAAATCATTAAATCTACGTTTATCTGCTGCGCTACCGCCGATTGGGTAGAGGCTTTGGTCGAGGCCGCCAGGGTCGCTCCCACTGCTACCAGGGCAACCCCGATCATCAGGGCTGCGGCAGTGTTAGCGGTTTGTCGCACGTTGGCAGTCAGGGTGCGCATCGCCAGGCGGGCATGAGGGCGCAGCCACCAAATAAGTCCCGCTAAGGCTCTCACGACTATCGCCGCTAAGGGAGTAACTAAAATCAGCATGGCCAACAAGAATAGTGCGGCGCCAATCCCTAGTCCCAGGCCGCTTTGCCCACCATTAGCAGAGGCCCAGATCAAAAGTCCCACCGCGACTGCGAGTACTACTGCTCCGATAATCGCGCGCGGCCATACCGGCTTTTGGGTTTGCGTATTTTGCCGCATTGCCTCGACCGGAGGCGTAAGTGCCGCCGCGCGGGCAGGCCAAAGGGAACCGATGATCGTCACCAAAATGCCCACGGTTAAAGCCAGGAGGGTAATGGACCATGACCAGCCGATTCTTAGCGCGTCGAAGCCGGATTTTGCCAAACCCCAAGAAACCGCGCGGGTGAGCAGATATCCGGCTCCTACCCCGATTACGGAACCTATGATGCCTACTAGCAGGCCTTGCAGAGCCACTATCGAAAATACTTGTCCCCCACCAGCCCCAATAGCCCGTAGCATCGCGAACTGGGATTGCTGGGCACGCACCATCATCTGGAAAGTGTTGGTAATAATAAATGCCCCTACAAACAGGGCTATGGCCGCGAATACCAGTAAAAACACGTTCACAAAATCTAGAGAACTGGCAGCTGCGGTATTGATTTCATCGTTATATTCCGCCTGGGTCATCACCTCGGCAGTGTCCGAAAACTCTTTATTGAGTCCCGCGCGCAGCGCTTGGGAAGACACTCCCTTTTCAGCGGTGATAGCAATCGCGGTAGTGGCTACCGGCTTTTGAGCCAGGACTGCAAAAGCGTCCTCGGCTACGAAAACATAGTTAGTAAAAGCCACCGGGGAGGGGAAACGATAAATCCCGGTAACCCTTACCGATTTCCCCTCGCTGGAAACATAAACTTTCAGGCGCTGATCAGTGGTTACCCCTAGGCGTTTAGCTGCAGATTCCTCTAAAGCAACCTCGCCGTTACTCTGGGGAGCCTGGCCTTTTACTAGGCGCGGCTGAGCGGAATGACCCGGATAAATCGCTTGTAAAATCGAAACTTGTTTGCCGTTACCCAGACGCTTATTGTCCTGGTCAGCCAGCATACAAACATCTACCAAATAGGGGTCGGCATATTTAACCCCAGAAACTTTCTCGGCCTCACGCGCCGCCTGCACGGGCACGCTGGATCGCACCGGTGCTTGCCCTTCCACTTTTTCGCCTTGCACCTTTCCTACCAGGTAATAGTCGTAGGTGTTGGTGGAGGAAATCAGAGAATTGTAGGAGTCGGCGAGGGTGGCGCGGAGGGCGAAAATCCCGGATAAGAAAGCCACCCCCAGCACTACCGCCAGCAGTGCCATTTGGAAACGTAGCAGGTGGGCGCGTAGATTCCGCCAAGCTATTCTAATCATGCTTTATCCTGGGGAGCCTCAAAAGATGCAATCGCGTCCTGAGAGGAATCGAGCAGTGCCTCCGCCTTCTTGATCATGGCCAGTAGGCGCTGTTTTTCCTGATCCAAGGTTTCTTCCGGAGTCCGCGGTATCGGCCTGTTCTTTTCGCTTCCCTCAGCTTTTTTGTCGGTTTGGACATTAAAATCACCGGTGCTACTGGTTTTCTTAATAGGGGTATTGCTGGGGTTGGCGACTGCACTTGTCGTTTGGCGCTTTGCTGCCGCCTCGCTATTGGGACTTTCTCCCGAACTTACTGGGCTTTTAGTCGCCGAAGTTACCTGCTTCCCGGAGGGTTGTACCTCGCTTTTACCCGTGGGCGTGTCCTCCCAAAAACCAGAAGTTTCGTTCACGGGATTAGAAAATACTGAATAAAGGTTTGACCAGCGTTTATTCTCGTCTGGTTGGCGAGAATCTTTCCCGGAGGGACTTTTTGACGACTGCTGGGGGCGGGTAGCAGCGACTGGCGAGGCAGAAGACTTAGCAGGCGTCGGTTTTTGACTCTTTTCTGGCTCGGGCGCCGGTACCTGCTGTTTCTTTACCGGCAATTTCCTGGTGTCGCCACTACCAGTAACTTTGCTCTTAGAGGTTGCCAGATTCGGTTGTTGCTTACGTTGAGGTAGGAAAGAATCTGCAGGCTTGGGGGAGGCTCCCCCTTTATTCTTGCTGGTTTTTACCGGCTCTTGGCCCGGTTTAGGAGTCCACCCCTGCCAAGTGGTACCCCGCTCATCATGGGTTTCCCACACGCTGCCACTAAGTTGTGGCGTGGTTTTCTTAGAGAGTGCCGTGGGTTTGGCTGGAGGGGTAAGTTTGCCGGTAGAGGGGGTTGGTCGCTGTGAGGCAGTTTTCTTAACTACTTTGGGGGCTAGCTTGTCTCCTGCGAGGGCGCGTCGTGCTCCCTCCTTAGTACGAAGTTCCGCAGGTACCACCGGTTTAGCTGGCCCCATTAAAGCATTTAGCGCCCCGGGATCTATACCTGCTACCGAGTTGGCGCTTGCCGGGGTAGAAAGCGGTGGGCTTAGCTTCGGGCTAGTTTTAGCTTCGATTTTGGCTCCCCGTGCCACCTGTAAGTTTGCCAGCTTTTCTTGCATCTTTTCGCGATCAGGCCAAGACCCCGGTTTACCACTTGCCGGTAAAAATTCCTTACCTTTTTGCGCAGTGGTTTCTAGATCGCTAGAACGCTCCTGCGACCTTCCCAAAGCATGTTTTTGCACGAACTGTGGCAGCTCGGTTTGTGCTGCCAACACCCGTTCGCGTTCAGGATGATCTAGTTCGGCAACGATTTTGCCGTCTAAAAGGAAAAGTACCCGGTCGGCATAGGCGGCAGCCGACGCCTCGTGGGTAACCATGACTACTGATTGCCCAAAATTATTGACTGCTTCCCGCAGATAACGCAACACTTGCTCAGAGGATTCAGAATCTAAGTTTCCGGTGGGTTCATCCGCAAAAAGCACTACTGCATCTTGCATTAAGGCACGGGCGCAAGCCACCCGCTGTTGCTGGCCCCCCGATAGTTCTGAAGGGCGATGAGTTAAGCGATCTTCCAGCCCTAAAGCCGCAACCACCCGGTCAAAACGTTCTTGCGGGACTTTGCGGCGGGCAATCTCGAAAGGTAACAGGATGTTCTCTTTGGCGCTCAGCGTGGGAATTAGGTTAAATGCTTGGAAAATAAAACCGATATGGTCGCGGCGCAGCCGGGTTAGGCGGCGTTGATTCATCCCTACGATTTCGGTGCCATCAATCTTGATAGAGCCAGAAGTAGCAGATTCGAAACCCGCTAAACAGTGCATGAACGTGGATTTTCCGGAACCAGACGGTCCCATAATTGCGGTGAAGCGGCGCCGGGCGATCCCTATGGAAATATGATCGAGGGCGCGCACCTTGCCGGCACCAGAAACGTAATCTTTGGTCAAGTTATTGACCGTAATTACGGGATCAGAAACGCTGGAAGGCAATTTGAGTCCAGTTTTGAGGCGGGCGTCTGCGGGGTTCACCATGTGTTTTATGTTATCGCATCTGGCAAGAGGTGCTGGTAGTGCCACTCGCGCCATCCGTGCACAAGGGTGAATAATCCTTCGGTTTCCTGGCTTAGTTATCGGGCGGTAGCCCCCAAAATATTCTGCGGCTATGGTGCAAACAGCTAGCTGAAAGGGGAAAATATGGCGAGCGAAGTGGCGATAGCCGCCAGTATCAGCTCCGATATGAGGCAGGCGGCAAAGCTGGCTGCTACCAGTGCGGGGCAACTGGGGGGAATGGATTTGCGGAATCAGTGGGAATCTCGCGCAGCTGATCATGCTCAACGAAAGTTGCGAGACAGCGAAACCGAAATGTCCGGGCTTGCGCAGGCGGCAATGACAGCAGCCAGGTTAGCAGAACAATCTGCGCGCGTATTGCTGGCGTTGCAGCAGGCGGGAAAGATGTAAGCAAGCCCGTGTCTAGCAATAGTAAACTGCCACCTATCAGCGTTATTGGCGGGCATCAAATGGGTATTGATACCGCCACTATCCGCGCCAGTGCTCACGGTTTAACGCAACCGGCAGCCAGTGCCTCGCGGATAAACCAGACCGCGAACGACGCCCTCGCGGCTGCCGCCAACCTGCCGCGCATCCCTGCAGTGGAAGCGCTAATCCAATCCTTGCTGACACTGCAGCAAGCAGCCGCCGATACTAGCTCCCACATTGCTGTCCTGCGACGCAAGCTACTGACGACAGCCGACCGTTACGAAAACAGCGAAGCTCGCTCACGGAAATATATTTCCTCCCTAGACTCGTTTCCACTTCTGGTACTTGGCGGGGGCATGATTGGCACCTTAGCCTGGAAAGAATGGGATAAGAAACTGGCCGCTGATCCGCTGTGGATTAACCGACCCACCTGGTGGAACGATAATCCTCTGCTGGCATTTATAGGAAACGCGAATCAGGAATACCACGGAATGCTGCTCGCTTTCCCTTCTGCCGCTTTAGCCGGGGACATAAAACAATCCCGCGGACCGAGCAGCATTAAAGTAGCGCCAAAAATTGGCGGTAAACGCAGCAAACTTCCGGTTCCCCTGGATGCTTACGGGTTGGTTAACCAGTTCAACCAGGCGAAAGCCTATCAAGATCATGGGGAAATCCGGGTAGTTAAATACCGTACCGGGAAAAAGATTGCCTGGCGGGTTGATATTCGCGGCACCCAGGTGTGGAGCGCTCGCGGGCCGCATCCACAAGATATGCGCACCAACCTGCAAACTAATGCTTCGGGATTGGCGGGCAGTTCTGATATGACAAAAGCGGTTACCCGCGCCCTCGATCAGGCCGGATATCATCGCGGACAGCCGGTAGAACTGATTGGACATTCCCAAGGGGGAGCCGTGGCCGCGCAGATGGGATCGAATCCCTATTTAGCGAAGAAATATAACGTTAAAAGCGTGGTGACTATGGGATCTAATATCGGAAGTTTTCGCCCGGCGCGGGGAGTGCATATGGTGGCGTTGGAAAACGGTGCCGATGTGGTGCCCCGTCTAGATGGGCGAGCCAATTCCAATGTTCCTAACCTGACTACCGTGCAGACCTACAAGGATCATCAGTCTCTGGGTGCCAATCACTCTAAAGAACTCTATGCGCAGATAGCGAAGGCTTGGCAACGCTCGGGTGATGGTGACTATTACCGTTTTGTGGAGGCGCGTAACCGCAACTTAGGGATAAATAAGAGTACTACTGCCAGCGCGCAATCCTTTGTAGTGAATCGGGTGGAAGCTCCGCAGCCGAAAAGTTCAAAGGCTTTTGAAAAGTTGGTGCAATCTTGGGGAAAGAGTTAGCCCAGTAAAGCGGTAGCTTGCTTTTAAAAACAAGTGACCCAAACGGCGGCGATTAGGCGGGAGAAAATCTGCGGAACTTAAACCAGCAGGGTAATTAGCGTCAGCATCGCCACTGCAATCTCGCAGAATCCTACTCGCGAAACTGTAACTAGCTGCGGAGAGCGCCGCTGGAGCAGGGGTACTGCCAATGAGCGCGCAAATAGCAGCACCCAAACCAGCAGGTGCCACCAGGTTACCCAGCCCAAAATAAAGAACCCTACGACGACTGCGGTTAAGACGGCGTGACAGGCGACCGAAAACGCCAAGAATGACTGGGAGCCGCGTTGGCGTATTAGGGAACGTACATAGGGAACAGTTGACCAATAGTAGGAGGTGACTATCCAGGCCACTACCAGCATCCAACTCCAGCCTTGCAGGTTGCCAGTGGGGGAAACTACCCATTCAATATTGCTGGTGGCAGTATGTTCTAGCCAGGAAATCGGGGCAAAAGAACGAGCAAATTGAGTCCCAATGTCATAGGCGACTAGGGTCATTACTCCGGTTGCCAAGATGGTGCTAGTGCGTGCCAATAGGGAACGTTCGCGGTGACGTACTGATTCGGTAACCGCAATTATGATCAGCGGGAAGAATACTATTGCCCACTCCAGTAAGGGAGGGGCTAGCAAAAGGCAAATAATTCCTAAAATCAGGGTTATTGTCCCGTAGATTTGCAAGGGCTTGAAGTAGCGGTCTTTACGACGGGAGCGCAGCCAGATTCCCCCCACGTTAAACGCGAAATATCCGCAAATCCACAGCGCGAACACTAACCAGTGGATCCAGCGCAGTGAAGATTCGATGACTCCAATCCAGTAGGGCAGCAGTGCCATCGCATAGGCACCCTCTTGCGCAGGTACCCACCCGGCACGTGCCCACCGCCCCCAGCGGTAATCGCTTTTACCTGTTCGCTTTACTGATTTACTGCTTTTGTCTTTACCTGCTTTTTTCTCTTTGAAGGAGGTATCGTCGCTCTCTGAGGGCTTAGAAAGTTGCGAAAACTCGGTGCTAGTAACCCGCCGAAACCGAGAAGTACGCGCTTTTACTCCCGGCAGATGCAGTTTTTCTAAGGCCGGTGACACTTCTTCCTTCACCGACGTGACCTCGGAAGCAGCCGGAGTGTCTTCTACAGGCTTCTCGGAGTTGCTATGAACGGCATCTCTCAGCAGAGGAGCCCGAACCTTTTGAATATTTCCGGTGTTGGGTACGGCAGTCACCCCGCCAGTGGCGGTAACTGCCGATCCGTCCTCGGCGCTAAATCCCTGAGGTTTTCGGGCTAATAGTGAGCGACGTTGTGGATGATTCTTAGGGTTCGGAAAAGCATCTTGGGCGGCGGGCGCATTTAGAGAAGAGTTGGGAATAGTGCTGTGCGGCTCTAGCTCCTGATAAGGGACATTAGCTCGCTTTTCCCCATCCTCGCCCGAAATATTTTCGGGTTTTTCGGCTCCGTACGCTTTTGACACAAGGGTAACGGTACTATGAACTAATGAGATTCGGCTTAACGCTGGCTCACGAAGCGGCAACGATTCGGTATCAATTAGATATATAAGCGCCGGCTACAGTACTTAATAACACTTTGGTCACAATTTTAACAAGGGTTCAAAGCGCGATTTTTCTTATTTAAGATACATTTGCGTCAGGGAATCCTGTGCTTTTTATCCGAGCTTTGATTATTAAAAGTGCTGGTAATCGCGTTTTAAAAAAGAGATAGCTTTTTGGCGGGATCGCCGCCCTAAGGTGAAAGCATGACTGAAGTTCGTATTCATGGCAGAGGCGGACAAGGGGTCGTAACTGCAGCTGATCTCATTGCCTTCGCGGCGTTCACCGATGGGCATCATGCGCAGGCGTTCCCTTCCTTTGGTTCCGAGCGCACCGGCGCCCCGGTAGTTTCCTACTGCCGTATTGAAGATAAAGAGATCCGTACCCGCGAACCCGTTCAGGAACCTGACCTGGTGGTGGTACAGGATGCCACCCTGCTGGCAATCATGGACGTATTTTCGGGGCTGAAACCGGACGGCTTCGCCCTGGTGAACTCGGCAAAATCTGCCTCTGAACTGGGGATCGAGGAAGTGGTTGCTGCCCACCCGCAAGGGCATGTGGTGATGATTCCGGCCACCGAGATCGCGAAGAAACACCTGGGGCGTCCCCTACCGAACGCGGTGATGCTGGGGGGAGCGGCCGCCCTCACCGGGCTGGTGCGCCTATCCAGCGTTACCCAGGCGATTCAAAACCGTTTCCACGGCAAAGTGGGCGAGGGGAACGTGGCCGCCGCGGTTGCCGCCTACGAAATGGTCAGCTCGATGAAAGAAGAGGCCAAGTAACGTGCTAAAACAAATTGAAGGTTCGCAAGCTATTGCGCAATCAGTTGCCGCCTGCAGCCCGGAAGTTATCAGCGCCTACCCGATTAGCCCCCAAACCCACATCGTAGAAGCACTATCTGCGCTGGTAAAAGCGGGCAAAATGGGCAGCGCCGAATACATCAACGTTGAATCCGAGTTCGCGGCCATGTCGGCGTGCATCGGAGCTTCGGCAGTGGGGGCGCGCACCTATACCGCCACCGCTTCCCAGGGACTGCTCTATATGGTTGAAGCCGTCTACAATGCCTCGGGCCTGGGCTTACCAATAGTAATGACCGTGGCTAACCGGGCAATCGGTGGACCAATCAATATCTGGAATGACCATTCCGATACTATGAGCCAACGTGAATCCGGGTGGCTGCAACTATTCGCCGAGAACAACCAGGAAGCCTCGGATCTGCACGTGCAAGCCTTTAGGATCGCCGAAGAACTTTCGGTTCCGGTAATGGTGTGTATGGATGGCTTCATTTTGACCCACGCGGTGGAACAGGTAGATGTACCGGAAAAAGAGCAGGTAGAAAAGTTTTTACCTCCCTATAGTCCTCGCGTCGTCCTCGACCCGGCTGATCCCATTACTATTGGGGCAATGGTGGGTCCGGAGGCCTTTACCGAAGTTAAGTACCTTCAACACGTAAAACAGTTGCAGGCCTTAGAGCTCATCCCCAAAGTACAGGCAGAGTTTAAGGAGGTTTTCGGGCGCGATTCGGGCGGTCTAGTTCGCCCCTACCGGCTCGAGGACGCCGAAACCGTAATCGTGGCGATGGGATCGGTGCTGGGCACCATCAAAGACGTAGTCGATGAGCGGCGGGACAAAGGTGAAAAGATTGGGGTGCTGGGGATTTGCTCCTTCCGTCCCTTCCCCTTCGAAGAGGTAGCAAAATATCTCGGGAATGCCAAACGCTTTGTGTGCCTCGAGAAAGCCTTCAGCTTAGGGATCGGCGGAATCGTGGCTTCTCATTGTCGCTCCGCCCTCTCGCGAGCCGGAAAATCCGTTCGCGACTATGAAGTAATCGCTGGTCTGGGCGGGCGAAACATCACGGAGCGTTCCCTAAATCAAATGCTAGATCAGGCAGTCGCGGACCAGCTTGAGCATTTGACCTTCCTGGATTTGGATCAGGAACTGGTCGAAGCCGAACTGGAGCGGGAGAAAGCTACTCGGCGTTCTGGTCCGATCAGTGAAAACATTCAACGTCACGCCACTCAGCGTGCCAATGCGGCGCGCGGAATCTAGGAGGCAGGCAATGTCATCAACTATGAGTGTTCCGCTTCCGGAACCGCAGTTTCGCGAAAGCGTTGAAACCGCGATTCCGGCACGCGAAAATGTAAAGTTTTATCAGGTGGGTTCCTATGCGGTCGGTAACCGACTGGCAGAACTCGATTACCGTTCCGTTCAGTCAGACCCCAACCGGATCAATTCCCTAACTTCCGGTCACCGCGCCTGCCAGGGCTGCGGGGAAGCCCTGGGGGCACGCTACGCCCTCGACACCGCAATGGAGGCGGCGGGAAAGGACCTGGTAGCAGTCAACGCCACCGGCTGCCTAGAGGTTTTTTCTACCCCTTACCCGGAAACTGCTTGGACGATTCCCTGGGTGCACTCCCTTTTCGGGAATGCTCCCGCAGTTGCTTCTGGGGCGGCGGCAGCTTTGCGCGCCAAAGGCAAGAACACCCGGGTAGTTGCCCAGGGCGGAGATGGCGGCACCGTAGATATCGGCATGGGCTGCCTGTCAGGCATGTTCGAACGCAACGACGACGTCCTCTATATTTGCTACGACAATGGCGCCTATATGAATACCGGGGTACAGCGAAGCGGCGCCACTCCGCCCGCGGCACGTACCGCCACCACCCAGCCGGTAGGCGAACATCCTGGAAACGTGTTTGGCCAGGGTAAAGATGTGCCGCGAATCGCGATGGCGCACGAAGTTCCTTATGTGGCCACCGCGACGGTAGCGGATTTGCGCGACCTGGAATACAAGGTACGCAAAGCGATGCAGTTCCACGGTTCCCGCTATATTCACGTATTGGTGCCCTGTCCCCTGGGCTGGGGCTCGGCCTCCAACCTAACTATTCGCCTGGCGCGCCTGGCCACCCAATGTGGGCTGTTCCCAGTGTATGAGGCCGAGAACGGGGAAATCACTTCGGTTACCAAATTGCGCCGCCCGGTACCGGTCACCGAATATATGCGTCCGCAGCGCCGCTTCGCCCATGTGTTTAAGAAGGGGCAAGAGGAAGTGCTAGAGCGGATGCAGCAAATCGCGGATCGTAATATCCGCCGTTACGGCCTGATTGATCCGGATCAGCTGGATGAGGACGTGCTGGAGCGCATCCTGGCGGCAGGCGAAGATCCCGAGGGTCGCTACACTCAACGCATTATCGAAGAAGCCTCGAAAGCTAAACGCACCCAAAGCGATGCTTTTTCAACAGATGATCACCCCGTTTCCGGGGCAACCTCTGCTTCTGCGATGCGTCATCTTGCCGGAAACTCGGCTGCAAAGGGGGAAAACTAAATGAGTGAAACTGCTCTGCCTACACCGGAGGTACGCAGCGAAGATACCGCTCCTTGGGCGGTGACCTTGAACGTGGGGTCTTCGCTGGCGAACGAAACCGGGTCTTGGCGTACCGAACGTCCGGTTTATGTATCCATGTTGCCCCCTTGTAATAAGGCTTGCCCGGCGGGTGAGAATGTCCAGGCTTGGCTTTATCACGCCGAAGAGGGCGACTACGAATCCGCCTGGCGTGAAATCATGGTAAATAATCCACTACCTGCCACGATGGGCCGGGTTTGCTACCATCCTTGCCAAACCGCCTGTAACCGCGGGCAAATGGATGAAGCCGTAGGGATCAACGCTATTGAACGTTTCCTGGGCGATAAAGCTATTGAAGAAGGCTGGAACGTAAGCGTAGATGCGGCTCCCAGCGGTAAACATGTGCTAGTGGTGGGGGCGGGCCCTTCCGGGCTGTCCGCTGCCTATCACCTGCGCCGTCTCGGCCACGAAGTTACCGTAAAAGATGCCGGTCCGATGGCCGGCGGGATGATGCGCTTTGGGATCCCGAAGTATCGTCTGCCCCGCGAGGTGCTCGATGCCGAGATTAAACGGATCGAGGATCTGGGGGTACGTTTCGAGTTCAATGCCAAAGTCGAAAATGTTGACGATGTAGCAGATGACTTTGATGCCGTGTTTTTGGCGGTGGGTGCCCATATTGGTCGTCATGCCGATATTCCTGCTGGTGGCTCTGCGAAAGTTATGGACGCGGTTCAGCTACTTGCCGATATGGAGGGCGAGGACAAGCCGATGCTGGGGCGGCGGGTTGTTATCTATGGCGGGGGTAATACCGCTATTGACGCTGCTCGGACTGCAAAACGCCTAGGCGCGGAAGAAGCGGTGATTGTTTATCGCCGTAACCGTGACCGGATGCCTGCCCACGATTCTGAGGTTACAGAGGCCGAGGAAGAGGGGATTATGATGCGCTGGCTGTCCACCATTAAACATATTGATGGTGGCAAGCTTACGGTCGAGAAAATGGAGCTGGATGAGAACGGTTTCCCCCAGCCGACCGGCGAGTATGAAGAACTCGGTGCCGATTCGGTGGTGATGGCGTTAGGCCAAGAATCCGATTTGGGTCTAGTCGAGCGCGCCCACGATATCGAAATCGAAAAGGGTGTAGTCCAGGTCAACTCGCAAATGATGACCGGGCGTCACGGCGTTTTTGCCGGTGGTGACATGGTGCCTTCCGAACGCACCGTTACGGTAGCGATTGGTCACGGCAAGAAAGCTGCCCGCTATATTGACGCCTTCTTGCACGGCACCGAATACCACAAGCCCCCGGTCACCGGGGACGCCACCTATGACCGCCTTACTAACTGGTATTACGCGGACGCTCCCCACCGGGTACGCGCCAAGATCGAATCTGCCCGCCGGGCTTCTACCTTTGACGAGGTGGTGCAGGGCTTAGATCAAGATTCTGCCCTCTTTGAGGCGCGGCGCTGTATGTCTTGTGGCAACTGTTTCGGCTGCGATAACTGTTTCGGAGTCTGCCCCGATAACGCCATCACCAAGATCAAACCTGGCGAGTACGAGTTCAAGTATGACTACTGTAAAGGCTGCGGGATCTGCGCCGAAGAGTGTCCTTGTGGCTCCATCATGATGATTCCAGAGGAAAGCTAGGGAACTTCGGGGGAAAGCGCCCTGCACCGGGCGTTTCTGTCCCGCCGCCCGCTGCGTCCTCGCGCTAGGTTTGGGTGCGTAAATACGTCCTGGTTTAGGGCAGTGCGCTATTTTTGCCTGCGCCTTCGGCTGCACTTGGGACGCATGCGCCCTTAACCGGTAATCAGGCGTGCCAGCGAGTAAATCGGCACCGAAATAAACAGGGTGGGCAGCAGGGCGAGTGCCAGTTGTCGCCAACGGTAATTCTTACCTGCCGGCACCATAAACAATACGTTGATGCAGGCCACCAAGAGTCCGGAGCCAAATCCCAACCCCAGAGTCATAACCCAGATGGCCAAGGCGGGGTTACGGTAGGCAAAGGGAATCGCCAGCGCGAGATCCGAATATCCGTAAAGTAAGAAATAGGTGAGGAATCCGGCGGCAATTATTCCACTCAAAACACAGTACAACCAGCGGATACTAGCACGTTTAGCAGGCAGAGCCAGGGATAGGGAAGCTAATCCCATAGCCGGAAGGGCCGCCATTGCCAGCAGATTCATAGTGGGGTAGGCGGTGGCTAGTCCCCAGGCTGAACCTGCAGCTACCAGCGCACATCCGGTAATAGTGCTGGATAGCGACCAGGTAGTCAGGGGGCGATGTTTCCCGCGGGTCATTTCCGCGATGAACGCTGCCAATACGCACCAGGAAAGCACCAGTGGTACCCAGGTGAGATTAGTAGTAATTAAGGTAGCGAGCAGGCACCCGATTCCGGTTAGCGCCACCACGATGCCGGTGCGCGCCGGGCTGGGAGCTTGAGAAAGGCCGCCCCAGGTGAGGGCAACGGCGATAGTTACCGCGGCGGCGATGAGCACCACCAGGTAGGGGTTCCAATGCAGGAAAAACAGCATTGCCAGGGGAGGCAGTGCGGCCAGCAGCGCCACCCACCAGCTGCGGGCAGCTATGGGGGAAACGGATTTTTTCGCCGACGAATCTGGCAGTTTCGATGACTGCGGTAGTGCGGAAGCATGGGGTAGGTTAGGCTCACTCCCTTTGCGGGATGCCCCCTGAGGACTAGCTGCCGAATCTTCCATATTTTTGATGTTCTCCCGATTTTGCTCTTCGCCCAATTACGCCAGATTTCTGGCTTGCTGCTTCCTTACTCTACTAGGCTATAGCCCATGATGGATTTACCTTTAGGTTTGGCGAAAGAATTAATCCCCCTGGCCTGGTTATTAGGCTCGTGGCGGGGCTGGGGAACCGCATATCTGCCTAAAGACCCGGAAAATGAAAACGGCGAGCGCGAAGAATGTTTTATTTGGCAAGAAACTACTTTCCGCGCTACCGGCACTAACTTGCAGCAAGTAACTCTTACTTGGCTGGCCGAACCGGTCGCAGAAAAACCTGATATGCAGGCCGATGCGGCTACCGGGCTTTCGCAGCTGCGGCGCGGCGCTTTGATATGGCGGGAGGATACTTCCTGGCGAGTGACCGCTTCGGCAGTCGCCGATAGTGAGCAAGAGGCGAGGTCGCGTTGCCGCCTGACTTCCTCCGGCGGTCCCTACACCGCAGAGGTTTCTTGGGAGGCAGTCTCGATGGGGCCGCGGATCATGATTTCATCTCGCCGGGCTCCTGCCCCTTTCGAGCAGCTTTCGCGAATGATGGGGCTGGTTTCTTCGGAGCTGTTCTGGGCACAAGACTCGGTGCTGCCAGGTAAAGACTCCGAATCTGATTTTTCGGCGCGCCTGCTACGCCTGCCCGCGGGAGAGGAAACCTTAACTGCCCCCGGGGTGACTTCTTTACCTGCCGGAGAGGACCCTCGCGGGGATCTAGATAAAGAGGAAGCCGCGGCGGGGGAAGAGAAAAAAGATAACGGCCAGGCAGCCGAAGGGGAGCGCGAGGAAACTCCCGACAACAATGGGGAAGCAGGAGCCTAAACGTGACTTTTGTAGACAACCAAGTGGCTCTGCGCTGCGGATATGGGATTGCGGAAACCGGCCTCGAGGTACTGACGGTTTATGGCTCGGATGCGCCCTCCTGGCTAACCACTCTATCTTCGCAGGTAGTAACGGATATGGAGGCAGGGGAGAGCCGGGAAATGCTGTTCCTGGACGCTAATGGTCGTATCTCCTATGCGGCCGGAATCGTCTGGTCGCAGGATATTGCCTGGCTATTTACCACGAATGCGCAGGCTCTAGCGCAATTCCTAGAATCCATGAAATTTATGTCGAGGGTGGAAGTTTCGGTACGCGCAGACCTCACGGTTTGGGGATTTTTCAGCCCTAGCGTTGCCGAAGAAGTGCTCGCAACTTTCGGCCCCATCTGGACTGACCCCTGGCCAGGGATAACTCCGGGCGGAACCGCCTATTCCCCGCGTAGTGAGGAGCACCCCGGGCAAGATTACCCGGCGCGTCTGGGGGTTATTCCCGATGCGGATACTGCCCAGGTGCACACGGAATTGCGTAAACGCTGGGAAAATATTTCTTGGTCGCTGGAAACTGAGGACGGCTACAGTCTTTCTACTCCGGCGTTTGCTACTGAGGCTGATTGGCGGGCGCTGCGGATCGCGGCTTGGCGCCCTTACGCCACCGATATTGACCCGCGCACTCTGCCGCATGAACTGGATTGGCTGCGCACTGCCGTGCATCTAAATAAGGGATGTTATTGCGGGCAAGAAACCGTGGCCCGGATAGTTAACCTGGGGCATCCCCCGCGGCGGGCAGTCTTCTTGCACCTTGACGGCAGCTCCTCGCTACTGCCTCCTGTGGATGCCGAGCTTTATTCCGGCAGTCGCAAAGTGGGTACTGTGCGGGCAAGTGCTAATCATTTCGAGGACGGTCCGATTGCCTTGGGTCTAATTAAACGTACTGCTCCCAGTGGAGAACTCACTGTCCGTTGGCAAGAGGGCGAGGAAGAACATTCCCTGGCGGCTGCGACTACCGCGATCGTAGATCCTTCTGGGGTTTCTTGGCTGGGACAGTCGCGGATTGATCGGAAAGCCTTTTCGGGCGCCTCGCCGCGTGCGGGTTCCGGGTCGTTAACTATCGGGGGCTAGGGGATTTCATGCGTACCTTAATTCAAAGAGTACTGTCTGCCGAAGTCACGGTGGACGGTAAAAGCGTCGGTAAGTTGGAGCGCCCCGGAATAGTAGCTTTCGTGGGGATTACCCCCGGTGACGGGCAGGCACAGATTGATTGGACAGTGCGCCGCCTGCTTAATCAACAAATTTTTGAGGACGGGTCTTCGGTTCTGGAATCGGGCGCGCCGCTCCTGGTGGTTTCCCAATTCACTCTGTATGGGTCGGTGCGCAAGGGGCGGCATCCCTCCTGGACTTATGCGGCTAAAGGTGAGGTGGCGCGTCCAGTATTTGAGAAGTTGGTGGCAGATTTGCGCGCGAAGGGCGCACAGGTGGAAACCGGGGTGTTTGGGGCGATGATGCAAGTGTCCTTAGTTAACGACGGCCCTTTTACCTTGTGGTTGGCAAAAGAACCCGAGGGTTTTGCCGGTTAGCTCGAGGCTTTGGTGACACTTAGTCAGCTAAAGTATTGTTTGCCCTGGTAGCGGTGTTGTTTCTAATAATTAGGGGTGCTCGCAGTGGTCGCCCTCGTCTAATGTTCACGAAACTCTAATGTTTCTTGGGGTATTTTCCTGGGGCTTTTGTCCTGTGAACCTCTACACGTTTTTTGGCGTAGCTAGGAATGTAGTGAAGCTAATCTCCCTGGTAGCAGGGGATATGCTGGCAAGAATGCCTAAAAAAGTTTGAGAAAATCTTAAGAATTTGTTGCGTCGTTCTATGAAAATCTTGTAAGATGGTAAGTGCATTAAAATATATTAACTGCACATAGACAAGTTAATAGTGTTCCTGTCGGCATTGACAACAGGCCAGGTCCCTCCAGGCGGGGCGTTTGGGCGTGACATAACCCAGACGAACGCCTCGTCAGGATCTGTTGGTGGAGATGCCGATCCCTCCCTTCTAGTAGACACAGGATAAATGATGATTAACAGTCAAACTGCGAAGTTGTTGCGGCGTTGGATCGTCGCTGGATTAGCTGCCGCATTAGCCCTGGCATGGACTATCACCACCTTGGTAGCCCCCTCCCAGGCCTCGGATACCGAGAATGCCCAATTGGCGAAAGATTTCAAAGCCGTTGAAGCGGGTATGAGTTTCGAAGAGCAAGAGGACGGAAACTGGGATATACCTAATCCGCCTTTCGCCGCGGGTACTAAATTCTGGCCGGAACAATTCGGTCAGAGGAACGAGCATTGGTACTCTGATGAGGAAAAAGCCGCGTACAACAATGCGTTAACCGCAAGCAATGGGTGGTCAAATGACTGGGAGGTAGAATTCCCCGACACGTTTCGGATGCATAACGCGAATTACCTGATGGTGAAGAATCGCGGGGATGTCTATCGCGATGCTAATAAACAGGGAGTTCTAACTAAAGCACCGGAATACTATACCAGTGCATTCTGCGTTCAACCCGGAATTGCGATCGACCGGTCTTGGTTAGACCCGGGTGAGCCCGGACACGCCAAAGAACCAGGCTTGAAAGTATCTATTGATGCTGATGAACGTGTTGGCTATGTCGACACAAAATCCAAACGCTTGGTGTCTGACCCTGATATTCAGCGCCAGTTGAAAGCTCTGGCTTATATCTACAACGGCGGGGATCGCCGTCTAATGGATGTAGACACCCGTTTCCCGGCAGGCAAAGATTTTTACACGCAAAACAAAGTGCTCATTGAAGAGCACAAAGCCGCTCTTGAGCTAATGAATCAGCTCGACCAGTACCAGAAGAATGGAGCTGCCCAGGCTTTAGTGTGGGCAATCGAGAAGAATTCTCCCGCAGAGGGAATTACTGTCTATCGACATGGTGCCATCGACTGGACGGTTACCAATGCGGCTCGGGCGATATTGCCGCATATTAAGAACATCGCCAATGCCGAAATCAAAATGTGGCAGGCATATCAAGCGCTTAAAGAACAGCAAATCGCTGATGAGCAAGCCTATAAAGAGGCATTGGCAAAGTGGAAAGCGGAAACCGCCGCCAGTATGGCCAAGGATGAAGCCACCTATCAAACCAATAAGCAACTGTTGGAGTCAATTAAACTCAGCGTTACCCGTGCCGATGATACTCACTTCCGGGTAAACCTGATTGGCAGTTCCGAAGCAATCGCGCTGCTGCAAGAAGCTAAGGGCAAATTGGAAATTAGCGGATCTAGCAACCTCGAGTTACCCGCCGACACTTCCATCGCCAAGGCAGCTTCCCCCGGAGGGATTTTAGTAGGCATTAAGTTCGATGCTGGCGCTGCCTGTTCCGGTAAAGCGCAGACAGCGAGCATCAATGCCTCATTCAATGGCAGCATTGAGCTCACCCGCACTTATATATTCAAGAACTCTAAGAAATTTGTTCAGTTCCAGTCCCAGGTGAACTTGGGTAAGTATGCCGTAGCCGTTTCCGGCTCCGCCTCCAGCTCGTTTGAATTCACTTCTACTTGCCCGGAGGAACCTAAGCCGAAGATTGGGACCACTTTGGAGGGCGAAGATGGAGCCAAGCAGATCGATACCGCTGGTAAGGCAGGTACCGACAGCGTAACTCTCATCGATAAGGTCAAGTTTGAAAACCTTAAGGGCGGACAGAACTACGTCATTAAGGGTGAATTGGTAGACGGTAATGGCAACCCCGTTAACGTGACCGGCACTAGCAAAGCCTTCGATCCGAAAGCCTCGGGTGCTACCGACAACGGCAGCGGCTACTATTCCGGAACCATTGATATGACCTTCCAGGTGCCGGTGCAGAAGATTCGGGACAACGAGAAGCTAGTAGCTTACGAAACCCTATACAAAGGCACCACGCCTGAAGACGGCAAAGAAGTCACCAACCACAAGGACAAAGATGACGCCAGCCAGACCGTAACTGAAAAGCCACGGATTGGCACCACTGCTAAGGTGACCAGCGAATCCGACGCTAGCGGTAAAGATGCACGTCCCGCCGAAGGTGCGGATGTGACGATTACCGATACCGTGAAGTGGCACAAGTTGCAGCCTGGTAGCTACACCCTCAGCGGAAAGCTGATGAAGAAGAGCGGCGACCAGGTAACCGAGGTTCCCGGAACCGCGACTGAAAAGACCTTCAGCGTTTCTGGTGGTAAGACCGGCACGGTGACGATGGATCTCAAGCTACCTGCAAACCAGGTAGAAGCCGGTGCCTCCTATGTGGTGTTTGAGAAAGTCTATAAGGGCGCAAACAACACCTCCGGTGAGCCGGTTGCTACCCACGAGAATCCGAACGATGGTGGTCAGACCGTAAGCGTCAACCCCAAGCCGCATAAGCTGCCCAGCATTGAAACCAAGGCGTGGGTGCGTGATGACGGAAACTCGCTGATCAGCTCGGTGGAAGCCGATGGGAAAGACTTCAAAGTCAAAGACCAGATCGACTACAAAGATCTCAAGCCGGGCACCTACACGGCCTTCGCCTCCCTGGTAGATGCCAGCAACCCGAAGAACGTGATTGCCAGCGGCAGCAAGGTATTTACCAATGGCACCGAAAACGGCTCCGCTAAAGTTGAGCTGAAGGTTGATGGCTCCAAAGTCAAAGCTGACGGGAAATACGTCGTTTACGAACGTATCTACCAAGGCGAACAGACCACTGAGCCGAAGAGCGACCCCTACGCGAAACACGAAAATATTAACGATGGATCGCAGACCATCACGGTAACCCCGAAGAACCCGGTACCTGCCGAGTTTAAGATCGTGAAGAAGACTGTAGACGATAACGCGAATACCGATCGAGTGTTCGACTTCGATGTATCCTGCGATGGTTACAAGACCACCGCCACCGTGCTGGTGCGCAAAGGCACCACCCAGGGTGAAACCACGGTTTCCAACCGCGCACTAACCAGCGGTCAGAGCTGCCAGGTAAGCGAGAAAGAAGTAAGCGACAACCTAAATACGGTGAAAGTAAAGTTCTCCGGAACTGACACCAACCGTGACGGCACTGTTGCACAGTTCAAACTAACTGAGGGCAACGCCAAGACCGTAGTGGTGACTGCGACCAACACCTTCACCCCGAAACAGGCGAAGTTCACCGTTCGCAAGAACGTAGAAGCAGCCGAAGTAAAGCACTTCAACGTGCCGAACTCTTTCGACTTCTCCTACAAGTGTGACGGTGATAGCACCTGGACTTCCCTACCTGCTTTGAAGGCTGGGGAGACCTCGCAAGCTATTTCGGTTAAGCCCGGCATCCAGTGCCAGGTGAAAGAAAATAGCGCCACCCCGCAGAACCTCAATCGCACCCTGGAATGGACTGGTGTGCAGAGCCAAGCGGGCGGGATTGCTACTTTCCGTACCGATGCCAATAACACGGTGGCACTGGTAGCCACTAACACCTACACCGAGAAGACCGGGAAACTGGAAATCTCCAAGCAGGTAGTGGACCAGACCGCCGGTGCGGGTAAGATTCCTGGTACCTTCCAAATGAAGTACCTGTGTGCTACCGGACAAAGCGCCGATAGCATTACCGTGCCGCTAACCTCGGTAAGCGTAAACAAGAACTCTACGGTAACCATCACCGGTATTCCCGTAGGTTCCTGGTGCGCGGTAGCCGAGGACACCACCGGGATTAACGTAGCGAACACCACTTTGACCACCAGTTTCGATGGCAAAGCTCCGCAGATGGTAACCATCGGGGGACAGACCCTGCATAACGCGGCACTGTCCAACCCGATTCAGGCTGGGGAAAGCCAAAAGGCGACTATCAAAGTCGAAAACAAGTACGTCAATGAAAAAGTTGGCGGATTCGAAGTTAAAAAACTAGTCTCCGGAGTAGTTTCTCCCGAAACCGTCCTCAAAGACGTAGCCTTCGACTTTGGTTACTCCTGCACCATTCCCGGTAGCACTTACCCGGTAAAGGGCAACTTCAAGCTCGAGCATGGCCAGACGTTCTCCAGCGCCGATCCCACTCGCCCGCAGCTTAACAACCTGCCGGTAGGTACCGAATGTAAAGTTTGGGAAGAAACTCCGAAATCGGTAGAAAACGCCGATTATGCTGGCTCTAGCATGGAGGTAAGTGGTACCAATGGCGCCGAAGTGACCGGAACTGACGGCAAGCTGGAAGTAACCCTGAAGCTGACTGCTCCGGCCGCGAAAGTTAAGATCCTGGCTACCAACAACTACACCCAGAAGCTTGGTGCCTTCACCTTGAAGAAGGTAGTTAAAGGCAGCGCAGATCAGGGGCTAGATATAAAGGACTACAAGTTCAAGCTGACCTATAAGGATGGCACTACCACCCACCAGAAAGAGCAAACCATTTCTGCTGGTGGATCCTACTCCTTCTGGGGATTGCCGGTCGGAAGCCAAGTTAAAGTTGAAGAACTCGGCGCTGTCGACAGCAAGGGTAAGTTCATTCCGGTAAACGAGCTGTCCACCGCCAAGGTGAAGCACTCCATCAGCTGGAACGGTAGCCAGAACGATTCTTCAACCGCAGCCTCCAACACCTTCACTATCGACAAACCGATGACGAAGGCACAGTGGCTTAATAACGGCCAACAGGGGAACGTGGTAGTTGAAGCCACCAATACCTATAAGCCGATCGAACAAAAGGGTACCTTCTCGGTACAGAAGACCTCGGTGAGTGTAGCCGGCGAGGGCAAAGACAAGGTCAAGAACCTGCCCACCAGCTTCAACTTCACCTACAACTGCACCGATGGCGCCCACGGTAATATTTCCAACGTGAAGCCGGGCGGTGAGCCGGTAGTGGCGAACGCCCAGTTCCGCGCAGGCACCGTCTGTACCGTAACTGAGCAGCAAGTGCTACCTAAAGGCACCAACGCTCAAACCGTTAGCTGGACAGTTGACGGCAAGGGCGCAGGAGTCGGCCCGGCCTCCGGACAAAGCGCGATTATCACCATCGGTGATGATGCCAAGACTCCGGTAGCCGTGCAGGCCGCCAACGAATACCAGACCCCCGATCAGCCGAAGATCGCGACCGAGCTGAAAGGCGAAGGACGCGGCGGCAATATCGACCTGGTAGAGGATGCGGATCATACCTACACCCTGACCGACAAGATCAGCTACTGGAACCTGCAGGTCGGTAAGACCTACAAGTTCTCCGGCGAACTGGTAGTGCCCAACGCAGATAAGACCGATGCCACCGGCACCGGGATTACCGCCGAAAAGGAAGTAACCATTACTTCCCCCAGCGGCGTGGTGGAACTACCGTTCAAGCTGAGCCGGGCCGATGTAGCCAAGTACTCGACACTAGTAGCGTTCGAACAGTTGGATCTGAAAGTCAACGGCGGATTCGAGCCGGTCACCGACCACAAGAATCCGAAGGATGAGAACCAGACCAAACAGGTTAACCCCTGGATTGCGACGGTACTGACCGACGAGGGTGAAAACAAGCAGATTGACACTACCGGTAAAGCCGATACCGATCTGGTCACCCTGGTTGACACCGTGAAATACCGGAACCTGGAAGCGGGTAAGACCTATCACTTGACCGGGAAACTGGTTGATGGTGCTGGTAACCCGATTGGTGTCAGCTCCACCTCCAAGGCATTCACCGTTCCGGGCGAGGCAGGAACCCTGCAGTCTGGCGAAGCCCAGATGACCTTTAAGGTAACCGTGGCACAAATCCGCCAGAACGCGAAACTGGTAGCCTTCGAATACCTCCATCCCGGAGAGCCGAACAACCCCGGTGACGAAACCGTGGTCACCAAGCACGAAAACCCGAATGATGAAAATCAGACGGTAAACGAAGGGCCGCGGGCGGCAACTACCGCTACCAGCTCGACTGGTACCAAGGTATTTGACGCCAAGACCCCGGCTAAAGTGCTTGACCGCGTCAGCTGGGCGAAACTGCCCGCCGGCAACTATGTGCTGGTTGGAACCCTGATGGATAAGGCAACCAAGCAGGCGGTACCGAACGTTAAGGCGCAGGTCGTCAAGTTCTCGGTTGCCAGCGGTGAGCTGCAGGGCACTCAAGGAATGACCTTCGAGGTGCCCGCGGATCAGGTGAAAGCCAAGTCGCAGTTCGTAGCGTTCGAGAAGATCTACCGCCAGGGCGATGTCGATGAAAACGGCAACGTGATTGGTGGAAAGACTCCGGTCGTTGAACACTCGGATATTAACGACGAAGCACAAACCGTAACTATTGGTGAAGAACCGCAAAGCCCGGTCACTCCCAAACTCACCTTGGAAAAGGTAGTTAAGAGCGAAGGACTAGAGGTTCCCTCCACCAAGCAGTTTGCCTTCACCTTGAAGTGCTCCAGCCCGATTGATGGCAAGTCGCAAGAAAAGACCTACCAGGTAACTGCTGGGTCGCCGATTGACCTGCCTTACGTCAAGGGCGCTAACTGCACCTTGACCGAGGATAGCGCAGCAGCCAAGGTAGCGGGGATTGCCCCCTCTCAGGTAGAGTTCAGCGCGAACTCTAACAAGATTGGTCTGATTAGCTCTGATAACTCGGCCTCCTTCAAGATGCCGAAAGAAGAGCTCACCGAAGTAAGGGTGGCGTTCACCGCGACCAACACCTACCCGGCGCCGAAGAAGCCCACGGTGGCGACCTCCGCTAAGGATGCCGAAGGCACCGCGGGTATGTACGGTCAAACCAAGCAGGCTAACCAGGTTTACGCTGGAACCTCCGCCAACATTGTGGACGAGGTATCTTGGGCGAACCTGCTGCCCGGTGATTATGTACTGATCGGCAAGCTGATGGACAAGAAGACCGGCGAAGCGGTCACTTCCTACTCTTCCGCCCCCGCACCGTTCACGGTGAAAGAGGGCGTGAAGAACGGGAAGTTGGAGAACACCTTCACCGTCAGCGGTGACTCGTTAAAGGCTGGCAGCCACTACGTGGTTTACGAATACATTTACCGCGCAGGTGATGTAGAGGGTGTAACCCCGAACAATGGCGCCAAGCCGGTTGTGGAACACGCAGTACTCACTGACGCAGACCAGACGGTGGAGGCGATTACGCCTCCGACCCCGCCGGCTGCGAAAGTCAAGATTAAGAAGCAGGTTGTGGCTACCGGCATGGATGTGCCTGTCAACCGCGCCTACTACTTCACCGTGAGCTGCCTGGATAAGGACGGCAAAGCCGCAACCACCAGTACATTAGCGGTACGTTCCGGCGAGGAAACCGAAGTTACCGGTTTGCGGACTGGCTACCTATGCTCGATTAACGAGGATTTGCGTAACGCCATCGACCAGCAGGTAACCCCGGCAATCGCGCTGACCAGTGGAACTAACGGTTTCACTGTGCAGCAAGACTCCACTGCGGGTTCGGCTCACTTCACCGTGCCGGCGGCGACCGACCAGGTGCCCGAAGTGCTGGTGAACGTGACCAACACCTACAACAAGATGGGCAAACCGGAACTGCAAACTCGGGCGGTAACCGATAACGGCAGCTCTAGCGTGCAGGCGGGAACCGCAACCACGGTAACCGATACTGTCACCTGGAAGAACCTGCCGGAAGGCAAGTACCTGCTCACCGGTAACCTCATGCACATCACGGATAACAACGCTGCCCCGGTAGCGGGAGTTACCAACGAACCAGTGGTACTGGAAATCACCAAGGACAACTCCTTGGCGGGCAGCACCACCATGAAGTTCAATGTGCCTACGGAAGCCATCGGGAAGGCCGGAAAGTACGTAGTGTACGAACACCTCTACAACTACGAAGACACTGACGGCACCAACCCCAAGCCGAACACCTCGACTGTGGTTTCCCACAATGACCCCAGCGATGATGCGCAGACCGTGACCGTTACCGAGGCTCCCTCGGTAAGTACCACTGCCACCACCAATGGGGAAAATGAAAAGGAAATCCAAAAGGGTAAGGATGCGGTAGTAACCGATACCGTCAACTGGAAGAACCTGCCTGCAGGTAACTACCAGGCGCTCAGCCAACTGGTTGATATGAAGGGTAACTCGGTTGCCGGTGCCACCACTAAGGCGGTTCCTTTCACCGTGAATAACGGCGAAACTGCGGGCAGCCTGACTACCAAGATTCAGGTACCGGCGTCAGCGACCGGAACCTCGGGTGCAAAGTTCGTAGTATTCGAACGTATCTACCGGGCTAGCGACGTTAACCCCAAGACCGGGCAACCGGCTGAGGGCGCCGAGCCGGTAGTATCCGAGCTGGATCTGAACTCCATCAACCAGACGGTGACGGTAGTTGAGAAGCCCCAGGCTCCACCCAAGATCAGCTTCACCAAGGTGACTGAAAAGGTCATGGACGGACAGGTGCCGGACAAGGATCGCAAGTACCAGTTCACCATTAGCTGTGACAAGAACTTCGGAGGAGCCTTCAGCTTCGAGATGCCAGCGGGCGTATCGGCCGGTCTACCGGGCAAGCATCAGCCGCAAAGTGGTGCGGTATGTACCTTGACCGAGATGCTGACCGATGAGGCGAATCCGGATGGCATCATGCCGAACGCGATTAGCTTCAGCTCCTCGCATCCGGAAATGATGGCGGTTTCGAAGATCAACAACCAGACTGCCCAGTTCACGGTACCGAATGTGGATACTGATGTGATTCCGGAAATCCAGGTCACCATCAAGAACGTCTACAGCAAGGACTTCCCAGAACTAGGCACGGTTGCGCGTGACAACGCTGACCAGGACAAAGTGTTGAACCTCAAGAAGGGCGAAAACGCTCAGGTTCAAGATGTTGCCACCTGGAAGAACCTAGCTCCTGGCAAGTACACCATGATTGGTACCTTGATGGATAAACTGACCGCTAAGCCGGTCGTAGGGGCGAACACCCCGACGGTTAACTTCGAAGTCAAGAAGGGCGAGAAGACCGGAACCATCAATGCACTATTCACCGTGCCGGCAGATAATATCTCTAGCAACTCCAGCTGGGTAGTCTTTGAACGGGTCTACAAGGCCTCCGATGTTAAAGATGGCAAGGTTGTGGGTAAAGCTACTCCGGTAGTTGACCACTCCAACTTTGAGGACGCCGATCAGACGGTTCAGGTGGTAACTCCGCCGGCCTCACCGGAACAAAAGACTCCGGAGATCGCCACGGTTGCTAAGAATAGAACTACCTTCAACGATGGAACTAAAGATTCCCACCTGGGTACACCGGTATTGACTCCGGGTCAAGATGCGGTAATCGAAGACACGGTCAAGTGGAAGAACCTGGAGCCCGGTGAATACACCATTACCGGAACTCTGATGGATAAATCCACCAATGCTCCGCTAACCTACCTGGACAAGAATGGAAACCAGCAGGATGGCGCGAAAGCTGAACGTGGCTCCTTCCACGTAGCGGAAGGCCAAACCAGCGGAGAGGCGAAAGTCTACTTCACGGTTAAGGGTGAAGCTATCGAGGCTAACCGCCAGTACGTGGTGTTCGAGGATCTCTACAAGACCTCGGATATCAAGGATGGTCAGCCCACCCCCGGTGCTGAGAAGGTTGCTTTCCACCGTGACATCAACGATGCGGCACAGACCCTGAGCGGGGACAACCCCACTCCGGGAACTCCGCCCGAGACACCTAAGACCCCGAACACCCCGGGAACAACGCCTCCGACCCCGGTGACCCCCTCTCATGGGTTCCCGAATGTGGTGCGCACGGTACTAGCTAAGACCGGCTCCACCACTGGGATCATGGCAATGACCGGTGTTCTGGCAGTGGTTGCGGGAATCGGATTAGTACTAATCCGCCGCTACCAGCGCGAAGAACTCGAGGACTAGGAAAGACACATAACTAAATAACTAGAAGGATCTCGGGGTCGGAAGCCAAGCTTCCGGCCCCGAGGCTTTGTATCCGTGCCTTTTTCGGGGGTTGAAAATCTCGTGGCAGTCGACTAAAAATGCTGGCGAAAAAGGAGGGTCTGGCTCGGTAAAAGCACCAAATCTGAGGGCGGGGGAATAGCTTTTTCCTCCTGCCCAGAGTCCGGGAAATACCTGCGGTATTTTCCGGACTCTGGGCAGGAGGAAAAACTTAGGCCCGCTTTGCGTTAGTTAGTGTGTAGCTTGCTGCCGAGCCAGAGCCGCGCGAAGGTAGTTTACATGGTTATAAAGGCAAAAATGGTAATACAATGCCCTCCCTGCAAAAAGCAGGGAGGGCATTGTTTATAAGATTTCAGAAACTATTTGTCTAGTTTGTCTTTTACCGCGTCAACGGCTTCATCGGCCTTCTCGGCTACATTGTGCGCAACCTCTTTGGCCTTGTCCTGAGCCTTCTCTGCCGCTTCTTCCGGATCGAACTCGCTCACTTCCACGTCCTCCCAATATTCTTCTGCCCAGGGGTCTTCAACCGGCTGGGAACGACGGTAAAGCAGGTAGCCAACGCCACCGGCCACAGCCGCCAATACCAGGAATAGTAGTGCTTTACGACCCCGCTTCGGAGCTGGTTTACTAATCTTGTCTGCTGTTTGTTTCTTCACTTGCTTAGCAGCCTCCTTCAAAGACTCTTCAGAATGCTTCTTTACCTCGTGGAACTGGTCGCGCATATTACCTACTGCGTGTTCCACATTGGGCACTAGGTCGTTGCTGACCTTTTCCTGCAAATCCTGTGCGCCCTCAAGAACAATATCCTTGCCTTGATCGGCCAGGCTTCGCGCCTGCTTGAATAGCTTATACGGGCAGCATGTTTTCATGGTAGCTCCTTTAACTTGGATGAGCCGAGGCTCCCCCGCTTCGGCAACGACAATTAGTACGCTTCCAGTTTAGACGTTCAAGCCGAACTTGTGGGAAGAATAAGCCCTGGGAATAACGAGATTTAGTAAGGTCGAGTATCGGATTTATAGCTTTCATGAGAGAATAAAAGCTATGGAAGCAACAATTCACACTTCAAAAGGCGACATTAAGGTCGAACTGTTTCCGGATAAAACTCCGGTGACTGTAAACAATTTCAAAGGTCTGGCTACCGGCGAACGCGAATGGCAAAATCCCGCGACTGGACTTAAATCCAATGAACCCTTCTATGACGGAGTGATTTTTCACCGTGTTATCCAGGGCTTCATGATCCAGACCGGCGACCCCCTGGGTACCGGTACTGGTGGCCCCGGTTATCGTTTCGGCGATGAAATCGTTCCCGAACTAACCTTTGACGAACCCTACGTACTAGGAATGGCGAATGCTGGGCCGGGAACCAACGGCTCCCAGTTCTTTATTACCCAGGTGCCTACCCAGTGGCTAAACGGCAAACACACTGTTTTTGGAAAAGTCACCGACCAGGCTTCTCGCGAGGTAGTTGACGCCATCGCCGCAGTCGATACCGATGGTCGCGATCGTCCCCTCGAAGACATCACCATCGAATCCATCGAAATCAGCGAGTAACTTTCATTTGTCCGCCACTTCGGTGGCGGACAAATTTAACTTTTTGGAGAAATGACGAATCCTAACAATCGGCTCAATGTAATCAACGTCCTCATTATTGCTTGCGGTATTGTCTACGTGGCGTCGTGGCTGGTTCCCAGCCTGGTAGATCAATTCCTGTTCTACCCCACCTTGGGCTTTACCGAGCCTTGGCGGTTTTTGACTGCCGCGTTTTTACACGGCGGTATCGTGCATTTGGCCTCCAATATGGCGTTCCTGTACATCTTGGGGAGTTTGGCTCGACGAGTGCTTAGCAGCTATCAGATTCTCTTGATCTACCTGCTGTCAGCCTGGGGAGGCTCGCTAGGCACCTTGGCGTGGGCACTACTCACCGGGCAACAGCAAGCGGTAGTGGGCGCCTCCGGGGCAGTCCTCGGGCTGTGCGCGGGCGTATTCGTCTACACCCGCAACCTGCACGCCTCCTCCGCTGCCCTGGGCGGACTGCTGATAATCAACCTGTTAATCGGGTTCGTAATCCCCAACGTGTCTTGGCAAGGACACCTAGGAGGCGCCCTGGTGGGAGCACTCATCGGGTGGGCCTTGCACCTGGTGGCAGTGATCTCGGGCAGGCGAGGACGCAAGCAACTGGGGCAAGCTATCCCGGATATTGTCGATCGCCAGCGCGCCACCGCCACTGTCAAACGCACCCAAATCATAGGAAACCTACTGGTAACCGTGATTTCGGTTGTGGTGTTATTCGCTGCAACTCTCGCGTGCTATATCTAGATTTATTCCCGCGTAATACTGGGGATAGAATCGGCGAACTTTCCTTATCTGCGCTCTGGATAACTGCCTTTTCCAAAAATTCTGCCCCGCCGTCCTCCTCCCGGGAAAAAATTAGCCTTAGCCGGTAGTGAAACCAGGTGAGAGCGAGGGCAAAAACCTAATAATGTACATAGTGGAGTCAATTCCCTAACCGAAAGAATCCTCCCCAAAGTTCAAGGAGCAAAATGTTCGAACGCTTTACAGATAGGGCGCGCCGGGTAGTAGTGCTGGCGCAAGATGAGGCGCGCAGCCTGGAGCATAACTATATCGGTACCGAACATATTCTGCTGGGGCTGATCCGCGAGGGCGAGGGCGTAGCTGCAAAAGCCTTGGAAATGGCCAACATTTCCCTTGAAGGTGTCCGGAATCAGGTAATTGAGATTATCGGCAAAGGTGAAAACGATTCAAAAGATCATATTCCTTTCACTCCCCGCGCCAAGAAAGTCCTGGAACTATCGATGCGGGAGGCCTTGCAGCTGGGGCATAACTATATCGGTACCGAACATATCCTGTTAGGGCTGATCCGCGAGGGCGAGGGCGTAGCCAACCAGGTACTCACCAATCTGGGTGCTGACCTGGGAAGCATTCGTCAAAACGTGATTCACCTGCTGTCGGGCTATCCGGGAGCAAACCAAGACGAAACCGGCGGAGAAACCGTGGGGGTCGGCACCGGCACCCAGAAGCCGCAAAAGTCCGGCTCGGCGATTCTGGATCAGTTCGGGCGCAACCTGTCGGAGGCGGCCCGGGAGAACAAGCTGGATCCGGTGATCGGGCGTATCAACGAGATGGAACGGGTCATGCAGATCCTCTCGCGGCGCACCAAGAACAACCCGGTACTGATTGGGGAACCCGGGGTGGGTAAAACTGCCGTAGTAGAGGGGCTCGCGCAGGCGATTGTGCGCGGAGACGTCCCTGAAACCCTTAAAGACAAGCATATTTATTCCCTAGATATGGGGTCGCTGATTGCAGGCTCGCGTTACCGCGGCGATTTTGAAGAACGCCTCAAGAAAGTTTTGAAAGAAATCCGTACTCGTGGGGACATTATTTTGTTCATCGACGAGATTCACACCCTGGTGGGTGCGGGTGCCGCTGAGGGTGCGATTGATGCGGCCTCGATCCTCAAGCCCATGCTGGCACGGGGAGAACTGCAGACCATCGGCGCCACCACCACCGAGGAATACCGCAAATATATTGAAAAAGATGCGGCTTTGGAGCGACGTTTCCAGCCAGTCCAGGTGGAACAGCCCAGCGTGGAAGATACCGTGAAAATCTTGACCGGTTTGCGTGACCGTTACGAGGCGCACCACCGGGTAATAATTACCGATGACGCGATTCGCGCGGCAGCCTCCCTGTCTGACCGCTACATTTCGGATCGCTACCTGCCCGACAAAGCAATCGATTTGATTGACGAGGCCGGGGCGCGTCTGCGGATCCACCGGATGACCGCTCCTCCCGAGATTCGGGAAATGGACGAGAAAATCAATGAGGCGCGGCGCGATAAAGAAGCCGCAATCGATGCCCAAGATTTTGAGAAAGCGGCGCGCTTACGCGATGAGGAAAAACAGTTGGGCGAAAAACGCGCCCAGCTAGAGGCTGACTGGAAGTCCGGGGAGGGCGACCGGATTGGCACCGTGGATGAAGATTCCATTGCGGAGATTTTGGCGATGTCCACCGGTATTCCGGTGTTCAAGCTGACCGAGAAAGAAAGCGCGAAGCTGCTGCATATGGAAGATGAGCTGCATAAGCGGGTTATCGGCCAGAATGAAGCGGTCAGCGCCCTCTCCAAATCTATCCGGAGGACGCGCGCGGGGCTTAAAGACCCGAATCGTCCCGGCGGATCCTTTATTTTTGCCGGCCCCACCGGGGTGGGTAAAACCGAGCTGGCGAAAGCCCTGGCCGAGTTCCTCTTCGGTGACGAATCGGCGCTAATCCAACTAGATATGTCGGAGTTCGGCGAAAAGCACACTTCGTCGCGGCTGTTCGGAGCGCCGCCCGGATATGTTGGCTATGACGAGGGCGGGCAGTTGACTGAAAAGGTACGCCGTAAGCCCTTCTCGGTGGTGCTTTTTGACGAGATTGAAAAAGCCCATGCCGATATTTTCAACACTCTTCTGCAGGTGCTAGAGGATGGACGGCTCACCGACTCCCAAGGGCGGATGGTGGACTTTAAGAACACCGTAATCATCATGACCACCAACCTGGGCACTCGGGAAATCAATAAAGGGGTGCAAACCGGATTCCAGGTGGATAATGACCAGGTCGGTTCCTACCAGCGGATGAAGAATCGGGTACAGGAAGAACTCAAGCAGCAGTTCCGTCCGGAGTTCCTCAACCGTGTAGATGAAGTAATCGTGTTCCCGCAGCTGGGGATGGAAGAAATCCGCCAGATCGTGGATTTGATGATTGCCAAACTTCAAGAACGCACCCAAGAACAAGATATGACCTTGAAGCTCACCGATGCGGCTCGCGAAGAACTAGCCACTCGCGGTTTCGATCCGGTTTTGGGGGCGCGTCCTTTGCGGCGCACTATCCAACGCGATATCGAGGACGCCCTCAGCGAAAAGATTCTCTTCGGAGATATCGAGCCCGGTCAAGAAATCTTGGTGGATGTGCGCGAGGGCGAGGACGGAGAAAAGGAATTTACCTTCAACGGCAAGTAGCCTCCACGTGGTGACGCCCGCATCCAGGTTGCCTGAAAACAGCAACTGAGTATCTTTCGTGTCTAAGTTTTCTCGGCAAGTCTCCTTTGTCTATCATCTCGCGATAATGTGGAGTTAGCAGTTTTTAAGGAGGACGGGTGGGCACCGCGGAGGAACAGACAGTAGAGGCGCCAGACAGCGCCCTGGATACTGCCGTCTGCTCCCGCCTGCCTATCCTATTCTTGGATGTCGACGGCCCTTTGAACCTTTGGGGTCGGGTCGGGCGACGCATCCTTAATCCGTTGCTGCGCGCACACCTGGTGCATTTAAAACCCGATGATTCTTTTAATGTGAATGTGGTGCTGTCTCGTAGAATGGGCTCTCGCCTGCGAGACTTGGGGAAATATTTCCAAGTTCACTGGGCCACGTCCTGGAATGAATGGGCGAATCAGCACCTGTCTCCACTGCTAGGCATTTCCGAAGATCTACCCTGGGTGCGGTGCCCCAACGGGGATCCGCGCTCGAAGTTCCCCGCCGTCATGACTTCTGCGGGAAACACCAGTTTTGCCTGGGTAGACGATTATTTGTCAGAGGAAGTGGCACAGGCGACCCGCAAAAAGTTGCAGTGGCCGCAATGTGCTCTCTTGGTTTCACCCCACATTATGTGCGGTATCGATAGCGAAGTTGTCCACCTGCTAAAATGGTTTTCGCAGATACAGCGAGGGGATCGGGAACCAGGAAGACGCGAAGCTCGTAAAGCGGTCGCTATCGTCAGTTCTGGGCGGGTTGATGCGTGGCTGGTTACCCCCTCGATGGTGACTTGTTTGAGTTTACGAAAGGGGGCGAAGCGCCATGGCTAAACTGACGGTTACCAAGGTGGCGCAGCGCTGCCTAGAACTAGCTGACCAGCTAAAACCTCAGCTTGCTGACCCTCGCTTGCAGGATTTACGGTCCGGTATCGAGCAAACGCGCCGCGCTCTCACTTCCGGGGAGTTACCGCGCTGGCAAGTAAAAAGGCTGGTAGATACAGTGGCTTTGGTGGCCATGTTGAGCGGTAAAGGTGACCTGGCGGAAAAAGTTTTCGGGCTCTGGATGAAAGCCGGGCAGTCTATTTCCCAAAATCCAGCCTCTTTGGTCTTGCATGCTATCCCAGATTTAGGAAAAAAGGGTTCTGCTCAGGCAGAGAAAAACGCCCCGCCCGTGGCGCAACCACAGGTAAGGCCGGCACCGGCACCACCTTCGGTACAGACGCCGCCACTGACATCAGTTCCCTCAGGTGGTGAAGGCGCAGTTGCAGCGGTTCAAAGTCCGCAACCCACCCCCGAACACTCCCCGGAAGATGAGGGAGATACCCAAGCGCTGGGGATGGGGCTAGCCGCAATGATTTCGGAGGCCTATGCTTCCGCCAATCCAGAATCAGCAAACCATTCTGGGGCTGCGCACGCAGAATCTTCGCCGGTAGGGGCGCAAACCTACCCGGTTTCTCAGGCCAGTGCCAACGTTGCAGCCCCGGCAGCGTCTTCTGCCAATTGGCGTACTCCTAGCGGAGAAATGCCCTGGATTCCCATGGAAGCTGGCGCGAATGCTGCTCCCACAGTGGGCGCCAGCCCCGCTGCCAGGCCGGCAGCCCCAGTGAATAACTCGCCTGCTGCTGTTTCAGCCCACCGGTTCCCTTCTCGTAGCTCTCTTCAACGGGCGGAACTGTTCCCAGAGCATTCGCCCGCTAGGGATAGCGGGTCACGTCCCGCGCCGCCGCCACCCCAAGTTTCACCCTTACCGGCCGCGCCGCCGGCAGCTGCGCCGACGCCAGCTCTAACACCGCCGGCTTCACCAGCGGCTCCACTGCCTGGAAATGCGCCTGAACCGGTGGTGACAAACGAAGCTCCGGGAGCTTTTTCGATGTCACCGGTAGTGTCCGAACAGTCCCTGGCTACCAGCTATCCGCAAGAGCCGGTTAACCCTGCCCCTGCGCCGGCAGTTCCCACCTATCCTGCCCCTGCGGCACAGATGCAACCCGCTCCTGCGACACCTCCAGTAATGCCCACGTCCGCCCCCGCACCGCTTCCCGCGGCTGCCCCGGTATATTCACCTACTCCTACCCCGCAAACCGCCCCCGCCCCGGCACCGGACGTGGACTTGGCAAATGCCGCCGCTGGCTGGGAATATTTCCAGGCTCTGGGTCTAGATTCTCAGCTAAACATGAGTTTTGACGAGTTTATTGCCCGCAATAAACACGCCACCGATAGGGGGCAAGCGGATGTCCACTCTAGGGCGCCACGCTCAGCTTTTGCAGAGATAGAGGACGAAATGCCAGATTCGGCAGCTCTCTACGGTGCTGAGTTCCCAGAGGAGGCGCCCTCACCGGCAGATTCTGCCTTACGGAGGGCGGCACAAAGCCCACTGTTACCATCGCAGGTACCACCCGCGGCTCCCCACAAACCTCGGGAAATACTGGCGGAGGCTGACCGCCAACCCTCTACCCGGTTAATCACTATCCGAGTGCGCGGTTATTTCGACTACAGGCCCCGTTTTACCCGACCTAAGCAGAGCCTGGATGAACCGGCAGTTGCCGGGTCTACCGCGTCCTTCGCCAAAAGTATTATTCATGCCGAAGGCCCGATGCCGCTAGAGTTCTTGGCGCGTCGGTTGTGCCAAAAATATCGGGTTGGTTATAACGATCGGCGCCCCGATGAGGTCGCCCGTTGTTTGGGTCCAAGTTTAAAACTGGTGCCTGAACCGGGAATGCGCACGGTTTGGCCTGCCAAAATAGACCCCCTCACCTGGAACACTGCCCTGCAATCCCCGGTGGGGTTGCCCCGCAAACTAGGGTCACTGACTTTGACCGAGGTTGCGAATGCGTTGCGGTGGCAGATTTCGCGCACCAATAGCCTGGAGCGCGCAGAAATCGTGCGCGCAGCCTTCCAGCTACTCTATGGAATTTCTCCGGTGACACCGCAGGTTACTCAGCTTTGTGATCGGGCGATTTCTTATGGAATCGCGAATAATTTGCTGGCGGCCGGGGATGGCACTTTGTGGCTGCCCTGATATTTCAGGTATTTTCGGAGCCTCTAATTTTCGAGAAGTAAAATAGCTCTTAATAATTAGACGCAGCGATATATCAATCCTGGTGGCACTGGCAGGATAAAGTTGAAGTTATTAGGTTCGCAGCAGAATCTAAAAGTTCCCCGGTTTAAGGAATAGATAAGATGGCTTTTTGTGCGCAATGTGGCAATAACAATTCCGATGGAGCCACCATTTGTAGTATATGCGGGGCTCAGTTAGTCCCAGGAAGCCCAGATCAGACAGCCGGTTTCAGCGAGAAAACCCAGAACATGGATACCACCCGGTTTGCCTCGCAAAATCAGCCAAATTCTAATAGCGGATACCCCGGGTATAGTGGCTATCCCGGACAGTATTCGCCGGCAGCATCCCCATATCCGACAGTGGGCAGCCCCCAGGCGGCACCCTATTACCCGGCACCCGGTGCCTCCGCTGCCAACTATCCCTATCAGCCAGCTGGCGGCAATTATCCTTTGCCGGCTCCTATGGCGGGTGCGCCCTCGGGAAAGAACAACCGCCTACCGATAATCGCGTTGGTGAGTGTGCTGGTCATAGTGTTAGTGGTGACGGTGGGAGCATTGCTTTACACCTTTGGTCCGGGGTCCTCTAACGTTGCTGCCGATTACGATACTTTGCGGGCAGATTTGACCGAGAATCACGCCGACTATGATTTTGAAATCGTCAGTAGCGACGTGTCGGAGTATCCCACAGTGCGACTGTATTTATCTTTAACCGATAGTAACCATCAAGAGTTAACTCTGAAATCACCGACGGCCGCCATAAAAGAGAAAATCGCCGGTGGACAGGAAATCGAGAGGTCGATAAGGAAAGTAGAGAGAATAAAAAACAATCAGGGGGTCGGGTTCGAGGTTCTGCTCGATAAATCAGGGTCAATGGATGAAGACCTTGGGGAAATGCAAGATGCGATGCGTAACTTTATTAATACTCTCGACTATAAAGTGGGAGATAAAGCCGAGTTGATGGCTTTCGATACCTACCTGATGTATATGTCTACTTTCACCGGCGATAAAAATCTTCTGTTAAACGGGGTTTCTAATATGACCGCCGATGGTCAAACTGCGCTTTACGATGCTCTTTACGAGGGGGTAACTAACGCTGGCAACCGCACGGGATCTAACTGTGTGATTGCGTTTACGGACGGAATTGAGAATGCCAGTTCGCACAGTTTAGAGGAAGTTATTGCTTTGGCGATCGAAAAAGCAGTACCTATCTATTTGATTGGGAGTGCCGAATCCGATTTGGATACTCTGCAGCAAATCGCCGATGAAACCAAGGGTTACCTGTGGGATATTGATTCGATTGCCGATATGAGTGAAGTGCTGGAAAAGATCAATGCTCGGCAAAAGAATCTTTACACTATCGAATACACATCCGACGCCAAAGCCGATGCCTATGCCGAACGCACCATTTACGCGTTAATCGGTGATTCTGATGATTACAGCCTGGGGGCGGTCATGGACGGGGTTTCTTTTACGCCGGTGAAACGTTCCGGTATCGAGAAGCATAAGACCCGCTATGAGGCCTTTAAAGAAGATAAGACCTGGACCGATTCCAACGCTGCCTGTATGAGTAGGGGCGGGCACTTAGTCACCTTAACCAGTGAAAAAGAAGAACAACAAGTTATCTCGCTAGTTGAATCTAAAGGAATAGATTTCGTGTGGATAGGCGGGTACACCTCGGAACGCGATGACGGTATTTTTGCCCACTGGGTAACCGGAGAAAAATGGTCTTATGACAACTGGTTCCCGGGAGAACCCTCGCATACCGATTTAGATGGCGAACCAGAGTTCTATCTAATGTTGTGGAAGATTCAAGGCCAGTGGTCGTGGAACGATGAACGTGACGATCTCTTTTCTTCCTCGGAGGCTGTGAAGAAAATGAGTGGGAAGACCGGTTACGTTTGTGAGTACGAACAGTAGGAACTCTGGGTAACAATGGCGAAAAAATATTCGCTTCATAACGGTAATTCCGGGGCCAAGGGGCGTCTGCTAGTCACCGCCATGCTGCTTGCGGTAACTCTGGTGATGGTAAGCGCCTGTAGCAGCGCCCCGGATCCTTCCAGGGCGAAGCCGAAAAAATCTACTCCCAGTCCCAGCGCCACTACCTTGGTGTATGATCCGGTTCCAGCGCAGGCCAAAGCTTTGGTAGAGAAAATGTCTCTAGAAGATAAAGTGGCGCAGATGTTTATGGTGACCCCGGAAGCATTCTTACAGCGCAACCAGTGGGTGGTTGCTGCTGGGGAACCGGCGCAGCAGGCTTTTAATAGGCGACCGGTGGGGGGCGTTATTTATAACAGCGCTAATCTGCAATCCCCGGAGCAAGTAAAAACTATGCTCTCTGAAATGCAAGAATATAGCCAAGAGCGGGTCGGGCTCCCGGTGTTTATTGCGGTGGATGAAGAGGGCGGGACAGTTGCCCGGGTCAGTGGCAATAGCGCGCTGGGGATTAAGCCTTATCCGAATATGAGCGAGGTAGGCGCCGGGAAAGACCCCAAACGCGCCCTAGAAATTGGTACCGAAATGGGGAAGTACTTGGCCGATCTGGGTTTTAACATTGATTTTGCGCCCGATGCGGATGTGCTGACAAACCCGGAAAATGATTTGCTTAAAGAGCGCGCATTTGGCTCTAAAGCCCGTACTGTTACCAAAATGGCGGCTGCTTTTAGTAAAGGTTTGCAGACCAGCCCGGTGCTAGCCACCTATAAACATTTTCCCGGTCACGGTTCTACCAGCACTGACTCCCATAAAGGAGTAACTGTTTCCCAGCAAGATGTCAAGCAGCTGGAACGCGTAGATTTAGTGCCCTTTAAAGATGCGGTGGCAAAAGATATAAAACTGGTGATGGTTAGCCATGTGTCCTTCCCGAAGGTGGTGGGGGATAACACTCCCGCCAGTTTGTCGAAAAAGTTGGTGACCGGATGGGCACGAGGAAAGCTAAAGTATCAAGGGATTTTGATTACTGATTCCATGAGGATGGGGGCAATCAGTAGTAACTATCAGCCTGCTGAGGCAGCGGTAATGGCAGTCGAGGCAGGTATTGACATCGTGTTGGATCCCCAGGATTTCGAGGCTGCCTATCAGGCAGTGCTAACGGCGGTTAACAGCGGGCAGATCAGCGAAGACCGGATTAACCAATCAGCAACCAGAATCGTGGCCACCAAGCTGCGGCTAACATCCGCTAATGCTGCAAAGTAACGGCGGATAATCAGCACCAGGTAGCGCGCGGAAGCGCAGGTAGTTAGCAGTAGAAAAATTTGAGTGCAGGACAAAACTTTCGCGGGGGTTGGGAAACATTTCCCAACCCCCGCGAGGCATTTATTTAGTTATTGATCTAAACCAGCACCTAGATTTTCACTTGCTCCGAAAGCGGAGTGTGATTACCGAAGCGGTGGTTCGTAAAGGCTACCGCCTGCTCACGTACAAATGGAATCATTTCTACGCGTCCACAAGCGGTGACCGGATGCGACCATACTGCCACGTTCACATTGCCATTGACAGCTTCGTTAATTGCTTTGACATCCCCACCAATCAGGCGGATACGAGCATCCAGTCCGGCACCGGCTGCCCAGGCGGGTAGACGGTCACGGAAGGATTGATCGGATTCAACCTCGTAATCGATGTGCTGTACTCGCAGGTACTGCAAGAGAGCGGAGTCAGGTTCTTGTGGCATCGACACCGAAACCTTGGAACCAGCGGCGCGACCGGCAGCTGCCAGCATTAGCACCTGGGAGGCGTCCTCGCCCTCGGAAAGCCGGATGAGTACCGGCAGCGGACGGTAACGCAACACGTTGCGCTCTACCCGCAGATCGGAGGGGTCGTGCCCGATAGCAAACTCGGAGTCCAGAGCCTGCTGGGAGGAGCGCAGCGACGCCATCACAAACTCTTTATTAGAGTCCAGAGAGCGTGCCACCTTAGCGGCCTCCACCAGAGCGCGGTTACGTAGTTCCACGCCCTCATTCGCAGGAACCCCGTCAACTTCCCATTCGCCCATGCCGAATAGGTAGGAGGGACCGCCCGCCTTGGTGCCCGCACCAATCGCGGAGTTCTTCCAACCGCCGAAGGGCTGGCGGCGCACGATAGCGCCGGTGATACCGCGGTTGACGTAGACGTTACCGGCCTGTACCCGATCTAGCCAGAGGTTGATTTCATCGGCATCCAAAGAGTGCAAACCGGCGGTCAAACCGTAATCGGTCGCATTTTGAATCTCGATGGCCTCTTCCAGAGTGTCACACCGGATAATACCCAGAATCGGACCGAAATATTCGGTCAGGTGGTATTCGCTGCCCGGCTGCACACCAGCGCGAATACCCGGAGTCCAGAGCTTTCCGGAATCATCTAGCTGCTTGGGCTTTAGCGCCCAATGCTCGCCCGGTCCCAAGGTGGTTAGGCCGCGGAGCAGCTTGCCTTTGGCCGGGGTGCACAGCGAACCGGTCTGGCTGGAGGGGTTGGAGGGGTAATCCACGATTAGGGAGCGTACGCCGTCAAGTAGCTGGCGATGTACCCTCTCGGAATAACCTACCGAACCGACCAGAATCGCCAGCGAGGAGGCGGAGCACTTTTGCCCACAGTGGCCAAATGCCGAGTTGATAATATCTTTAACCGCCAGATCCAGATCCGCCGAGGGGGTAACAATAATACCGTTCTTGCCGGAGGTTTCCGCCAGCAGACCCATATTGTTGTCCCAGGAGCGGAACATCTTGGCAGTGTCGATAGAACCGGTCAAAATGACCCGATCTACTCGTTCGTCAGCCATCAGGTTCTTACCCAGATCCCGGTTGCCCAGCTGCACGAACTGCAGAACCTCACGCGGAACTCCCGCATCCCACATAATCTTGGCTAGTAGCGCACCTGTACGAGCAGCTTCTTTAGCCGGTTTGAAGATTACGGCTGAACCGGCAGCTAGCGCCGACACGGTAGAACCGGTAGGAATCGCAATCGGGAAGTTCCAGGGCGGGGTAGAAACTGTTACCCGCGCTGGCTTGAACTTGGCTCCTTCTTGCTGTTCTAGCTCTAGGCACTGCTGACCATAGTAGTGGCAGAAGTCCACGGCCTCAGATACCTCAATATCGCCGCCATCTAGGGCTTTGCCGCATTCGGCAGCTGCGATTTCCATCAGCTCCGCGCGATGTTCGCTGAGCCCGATACCTACGCGGTGAATAATCTCGGAGCGTTCCTTGGCGGGGCGCGCCGCCCAAACCTTGGCAGCGGCCTCCGCACCTGCCAGCATCTGATCTAGTACGTTGGCATCGGAAACGGTGGCCTCTTCGACCTCTTTAATCCCGATCTGGCAATCGGGAATAGCCTTAACAATCTGGCGAGACCATTCGATATTTTCCGGCAAGGAAGGATCCGAATCCGGGGTGTTGGCGAAAGTCCACTCCCCGTCCTTTTGTACGAAAGATTTAATATCGTCGGCGGTCTCGGTGAGACGATTTTGCTGACGTACCGGACCAACCTTGACATCGTAGACCCGATCCAGGGCGCGACGGAAACGTTGTTCTTCCTTGTGGAGAACATCCGCGTCATCCAGATCGAAAATATCGGACATGAAGTTCTGATCCAGCGAGTTTTCTTCCAACCGCCGCACCAAGTAGGCGATAGCCACGTCGTATTCATCCGGGTTTACTACCGGCACATAGAACAGGAGGTGACCGGTGTCCTCGGCTACTGCCTTGGACTGGGGAGAAGCCATACCGGTAAGCATCTCGAACTCGACCCCACCGGACTCTAGCACTCCACGCTCATGCGCCAGCTCGAACGCAAAGGCCACGGTAAACAGGTTCATGCCTGCTACCCCGATCTTAATGTTCCGGGTGTGCTCTTTGGTGAGGGCGTAGTCCAGTACCTTCATGTAGTTGGAGTCGGTGTCTTGCTTGCTCTTTTGGGTGGTGAGTTTCCAGCCGCGCTCGCGAGCATCCACGGTTTCCATCGAGAGGTTCGCGCCTTTTACTACGCGAACTTTAATCCGTCCGCCTCCATTGGCTACGCGCTTAGCTGCCCATTCTTGCAGGTGCTTCATAGCGGGGAGGGCGTCGGGCAGGTAGGCCTGCAGCACGATGCCGGCTTCCAGTTTTTCTAGGCCGGGGGTTTCCAGAATCTTCTTGAACACATCAATGGTCATATGGAGGTCTTTGTATTCCTCCATATCCAGGTTGATGAACTTCTTTTGTTCATAGGAGTTAGCGCGGCGATATAGCGGCAGGAGAGCGTCTACGGCTCTATCTACCACGTGATCATATGCCCAGGGGTTGTGCGGGCCGGTAACTGCCGAAACTTTCAAAGATACGTACTCTACATCCGGACGCTCCAACAGCTCCATGGTGTCAGTTAGCCGTTTATTGGCTTCCTCGTCACCGAGAATTGCTTCGCCCAGCAGGTTCATATTGAGCCGCATTCCACCCTGCTTGAGCCGCTCAATCGCCGGCCCGAGCTTGGCATCGGATACGTCTAGCACCAGATCCCCAACCAGTTTCGCGAACACGGTACGGGTAATGGGGATTACTACCTTGGGTAGCACCGGAGCTACGGCGCCGCCCAATTTGAAGGGTAGACGCAGGTACCAGGGGAGGAAACCGACGGAGGAGGAGGCAAGGCGGTTCATCTCATCCGCCGCGACCTGCAAATCCTCTGGTCGGATAACTCCATCAACAAAGGCAACTGTAAAGTCCAAACCAGCTTGGTCTTCTAGTACCTGGGACAGGAGTTTAGCTGCCCGATCTTCCGGATATTTCTCGGACTCCCGTACCCATTTCTGGGCACGAGCGACCGCCAGATCCGCAAGGTGGCGGCAATCGCCGGTTTCCCCACCGACTTTGGGGGGAGCCACGCTTTCTGACATTTGTTTCAGTCCTTTCTTAGGAAACTGTGAATAGGTATCGATCGCACCTAAGGGCGCAGAGAGCCGGGCTTGGTATCGCCCGACCCTCTACGCACTTATATTTTCAAGGTAACACTAGATGCGTGGGAGTGTACCCCGATTGCAAGGACTTTTTTCCTAGTCCCTTTTTTTATTTAGTTTTCGTTTAGGAAATGGCTTAAGCTTTGCCCTCAACCTCTGCCAAGGGCACGACGGTTACCGGGGTAACTTTGCGTCCTTCTAAAGTAGAGTTAATTTCCTCTTGCGAGGCATGAGCCAGGTTGACGGCAAGATCGAACTCTTCGTCGATTTCCTTATTCGGCTTGTAGGTGGCGCGAGACACCAGCCAGGAGACCAGCAGGTTCAGTAAGAACCCGGGTAGGATCTCGTACACCTGGAAGAACATCGGCACGGTGTCTGGTAGATTGCCCCAGATACCAACGGTAATAGCACCCACGGCCATACCGGATGCAGCTCCCTGCCAGGTGTACTTGCGCCAGTAGAGGCTTAATACCACCACCGGACCGAAAGCAGCCCCGAAACCTGCCCAGGCAAAGGCCACCAGACCCAGAATCGAGTCGGTACGGAACCAGGCAAAGAAAGCGGCGATAACCGAAATCGCTAACACCACCATCCGGCCCGCGTTAATACCTTTGGCACCCAATAGACGCTTCTTCTTGATACCGCGGTAAATATCCTCAACCACTGCGGAGGAAGTTACCAATAGCTGTGAAGAAACAGTAGACATGATGGCGGCCAAAATCGCGGCCAACATGAACCCGGCGAGCACGGCGGGGAAGAGCTTTTCCCCCATAACCAGGTAGATGCTCTCTTGCGGGTTAACTTTCACCCGAGCTAGGGCTTCTTTAATGCCACCGAGGCCATTTTCGACGAGGGCGCGCCCGATTAGAGCGGTCAAAGTAGCGCCTAGCACACACAGGAACATCCAGCCGATGCCCAGGCGGCGAGCCGCCACCGCTTCTTTGGGGGAGCGCAGCGCCATATAGCGCACAATCACGTGGGGCATACCAACATATCCCAGCCCCCAGGCCAGACCGTTGAGCATCGACAACTTACCAGCAGCGCCATCACCTACGATCGAGAACATATGACCTTCTAGGCCGTTGAGGGTGCCAGTCATAACTCCGAAGCCGCCTAGGGCAACTACGCCGAAGATCGGCACTAGCAGCAGGGCGATAAGCATCATGATGCCCTGTACCATATCGGTCCACGACACCGCCAGGAATCCGCCTACCAGGGTGTAAAGAATAACTACCCCGGCCACGATTACCATGCCTACGTGGTAGTTAACACCGAAGATGGATTCAAAGAACACGCCTCCGGAAACCATGCCGCTGGCCACGTAGATGGTGAAGAAGAAAAGAATAATAATCCCGGCTACCATCTGCAGGACATATTTGTTGTCTTTAAGGCGTGCCGACATGAACGAAGGAACGGTAATCGAGTCTCCGGCTACCTGCGAATAGGAACGCAGGCGGGGGGCTACCCATTTCCAGGCACACCAGGAACCAATCAGCAGCCCGATGGCAATCCAGGATTCCACCAGACCGGTCAGGTAAAGGGCGCCCGGCAGTCCCATCATTAACCATCCAGACATATCCGCGGCACCCGCCGAAAGCGCGGCTACCAGCGGAGGCAAGGAACGTCCTCCCACCATGTAATCATCCATGGTTTGCGTACGGGTGTAGCCATAGATACCGATCAAGATCATGGCTACGAAGTAAATAACCATGGCAATCGCGATACCGCTAGTACTCCCGCTACTAATAAAATCTGCTGCACCTACGGTGGGCAACACTAATGTTGAGAATGTACTTATCATTTGCTCTCCATTGGGATAAGTGCCGAAACTTTCGACTGCGCAACATACTATCTCGCTGTCAAGCTAATCACAATATGACACGGGACTTTAGATATGTGAGAGGTGGAAGTCTTTTTGGCTCGCCTCGGGTAAAATAGCAGGAAACTCTGGGTTTAAAGAACCTTTTTTCGAGCTAGAAGTTTCCCCAAAAGCCTAGGCCTAAAGACCCGGATGTTTGTGATTTAGGTCGCTGAAATCAGCGGCAGAGGGGCCGTGGGCAGGCATACTGAAATAGCGGTTAGTACCTATCTTTTAATAAGGAGGTGTTTTCTTTACTTGGAGGCGAAGTAGGCATTACTACAAATTAGGTATCCAGGTGAAACTAGGTTCAGTGCCGAGGATAAACCAGAGCAGTAGCTATCGCGGCCGCGCCCTCCCCACGTCCCGTGAACCCCAGATTGTCCGAGGTAGTCGCAGAAATCGACACCGGCGCCCCCACCGCTTCCTCAAGAGCTGCTCGTGCCTGCTGATACCGTGCCCCCATTCGCGGGCGATTAGCGATCACCTGAACAGCGGCGTTTCCTAGCTCCCATCCTGCCTGGTGAATAAGCTCCATTGTGGCCGCCAGTAGCTGTTTTCCAGAGGCTCCCCGCCACTCGGGACGGTCAGTGCCAAAGTGGGAACCCAGGTCACCTTGACCGGCAGCCGATAAAATTGCATCACAAAGTGCGTGCGCGGCCACATCCGCATCAGAGTGTCCCTTTAAGGGTGTTTCCCCTGGCCAGGAAAGTCCCGCCACCATGCAGGGGCGGGAAGCCGTCTCCGGGTCGGCGGGATCGGCAAAAGCGTGAACATCGCTGCCAATCCCTACTCGGGGTAAGAAAGCAGGCGCAGAATCATCTGCGCTGGCAGCGGGGATATCTACCGAAGACTCTGGAGGCAGCTGGTTATGGGAATCGCTCATACCTCCAGTTTAGCGGGGCTCCCTGCCCAGAAGCACTAATACTTGCCTCTCGGGATGGCTAAATCCGTCGCTAGGGATCTAGACGAAATACTTCCAGGTCAACGACTCGCGGCTCCGGGTAATCCGCAATATGTACTAGCAGCATTCCCGCAGTCTTCAAATAGGGGTCGTTCTGGGGTAATAACCTACCTAATTTGTTAGGAGTGAGCGGAGCTAGTTCCCCAATAATCCCCGGTATGGTGGGGCGATGGACGCAAATCGCCAGCGGCGCGGCGGGGGCATCTAAGTGACTTTCCGTAAGTAATCCGCGCACGACCGCGCGCATCTGCGAAGGATCATCGCGATAGGCGTCCTCGGTAAAGGAGGCCTCGGTCTTTAAAGGCGTACCCGACAGCGTGGCGTAGGGAGCCACAGTGGCCACGCAACGCCGCCACGGGGAAGTGATTATCTGGTTAATCCCCAGAGCCGAAAGTGCCGGGATCAGCCGCAACACTTGGGAGGAACCCCGTCGTGAAAGCGGGCGAGTCATTTCGCCGTTTTCCCAATGGGAGCGCTTAATAGCTTTTGCATGGCGCACCACCGCCAGGGTGCGAGTGTATAAGGTGCGTTCTGCCAAGCGGGTGAGCAGTTCCTCGAGCAGACGCCGGTCACCGCGGCGAGTTAGCATCCGCATCGCTTTGCGCGGCCCTACCCATTGGCATTTATCAATCTCTTTGGTAGAAGCGAGGGGAGCGAGGGGGCGAGCCCGCAGAGTTTGTTTGGAAACATCCGGGAAACCTACCCAGTAGTGAACCTCTTTGGTGACCCGCGCCCCCAGGCGGTACCTCTGCACTGTCAGTGGTGCCCCTAAACGAATGGGAACCCCGGTTTCTTCTTCAACTTCGCGGACTGCCGTTGCCGGTATTGCTTCACCTGGTTCGCGTTTTCCTTTCGGCCAAGACCAGTCATCGTAGCGAGGTCGATGCACAATCAAGACCTGAATATCTTGACGCTTTTCAGGAACCATAGTGCCGGGAATGGGGTTAGCTTCTGGTCGCAAACGCCATACTAATGCGCCTGCGGACCGCACTATCCGCATATGCGGTGGCTTAGGTCGAGCCGTCATAGTAGCCACTTGCCTTTCTTGTAATCTGTTTCCATTGTCTAACAAATTACCTATAAGGTCATTCCTCGAGGTCACCGGGGTGTCAATTGCTTTAACGGTACAAGGTAGCGAGGAAAAATCTGCCCTAGCGTCCCTTCATCCGCGAATTGGCTTTATTAATTAGGTACTCTTGGATGTCCATTAGGGCAGAGCCGTCTTTGGCCTCAATATGACGCCGCCAAGTTCCATCCCGGCGCAAATGCCAAGAGGAAACCTCTGGGGAGGCTTCGAGTTTCACCAAATCCATGAGCTCCGCGGTCATCTCGGCATCTTTAATTAAAATCAGCGCCTCCACCCGGCGATCCAGGTTGCGGTGCATCAGGTCAGCAGAGCCGATCCACACTTCCGGCTGTCCGGAATTTTCGAAAGCATAAATCCGTGAATGCTCCAGGAAACGTCCCAAAATAGAGCGCACCCGGATATTTTCGGATAGGCCGCGCACTCCAGAACGAATCGTGCAAATCCCGCGAACCACAATATCGATAGGCACACCTGCCTGGCTGGCGCGGTAGAGGGCATCGGTTACTGCCTCGTCTACCAGGGAGTTTACTTTAATCCCGATATAGGCGGGCAGACCCTTACGGTGATTATCGACCTCGCGTTCAATGCGTTCGATAATCCCGGGACGGATAGAGCGCGGTGCCACCAATAAGCGGTGGAAGGAGGTACGGGGCGCATAACCAGAAAGCTGATTAAACAGACGAGTAAGGTCTTGAGCTACCTCGCGGTCACAGGTCAGCAAGCCGAGATCCTCATATCCGCGTGCCGTCTTGGGGTGATAGTTACCGGTGCCTACGTGGCAGTAGCGGCGCAGACCATCGGCTTCTTCCCGCACCACCATCGACAGTTTGCAGTGGGTTTTCAACCCCACCATCCCATAGACCACGTGTACCCCAGCGCGCTCTAGTTTGCGCGCCCAAGAAATGTTGGCGTCCTCATCGAAACGGGCTTTGATCTCTACAATCGCCAGCACCTGTTTCCCGTTTTGTGCCGCCTCAATTAGGGCAGAAACAATCGGAGAATCTGAGGAAGTGCGGTAAAGCGTCTGCTTTATGGAACGCACTTTCGGATCTTTAGCGGCGTAGGTGACGAAATGTTGCACCGAGGTCGAGAAAGAATCATAGGGGTGATGCAGCAGCACATCGTGGCTACGAATCATCGCAAAAATATCGGTGGGTCTGGCCGATTCCACTTCCGCAAGCCCGGCGGCGGTGGCCGGAACGAACTTCTTGTACTTGAGTTCCGGCAAATCCAGTTCGTGCAGTTCGTTCAGGCAGCGCAGGTCAATAGGTTCGGGGAGGGCGAAAACATCCTCCATCCCAATCTCTAGTTTGGCAACCAGGAAGTCCAGGACTGGACGGGAAATCCCCTCTGCCACCTCTAGGCGGACTGCCGGGCCGAAACGGCGCCGCAAGAGTTCTTGTTCCATTGCGGTCAGCAGGTTCTCGGCGTCGTCCTCTTCTACTTCCAGATCTTCGTTGCGGGTCAGGCGGAACACGTGATGCTCCAAGATTTCCATCCCCGGGAAGAGGTGATCTAGGTGCGGACCGATAACGTCCTCCATGGTAACGAAAGTGGCTTCTCCCTTGGTATCTAGCGCATCCTCCGGGATTACCTGGTCTATTGCCTGTTCCACGCAGATCAGCCGGGGCAGGCTTTCCGGGATTTTTACCCGCGCGAAGTGCTGTTTTCCAGTTAGGGGATTGCGCAGCACCACCGCCAGGTTTACTGACAGCCCCGAAATATAGGGGAAGGGGTGCGAAGGATCGACTGCCAGGGGGGTGAGAATGGGGAAAATTTGGCGCCGGAAATATCCATGCAGGAATTCTTGCTGTTCGGGGGCAAGATCATCCCAGCGGCGCAGCTTAATCCCCACTTTTTCTAGTTCGCCTAGCAAAGTGTTCTGCACAAAACCGGCTTGCCGGGCACAGAGAACCTGGGCGCGTTCAGTCACCAGGTCAAGTACCTGGCGGGGGGTGAGGCCGGAGGCGGCGGTGCGGGCGATTCCGGCAGCAATCCGGCGTTTAAGCCCGGCCACGCGCACCATATAGAACTCGTCCAAATTGGAGGAGAAAATAGTGGTGAACCAAGCGCGCTCCAAAATCGGGAGTCGCTCATCTTCTGCCTGCTCTAATACCCGCTGGTTAAACTGCATCCAGGACAGTTCCCGATCCCCAAACCGTCCCTTGGGGAGAGGTTTATCTTGACCGAGGGGGCCAGCTTGCGCGAGTTTGTCAATGCCGGGAGCCTCCCGCAAAGTGGAGGGACTGATGGTGGAAAGATCTTCCGGACCATCAGTTTGGGCGTGACCACCGAAAGTCTTATCTTCCTGCGAGGTTTTTTCGGTTGATGAGGAGGTCTTTGACTTCTTAGTGGTCTTTTCGCGGGTAGCTTTGGACCCGCCTGCCTGATCCTTCACTTTTGTTTTCGGGGTGGCAGTTTTTTCTTTGGCGCCGCCTGCTGTTGAGTTTTCCTTAGCGGCTGCTTTCCCGCTATCTTTACTGGTAGTTTTAGCGTCTTTACCAGATGTTTTGTTCTTAGTGCTCTTATCTGAAGCAGGGGTGGCAGTTTTTTTCGGTCGGGGCAAAAGCTCATCGTCTGAAGCTATTTTCTTGCCGTCTACAAATGGAGAAGCGCCCGTAGGCAGGTCGTAGTCGGCGTCCTCGTAATCGGTACCGGGAAACTGTTCGGGAGAGGTTTTTGAAGAAATCAGCTCATCCGCAGTCGCGGTCTCAAAATTAGATTCTGCCGCCACCCGATCTACCTGCGGGGTTGGTTCAGTCTGCGGATTTTCCTTATAAACCCGGGCGATATCGGCAGGAGAGGGTACTACGTGCGACTGGCCGGTCGCGTCCTCTTTAATTTTGGCCTTCCCCACTTTGGGTTCTGGCCTGTTCTCAGCGTCCTGTTTATGTTCCATGCCGACCCCTTCCAAAAATAACGGCAGTGTTTCTTAAGGAATATTCCTAAAGGATTTGTTTCTAGTCTAGGCGATTTGCTTTCGCGGCACGTGCTGAAAGTTTCAGGTCGTCCGCGGTTTGTAGCAGCGCTTCGGGACGTAGAGTTACCGGATCCGCCAGTTCGTCCCGGGCGTCCTTAATCCATTCCGCGCTCACCCCGCTGGCAAGTACCTGCAGGAAATCACCGATGCGATCTAGCAGGGAAGCCAGCTCAGCCATCGATGCCTGCGCCCGCCACAGGGCAGCCAGTTTATCCATGAGGGCGGCTACCGATTTATCGGAGTGCTCCCGAGAAAAAACATCCCCGATATCTAGGGCGGCAAGTCCCTGCTGGAAACGGTTGTTGACCAGCTGTGGATCCCGTAAATACCACTGATATACCAGGTAGAGCCGCCACAGGGTGCCCGGTAAAGTGCCCGCCGGAGAGGAGGACCACAGTTCACTGACCGTATCTATCCCGCCTGATTCCAGCAGCTGCCGCAAACGCTGGACGTTCTCATCGCTTTCTTTTTCTATCCCCAGCAACGTCTGGGCTACTAGGTGAGCGACTTCTGAGGAGCTCGCCCCGTCCTCGGCACCGGGAATATTTTCTGCTTGTTCGGCATCCAACATCGCTGGCCTGCGCGGAGCCTTCCGTGTACTCATTTTTCCTCCTTTAATAGCCCTATTGTCTCTCAGCCACCCTTGCTTGCGCGCGGCTTTGCCTTGATTGGACAGATAAGCTCGCGCCCGCACTTCGCGCTGCTGACTTGGCCTAAGGTTCGCCCAGGTGTTTTTCGCAGGTTCCGCGCCGCTGTCTTGCGATGCGCTCCATAGTGTGAGACCGCTCAACAAAATGCAAGATAAAGCGCTTTCCTGGCTACAATAGGGGAGGTTTGAGGTGCTAAAAATCGGCGCCGCCAGGTTAATAATGCAAAAGGAAGGATTTTAGTGTCTGACCGTCCGCTTAGTGTTGCTGTGATTGGAGCCGGTCCTGCCGGAATCTATGCCTCCGATATTTTGTCCAAGTCTGGTCTCAATGTAGAAATTGACCTATTTGAACGCCTGCCTGCGCCCTATGGCTTGGTGCGTTACGGGGTGGCTCCGGATCACCCCCGGATTCGCGCGATTATCACTGCCCTTTACAAGATTTTGCAGCGCGGAGATATTCGTCTGCTGGCCAATGTGAATGTTGGTGGCGAGGACGCTGATATTACCGTTGATGACCTACATGAACACTATGATGCGATTATTTTCGCCACCGGTTCTGACCGGGATAAACCGATTGATTTGCCTGGCCAGGATTTGCCGGAATGCTATGGGGCTGCTGATTTCGTTTCCTGGTACGACGGCAACCCGGACTATCCGCGTTTTTGGCCGCTAGAGGCGAAAGAGGTGGCAGTTATCGGGGTGGGTAACGTCGCCCTGGATATCGCTCGGGTAATGGCCAAACACCCGGCGGATATGTTAAAAACTGAAATCCCCGAAAATGTGGCGAAAGAACTCTACAAATCCCCGATCACGGATGTACATATTTTCGGGCGGCGCGGACCTGCCCAAGTGAAGTTCACTCCCTTGGAGCTGCGCGAACTCGGTCAACAGCCGGGAGTAAAAGTTATTGTTTCCGAGGAAGATTTCGAGTTCGACGAAGGCTCGGAACAGGCGATTGCGGCTTCGAAGCAAACCAAAATGGTAGTCGATACCTTAATTAATTACGCGATGGACGAGGACGATAGCGAGGCTGACCGCCGCATCCACCTGCATTTATTCTCGGCTCCCAAAGAGATTTTGGCCGATGAAGACGGGCACGTGCGCGCCCTAGTTACGGAACGCACTCAGCTGAACGGGGACGGAACAGTTTCCGGTACTGGCGAACTGCGGGAAACCCCGGTACAGGCGGTTTATCGCGCGGTCGGGTATTTCTCGTCTCCGATTACGGGGCTGCCTTTCGATGAGGCGCGCGGGGTGATTCCGAATAAGGAAGGACGGGTTACCGACCTAGAGGGAACCCCCTTGAACGGCATTTACGCTACCGGTTGGGTAAAGCGCGGCCCGGTAGGGCTGATTGGCTCTACCAAGTCGGATGCCCAGCAAACTATTGCTCACCTGGTAGAGGACGCGGAAGCCGGCAGGCTAGTGGCTACCGGGAAAGCGGTAGGTCACGATGCCATGATTAAGCTACTTGAGCAGCGAGGGGTGCCTTTCTCCACCTGGCACGGCTGGGAGCTACTGGACGAATATGAAAAGCAGTTGGGCTCGGACTTCGGTGAAGTTGAGGGTGGCCGCGGAGCGCGCGAGCGGGTCAAAGTGGTGTCCCGTAAAGCTATGAGCGCGATTTCCCGCGGCGAGGACGTGCCTGAAGATTTAATTGGTAAGGACGGCGAATAGCCTTCTGTATTGATGCTGTGGCTGGTGGCGGTTAGTAGCCTGCCATTTCCTCTAGGCGTCGAATCCGCTGCTCCATCGGCGGGTGGGTAGAAAATAGCTGCTGTACGCCGCCTGCCCTAAAGGGGTTAGCGATCATCATGAATCCAACTTTTTCGGTTTGCGGGTTTTTCGCCAGCGGTCGAGCGGTAGTTCCCGCCTCCAGTTTCTTGAGGGCGCTGGCCAGCGCCAGGGGATCGCGGGAAAGTTCCGCGCCGGTTTGATCCGCATCGAACTCACGGGTACGAGAGATCGCTAGTTGGGTCAAGGTGGCAGCCAGTGGTGCCAGGAATACCATCAAAAGCCCTCCGATAGCCCCCAGGGGACCAGAACTTTCCCCGTCACGGCGTCCTCCTCCGAAAAAGAACATCATTTGGGCAGCGGAAGTAATCAAACCCCCGATGGCGGCGGCAACCGAGGAGGTCAAAATATCGCGGTTGTACACGTGCATCAGTTCGTGGGAGAGTACCCCGCGTAATTCCCGTTCATTTAGCAGCTGCAAAATCCCTTCGGTGCAGCAAACCGCCGCGTTAGAAGGATTCCTGCCGGTAGCAAAGGCATTCGGGGTAGCGGTAGGGGCAATATAGAGGCGCGGCATCGGTTGTCCGGCGGTTTGGGACAGCTCGGTGACAATCTTTACGATTTGTGGGTATTGCGCGGGGTCTAGCGGGTAGGCACCCATGGCCTTAATTGCCAACTTGTCCGAGTTCCAATAACTATAAAAGGTCGAAGCCAATCCGATGGCCGCAAAAATCCATAGAAATGCGGAATTATTGGTGCCGTAGGCAATCAGGTACCCGATCCCCAACAGAATCGCCCACATGATTCCCAGTAGCAGCACGGTCTTTATACCGTTTCCAAAACGTTTTCCCGCCATATTTCCTCCTTGTAGCTCAAATCTAACAGTGCAAGCTGAGCGGTACCTGGCAGCGAGCTTAGCTTTCTCTATTAGCGATTCCTCTATCGCTCAGCCTGGCGATACCGAGGTCAAATAGCCACTGGCGGTGCTTCTGATCCTGATGGTGAATCCGAGAGTTGCCGCCCCAATCAGGGAATACCTAAAAAATATATAGTGACTAAATCTCTAGTAATGAAAGTTTTAGCAGGAATTAGGGGCTAAAGAAATCGGTAAATTAATAACGGCACAATGAAAGTAACGGCGCCCTAACAGATTAGTTTCAATTGATTGAAACCTGCTTTACCTGCATAATCATAAAAAAGAGACCGAAAATAAACCCACAATAACACTCAACTAAATAATTGAATATCTATATGCATATATTCAACTGTATTATTGAATATAAAAATTTATTTCTATAATGATCACTAATACAAAAAGTTTTGATAGGCTAGCGGGTATGTTAGCTAAAACATCTGGGGGAAATAGTGCCCCATCTCCTGTAAAACATGTCAGTCACGGTAAGGCTGTTTTCGTCCTTCTGCTCGGTACTTTGTTTTTGTCGGGTACTCCGCTTTGGGTGAAAGCATCCAATATGGATCCGGCCACTCAGGCCTGGCTCCGCGTCATCCTCGGGTTCTTATGTCTATTGCCCTTGGGCATCATGGAAATCCGAAAGAAGCAGTCACTGCCTAAGCAAGGCATCATCCTGGCCGTAATCTCGGGTCTGTTCCTGGGGGTGGACTTCACTGCCTGGAACTACTCCATCTTCCTAATCGGCTCCGGGGTGGCCGCAATTCTGCTTAACCTGCAGGTTGTAATCGTGCCCATGCTGACTGCAATTATCGACAAGTTCCGCCTGCCCCGTTCATTCGCCTTCGTATTGCCCATCATGATTGTGGGCGTGCTCTTTACCGGTGGTGTTTTTGAAAGTGGCGGCGAAGCGTTTGTCGGCCCCAAAACCATCACCATGTTTGGAATGGAGCTCAAGACCGCAGTCTTAGGTACCGCCTTCGGTTTGACCTCTGGTATCTGCTATTCGTGCTATTTGTACTTCTCGCGGAAGGCCAGTACTTCGGCGCCGCGTAAGGATCTCTACGTCCAGCCGATGATGTACACCATGCTGGCGCAGGCAGTATTCCCCACCATTTGGATGTTTACTGGCGGCAACGGCTTCAATATGACCCAGGGCGTTATGACCAAGAACGCCGAGGGGGTAATGGTGTTGCCGCAGATGGCCGATGGCATTAGCATGTCCGAGGCAACCCTGATGGGCGACCCCATTAATATGGGTAACTGGATTAACTTGATTATCCTGATTGTCATCGGTCAGGCTGCCGCTTGGACCATGGTTCAATATGGTTCCGTATGGATGGATCCGACTTTGTCTGCGGGCATCCTGCTCCTGTCGCCGGTCACCTCAGTTATTATTGCCGGTCCGCTGTTCTCTGAATGGCCTTCTGCCCTGCAGTGGCTAGGTGTGGTTATGATTCTGGGTTGTGTGGCCTATCAGAATGGATTGATACAAATAGTCATCTCCAAGATAACGGGCAAACCCCTTGCTACGGACGAATACACTGAGGAGCCCGAAGATGTCGCTCCCGCAGAAAGCAGAGAGTAATCCGTAAAGGTATTGGTCAAGCTGTTTTACTCTTAAATCTTTAAAAGTGCTTGCCAAAGTCATCACAACAAAATAGATCTAGCGCAAGGGCTAATGCACCTTGCAACAGCTAAATAAAATGGAGGATTTTCATGAAACTCACTCAGCGTGAGCAAGAAAAGCTGCTTATCGTCGTCGCTGCCGATGTCGCGCAGCGACGCAAGGATCGCGGTGTTAAGCTCAACCATCCTGAGGCGGTCGCTTTGATTTCCGCCGCCATTATGGAAGGTGCTCGCGATGGCAAGACCGTTGCCGAGTTAATGAGCGAATGTGTAAACATTTTGACCCGCGATGACGTAATGGAAGGTGTCCCCGAAATGATTCCCGACGTTCAGTTGGAAGTTACTTTCCCGGATGGCACCAAACTTGTCACCGTACATAATCCGATTCGCTAACTGAAAGGGAATTAACAATCATGATTCCAGGTGAATACTTACTACAAGATGAGCCGGTAAAGCAGAACGCAGATCGTGAAGCGATTACCCTCGAGGTAACCAATACCGGTGACCGTCCCGTGCAGGTTGGCTCCCACTTCCACTTCGCAGAAGCTAATAGTGAGCTTGATTTTGACCGCAAGGCTGCTCTTGGCAAGCGCCTCGATATTCCCGCTGGCACCGCAGTCAGGCTAGAACCGGGCGACTCCCGTACGGTCAACCTCGTTGATTTTGGCGGAAAGCGCGAGATCTACGGCTTCAATGGGAAAGTTAACGCCCAGGTTGACTAGGTGAATAATAAAAGTTATTGAGCAGTAACAGACCTAGCCCGAGTTTAGGTCAATAAATACAGACGAACTTACGAAAATAGGAGAAGATAATGGCGTTTGATATGGCGCGACGCTCGTACGTCGAGCTGAATGGCCCAACGGTGGGCGACGGCGTTCGACTTGCTGATACTAACCTGATTGCCCGGATTGAGAAGGACTACCTGACTCCCGGTGAAGAAGTCTCGTTCGGCGGTGGCAAAGTTATTCGCGACGGCATGGGACAAGATGGCCGTTCGGTTTCAGCCGACGACGTGGTTGATCTGGTGATTACCAGTGCGACAATTATCGACTACACCGGCATTTACAAGGCTGATATCGGCGTAAAAGACGGCAAAATCTACAAGATTGGACAGGCCGGTAACCCCGACACCCAGGACAATATTGACATCAAAGTCGGCGTGGGCACCGAGGTTATCGGCGGCGCAGGCATGATTGTCACCGCCGGTGGGGTCGATACCCACATTCACTACATATCCCCCGACCAGATAGAAGCCGCTCTCGACAACGGTATTACCACCCATATCGGTGGCGGCACCGGCCCGGTGGATTCCACCAATGCGACTACGGTTACGGCTGGTCCTACCAACCTGCGACACATGATTCAAGCCTCAGAGAACTTTCCGATTAACGTCGGTTTCCTAGGTAAAGGGCATGCTGGTGGTCCAGAACCGCTGCGTGAACAAATCTTGGCCGGAGCTGTGGGTCTAAAGATTCACGAGGACTGGGGCGCAACTGCAAATGTTATTGACCAGGCTCTAACGGTAGCCGATGAGATGGATTTCCAGGTGGCAATCCACACGGACACCCTGAATGAGGGCGGGTTTGCCGACAACACCATTGCGGCATTCAAGAACCGGGTCATTCACACTTTCCACACTGAGGGCGCCGGCGGTGGCCACGCCCCCGATATTTTGAAGGTTGCGGGTCTGCCGAATGTGTTGCCGGCTTCTACTAACCCGACGCTGCCCTACACCATTAACACCATGGACGAGCACCTCGACATGATTATGGTGTGCCACCACTTGAACCCGGATCTTCCGGAGGACGTGGCTTTCGCTGATTCTCGTATCCGTAAGGAAACCATTGCAGCAGAGGATGTACTGCACGATATGGGCATCATGTCGATTACTTCCTCTGACTCCCAGGCCATGGGTCGCGTGGGTGAGGTTGTCACCCGCACCTGGCAGGTTGCGCACCGGATGAAGGAACAGTTCGGTCCGCTGGCTGGCGATTCGGAAGGCAATGATAACGAGCGCATTAAGCGTTATGTTGCGAAGTACACCATTAACCCGGCGATTGCTACTGGTGTCAGCCACGCTGTCGGTTCCGTTGAGGAAGGCAAGCTAGCTGACCTGGTTATTTGGGAGCCGGCTTACTTTGGTGTGAAGCCGAAGATGGTGTTGAAGAACGGCTACGTCATTCGCTCGGTTATGGGTGACTGCAATGCCTCCATTCCCACCCCCGAGCCCAGGACCATGCGTTACTCCTACGCGGCGCGTGGCGTGCTGGCGGCTAAGACTTCGGTTACCTTCTTGCCAACCGCTGCTATCAATGCTGGTTTGGAAGAAGAGCTACGTGCCGATGGCATGAACCGGATGTTCGTGGAAGCGAAGAATATGCGTAATATTTCTAAGGCAGATATGAAGCACAACACCGCTACCCCGAATATTGAGGTTGATCCGCAGACCTATGAGGTACGGGTAGATGGCAAGCTGATTACTTCGGAACCAGCTTCCGTGCTGCCAATGTCTCAGCGTTACTTCCTCTTCTAATAAATAAGTAAGCCTGGCTGGGGGATCGCTAACTTCGGTTGGCGATCCCCCACATTGGCGCTAAACGGTGGTTACCAGCTACCTTTACATTAATTTACTGCTCGTCAGAGCGCTGATTTTTGCGGTTTCTCTAAAACGTCAATGTTCTATCATCCAATTGAATGGTGGACATGTAAAATGCTAACCTGGGGTTTCAGGGTCATGATGACGCTGAGAAGATCGACAGCCGTTATAGCCATCAATTATCAGTAGAGAAATTGGTGTGCCCTCAAGTAAGAAAGAAATATATGACTGTATCTGAAATTTTAGGTAACGTTGCCGAATTGCCTGCGGCAGATCGCGAGAAACTACAAATTGATTACGTAGTTTTCGATAATGAATCTCGCCTCAAGAGAGTTCAGCGGGCTCGCACTGAATCCGGTCGCGAAATCCCTATCAAGTTTAAGCCGGGATTCCGGGAAATTAAAGACGGCGATATTTTAAGTCGTGAAGGCAATGCGGTAATCGTCGCCAAGATGGAAACCACCGATGTACTGGTTATCAAACCGAAGACTATCCGGGAAATGGGCGTCGTCGCGCACACCCTGGGAAATCGTCATATGCAAGCGCAGTTCTTTGATGTAGACAGCCAATTTGGGGCGCCAGTAATGGTGGTGCGTTACGACCACACCGTTGAGGACTATCTAGATCACGTCAAAGTAGACTATGAACGCGGTGATTACGTGATGCCCGAAGCTTTCCGTCATGCTGAGCACACCCACTGATATTCGGCGGAAACTGGTAACTTGGCACCTTACCGATTCCGCACTGCCTACTGGAGGATTTGCCCACTCCGCTGGTTTAGAAACTTTTGTACAAGATGATCGGGTGGATAACCCGGACAGCTTTTCAAAGTGGTTGCACGGCTACCTGCGACAGGCGAGTTTTAATGACGCGTTAGCTGTCAAATGTGCAGTGCAGTTGTATCAGCGCGAATCCAGCCAGGAAGGTAAACTGGCAGCACTTCGAGATTTAGACACCCTGCTGCACGCTTGCCAAGCGCCGAAACAGGTACGTGCCTCCATGAATTCGATGGGTAAGCGCATGGCTAGAATTGCCTCCTTTATCGCCCCCGACGATTTCCTGGTCAGTCAGTACGCAGCGGCAACCGAGGCACACCAGATGCATGGTAACCCCGGGATTGCCGCGGGCCTCGCTCTAGCGGCCACGGGTATTGGTCTAGAAGATGCCATTTCCGCATATCTAATGCAGATGGCGAACTCGATTACCCAAAACGCTATCCGGGCTATTCCCCTGGGGCAGGATGCGGGGCAGAAAATTTTAGTCGGCGCGTACCCACTTGTGGTGAAGGCAACCGAAATGACCTTGGATCATGATATTAGTGATCTTGGCTGTGTGGCTCCCCAATTGGAGATTGCGCAGATGGCACATGAGGATCTGCGGTCACGAATGTTCATGTCATAGCAAAGTATTTTCTATAGTTTAGAGACAATTTTTATTTTAGAGAGAAGGAAAAAATGAGTGCAATCAAAGTTGGCGTTGGCGGTCCGGTAGGATCGGGTAAAACTGCATTAATTGAAAGAGTTACCCGCGCCCTAGACGGCAAAGTGTCAATGGCGGCAATTACCAACGATATTTACACCACTGAGGACGCGAAAATTCTGGCTCGTGATAGCGTCCTGCCGGAAGACCGGATTATTGGGGTAGAGACTGGGGGTTGCCCCCACACCGCGATCCGCGAAGATACTTCCATGAATGACGCTGCCTACCAGGATTTGATTAAGCGTAACCCGGATCTGGAGTTGGTCTTCATCGAGTCGGGTGGCGATAATCTTTCCGCTACGTTCAGCCCGGAACTGGTGGACTTTTCGATTTACATCATTGACGTTGCCCAGGGTGAAAAGATTCCTCGGAAAGCAGGGCAAGGGATGATTAAGTCCGATCTTTTCGTTATCAATAAGACCGATTTGGCTCCCCATGTCGGTGCGGATCTAAATGTAATGGTCGAAGATTCGAAGGTTTTTCGTAAAGACAAACCCTTCGTATTGACGGATCTGAAAACGGACGAGGGTCTAGATGGCGTCTTGGACTGGATTCGCCATGAAGTACTAATGCAGGATCTCGTCTAATGCAGATTCCCAGCGGAGTCTTTATTCATAATCCACCGCATGAAGAAATCGGGGTTTTAGAACTAGGGGTGGCAGTCAGCGGCGGAAAGTCGATTGCCACCCGCCAGTTCAATACCCGGGCAATGAAAATCATTCGCCCGCATTACCTCGATGACTCCGGGCAGGTTTATTACATTATCGCTAATCCGGGCGGCGGTTACCTGGGTGGAGATGCCTATCGCATGGATATCAGCGTTGCGGAGGGCGCCTCGCTATTGCTGACAGATCAATCAGCTACCAAGGTGTACCGCACCCCGGGTGATTTTGCGGTGCAAAATATCCATTTCACGGTGGAGGATGACGCAGTATTCGAGTATATTCCGAACCAGTTAATTCTGTATCGGGGAGCTGATTTTCGCCAGCACATAACCGCGAATATCTCTGAAAAGGGTTCGCTGTTCATGGCGGACATCATCACTCCCGGCTGGTCACCGGATGGTAGTCTATTTAGCTATGAACAGGCCAGACTCCGCAATCAGATAACTGTTGGCGAGGAATTGGCGCTGGTAGACAACTTGCGGATTAATCCCACCCTAGCTGATTTTAGTGACGATAAAGATTTCTTTATGGCTGGGCGAACCCACGTGGCAACTGCTATCTGTTTTGACCCCGGGGTTGATTCGGACCTAATAGACGAGGTTAAGACGCTGGTAAAGGAACGTTGTGCAGCTAACCCCGATATGACGGGTGCGCTTAGTGAATGTGACCGTCCTGGTTTCATGTTGCGAGCATTAGGCAGCAGAACTGAAGAACTACATAGCCTAATCCTGGCGGCAGCGGATCACGTACGGTTGAAGTTGCGGGGGCAAGGTCCGATAGATCTGCGTCAATACTGAGTGCTAGTTCTGGTGGGTGACGCCCATCCAGTGCAGTAGTTTGTGGATGTCATCGTTAGCGATGGCGTATTTGATACTGCGCCCCTGCCGGGCAGACTTTACGACACCGACCTTTTCCATCGCTCGTAGCGAGGCGGACACTGTGGCCATCTGCAAGTTGGTAGCCTCAGCTAGCTCGGTGACTGTATAAACGTATTGACCGGCAAAGTGAATAGAAGTTAGTAGTTTCAGTCTGGTGGGGTCCCCTAAAATTTTAAATGTCGGCGACCATTCTTGGGCCAACGTAAGATTTTCTGACAGCTGAGCCATAGATTTTCTCCTAGCCTGGTTGCCCAATTCAGTTCGAGCTATTTACTGCTTTAGGGTAAAAAGCCTTAGTTAAAACCCTGGCGGCCTTGCAATAATAGATTGCCTAAGCCGCCAGGGATTAACTATTAGTTAATGATTAAGGTATCGAGTTGGTAGCACGCTGAGCCAGCGTTAACCACTTACTCGGTGGCGGTTAGCGCTGGTTAGAGTCGTTAGCAACCAGAACCGTCAGCACCGTGCAGAGCACAGTCTGAATAATGGTGAAAGCGGTGTTCCAACCAACCTGTCCGGTCTGGAAGTTATGGGACGCCGCAAAGATTCCCATTAATATAGCGACGAGAGCAAAGCTCAGAATTACCTGCCGCGAACGTGACATTTGATTTCCTCCATGAAGGTAATATACGAAATACTATTATCTCGGGTTAAAGGACAAAAAGTTTATTGCTCCGAGAGTACGGTTCCCTTCTTCCCAATTTCAGCCTAATAGGCATATAGGTAATTATAGGTGATGAAAAGCAAGTTTTCCCAATATCGACGATTTTGTGGTAGTAAGAGTTGTCAACCTATGGGGATAGCGAAAATCTTTCGCTGATAATTCGAGATAAGTATTCCTATTTTATCCGATGGGCATCACCCGATCAGCGATTTTGTCGACTAGCAATTGTTCGTGGCTCACCGAAAGTATTCCAATATTTCTCCGCTTGGCTTCCTCGAGCAGAAAGTTCCATATCTGAGCTTGGGAAATAGGGTCAAGCATGGTGGTGATCTCGTCAGCGATAAGATACTTAAGGTCAACGCGCAAGGCTCGGGCGATACAAAAACGTTGAATTTCACCACCTGAAAGTTCGCTGGGGTAACGATTCAGCCAGCTGCGCTCAATGCCGAGCCCCTCCAGCAGGCGCTCATCAATATCGCCAGCTTCCCGCAAACTTTCACCCAGTTTTAGCCGCGGGTCAACAGATTGCTCCGGATGCTGCCAGATTAGCTGTACCGGGCGAGCCTGGCGACGCGGCAGGGGCTGGCCACCGATTAGAACGCTACCTTTTTGGGGAGTTAAAAAACCGGTTAGCAACTTGCAAATAGTGGTTTTTCCTTGGCCACTGGGGCCGAATAGGGTTACTTTTTCTCCCGGATTAACCTGCAGATTAAAGTCTTGTACTACCGGTTTGTTTTTACGGTACTCAAACCAAATATGACTAGCGACCAGGCTCATTTCCCCTCACCTCCCAGGGATTCCTCTTTATAGGCAGCAGGGTTTGCGCACCGCACCATGGCCTTACCAATCCGCAGAGAGGCAATCTCTTCGTTGCAAGCATCGATCTTCCAGGGGCAGCGGGAGCTAAAGGGACAGCCAGAATAGCTTCCAGGTAGGGGTTGGTTCCCAGGATAGGGGGCGAAACCGCGTCCCGGCAAGGACCTAAGAAGGGCGCGAGTGTAAGGATGGTAGGGGCCGCCAGTCGGCGTGCTGGTATCTTGCCACTCTTTTATCAAACCAACCTCTAGGGTGGTGCCGGCATAGAAAACCGAAGCCCGGTCTGCGTAGCGCAGCGCCAATTCCACGTCGTGAGTGATGATTAGTACCGCATTTCCCGCGTCCGCGAACTTGCGTAAATCCTGCATTACTAGCTCCGCTAACTCAGCATGTAAGCCGGGTGTGGGTTCGTCAGCTACAATCAACTGTGGTTTGGCTAGGAGAGCCGCCGCGATTAGAACTCGGCGCGCCATTCCCCCCGAAATCTCAAATGGAAACTTGTCGGCGGTATCTTGCGGTAACTGGTAGCGCTCAAAAATGCGCCGCATCGCTTCGGGATCGCATCCCTTTTCGCCCCTGACTTGGCGGCCGATCTTCATTAGGGGATCCAAGCTGTTTACGCTTTGGGGAATCAAAGCAACTTCCTTGCCCGCCAGAGCTGAAAGCGTATCAGCGCTGAGTTTTTTCCCGCGGTATTCGATATCACCGGCAACGTAGGCAGCGGGGGAGCTAATCCCTAAAATCGCTTCAGCCAGCAGGCTCTTACCCGATCCGCTGGAGCCGATGACGGCTAGAATCTCACCAGGACGAACGCGGGCGTGCAGCCGAGAAATCACATTTATGATTTCACCGTCTTTAGCGGGGAAACCGATTGATAAATCGTTTATTGCCAGTATTGGTTGTTTGCTCATTGTCCGCCCCTTAACAGGACGCGCACTGCTCGTGCAAAGGCGTCAAAGATTAAGACTACGACCAGCAAAGCTACACCGGGGAAAATTGCCGACCACCACATACCGGCGCCAATATATCCAATTGATTCGCTCAAAATAACCCCGATAGCAGGCGAGTCGGGGGGAAGGCCGAAACCTAAAAACGTAATCGCAGCTTCGTGCATAATCGCGTGGGGGAATAGCAAAATCGCGCCCACCATCGCTTGCGGAGCCAAGGCTCGCCAATAGTGGGTAGTGGCCAGCTGCCAGGGGTTTCGTCCCAAGGCTTGTGCGCTCGCGATGTAAATAGATTCTTTGACTTGTAGCACTTCCGAGCGCACTACCCGGGCTAAGGAAGGCCAGTGGGTTACGGCCACTCCAATCGCTACTCCCCAAAAACCGCGTCCTAAAGCAATCGAAATCAAAATGAGTAGAAGAAGGTGGGGAATCCCCAGCACCAGGTCGATTAGCCAGGTAATGACGGAGTCCACCCAGGAGGGGCCGATAGCCGCCAGCACCCCTAAAATCACCGCGATTAGCGCGCTGATTAAGGAAGCGATGATACCGATAAGGATGGAGGTAGACAGCCCGGCGAAGGTACGGGCGAAAATATCGCGTCCCATCCAATCGGTACCGAATAAATTCTTGAGGTTTGGCGCCAGGCCAGTGCGGGTGAAATTGGCGGTGGTGGCGGTATCTCTAAGCGCGATCCCAATACCCACTATTACTACCAAAACCGCCAAAGTTAGCACTGCTTGCCGCATAGCCACCTTGGGGTTGGCTAACCGAGGTAGGTTAGGTAGATGGAAAATGTGTTTATCCGCAGGAATGCTTTTGTTTATAGTCTTTTTATTATTAACTGATTTAGCCACGCTGACCCCGCCTTATTCGCGGATCTACCACCCCATATAGCAAGGTGGCGATGGTATTGCCAGTAAAGACTACTGCCGTGGTTATTACCGATATTCCGGCTAAGAGGGCGGTATCGGATCCTAAGCCTGCTGTAACGGTGGCTTGACCCAGACCGGGATAGCTAAATACTTGTTCTACCAGAATTGAGCCCCCGAAAACCTCGGCTAGCGAAGCAAATTGTAAGGTTATCGCGGGTAAGGAGATATTGCGTAGTCCATGACGCCGGACAGCTTGCCACTTGGATTCCCCGCGTGCCTTCGCATAGAGGAAAAAGTCTGAGTCCATGACGTCTACTAGCTTTTGACGAGTGTGCAGCGTGATATTTGCGATACTTACTACGCTTAGGGTTGCTGCTGGCAGGACTGCGTGATTTAGGGAATCCCAGATGGTCACGTCAGCCGCATCAACCCCAACGGGAGCAGCGAAACCGGAAGGAAACCAGCCCAGCCAGACCGCGAACAGCATCAATACCAGCATTCCCAGCCAAAATGTGGGTGTCGAAGCCAGCCCATAGCAGACGGTGGTGATTATGCGGTCAATGATTTTATTCCGTTTAGTTCCGGCGATTACCCCCAGGGTAAAACCGAGAACCCCAGAAAGCACCCAGGCCGTAGCCAAAAGTAAAACCGAGTTGGAAAACTTTGTCCAGATGACTTCGGAGACGGGTGCGTTATAACGCAAAGAAATACCCATATCCCCTTGCAGGAAGGCAGTGAACCAGGAGGTGTAGCGCTCCCATATCGGGATGTTCTGACCCCAGTAGGCACTTAAATTAGCGCGCTGCTCTGGGCTCATATTTTGGACGGCGACCGAACCGTAGTTAGCCTGTACCGGGTCAATAGGCGAAAGCGAGATTAGCCAGAAAACAATCAGCGATACTCCCAGCATCAAAAGTATGAGCTTGACTATCGCAACCAGCGAAAAACGCAAGAACCACGGAACTTTAGGGGAAGAATCGGCTAGGTGAGCCACCTTCTTTGGTGGCTCACCTAGCGATTCAGCGGAATGTTTTACTTCCAAGACCACTGATCCACGTTGTTAACGAGAGACCAGCCGTGACCGTGTGGGTGTGGTTTTTGATCGGCGATCTGCAAACCATCACGAACAAAATAGAGGTGATCAACGTTAGCTAACCATACCCAAGAGGCGGCACCGTCAATACCAGGACCTTCCGGACCCACTTGGGCTGCCTGGAATTCGCGGTTAGATTCCTCCCGGTCATTGGTAGTAATCGCCTTCTTCAGGTGCTCATCTACGGTTTTGTTGGAGTAGAGCGAGAAGTTGCCCCAACCCTTTGAATACAGCACGTTGTAGACCTCGCTTGGGGAGTTGGAGCCCCAACCCCAAAGAATCGGATCGGAGTAGCTAAGGCCGTAAATATCATCCCAAGGTTTTCCGACCGGGTTTACCTTTACACCGATTTCCTTCATCTGGTTAGCAAAATCAGCTGCTATCGCCTGTCGGGTTGAGTCAGAGGAGGGGTAAATCAGGTTAAACTCTGCGCGTAACCCGTCTTTGACAAGAATTCCGTCAGAGCCAGCCTTCCAGCCGTCATCTGCCAAAAGCTTCTTAGCCTTATTGACATCAGTCTTGAAAGCGGCTTTGTCGCTAGACCAGGGCATGCGATCCGATACGCCGAACGCTGGGGTTCCGTGCCCTTTGAGTACGTTCTTAACCATCTTGTCGCGGTCAACCGCGTAGTTCAGCGCTTTCCGAAGCGCCAGATTCGCGGTTACATCATTACCAGACTTGTAATCCTTCGAACTGTCATTGAAGGAGTTATCAGCAGGGCGGAAAGTGCCGCCAGCAGGACTTACAGGCAATGAAATGCCGCGAGAGTCTACAGTGGCGTAACTTGCTAACTTAAAGCCATCAACTTTTTGGCCAGCTTTTGGCGCAAAAACGTAAGCGACATCCACGTCACCCGCACGCGCCGCTGCCAGCGCGGGATCCTCATCCATAAAGGTGGCGATTAGCTTCTTCATCTTCGGTTTTTCGCCGTAATAATCCGGGTTCGCAGTAAAGATTGCCTGCTGTCCCTTATCCCACTGTTTTAGGATGTAACGTCCAGACCCGATGGGCTTGGCGCCATAGGAGGGGCCGTAGCCAGCTTCGGGTACAATACCCAGCACGGCAAGAGTGTAAAGCAAGGTGTTATTTGGCTCTTTCATCTTGATGGTGACGTTGGTGTCATCATCAGCGACGGCTTCTTTCACACCGGTTAGTTCGCAGACAGCACCGGGATCTTTAAGCATAGTGTTGATGGTGAAGGCCACATCGGAGGCTTTCAGTTTGGCACCATTGCTGAACTTAACGTCATCGCGAATCTTGAAGTGCCAAGACATTCCATCGTCGGCCATTTTGTACTCAGTGGCCAGATCGTTGACAAAGTTCATGTCTTTATCGGTATTGACCAGCGTAGACTGAATCAGCGGCTCGTGGACGTGACCACCGCAGCCCCAGCCCTTAATCGGGTCGAAGCCGGTTTCAAGCTCTGATTCTTTAGTCAGAGCGACCCGTACTTCATCTTTATTTTTTCCGGAATCACCAGAACCGGCAGAACCTGCCCCGGAGGAGCAGCCGGCAAGCAGGAGAGCCCCGGCGCCTAACACCGCCCCAATCTTCAAGGGGGTTAATTTAAGTCGTGAAAACATAGAAACCTCAAACTTTCATGAAAATAATCAATTGAGTGATTGAATTATATCAGAGATTCGAGATGTGCTGATAATTCGGCGTACCTTATGCCTATTTCACTTGCAGCGGGGTTATGTGGACGTAGGAGAGAGATTTACTGTCAACTCCATTATTACCCCCGAGCGGCTCCTCACCATCGCCGCTTTAAGTCAATCCTGCTCGCGTCCGAAAACTTTAGCTAATTACTACTGGTCGGCTGCGTTTAGGGCTTCGATGGGGCTGGCCTTGGCGGCACGCCTACCGGGTAGCACCGATGCTAAGAAACAAAAGAGTTCGGTTACCAGCACCACTAGCCCCACCCAGACCCAAGGGATCTGAAGCTCAATATTCTTTTGCGAGATTATGCCGGCAAACGGCATACATTGCATCACGAACCAGGAGAAGAGCGTAGATAGAGCCACGCCTACCACCAGAGCACCTAGCCCGATCAGGGTGCCTTCAATAATCAACATCCGTCTTATTTGGGTGCGAGTCGCGCCTACTGCCCGCAGCAACGCATTTTCCTGCGCGCGATCAACCACCGACAAGCTGAGAGTATTGGCCACCCCTACCAAGGCGACGATGGCAGAAATCCCCAGTAGGCACAGCAGGATCAACATCATCACTCGCAAAACCATGGTGACAATGGAAGAAATCATTGCGGAGCTTTCGAAGCTTGCCGATTCAATTTTCCAGAACTGGTTAGTAAAGTCTTGAATCGTCTGGATCGTGTCGCTGGCGCCCCGCGACAAATCGAACTTTGCGATTACCCCATAGGTTTGAGCTTTTACTCCGGAAGCGGTTAGCTCTTTAAAGTCTGCCTGGGAGAGTACTCCGTAGATGGCGCTGTAATCAGCGGGGAAACCGCTGGCAGTCTTAGGCATGGCTTTCGCCTTGACGGTCAGTTTCTTGCCCGTTTTGAAATTAAGATTAACTGGGTCTGATACCGGAGCTTCTACCTCTCCTACCAGCCACATTTCTCCGGGTTGTGGTTGCTGGATACTTTTCCGGGTCAAGGAATTAACGTTTTCTGGCAGGGTGACCAACACGAGCGAGAAGGGACGCAGACTTTCCTTCTCTGTGTTTTCCTGGTTCTCTGTATCCGCGGATTCTGCGTTTTCATCAGGATTCTCTGTTGAGGCAGCGCTCTCCGCATCCGCAGATCCGGCGCTTTCACCAGTATCTTCCGTCCAGGCACCGTCCCCTGCATCCTCGGGAGAGGTGCCTGTCAGCTGCTCCTCGGTGAGCGCGCTGCCCTGTGCGTTCGTAATCGTGTCCGCAACTATGCCCGGCATTTTTCCAACGTTGCTAACACCCTCAACCTGGGAAGCTTTCTTTATTTCGTTCTGGGTCAAAGGGATGCTCGGGTTGGGATATACCAGGGAATAGTCAACCGAGAAACGCCGGTTGATCTCATCATTTACGGTTTTTTGTACCGAGGCGGTACCAATCAAAATGGTAGACATCAAAGTAACCCCTAGCACCAGGGCAGTGGCGGTCGCTCCGGTGCGATGCGGATCCCTTTTCACGTTTTCACCAGCTAGTTTAGCGGTCGCATACTTGCGGGCAAACGGGCGGGTAAATAGGGCGGTAAATGCCGGCAATAGGAAACGGCAAATCATTAAGGCCGCACACATCAGGATGAGGGCGCCAGCGATGGCGGCTCCCAAAGCTATCGCCTGTTCCGTCCCGTCCTCGCTACCGCGATTATTCCAGGCCAAAACCCACATTCCGCCCCCGGCCACTGCCAGGAATGCGGTCAGAATCCAGTGGAAAATATGCCGCTTGGGTTTGCCTTTCTTATTAAGCTCCTGGGTATTGAGCGCCGCAATCGGGCGGATCTTCCCGAGTCCCAAAGTAGGACGCAAAGCACCAATAAGCGGTACTAGAATCCCCGTAGCCAAAGACAAGACCACCGGGAAAATCCCGGTTACTTCCAGGGTTTGCGACAAAGAGCCAATCATGCCGGTGCCGTAGACCAGGGCAATTGACCCCAACCACCCAATCAGAGTCCCGGTTAGCGCGGAAACTATTCCTACCAGTAGACATTCTAAGAACGCCGCCCGGCGTACCTGCGCGACGGTAGCGCCTACGCAGCGCAGCAGCGCGGTCTCTCGCCTTCTCCTAGCCAGCACCACCTGAAAAGTAACCGAAACAATCCCGATACAGACCAGCACCGCCAGGAGCGGGAAAAATAAGACGACCGCCTGTAAGGCGATTTGTTCGGCATTCCCGGCAGTGGTTTCGCTTTGTTTTTGGGTTACGGTAACTACCGCTAAATCCTGGCTGAGCAGCTGTTTATCATTTAGATATTGCCCCAGCTTTCGGGCGAGCTTCGCCGGATCCTGCTGAGTGTGCACCAATATCTGGTTAACTCCCATTTCAGTGGCTTGCGCTAGATGTTTTGCCAGGTCTGGGGAGAGGTACACGTCAGGAACCTGACCGATATACATGGAGGCATCCCGGCGTACGATCCCGCTGACCGTAACTTTTTGGGTTGTGGGTTTCGCGTCCTTGTCATCGTAGGCGGGTGGAACCTGGATTTCGATAGTGTCGCCCACGCCCACTCCAGTTTTCTCTAAATAGCTTTCTCCCAGGGCAATCTGATTTTTCCCAGTAGGTTCTTTACCTTCGCTAAGGGGAGGGCGGTAGAACTGCGGCGAAAATAGCCCCACGCCTTGAATCTGCACGGATTTGTTCCCGATGGTAGCTCCGACCCAGGTCTGATAAACCGGCTGTAATTCTAGGTCGGTCCCATTCGCCTGGCGAATCCCGGCGCGGTCGGCCAGGATTGCTGGTAGCGGGTCCTTTTTAATCTTTTCGGCATCCACGGTGCCATTTACGGGGCTCGTGAATCTTCGTCAAAACTTCCGTAGGTAATTACTACCTGGGTGTTCTTCATCATTTGGGTTTCGCCGGCACCGATGACCCAACCCATCACGGATCCAAAAGAGCTGGCGAGACAAATAAAAATACAGCAGATGATAATAGCGCAGGCAGTAGCAATATATTGCCGGGCATGGGCTTTCAGATTGGCTTTAGTTAGGAAACGCATTTAGATCACCTGGGAAAGTTGCCCGCGAGTGGGGTGAGAAAGTTCTTGAGTGATTTTGCCGTCTTTGACGATTAACACTCGGTCGGCGACGGCGGCGGCACTAGGGTCGTGGGTAACCATCACCACGGATTGCCCCAGGTCACTGGCGGCGCTGCGTAGCAGTTTCAGCACTTCCTGCGAGGAGGTCGAATCCAAGTTTCCGGTGGGCTCGTCGGCCACTAGCAGGGCAGGCTTAGTAATCAGGGCGCGCGCGACTGCCACCCGCTGCTGCTGTCCCCCGGAGAGTTCGGAGGGCTTATGGGTGAGCCGGTCTTTCAAATTTAGGATTTCAATAATCTGGTTTTCCCAGGTGGCAGAGGTTTGCTTACCTGCCAATAGCTGGGGGAGCCGGATATTTTCCAAGGCAGTCAGCGTAGGCATTAGGTTGAAAGATTGAAACACGAACCCGATGTGGTCACGCCGGAACTGGGTGAGAGTCTTATCGTTCATTTTGGCCAGGTCTTTACCTGCTACCGTCACCGTTCCTTTGGTGACGCTGTCTAGACCCGCCAAACAATGCAGGAGCGTAGATTTACCGGAGCCGGAAGGACCCACAATCGCGGTGAACTGTCCGAAATAGATTTGCAGATCGACACCGTCGAGGGCGCGCACCTCGGTTTCGCCCTGCCGATAGATTTTATAAACGTCATTCAGTTTTACTACCGGGGATCCTTGCGCGGCGCTGGAGCTACTAGGAGCAGCGCTAGTGTGCGGCTGCGGCACCGCACTGCTGGGTTTTTCGGGCAATGAGGAGGTATCCGCGCGGTGACGGAGCGGCTGCGCGGGATCCGTTTGGGGCTCAGCGATCTGGGTTTCTGGTAGTTGCGTAGCCGCTTGGGATCCTGATGGTACCGGCTGAGGGGGCTCGGGAGTGGCGAGAGGCTGCGGGGAGGCCAGAGGGGGTTGTTGCGGGCTAGCTACCGCCGGTATTGGCTGCACGCTCGGTTGCGGCTGAGCGAAAGTCGGGTTTACCGGCTGCGGAGTTTGGGAGATAGCCGGATTCGCTGCCTGGTAGCTGTTGACCTGTGGAGGTAGCGGACTTACCGCTTGGGGAACACCGGCCTGCCCGGGAAGGACGTTGCCGGACTGGCGGGCCGGGAAAGCCCTCTGCGGTGCCGGCTGAACTTGAGGTTTAACCGCTGGCATTCCCGCAGGGGGAGCTGCGGGAGCAGGCGGCGCGGCATGGCGCGGCTTTTGGTAGCGGTGGAACTCCTCGGGAGTTGCTGGCTGATCGGGCTGATTATTATTCACCGGTTTACCTTTCGTTTTCTGGCAAAAAGTTTGCTGCGATTTCACTAGAGATTTCAGAAGTTTTTTGAAGTTTCTTTGGATAAAGCAGCCGGATGGTAGTGCCGTACCTGCTGCTTAGATTTTAACTGCTGGCGTTTAAAATGCGGGATTATCTCGGTGTTTTTCACTCGGGTGAGCGTCATAAATACCAGGGCTTGCAGAGCTAACACCCCGATGATCATCCAGGTGAGAGGGGCTATTGCCGAGGTGATTATTTCCCAAATGCTTATCGGAGGCGAAAAGGTCATCGAGATGGCAGAGATAAACAGCAGGAGGGCGCATCCGGCAAGTAGTAAAAACCCAAAAGCATAAACCAGGATCATTTCCCACATCCGCGCCCTCCAAATAACTGCAGGTGGGCACCCTAGTTTTAGCAACAGATTGGTTTGCAGTTGCTGGCGGCGGTTGGAAGCCATCACCGTGGTGGCCAGGGAGAAGGCGGTAATCACTGCCACTGCGGCCGCAGTCAAGAGCAACCCGGTTTTCACGTCTTGCTGCACTAGCTGCAACAGTAAGTAATGCAGCTGCAAAGTCGCCTGAGACTCACTATCTATGCTGTTAGAGCGAGTTTCAAGGCTTAAAGAGTCGCTATAGCTGTCTGCTGCCGCCAGAAAAGCTAGGGAGAGCAGATAGGTGGCGGCCAGAGAAAGCACCGGTGCCAACGCAATCCAAATTCGGGAGGCATGCGCGCGGATCGCGCGGGCAGCCAAAAGCACTGCGGGGTAGCGACTAAAAGTTAAAGGCCAACAAATCAAGGTCAGCACTTTGGCGGGCAGCGAAAACACCAGCACCCAAAGGAAAGCCAGCATCATGATGGGCGCTAAGGCTAGTGCCGATAATCCGGCGATCACCATTCCAGCTAGCAGAATCGGTATTGCCAGCACGATTAACCAGAAAATAGCGGTGTTACGGGTGGAACCTTTAAACCAGGAGGAAATAAAAGAAATATTGAAGCGGCGGCGGGTTTCCGCGGGAATTCCCCGCTGTTGGCGCAATAGTAGAGTGATTTTCCAGATCGGGATCAGCAAGAGTACAACCAGGGACAGGAGCAGAATCCACCAAGGGGGTAGCAGGTCTTTGGCGGTGGGATTAATACCGAGAATCTGGATATTTTCAAGGAGTGGCAAAGAGAGCGCGTAAACTGCGGCACCCAGCACAAATCCGGTAAAAATATAGCTATAAATCGAATAGCAGCTAAAGAAAAAACGAGTTCTGGCGCTCGCTCCCAAGCGATACAAACTGACCAGAGCATCCCCTAAACGCTGCTCATCTAGCTCCAGACGGTTCCACCACAGCGCAATCAGCGGAAAGGTGATCAGCAGAGTGGCGAAAACAAACAATGAAATATAGATGACAGACACGGCCTCGTGCTCATAGCTACGGGTATGGCTGGGCAAGACGGCGAGGGCGCGCCCCAAAGTATCTGCCCCCTGAGGTAATATCCATAAACGCCTGACCAGAAAAGCATGAATCCCGCCGAGTACGGCTAACAGGCAGTAACAGGTGATGGCGGCCGATAGTATCGAGACCGCTTGAGCGGGACGATCCTTAAAACCTCGCCCTCGCCAGAAGATAATAATTCGTCCCAGAGTCATTTATGCGTCCTCGACCTGAAATACGGTTTCTGAGGTAGATTCGCGCCGACTGTCTTGGGCAATTAATCCATCTCGCAGGGTGATGATTCGCCGGCACCACGACGCTACCTGCGGATTAACGGTAGAAACTAAGAGAGTGGCGCGGGTGCGCGCCGCCGCCAGTGATAACGCCTGCATCGCTTCTTGCCCCGCAACCGGATCCAGCAGCGCAGTGGGTTGATCAGCAACAATCACCTGGGGGCGGGTCACTAAAGCGCGGGCGATGGCTACCCGCGCGTCCAAGGCCGGGCTGAGTGCGGCAGTTAATTGCCGGCTAATTTCTTCCAACCCCAGACGTTGCAACTCTTTCAAGGCACGCTGTTTTGCTTCTGCGCGTCCAAAACCTTGCAACAGTAGCGGTAAAGCCACATTTTCTACTACTTGCAGTTCGGGAAGCAGTTGTTCGGATTGGAAAATAAAACCGAAACGCTCCCGGCGCAGCGCCTGCAACTGACGCCGCGACATTTCTGATAAATCCCGGCCATCTAAGAACACTGCCCCCGAGGACGGACGCACAATCCCACTGAGCAAATACAGGAGGGTGGTTTTTCCGGCTTGAGTCGGCCCGGTAATCGCCACCTGCTCACCCTCGCCAATAGTTAAATCAATATCGGCTAACACCGTATGGGAGCCGTAGATCTTGGTAAGCCCCTGGGTTTGAATCAACATAACACTATCTTGACGGTTTTCTTAGCGCGAGAACAGCGGGTACAAACTACTTTTAAGGTAGAGCTGGCACTACCCTAAAGGTAGTCAGCGGGCGGTGTTCTTTACCGGGAGCGTCCTCCTAAAATATAGGTATGCAGCGAACTGATCCCTATTTTCGCGGGGTAACTTACCACCGAAGCTCCCTGGTACGTTCCAGCCTGAGGCTGGGGGTACCTTTCCTAGCGATTGAGCTATTTTCGCTGGTGGTACACGTGGGGGCAATGCTGGTGATGTTCCGGCGCTCGCGGACGGTACTTTCCCACTACACGGCGGCGGTGCGTTACCGCGCGAGCGCCATGCTGGGGCGGCAAGATGCTGCTATCTGGCATTTTTGGCAGGTTCCCGGCGGGGAAACGATTCTAGAAAGAGATGATCATAGTACTGCGGAATACATAAATTCCCGTTCCATCCCGATTTTCCTGTTTTGCTTGCTGGCAAATTTGGTTGCCTCTTTTCCGTTGCTCAATTTATTGATCCTGGCCCTTACGAATCTCCTGGGATTCAGAAACTTCAGTGACCAGCGTGCATATCTGGCATTGATTATGTTATGGCTGCTGTTTGCACTGGCCAGCGGAATTTACGCGCGGTTGGTTTTTACTATTGCCACTACCGGTCCGTTAAGTGCGGAGGAAATTGTTCAATTGCATCGCTCGCGCCGGGAAATAGTCGATGCTTTCGAGATTGAACGTCGCCGTATTGAACGGGATCTGCATGATGGTGCCCAACAATACCTAGTGGCAGCCTCCATGAAAGTGGGTGAGGCGGAACTAAACCTAGAAATGCTGGCCTCCTCGGAATCTTCGGAAGAACCTGGGGAGTGTACGGATGGGGAAGGCGCGAATAGGAACTACTCCGATGGGGGAAGCACGGAGGATTCCGGTACGCGCGCGCAGATACAACAGATTTTAGGTTTATTGCGGGAAGCGCAAGACGCCAATGACCAAGCTTTAGCGGCGCTGCGACGTACAGTTGCCGGGGTACATCCGAAAGTACTTTCCGATAAGGGGCTGGCCGAGGCAGTACGCGATGTTTGTGCTGAATCTCCTTTGAAAGTGGATGTCCGGATGCCCTTTGAGCTGCCCAAGCTGCCGCCGGGAGCTGCCGCTGCCGCCTACTACCTGGTATGTGAGTCCCTCACTAACGTGGCAAAATATGCACCCCAAGCCGAGGTTTCAGTATTGGTGGTAGCCGGTTCTTCCCTGGTAGTTTCGATTACCGATAATGGAGCCGGCGGGGCAAGTATTAACCCCGGGCATGGCTTGGCCGGTTTGCAGGCGCGCCTGGAAGCCTTCGGGGGAACTTTGCGGGTAATTTCCCCGACCGGCGGACCAACTACGGTGCGCGGGGAGATTCCGATTCTAGTATCCGCGAAGGAGACAGTATGAAAATCATCTTGGCTGATGACGCAACTTTGATCCGAGAAGGATTAGCCGGGCTGCTCGAGCGCCTAGGACATCAAGTAATCGCCCAAGCCGAGGACGCGCCCGGACTGATTGCGGCGGTGACACAGGCGGGTCAGGCTGGTCAGCTCCCGGATGTGCTGGTAACCGATGTGCGGATGCCTCCCGGCATGAGCGATGATGGCTTGCGCGCCGCGGTAAAGATTCGCGAAGAGTACCCCGACCTGGGGATTATGGTGCTTAGTCAATACGTGGCCCCGGCCTACGCGGCGCAACTTTTTAGCGCCGATCAGCTGCCCCCACCCGGACAACACGCAGCTGGTACCGGGTATCTGCTGAAAGAGCGGGTGTCGCGGGTTGCCGATTTCTTGAACGCTCTGAAAACCGTGGCCAGCGGTGGGGTAGTAGTAGATCCGGAAGTAGCAGTGAAACTGGTGCGGGAACGCGGCTCCGCCCTCGCCAGCCTCACTGCCCGGGAAAGCGAAGTCTTAGGGCTAATGGCGCAAGGTTTATCCAATGAGGAAATCGCGAAGAAACTATTCCTCTCTGGTGCCTCGGTGGCAAAACATATCGCCAATGTGTTTATGAAACTGGGACTGACTCCCGATGAACCCAACCGTCGGGTGCGCGCCGTCCTCGCTTATCTAACTGCCACCGGTTTGCAGTCCTAGTATTTCCCAGTGTCCTACCCCGGTTAACGCGATGTTAAACCATTTTTACTTAAGTAGAGTCAGTAATAGCTCGCCTAGATTAACCAGAAAGTGATAGCAAAATGGATATGGATAATCGAGTCTTTGCGCATCGCGGCTTAAATGCCTTAGCCCCTGAAAATACGATGGCCGCTTTTCGGAAAGTGGTCGAGCACGGTCTGAACTGGATTGAAACCGATGTTGATATTTTGGGGGATGGAACCGTAATCATCTGCCATGACACCACTTTGGATCGCACCACCAATAAATCCGGCGGTTACTACGGACTCACTGCCACCGATCTGGAATCGATTGATGCCGGCAGCTGGTTTAGCCCCGAATTTGCAGGCGAGAAGCTCCCCACCCTGCAGCAACTGGTGGACTTTATGAACGAGACCGGGTTAAACGCCAATATTGAAATTAAATCCAATGAAGCGGGCGCGACCATGACCCGTCAGCTAATTCGCGCGGTAATCAAAGAACTGGGACGGCTTGACGGTCCGGATGTGATTGTTTCCTGCTTTAACCACGTATTACTATCGGAGTTTCACGCCTTGGCACCGGAGATCCCGTTAGGGTGCCTATATGAAACCTGCTCGCTGCATGATGATTGGCGCTCGGTGTTAGAACTGGTGGGCGCCAGCTATATTCATCCCGAAGATACCGGATTAACCCGCGAAAAAGTGCGAGCCTTCCGGGATGCCGGATTCGGAGTCAACGTGTGGACGGTTAACTCCCCGGCGCGGGCCAATGAACTATTTAATTGGGGTGCAACCGGTATTTTCACCGATGTAGCGCATTTAATTCCCCGCCGCTAGTTAGCGTCGGCCGCTACCCACACCGGCTCGGGTTCTAGATTTACGTTGAACTTGGCTTTTACTTTTTCTTGTATCGCGCGCGCTAGCTCCACAATGTCGCGAGAAGTGGCATGATTGCGGTTGGTAAGCGCCAGAACGTGCTTGGAAGAAAGCGCAGCCCTTACCGCGCCCTCCGCTTGATTTGCAGTGGGGAGGGCGAATCCTTTTTCCAATCCCGCGTGCGAAATTAGCCAGGTGGCAGAGGTTTTTATTTGCCCCTCTACTTGGGGAGCCTCGCCGGTCACCGCGTTGCGTAACTGCAGATTAAACACCGGGAAACGCGGCGCCTGAGGAGGAAGCTGCTCGGCATCCTCGGTCGAAATAATCGGGTTAGTAAAGAAAGAACCACACGAACGAGTATCCGGATCCGTGGGGTCCAGCACCATCCCTTTGGAGCGCCGCAGCTCCAAAACGGCCTGACGCACCTCGCGCATATCGGCGCGTTCTCCCAGTTTTACCCCCAATTTGGCGGCCAACTGATCATATTCAATCGGTGCCGATAAGGAGGCGTGCGCCAACTGGAAATCCGCAGCTAGTACCACGTAACGTCCGGTATAACCCCAGGTTCGTCCGCCTCCGGCCTCCTCGTCATGCAAAGAACGTTTAATAATCGAAGTGCGATAGCCGAGCTGCAAATCCCCGACTGGTAAAATCCGGATACCATCACGAAGTCGATCGAAAACCCGCACCGTAGACAGGGTTTCGGCGACTTCATGTCCATAGGCGCCAATATTTTGTACCGGGGCTGCCCCCACCGTGCCAGGGATACCTGAGAGGGCCTCTAAACCCATCTGGTCTTCATCAATACAGGCGCATACGAACTCATCCCAGGATTGCCCGGCTGGTGCGCTCACTAGAGCGCCCCCGCAAGCGGTATCTTCACTTACGGTCACCCCACTGCGCAGGTCCTGGACAACCACCAGGTCAGATAGGTCTTCTCCACAAAGCAGATTGGAGCCTCCCCCCAGGATCAGCAGTTTCTCTCCGGAATGGTCAGCCTCCCGCACTGCTGCTACCAGCTCCGCCTCCGTGTCTACCTGGTAAAACGCTTTCGGTTTCCCCCCGGTGCCGATAGTGGTCATGTCCTTTAAAACCGGGATTTCATCGCTCTTATCACTATTTTTTGGGTTTACAGCTTTCCGATACCAAGCAGGAACCGGCCTAGTCGGTTGATGGTCAGCGTGAGGGGCAACCCACTCACAGGAGTCAGTGAAATCGGTTTTTACCATGGTTCTATTCTAGGGCTTCGCTAGCGCCCACACTCCTTCGGCGATCTCCTTATCGCAAATCAAATCGGTGACTACCCCGGCATTAAGAGCTCCCAGCAGGGATTGAGCTTTAGCTTTACCAGCAACAACGCAAAATCGACGAGGGATACGCCGCAACTGTTCCGGGCTTGGTCCGGTGGCACGTTTATTTATAGCAATGTCACTCCAGGAGCCATCAGGCCTGATTAGCACGGTACACACATCCCCGACCACTTTATCTAGCGCCAATTTATTTAGTTCACTGCGCGTGAGGTAACCGGAGGCATACACGTGGGAGGGGATTTCAGCGTGCAGCGCTCCCACGCTAAACACCGCCAAGGTGCATTTATGTTGCCAGTTTAGGACACGCTGCACCGCGCCCTCACGCCAAAGAGCCTCTTTAGTGGCGGGGTCATCGAAAAAGGCGGGTACCGGGAACTGCACGATATTGGCTTTCCACTGGTAGGCCATGCGCGCTAGGATTCCCCCTACGTGTGCGATCCCGGAGGTCTCCGTAGAGGCTGCGCCGTTTAGCTGCACCAAAGTTACGTTGTCCACGTCTTTTTGGGTAATGTGGCCAGCCATCTCGGTGGTGGTGGTCCCCCAGGCGATACCGACTATATCGCCGTCACTTACAATCTGCCCCAAGATTTGCGCAGCGGTTTTTGCCACGGTTTCCAAGATACGGTTTTGGGTAGTGTCGGGGGGTAGCTCCACGATATGCACATTGACTCCAAAGCGTTCTTGCAGCTGGCGCTCTAGGCGGGTATGCGGCATATTCGTGGTTTGCACCGAAATAGTCACGATTCCCCGTTTTCTCGCGTAGGAAAGCAGGCGGGAAACTGTGGAGCGGGAAACTCCCATCCGTCGCCTAATCGCCTCCATGGTTTGCCCTTGCACGTAGTAGGCGAGGGCGGCGCTGCGGGCCACTTCGTCGCGTTTACTGCTATATTCGCTGAGATCAGGGTCTAAGTGCTGTTGATTCTTTGACAAAAATCTCACCTCCGCGCCCAGCGGCGCACGTTTGCTCTCTACGTTGAACATTAATGCTAGAGAGCAAAAAATGAAAGAAGCCATTGGAAAAAGATGGTAGGCATCAAGGACGTTTGCCACATCTTAACCGTGACCTACAGAACTGAATAGATCCCATAAAATCCAATAACCTAGCGCAAAGGAGCGCGTATGTTAGCGACATTGAATGATCTTCTGGTACCGATGGCGGCAGCCACCCCAAGTAGCGGCGAGATCTTCGCGTCAGAATTCTTTGGCACCGCCATCTTGTTGATGTTCGGTGTTGGAACCTGCTGCACCAACAACCTTTTGAAATCCAAAGGTAAAGGCGGCGGCTGGTTAATGATCAACTTTGGGTGGGGTTTGGCAGTGTACATGGGCGTGTATGCCGCCTATAAGACCGGCGGTCACCTCAACCCGGCGGTCACCCTGATGAAAGCTGTCTGGCACGGCATGGACAGCAAGGTGACTCTGAATGGCCCCAGCGTTGCCGAGGGCGGCATTCCGGTAACCACCCTAAACGTGTGCATCTACATTGTGGCGCAGCTACTGGGTGCAATCGTCGGGGCGGTGCTCGCCTACCTGACCTACAAGAAACAGTTTGATCAGCCGATGGAGGATCCTCGTCCCAAGCTATGGTGTTTCTCCACCGCACCCGAGGTACGCTCCTACGGCTGGAACCTGGTCACCGAGATTATCGGCACCTTCGGTCTGTTGGCGTTCGTTATGGTTTCTGGTGGTACCCCCACGCAGGTAGGTCCGCTAGCGGTCGCCCTGTGTATCGTAGTTATCGGTATTGCTTTGGGTGGTCCTACCGGATACGCCATCAACCATGTTCGTGACTTGGGACCGCGTATTGCCTTCAGCTTGCTTCCGATGAAGGGCGGAAAGCCGGATGCTGACTGGGCTTACTCGTGGGTACCCTTAGTTGGCCCCACAATCGCTGCCATTATCACCCCGCTGATCGTAGTCGGTCTGGGAATGGCCGCCTAGGAAAACTGCTTAGAGAAAATAAATAGAAAGAACCCTAAAGGAAGAAAAATATGACCGAGAAAAAATATGTAATGGCCATTGACCAGGGGACTACCTCCTCGCGGGCAATTTTGTTTGACCATGGCGGACAGATTGTGTCGGTGGGACAAAAAGAACACGAACAGATTTTCCCCAAGGCCGGTTGGGTTGAGCACAATCCGATTGAGATCTGGGACAACATTCGCGAATGTGTTGCTCACGCCTTGCAGAAAGCACAGGTAAACCGGCATGAAATCGCGGCAGTAGGGATTACCAACCAACGCGAAACCGTAGTGGTGTGGGACAAGAACACTGGGGAACCGGTATATAACGCGATTGTTTGGCAGGATACTCGTACTTCCCAAATTATCCGGGAACTCGCGGGCGATGACGGCCCCTCCAAGTATCGCGATATTTGCGGACTCGATTTGTCGACATATTATTCCGGACCGGAAATTAAGTGGATCCTAGACAATGTTGAGGGCGCACGTGAGAAGGCAGAAGCCGGTGAACTGCTGTTTGGTAACACTGACTGCTGGGTACTTTGGAATATGACTGGCGGCGTGAACGGCGGGGTACACAAGACTGATGTCACCAACGCTTCGCGTACCATGTTGATGGATATTTGCACCCTGCAGTGGCGCGAAGACATTTGCAAAGACTTTGGGATTCCCCTGTCGATGCTGCCTGAAATTTGCTCCTCCTCCGAGGTTTACGGCTATGGCCGTAAGAACGGTCTGCTGATCGACACCCCAATTTCGGGTATTTTGGGCGACCAGCAGGCAGCTACCTTCGGACAGGCTTGCTTCAAGAAGGGCATGGCCAAGAATACCTATGGTACTGGCTGTTTCGTGCTGATGAATACTGGGGAAGAACCGGTGTTCTCCAACAACGGCCTGCTGACTACTGTGGCTTACAAGATCGGTGATAATAAGCCGGTTTACGCCCTGGAGGGCTCGATCGCGGTTGCTGGCTCGCTGGTGCAGTGGCTGCGTGACAACCTGGGGTTGATTAAGACCTCGGATGAGATCGAGAAGCTGGCTAGCACCGTTGACGATAATGGCGGCGTGTACTTTGTGCCCGCGTTCTCCGGTTTATTCGCGCCCTATTGGAAGGACGATGCCCGGGGTGCGATTGTCGGTCTGACTCGCTATAACAACAAGGGACACATTGCGCGCGCGGTGCAGGAAGCTACCCCCTATCAAACCCGCGAGGTCTTCGATGCCATGGTGGCGGACTCGGGCGTGGAGCTCAAAGAGCTGCGCGTTGATGGTGGCATGACCAAGGATGAAATGGTTATGCAGTTCCAAGCCGATCAGCTGGGCGTGCCGCTGGTACGGCCGCAGGTGCTGGAAACCACCGCGTTGGGTGCGGCCTATGCTGCCGGTATCGCCGTGGGATTCTGGGACGGCGAACAGGACGTGATCGATAACTGGGCAGAAGGCAAACGCTGGCAGCCGGGTGAGGATCGCGAAGAATATGACCGCAACTACCGTCTATGGAAGAAAGCGGTTACGCGCACCTTCGAGTGGGTAGACGCCGATGTAGAGAACGCCTAATCACGTTCACAAAACATAACTGATATAGCAATAAACATCCCGGGAGGGTGGACTTACTATCCAGCCTCCCGGGATATTCTTATCTATGTAGATGACGCAGAAAGATGTGGTTAAAGAACCAAAAGAACTGCTACATCACCACCAGGCGGTATCCCATGCCGCGTACGGTCACGATTCGTTCCGAACCAATCTTGCGGCGCAGATAACGCACATATACATCCACCACATTCGAACCCGGATCAAAGTCGTATCCCCACACCATATCCAGCAGCTGGGAACGGGAAAGTACCTGATCGGGATGCTCCATAAAGGCTTGTAGCATAGTGAACTCGCGGGCTGATAGTTCTACCGGCTCTCCATTAATGGTGGCGCAGCGAGTACGCAAATCCAGGTGTAGGCCACCTACATTAATCTGCACCATATTGGAGGGATCTTCATTACTGGCGTTCTTTAGCCGTAGCCGGATCCGCGCTAGCAGTTCCTCAAAGCGGAAAGGCTTAGACATATAGTCATCGGCTCCCTGCTCCAGACCGCTCACGGTGTCCTCCACCGAAGAACGTGCAGTCAGCACAATAATCGGCAGGGTGGCTCCTTGACCACGAATCTGTTCTAGCACTTCGAAGCCATCCATGTCGGGCAGGCCAATATCGAGGACAATCAGCGAGTAATCGCCCCCAAGAGCCCCGGAGATCGCGTCCGTACCCTTGTCGACTACGGTTACGTTATATCCGGCGGAAGTTAATCCTTTAGCGACGAAAGAGGAGATACCGGGTTCGTCCTCTACCACCAAGATGCTTGTCATTTTTTATTCTCCTTGTATTTCATCTTTGCAGTCATCATCTGAAATCGGCAGGCTGATATTAAAGACCGATCCCACTGAAAGAGCGGAGCGGACTTGTAAGATTCCGCCATGCGCCTGTGCAATGGCGTTCACGATTGATAATCCCAGGCCAGACCCGGCATAGGAGTGGTCAACCCGCATGAAGCGGCCGAAAACTTGTTCCTGATCCTTCGGGTCGATCCCGATTCCCTGGTCACGCACCCACAGATTGAGGCGATGGGTACCTGACACCAGAGGAACTTGCGGCTGCGTCTGCAGGCTGGGAGCGGTAACAGTTTCAGCCGCTACCTGATTACCGTGCGAATCTAAGAGGGGTTGCTGATAATCGATTCCCGCACCCAGGGCAATAACCGTTCCGGGAGTAGCGAACTTTGAAGCATTTTGGGCGAGGGCGAGCAGCGCCTGTTGCAGGCGCTGATGATCCGCGGTGGTCTTTACGATAGTGAGGTTATCGATTCGCCAGTTGAAATCACCCAGTTGGGTAGCGTTTTCAAACGCATCCATGAGTAAATCCCCGATATCTACCCGTTCGGGCCGGATGAAGTCAGGGCGGTCGCTCTTGGCAACCGTAATCAAGTCTTCGGTTAGCCGATGCATCCGGGAAAGTTCCTCTAACGCCAGCTCCCGAGTCCGGTAAGTGTCTTGGGGATCATTGGGATCCAAAAGCTCTAGGTGTCCGCGAACCACCGTTATCGGGGTGCGTAGCTCATGACCCACATCGTTTAGCAGGTCGCGCTGTTCATCAAAACTGGATTGCAGACGCGCAATCATCGAGTTCATCTGACGGGTAACATCTGCCAGGTCATCATTGCCTTCTACTGGTAGGCGCTTAGTAAGATCTTGTTCGCTGGTAATCGAAGTCATCATTTCCCGCAGCCGGGCAATCGGCGCCAACAATGACTGCGAGGTGCGAACATTGACCAGTCCTACCAGCGCTAATACTAAGAAAGAAATTCCCGCGAACAGTAGTAGCTGTGTCTGGGTAGGGGCAATATCGGCGGAATAGTTAGAAACCACCGCCAGCAGGGCGTCATCAGTACCCGCGGCGCTAATCGGTACGATTCCTACCGCATAGGTGGCCTGGTCGGTGCGCACCATAAACATTTTCGCCGAACTCAAATCTGCGTAGCTGGTTATCTGCGCCAACAGCTGTGTATCTTGATGAGCGGCAGAATCTCGCGCGTCTTTATGTGCGGTGAGCTCCCCTCCTGAAAAGCCCAGTAAACTGCCGTTATAGGGGGCGTCCGCAGCGTTTATGAACTTAACCAAAGCATCTTTGGCTGAAACTAGACCTCCGCTGGATTTACCGTTCTCAACCTCAGTAAAGTTCCGCAAATCAGCAGTGATGGCTTCGGTTTGCGCCCGCTCCGCATAGGAAATCTGAAACATCCCGCTAATTAGCAAAATAAATCCCACTACGGTCAGTGCCAACGCTGAAATGAGTACCGTGTGCACCAGCATTCGGTTACGCAAGTTAGAAATCCGCAGCTTATGGGCTTTATCTTGGGTAGTAACTGTTTTTTCTATTACCCGCCGCGGACGAGCTTGATAGGCCGCGCGCTCTGCGGGTGCTTGCGGAGCGCCTGCCTTTGGCTGCAAGCTTTGCGGTGCAGACGTTGGTGCAGTTCCGCCAGTACCTTCCAGGATTTGCGGCAAGGTCATCTCCCCAGGTATCTGCACTTCGGGGACGGGAGCAGCAGCCGGGATCGGGGAGAGAGCTGCCCGAGGACGAGCGGCGGGAGCCGGCGGTGTTACCGATGAGGAAGCAGACCCGCCGGGAAAGCTAGCGCCGGGGTAGCTAAGTTTTTCGGTCATGGCTGCTCCACTCCCTCGGGAGTGGGAGAAACCGATTCTACCGGTGGCGCTTGTTGAGTGATGGCCGGTGCTTGCGGCTGGAAACTAACCGCTGGACCTAACTCGTGAACTCCATTTAGTAGCAGGGCGCGCATCCCGATTAGAATAGCCAGAGCCAGGGCGATAACGACGATTGCTACCATTGCAAACTTGCGCATGCCGAGACCCTCCTTGCTAATCCCAGAATCTTTAAGGACGCGCTCACGTCCTTTCTAATGATTATAGGTTATAGAAAGGATACTAAGGACAACCTATTTTACTTGATTAAGAAAATCGACTATCCGACCCACGCCTTCTTCCAGGTCGTGATCACTGAGCGCGTAAGAAAGACGGAAGAAACCGGAAGGACCGAATGCCTCGCCGGGAACTACCGCTACCTCAACCTTCCGTAGCATCAAATCAGCCAACTCTGCCGAAGTTTGCGGGGTTTCACCCGCGAGTTCGCGCCCTAAAATCCGCTCTACGCTGGGGTAACAGTAAAAAGCGCCGTGGGGCATAGGAACTTCCAGGTCAGGAACCTGACGGAGTAGCTCCACCATCCGTTGGCGACGACGATCAAACACTTCGCGCATTTCCACAACTTTGTCCAAGGGGCCGCTGACTGCCGCTAGGGCAGCCCGTTGCGCAACATTTGATACGTTTCCGGTGGTGTGGGACTGGAAAGCAGCGCAGGCCTTGATTACATCCTTGGGAGCAATCATCCAGCCCACGCGCCAACCGGTCATAGCGTAGGTCTTAGCCACCCCATTCAACACCAGGGTGCGTTCAGCTAGTTCCGGTACCAGTTTCAAAATATGTTCAGCGTGTATACCGTCATAAATCAGGTGTTCATAGATTTCGTCGGTAATCACCCAGATCTGATTTTCGAGAGCCCACTGTCCAATAGCTTTTAGCTCATCCGCGTCGTAAACCGCACCCGTGGGATTGGACGGGCTGACCACCAGCAGTGCCTTGGTCTTGTCAGTCTTGGCGGCATCCAACTGTTCAACTGTGACTTTATAGTGCTGATCCGCTCCGGCCATTACCGGAACTGGGACGCCGCCCGCAATCTTGATAACCTCCGGGTAGGTAGTCCAGTAGGGGGTGGGCATGAGGACTTCGTCGCCCACCTCTACTACCGCGGAAAACGCCTCAAAAACAGCCTGTTTACCACCGTTGGTAACAATAATTTCGGTGTTGGGATCAACTTCGTAGCCGGAATCGCGCAAGGTCTTTTTGGCGATCGCCTCGCGCAGCTGGGGTAGTCCCTTTCCCAGGCTGTAGTGGTGCATTGCCGGGTCGGCGCAGGCTTCTTGCGCAGCCTTCACAATATAGTCAGGGGTAGCAAAATCGGGTTCCCCCGCGCCGAATCCGATGACCGGACGCCCTTGAGCTTTAAGTTCTTTCGCGGCGGCATCCACAGCCAAAGTCGCGGAAGGAGAAATTTGGGCTAGACGATTCGAAATTCTGTGTTCTTGCGGTTTATTCATACCCCTATTTTGCCACGCTTGTCTGTTGAATCACCAGCGAGACCAAAATGCAATAGTTATTTATAGCTAGTTCTACTTTGTAGACTGCCGTTTCACTGTGCAAAATAGGTAAAAGGATGCGTTTTTCCCCACTAAGCACCTATTTTGGTTGGACGCCATCCGCAAAACCTCATAAACTTATCTAGCACCGTATAAGGTCAGCCATTAGGCTGGAAGGGCAGTGGCGCAATTGGTAGCGCAACGGTCTCCAAAACCGTAGGTTGTGGGTTCGAATCCCGCCTGCCCTGCAAATCTGAAACCTGTGCCGGGCCCGGTACAGGACGAAATAGGGACTTCGACGGGAGTCCCAAGACAGCAAGTGAGGAAACGATCTTGGCACCTAACGAAGGCGCAGCCTCCGCAGAGGCAGACGCCAAAACGGCGAAAAGTGGTTTTTGGGGTCGCATCGTGCAGTTCGTGCGGCAGGTTATCGCGGAATTAAAGAAGGTTGTTTGGCCTACCCGCGATGAGCTCACTACGTTCTTTGTGGTCGTGATCGTATTTGTGCTGGCAATGATGGCCTTTTCGGGGGTTGTCGACGTAATTACCGCCTGGGTAGTCAGCAAAGTATTCGGCGGTTAACTTAAGGAATAACATTTGCAAGCAGGCAATAAGGAGCAGGAAGAAAATACCGTGAGCAACGATCCCGTATTCTCCTCGGAGGAAGGCGCCTCCACTGGCGCGAACCCGCAGTCCCAAGAGGACGTGCAGGGTAGCGTAGACGCAGTTGCGCCCTCAGAAACAGCAGCAGAACAGGAGGCTGTCGCCCCGGAAGCCTCCGCGGTGCAAGAAGACGCCCCTGAACTTGAGATTACCGACACCGCGCAAGACCAAGAGCTTGCGCCCTCGGCCACCGCGGAAGAGCTTTCTAAGGCCGAACAAGACAAGCTGCGCGAGGAACTAGAGTTTCTCCCCGGGTATTGGTACGTTCTGCACACCTATTCCGGCTATGAGCGGCGAGTAAAAGCCAATCTGGAACAGCGGATTGTCACCTTCAATATGGAAGACCAGATCTACCAGATTGAAGTGCCGATGGAAAAAGTCGTCCAGGTAAAATCCACCGAGCGCAAAGTGGTCGATCGGGTACGGATTCCCGGTTACGCCCTGGTACGCATGGAGGCAGTCGAGGATGCCCCCGATGCCTGGCGGGTAGTTAAGGACACTCCGGCGGTCACCGGATTCGTGGGAGATTCGCAACACCCGATGCCGCTAACCGAAGACGAAGTGGTTTCCATGTTGGCACCTACTCCGGCCTCGATTAAGGCTGCCGAGCTGCAAGACGAACGTTCCAGCAAGGCTAAGGCCGTGGAACAGCCGGTTATTGAGGTGGATTTCGAGGTCGGCGAGAACGTTACCGTCACCGATGGCCCCTTCGCTACGATGCCGGCTACTATCTCTGAGATTATGCCTGAACAGCAGAAACTTAAGGTACTGGTGGTTATTTTTGATCGGGAGACTCCGGTAGAGCTCGGATTTAACCAGGTAGCAAAGATTTAATTGCTCACAGTGAGCAGTCCTAATTGGTTGTAAGGGCGGGTGCGCCCTTAGAATGGACGATTGTGCTGGGAGTTTTTCTGCGGAAAAATTACCAGACCACCAAGAGTTTCCGGCAACCGCCGGGAAAGTAAAATCAAGAAATTATATTGAGAAGGACCCTATATGCCTGCAAAGAAGAAAAAGGTAATCGGCCTGATCAAATTACAGATCGAGGCCGGTGCTGCAAACCCGGCGCCCCCGGTGGGGCCCGCGCTTTCGCAGCACCAGGTAAATATTATGGAGTTCTGCAAGGCCTACAATGCGGCTACGCAGGATCAGCGCGGAAATGTGATTCCGGTAGAAATCAGTGTCTACGAGGATCACTCCTTTGACTTTGTTCTCAAGTCCCCGCCGGCTGCCCAGTTGATTAAGAAAGCTGCTGGGATTGCCAAGGGCTCTGGTACGCCGAACACCAATAAGGTGGCGAAGCTGACCATGGATCAGGTTAAAGAGATTGCCGAGCAGAAGAAGGACGATCTGAACGCGAACGATATCGATGCGGCAGCAAAGATTATCGCGGGAACGGCTCGTTCTATGGGAGTTGTCGTCGAGGGTTAACCCTGCGGCCACTCAAAATAAGACTATAAACCGTGGAGGGGAACGTGCGCCCTCACCACAACCTGCAAGGAGAAAAGCAGATGAAAAAGCACTCTAAGGCCTTTAAACAGGCTGCTGAAAAAGTTCATAAGGATCGTCTCTATCAACCGTTAGAGGCCTTCCGCTTGGCCAAGGAAATTGCTTCCACCAAGTTCGATTCCACCGTGGATGCGGTTTTCCGTCTCACGGTAGATCCGCGGAAATCGGATCAGATGATTCGCGGCACCGTTTCTTTGCCGAATGGCACTGGTAAGACCGTTAGGGTCCTGGTTTTTGCCAATAGCCCCAAGGACAAGGAAGCTTTAGACGCGGGAGCCGACGAGGCCGGCGGCGATGAGCTGATCGAAAAAGTTCAGGGTGGATACCTGGACTTTGATGTAGCGGTAGCTACCCCGGACATGATGGGTAAAGTAGGACGCCTAGGTCGCGTTCTGGGGCCGCGTGGTCTTATGCCTAACCCGCGTACCGGTACCGTCACTATGGACGTAGCCAAAGCGGTTAAAGAGATCAAGGGCGGCCGTATTGACTTCCGGGTCGATAAGCACGCTAATCTGCACGTGGTGCTCGGTAAGAGCTCCTTTGATGCCGAGAAGCTGGCGGAGAACTACCAGGCAGTTCTGGATGAAATTCTGCGTTTGCGTCCGGCAGCCCTAAAAGGTCTGTACATCAAGAAGATCGCGATTTCTACCTCTATGGGGCCGTCCATTCCTTTGGATAGCTCGCTGACTAAGGATCTAGCGACTGGCGATCCTCGCTAAGGATTGCCGCACCCGCCTCTGGGCGTGGTGTAAATAGCTGAAAATCTAAGGGGATCCCGCCGGTGGAAAAAATCCACCGGCGGGATCCTTTTTTGCTTTCCGGGTAAATTCAAATATTTGCTTATATAAGGGGCGCGGCCGGTAAAAGATACGACAGGGACACGCAATCCGCCAGTATCTTGCTTAGTCGGAAACATACCTATTTGCCTCTTCTTACAACTTCCTATCCTCGCCTAAGCGAGGAAATCAGGGTCCCCGGAGTGCTTTTACCGAGCCAGCCCCTGGACGCAGGGTAAGAATAATCGCTAAAAGGCACTCCGCCGGCGCCCTAGATCATAATGGCTGTGGCAATCTGATTATCGATGCTGTAGCGGCTGTCTATAATCACTACGATGCACATTTTGCGTTTGCGGGAAATGACCGTGATTTCCTGACCGCTGTAGCACCCCAGACGAAACAGGAAACTGTCCATCTCTGGGTCGTCAGTGTCTATATCTTGCACGATATAGGTTTGACCCTCGGTGGCTTCCAGAAGATTCATTCTTTCCTTTGTGTCGTAAGTTGGCTTTGTCTCGCAAGCTAGTGACCGCGGCAGCTGCCAGCTGCCAGGTGCCAAAGCCTAGCGGGATTAGCAAAATCGAGAAGGGGGTAGCAATCGAGGCCAAGATAGAGGTGTTTTCCGCGCCGTCTGGCACTTCTTGGAAACTCCAATTAAAAGTCTGCATCAGCTGTACTACCAGGTTGCATACCAAGATGATGGTGGCGGCTTTAATAATGTAGGCTTTGGCGCGCTCTAACATCGACAAGGTGGCGTGCCACAGGGAAGGCACCCGGTAGCGGGGTAGCTCCATGATGAAAAAAGTTTTCCGAAACTTGTGTCCGGTTACCATCTTCACTAGCAGCGCCCCCAGGAAGATCAGGCACAGTCCCAGGAAGTAGCTAACCCAACTCACCCAGGCAGATCCGGCGAAGAACGCTCCACAGAAGAGGGCAATCACCGGGATTTTTGCCCCGCAAGGAATAAAAGAAGCCAGCATGGCGGTGGCGCGCCGTTCGCGTTCATCACGGATAGTCCGGCAGCTCATAAAGCCGCAAAATGGCTATGCCTGCGAATTTATTGGTTAGTACCGCATCCAGGGTGTCTTGGCGAGTGTGAGCAGCAACTTTTACCGCCCGTTTTTCTACCGTGTCAACTATCGAGTCCACAAACTCGTAGCGACGCCGATCTTCCTTATCGACTGCCTGTTTATCGGTGAGATCGATATCTGCCTGTAGATAGGGGGCTTTTTGACCTTTCCCTTCCTGCGTGAAAACTTCTTGCAAGACCTGATCTAAGCCGTTGTTTTCCTTCGCAGTGGAAACGGTGGGTACCACCGGACAACCCAATTCGCCCTGAAGTTTTTGGACATCAATCTGGGTGTCTTCCTTTTCGTTGATATCGCTCTTATTAAGGGCGACTACCACCGGAACCCCTAGCTCTAGCAGCTGGGTGGTAAAGAATAGGGAGCGGCGCAGATTGGTGGCGTCAACGATATTAACGATAGCGTCCGGGTTGGCGTCATGAACGTATTTACTGGTGATAGTTTCCTCGGGAGTGAAAGGAGACATGGAGTAGGCTCCCGGCAGGTCCACGGCAATGGCTTCCCGACCGTCAGTAAGCTCATTTTTTTAGCTTAGCATCAGCTTGTCCAATGGTAACTCCACCCCAGTTGCCTACCTTGACTTTCTTTCCGGTAAGAGCATTAAACATAGTGGTCTTACCGCTATTGGGGTTGCCAGCAAAGGCAATTCTCATGACGCAATCCTCTCAAACATCCGTAGGCATTAATGGTAAAATTTACGTTTACCTAAGTAATGGCACTACTCATTGAAAGGAAAACCTTACTAGGACATAAATCCGGGCTAATGCCTATTTGGGTATTAACCCGTAAATCCGGGATGTTTGCTCCACTACTTGGTAGATGAAAGCGGGGTAGGAACCACTACTTAGTCATGAACTATTTGCTAGAGCCGAAGGCTAGCAGCAAGAATTAGACTGTTATTTTTCTAAATCTTCCAGGGAAGTATTTTGCTCGGGAATAGTCAAAGCCACGCAGGTAAGTTTGCGTTCAGCCTTATCTTTCCAGCTGGTTTCGGTAGGGGAGAGGGGGTACAAATCCCACTTCGAATCGCGGTAACTGATTCCCACAAAGTTTTTGAAGTCACGCGCACACTGTTTAAGCGCTAAATCATAGAGTTGCTTTTGCCCCGGGAAGGTTGCTCCCGTTAACTTTTTTATCCCTACTACCTGAGAGTTATGCGCTCGCGAACAATCGACCCGTTCAACTTGCCCGGCGGGCTGCGTGCCAGTTAACACTTCATCAGGCATATTAAAACAGTCGCCAACTTCCAGAGCGGAGGTCGCAATCGGTTGCGAGGAACAGCCACTTAACGCGCCTAGGGTAAGGGTAGCTAGGACGCAGGAAAAGGCGAGGCGCGCCCTCAGACGGGGGAAAGAAACCGCAGTCATTGCTTCCACGCTAACCTCTAATAGGGGAAGATCGCGTGAACCAAGAAATAACTGAGCGCTCCAATCAGACCCGCACCCGGCAAGGTTAAAATCCAGGCAATCGCGATATTTCCGGCAACTCCCCAACGCACTGCGGAAAGGCGCTTGGTAGCACCTACCCCCATAATCGCGGAGGAAACCGACTGAGTAGTAGAAATTGGAGCGTGCCAAAGGAACGCAGTGATATAGAGAATCGAGGCGGAAGTAGCTTCGGCTACAAAGCCGTGAGCTGGGGTCACGTCAATAACTTTCGAGCCCAGAGTGTGCATAATCCGTCCGCCGCCGAAATAGGTGCCTACGGAAATCGCGCCGGCAGCAGCCAGTTTTACCCATAAGGGAATCTGCATAGAACCATCAGCGTCAGTGGCGTGATAGCCGGCAGCCAGCAGCGCCATAGTAATAATCCCCATGGTCTTTTGGGCATCCTGCAGGCCGTGCCCCAGCGCCATCGCTGCCGCCGAGAAACGCTGCAGGAAGCGGAAGTTATTCATCGTGCGATGATAGGACGCTCTTTGCAGAGCAGAAAGTAAGAAGCGCATTACGAAATAGGCGGTGAAAAAGCCTAGTAACGGGGACACCACCATGGGAATCAGCACGTGACTGACGATTCCCATCCATTGCACCGTGATGGTAGCAGCCAAGCCTACTCCCGCCATACCGCCGATCAGGGCGTGGGAGGAAGATGAGGGCAGGCCAAAGTACCAGGTAATGATGTTCCAGATAATCGCCCCCACCAGGGCAGCCAGAATTATCACTAACCCGTGCTGGCGTTCTGCCATCGAGACGGAGTCGGTGAAATGGGAAATATCAATAATCCCATTACCGATCGTTTGCGCCACCCCAGTACCCAGCATCGCCCCAATCACGTTCATGACTGCTGCCATTAACAGGGCGGATTTTGGGCGCATGGAGCGGGTAGAAACACAGGTGGCGATGGCGTTGGCGGCATCGTGAAAGCCGTTGGTAAAGTCGAAGATCAACGCAATGGTGACTACCGCGATCACCAGGGCCAGGGTGGTGTCCACGGGTTATGACTCCTTGATGTAGATGGCCTCGACCGCGTTAGCTAAGGTTTCAAAGGAGTCGCAGGCGGTTTCTAAAGACTCGATCACGTCTTTAATTTTGATGACGTAAATCGGATCAGTTTCCGAGGTGAAAACCTCTGCCAGCATCTTCCGGTACTGCTTGTCGCCCTTGTTCTCCAGGCTGTTGATATGCACCGTAAAGTCTTTGAGGTCGCGCCCGCCCCGCAGTTTCGGGATGGCGGTCGCGGTTTCCTTGGCGCACTCCCGCAAGATTTTTGCCTGTTTTTCCAGCCGTCGGGGAATATCTTGAATTTCGTAGAGGACGATTAAATCCCCCGCTTCGTCAATCCCGTCCATGCAATCATCTAACGCGCCGGTTAGCAGGGAGATATCCTCCCGATCCATGGGGGTAACAAAGGTGGCGTTCAGCATACTCATGGTGCGGTGAGTAATTACGTCCGAGTCATGCTCTAAATCGTGGAGCTGGGCACGCAGCTCCTTGCGTTCCTCGAAAGAGTCAACCTGAGTAATTTTTAGCAATAGTTCGGAGGCGGCATCTACGTTTTTTGCCGCCTTAGTGAACAGGTCGAAGAAATCTTCTGTTTTCCGTTTCTTTTTGAACAGCATCGGTGCCTCCTTGGCGAAGAACTATCCGTTCCAAGGTTATCCAACTTTTGTTCGTAATCTAAAATTCCTTACTGATTTATTTTGGTGGAGAAAAAGTCCGCGCTTATCTGCGAAAATAGCGCGCTTTGCCTCCAAGGGACATAGGACTTTGGTACCGCAGCCGGGTGAGGGCGTCTGTGCTGTAAAATCCCAGTTACCGGCGGGATTGCTCCTAGAGCTTATGTGGCATTTCCGAGGACGGACTATCGCCCTAAAACTGAGTGTACGGGTACTACTTTTTCGTAGCTAGGGCGCTTGGGGTTGTAGCAGAAAGCGCTCCCTAAAAATGGCAGTCGTAGCATCAGCGGGGATCAAGAGTGGTAGAGAGGGGATAAAAACGCCGGACCGAGAAGCGCCAGTCGGCGCTGAGGCCGCTCGTAGCGGCAATTTTTGGAGCCCGGGGCTAAACGGCCCGACGCCCTTATAGTCTAGCGAAACCCGCCAACCCTTGCATCTAACGCGGTTAGGGGAGGGGGAGCGGGAACCTTGGGGGCGAACCGGGTAACTCTCTTTGCCCTGAGAGCACCGATATAGCGATAATGGGAAAGTGATTAACACTGCCCGAAAATATCGTTTGCGCCGACTAGCGGCACTGGTGATATTGGCTATATTGCTGGCAGTAATCGCCCTGGTGGCGAACCTGATCTATGGGTTTGTTAAGCAAGAAAAATCTGATGTTTTTACTCCCGAACCCACTATGCCGCCGGTCAGCGCGGAGGGTTTCGATGCCGCCAATTTAATCAGCGAGACGGAGTTTACTCGCTGGGATTCTCTGTCTGCCCGGCAAATTCAGGACTTTATTACCGATTGGGGATATGGGTGCCGCCCCGGAAAAGCAAAAGAGATGCCAGAGAATACCGGCATTTCTAAGGCGACTAGCGGCAGCGACAAACAGCAGGTAGCGGTGCCTTGTCTCAAAGATTTTCGAGGACGGTTAGCCCCTCACGATGCCGATCGCTACTGCCCGCAGGCAGTGCAGGGCGGCGAGGAACTTAATGCGGGAGAAATCATTGCCCAGGTTTCTCGCAGTTGCCAGATCAACCCGAAAGTTATTTTGGTGACTCTGCAAAAGGAACAGGGGCTGATTACCGTCTCCTCCGCGCGTCTAACCCCCACCCGCTATCAAATCGCGATGGGGTATGCCTGCCCGGATCACAAGCTTTGCGACCGGCAATTTTTCGGGTTTGGTACCCAGGTTTACTACGGGGCGCGCCAGTTGCGCCGCTACCAGGCGGATCCGCAAGAATACCTAGTGCAGGCAGGAAAACCGGTAACTTTAGGGTTCGGCCCGGATTCACGCTGTAACAGTGGAGAAATCACCGCCCAAAACTGGCCGACGGCCGCCCTCTACAACTACACCCCCTATTTGGCCTCTGAGGACGCGCTCGCGGGGCTGAGCCATGAGTGTGCGCAGGCGGGGAATCTAAATTTCTATAAGTTCTACAAAGCCTGGTTTGGCGATCCCGTTACCGGCAATGGGGAAGTGCTTACCCGCAAAGCCTTGAAGCAGCGTCAGGCGCAGCAAAAAGTAAAATCCACAAATTAGCAGTGGAATTTTATTAAATTATTCAGTATTTATGCAGGAAAATGCTACAATTGGTGCGAGCGTTTGCAAGTTGACGCTCTTGCGGGACGTTTTTGGGAGGTGTCCTGCGCTCAGGGGAGGATGCCAGGTATTTTCCCCTAACTCGGATCCCTACCGAGAGTTGTTAGGGACTTGGGGGCTCAGGCAAGATGCCTGAGCCCCCAAGTAATTCCCCTCCCACCCTTGAATGCCTCTTGTCGGTGTGTTTCCCGGTTCCGGGCTACCGCTGGCTCTCTAGGTAACGCGCGGAGGCCATATTCATCCTCTCGCCCAAAAACTCGAAAAAAGCCAGGGCCTTTTTCGAGTTTTACGCCCGCCTAGCCGGATCGGACAAATATAGCCTCCGCGCTCACTGGGGTTGCGCGCAAGGGTTGCGATTTTGAGATGCGGGGAAAAGTTTTATCCGAGTGGGTGCGGTGGGCATAAGAATTCGGAAAACGCCGCTACGTTTTCCGAATTCTTGGGCGGGAGGAAAAACTTTTCCCCGCATGTAACCGCATACACCCGTGCGTAGCAGCACCGATTAAGACTTGGAGAACTCTTGCTTTGAGTAAGTCAGGCAGTGGGGTCGGGATTTTTTAGGGCGGATAGGGGAGCATTTAGAACTAGCGCTTGCAGGTAGAGGACGAATCCGAAGCCGAACAGAGGCATTAAGATTATGGCACTCCAGAAAAGACTGGGACGCAGGTAGAGGGCAACTAGGGGCAGGATTGTGAAAAGCAGCGCGCTGAGGGTGCGCGGTAAGTGTCCGATAGCAAGCAGCGCGGCATTGCGTAAAGTTTGGGCGAATGAGGCTGAGAACTGCGAGGTATAGGCAAAAAACCAAATACCCACGGCAGCTATCACCGCCATGCCGATCAATACTCCCGCGCGCATTACCAGATGCAAAGTGGGGGAGGCTGGCAGGTACTTGACTAGTTGCAGCTGGTAGGCGCCCAATAAAAGCAAGGCAACCAATATAATGCCGCCGCCAAGAGCAGCTCGGAAGTCAGTGCCGAAGCGCCGCCAGAAAGTAAAACCGGGGCGGGCGCCCTCTTCCCTTACGATCTGGAAAAGTACGTAAAAGCCAGCGCTTAAAGCGGGGCCAATCGTTACCACCGGGATGCTGGCGATGGTAATAAAGGCGCTGAGCATCGCCACATCTGCGATTAGAGTCAGTACGGAGGCAAATGATCCGTAGTGAGAAAAAAATCGGTTCATAATAGCTATAAAGTATCGCTAACTGCTAGTGGTGGTTAAAGGCGAGGGGCTTGGCCGGTGGATTCGCCAACTAATAGTTTACCTTGCAGCAGTATCTGCGGATTTTCTAGAGGTTGTTTTTTTAGCTTGGCGAATAACAGGCGACAGGAAATATCAGCTAACTGATGGATGGGCTGTTCAACAGTAGTTAGTGCGGGACTCGTGTAGCGCGCGAACTGGATCCCGTCGAAGCCGGTTACTGAAACTTGGCGGGGAATTTCCAGCCCGGCATCTATCAGTGCCTTTTGGGCGCCTAAAGCAATCACATCACTAATGGCGGCTACGGCAGTAAAAGGTATCTGGCGCGCCAGTAGCCTGCGTGCCAGCTCATATCCGTAACCGAATGAGTAGGGATCATCGCCTTCGTTACCCCGCACGATCAAACGCTCGTCAGAGCTAATCCCGTGGGCTTTTAGGGCGGAGATAAACGCTTTTTCTCGAATAGCTCCCACCGAGCGCTCTGCCTGGTCGGGACCAAGGAAAGCAATCTGGCGGTGTCCTAGGTCGGTGAGATGCGAAACGATTTGAGAAATTCCGTGGGCGTCATCGACGCTTACAGCAGCAATAGAACTGTCCCAGCCGGGAGCAGGGGGGATGGTGCACAGCACGAAGGGAAGCGGGAAGTCATTAAAAATGGTAGTGGATTCGCGTGCTTCCCCTCCCAAGAAAAGCACCCCGGCGGCTCCCGAGTCTTGATAAGCGCCGCGTCCGATATTTACCTCGTCCTCACGGTGGGAAATCCGTAACAGTGACATTTGGTAACCGTGCGCGCGGATGGCCTGCTCAATCGGGTCGATAAGGGACAAGAAAAAAGGGTTCGACGGCCCCTTCATTACCACGGCAATGTTGTTTAAGTGTTGAGCTCGTAGGGTTTGAGCATGGCGATTGGGCTGGTAGTGCAGTTCCTTGGCAATTTTAAGGATCCGTTCCCGGGTCGCAGGGGAAATCTCGCTCTGATTATTTAGTGCGCGCGATACAGTGGTGATACCGACCTGGGCTGCGGCAGCGACGTCTCGGATAGTCACGGCGGGCGACGGATGCGACATGGAAATAAATCCTTGATTCAAACGGATATTTTAATGTTATTAACGATAGCAGGGATTGGGGTGGAAGCATTTTTCTTCCACCCCAATCCCTGAGTGAAGGTTTTAGCCTTTAACGGCGCCAGCGGCCACACCCTGAATGATGTACTTCTGCATGAAGATATAGAAGATAACAATCGGGATAATCGCCAATACCAGCATTGCCATGAGGGCACCCATGTCCCGGTTACCGTTCGAACCTAGCAGGAACTGCACCACGATCGGGATGGTGCGGTATTCACTGCCCGGCCCCAAGACCAGGTTGGGGAGCAGGAAGTCGTTCCATACCCACATGGTGTTGAGGATGGCCACGGTAATCGCGGTCGGTTTGAGCATCGGCAGTACCACCCGGAAATAGGTTTGTACCGGGTTGCAGCCATCGATAGTAGCCGCCTCCTCAATATCAATCGGAATCGATTTCACGAATCCGGCGAACATAAAGACGCTGAGTCCCGCACCGAAGCCCAGGTAGAGCACCATCATTCCCAGGGGATTACCTAGACCCAGGATGCTGGATACCTGCACCGTGGGGAACATAACCATCTGGAAGGGGATCACCATCGAGAATACAAAAATGTAGTACAAGGCGCTGGTCCACCAACTCTTTACCCGGGTGATGTAGTAGGCGGTCATCGCGCATAGCATCACGATAATCGCTACCGATCCGATAGTGATTACGAACGACCAGAGAATCGAACTAAAGAAATTCGAAAGCTGCAGACCAGTTACGTAGTTCTCAAGTCCTACGAAAGTATCTCCCCAAGGTAAGCCAAAAGGATTGTTCGACAGTTCGAACTTCGACTTGAAGGAGTTCATAAATACGAACAGAATCGGCCCAAGGAATATGCAGGTCAAGAGAATCAAGATTATGTATAAAATAACCTTGCCAATGGGGTTGACCCCGGAATCCTCGGTACCTTTAGCAGGTTTTTGCTTAGCAACAGGCTGCACGGAGGCAGCGGTAGTAGCGGTGCTCATGCTTCAATCTCCCTTGAACGAGTTGTCCGTAGCTGGAACATGGCGATAGCTACCACGACTACTACGAAGATAACTGCTTTGGCTTGTCCAACGCCTTCCATACCCACCTGGTTAAACATGGAGTTAACGATGTTTAGGGCAACCATCTCGGTTTTCCCTGAGGGTGCGCCGGCAGTTAACGCCAGGTTCTGGTCGAACATTTTGAAGGTATTCGACAAGGTTAAGAACAGGCAGATAGTGATGGAGGGCATCACCATCGGAATGGTGACGTTGCGCAGCACCTGCCAGCGGCCTGCTCCATCAATTTCTGCGGCCTCGGTGAGTTCTGGAGGAACGTTTTGCAGACCGGCAATATAGATAATCATCATGTAGCCGATTAGCTGCCAGTTAATCAGGATAATCAACCCTGCATAACCGTACTTCCAGTCAGTAACTAGGGTTGCGCCATAGTTCTGCAAAATAGCGTTGATAATAATCTGCCAGGTGTAGCCCAAGACGATGCCGCCAATTAGGTTGGGCATGAAGAAAACTGTGCGGAAAAAGTTAGTACCGCGTAGTTTGCGGGTTAGTACCCAAGCGATCGCGAACGCAAAGAGATTTACGGTAACGATGGAGACGACAACCACAAGTACGGTGAAGAGGAACGCCGAGGTAAACGTGTCTCGAGAATCAAAAACCTCTATGTAGTTGTTAATTCCGACAAAGGTTGCATCGGTGATAGTGGTGAATTCACAAAAAGATAGGAAAAAACCAACGATGAACGGTATCAGAAAGGCGATCAGAAAGGCTGCCAAGGTGGGCAGCACAAAAAGTGGAAAATAATATTTTAAATTCGACTTCATTGTCTATCCATTTCCTTTGACCGGTGGATAAAAGATTTTAGCAAAAACTGGGTTTACTGAAGATATTCTAGCTGATACCGAGTTGATTTGCGTTTACTTGCGCCATTAAAGGCGGGGAATGTATTGCTGGCAAGGGAGGTGGCAGATAAGAACCGGGCGGTTCCCATCTGCCACCTTGCCCCTTGTAGGGCATTCGCCTCTTTTATCTAACCGAGGTTATTCCTCAGTTATCTTTTCTCGGCGGCCCAGTTGTCCTGGAAGTTCTTAACTACCTTGTTCCAGTCCAGGTTGCCAATGGCGTACTGTCCTAGATCCTGGCCAAAGTCGTCCTTAAACTTCTGCGACGGGTACGTGGTGAATACCCACGGCACGGTGGTCAGCTCCTTGTTATTCATGGAAGCTGCAATTTCCTTGGCCAGCGGGTCATTCGGAATCTCATCAGCAGAGAAAGACTTGAAAGGAGCGATAAAGCCCAGGTCTTCCACTACGAACTTCTTGCCCTGGGGATCGCTGAAGAGCCAGTTGATGAAATCAATGGTGGCCTTCTGATCAGCTTCGGAGGCCTTAGCGTTAACTGCCATGAAGGCTTCGGTACCTACTGCCAGACCCTGCTTTTCTTCACCCTTGTGACCGGTGTAGATAGGCAGCATCTTAATCTTGTCTTCCTTAACTACGTTGCCTTTCTCTTCGGCAACCTGGCTCCAAGCCCAGTTACCGTTTTGCACCATAGCTGCTTTACCCTGCGCAAACTCAGCCATGGAGTCGGCTACGTTCTTGTTAGGAGTTAGCTTGCGGTCAACAGTGGAGTTATCCAAGTAGAGGTCGAAAATATTCTTGAACTCTTTATTGAACTTGAACTGCGCCTTGGCCTTGTCGGTTACTTTGTCCGCTTGGTACTCGTAGTACATGGGGATGTTAGACAGGTGGGTCTGCCAACGCCAATCTTCACCTTTAGCTAGCGAAGTGGAGGCAAACACCCCTTCAATTCCCAGGTCAGCCTTGTGCGCCTGCATATCCTCAACAACTTCTTTCAGTTTTGCGAAGTTATTGATTTCGTCCATCTTGGTGGCTTTGGCGCCAGGCATGGCGAAGTACTTGTCCATAATTTCTTCGTTGTAGACAATGCCGTAGCCTTCTACTGCCAGAGGCACTCCGTAGATCTTGCCGTCTTCGCCCTTGAGCGCCAAGTTCGGATCATTTAGATCCTTGGCAAACTTGGTGTCGGTGAGGTCGGCGGTGTATTTCTGCCAGCTCTTTAGGCCTACCGGACCGTTCACGTTGAACAGGGTAGGAGCATCAGATTTTGCAACCTCGGACTTTAGCTGCTGTTCGTAGTTTCCAGAACCTACGGTCTGGATTTTAACTTCTACGCCCTTGTCTTTGGTGTAGGCCGCAGCAATTTTCTTGAAGGCTTTTTCCTGCTCTGGTTTCCAGTTCAGCATATAAACCTTGCCCTTGCCGTCGCCAGCGCTGGAGCCTGAAGAGCAGGCGGCCAAGCCGGTCAACGCAAAAGCGCTGGCAACCAAGGTTGCCAGAATTCGAGTTTTCCTTGACATTAACGTCCCCCTTTGGACCTTCGATTAGCAAGCGCGGGTATGATTCCCGCACTTCATCGGAAACGTTTCCGATGAACGTTTCCACATTATCAGTTAGGAGCCATAAATGGAAGTGAGAACTCCAAAATTGTTATCGTCTTGTTAATTTTGGGGTTCTTTTTACTGATGGAGGAATATAAAAAGCGGCGGCGGCGCGGGTAAAATCCATCCGCGCCGCCGCCTAGCATTGTATTTTTCAGTTATTTATAAAGGCGTACTCGGTCCTTTAAAGCACCCGGACGTAGACCGGATTCCCGTAGACTCGAGCAATCTTTACCCGGTCGCCCGGTTTAGGAGCGTGGATCATATAGCCATTGCCTAGGTAAATCCCCACGTGATGGCTATAGTTCACCATATCGCCCGGCTGAGCTTGAGCTCTAGAAACCCGGGTACCGACGTTCCTTTGTGCCTGGGAAACGCGGGGCAGATTAACTCCGACCGCGTTCCTATAGACATAGGAAGTTAATCCCGAGCAATCGAAGCCCGAAGGAGTGCTGCCGCCCCATACGTAGGGAACGCCTAGGAACCGCTTGGCATATGCAATCACCGCTGCTCGGGAGCCAGTGGCATTAACCGACATTTGCGGAGCTGAGAACCTCGACTGGCTTTGAGTGCGAGCCTGTGCACGGGTAGCTTGTGACCGAGTCTGTGCTCGACTAGCTTGCCGGCGCGATGCCGACTGCGAAGACTGAGCCCGGCTACGAGCGGCTTGTGCGGCAGCCTCTCGCTTAGCTTTTTCCTCAGCTGCCTTCAAAGCAGCCTGTGCGGCAGCCTCTTCCCGAGCCTTCTTCTCCGCAGCTATTTGTTCTTGGCGCTCTTTTTCTGCTTGTTCAGTTACTCCCCGCGCCTCTGCCAGCTTCTTAACCAGTTCTTCGCGTTGTGCACTGAGCTGAGCCAATTTGCTCTCCGACTCCGCTTTCAGCTGGTCAGCTGCATCTTTTTGCACCTTTACTTCTTGCGCGGCCTGCTCTTTTTCATCCTTGGCAGTGTTAGCGCGCTCCTGGAGTACTCCGGCCACCTTGGAGATAGAGTCGAAAGTACGCATCTGGGCATCCGCCTTTGAACCAAACAGTTCAACAGACACCTTCTTCATTTCCACAGTCTGCAGACCATCGGCATTTAGGTAAGGAGTCAGAGATGACAGTGATCCTTGAGTGGTGTAAACCGTACGTGCCAGCCCTGCTAGCGCTTTCCGCGCTTGCTCCACTTTGTCTTGCGCATCCTGAGAATCCTGAGCGGTCTTTTCTGCCGCCTGTTTGGCTACTACCAGGTTTGAAATCGCGTCATTGTAGCTGGCTTCCGCGCTTTCTGCGAGGTCACGAGCCTTTTGGGTTTCAGTATTTACCTGGGCAAGTTGTGCCTCAATGGCCGCTACCGAGTTTGCTGCATTATTCTCTGCAGCTTTAGCGGCGTTTACCTTGTCATCAGCTGGCGAAGCGAACGCCGTAGGCGCAAAAATAGAAGCAGATGCTGCTAGCGCAAAACTGGCCGAGATGACCAGGACGCGCCTTCCAGCTTTCCGTCCCGCAAAATTGTGGGGGTTCATAGCTTTCCTCCTAGAGCGACTTTGGGAGTTATAAGTCGGACTAGATGCCACAATACCGCTCTTTTACATCTCTAACAACAACTTTCACATTAACAACACGTGTAACAGAGATGTGAAAAATGAGGTTTCGGTAATAAAACCCGTCTCTTCGTGGAGAAATGACGACCCACAAAGAGAAAACACGCGGAAAACATCAAAATGTGAGATGACTCACTAAAAGGTATTTTTGGTGTTTTCCGCGTGTCTAGCGAAAAGAAATCTACTCGGTAATCTGCCCATCAAAGAAGTCGGCGACTAGACCGAAATACTTCTTATTATTCTCCGCTTCCCATTCCTTCATACGTTCCCGGGAGCGGAGAATCTCCGCTTCAGCTTCTTTGCGCCCTACCCAGTGGGCGCCCTCTACCGATTTGCCAGGCTCTAAATCTTTATAAACTTCGAAGAAGTGCTGGATCTCTAGGCGATGAAACTCAGAAATATCTTCAATCTCGGTACGCCAAGAGGCACGCTGATCCCCGGCGGGAACACACAGAACCTTGTCGTCACCACCGTTTTCATCGCGCATCCGGAACATTCCCAATGGGCGGCAGCGGATGACACAGCCGGGGAAAGTGCTCTCCTCTAAGACCACTAGAGCATCCAGGGGGTCTCCGTCCTCGCCCAAAGTGCCATCAATGAAGCCGTAGTCATCCGGATAGCGGGTGGAGGTAAACAGCATCCGATCTAATCGAATACGACCAGTTCCATGGTCAACCTCGTACTTGTTGCGGTTGCCTTTCGGAATCTCGATAGTGACGTCAAATTCCATTTCCGTTTCCCCTTCCCGCCTTGGCAGGCGAAGTGTGCGACAATCGGAGCGAAATCAATAGCGCCGAAGTCATGGCGTCTGCTTTATATTTAAGAATACGTGGAAAATCTGTCAGCGAGGGGAAGAATGCGAAAATCTGTACTTTTACCGCTGATTCTTTTGCTCGCCTTGCTGTTGGGTGGGGTGGGGTACGGCGTTCTGGACGCCTATAATCTGGTTCCTGGAGTGCTTACTTTAGAAAACCGCTCCGTGAATGTTCCGGAAACTGTGCAACTCGAGGTAACTGAAACCACAGTTACAGCCCCGGCTGGGATTAACACCAGCGCGAAGGAAGTGACCCCAACTCAGGTTCAGACTCTGCTCGCAGAATTAGAAAAACAAGCTGGAGGCGGGGTTTCTTCGGCTTCCACGAATGGGCAGAGCGCAGATCCAGCCCCAGCGAGTACCGGTGCCAGAGTGGGCGCAGTGGTAATCGACACTGCCAGCGGGAAGACGATTGCCCAGGTAAACGGAGACCAGTTAATGACCCCCGCTTCCTCCAGTAAAGTGGTGGCTGCCGCTACGGCGCTACACACCCTGGGACCGCAGTACCGTTTCACTACCTCTGCGAACCTGGCAGGTAAAAAACTTTATTTAAGAGGCAACGGGGATCAGCTGCTAGCTGCGGGTGCCGGCGATCCTGCTGCCATTACCGGTCATGCGGGTCTGGGGGATTTAGCTGCCGAAACCGCGAAGAAACTAAAGGCTAAGAAACTGACTTCGGTGCAGCTCTTTTTGGATGAAACTATTTTTGGTGAGCAAGCGATGCTTCCAAACTGGGTTGCACAATCAAACACTCAATACGAAACAAAACCGGTTCCGCTGGCGATTCGCAATGGACTATCCAGCCCCGAGCTTACTTACGGGTATGTTGATGATCCTGCGCTGGCAGCCGCCCAAGAGTTTGCTGCACGACTAAAAGAACAGGGTATCGAGGTTGGTGAGGTAGAGCGGGCAACAACCCCCAAAAGCGCCGTTAAAGTTGCCCAGGTAAAAAGCGCTAACCTCCATGAAGTTACGCATGACACCCTGAAAGAATCAAACAATATGCTGGCAGAAGTGCTTTGCCGGGCATCGGCAGTGAAGGCCGGAACAGGAGCGAACTTCCCTGGGGAAATAAAAGTAGCGCGAAAAGTTTTAGGAGATTTAAAGCTAGAAGAAACCGGTTTTGAAAACCAAGACTGTTCGGGGCTATCAACCGAGAACAAAATTAAACCGGAACTGCTGGCTTCGATAATTCAAGGAGCCGTCCATGGCAAGGATCGGCATTTACGTCCGCTGATTTCCTCACTGCCAGTAGGGGCTTTAGACGGAACTTTACATGATCGCTACCTGGAAAAAACAGCAGCCGGAAGTGTACGCGCCAAAACTGGATCTTTGCAGGCAGCCCGGTCTTTGACTGGTCTGGTGACCACCAAATCTGGTAGAACCCTCAGCTTTTGCGTGATTGTCGATTCCTTTAGAGAAGGATCAGGGAATGTTGCCCTGGGTGCCATCGATAATTTTGTAGATGGACTGGCGAGTCTGTGACCGAAAAAGTGGTCGGCGCAGGAGGGCGAATAGAAAGAGCTGTTCTGGCGCAGCTAAAACAACTAGAAAAACTTCATCCCGGAGCCACTTTACTGGTGGCCTGTTCGGGTGGGGCAGATTCCCTAGCCCTTGCCGCCGCACTGGCCCGCCTGGCGCCTACGCGTACTTTTCAGCTGGTGGCCGCGACTGTGGATCATGGGTGGCGCCCCGAATCCGCTGCTCAGGCTAGGCGGGTGCAAAAAACACTCACCGAGTTAGGCTACCGGCAGGTAGCGCTACTGGAGCTTTCCCGGCAGGAAAGTGGCGGAGGTAAAGAAGGTGCCGCTCGCAAAGGACGCTACCGGGCGCTAGCAGCAGAAGCTAGCCGCTACGGGAAGCTGGGCTCCGAAGTGTTTATCGTGCTGGGGCATACCCGCGATGACCAGGCAGAAACCGTGCTGCTGGGACTGACTCGCGGTAGCGGCACCCGCGCGATTGCAGGGATGCGCAGCTGGGGAGGGGACGAAAAAAGTAGCGAACCGGGTATGTACGGTACTAAAAGCGGCAAGCAGGCGGGATATTTACGGCCGCTTCTGGAACTGCCCCGCCAAGATACGGTAGCGGCCTGCCAGGAATGGGCTCTGCCCTATATTGATGACCCTTCGAACTATCCCGATGGCCCGGTTAAGGCAGCGGACGGATCTCCGCTGCGCCGCGCTGCCTTGCGCCACCAGGGACTACCCGCCCTCGAAAAAGCCCTAGGGATGGATCCGCGACCTGCCTTGGCGCGTACTGCCGCCCTATTACAAGCAGATTTAGATGCCCTCGACACCTTAGCTGGCTCCTGGTTTGAACAGGCTAGACGGGAAGATCCTGCAGGCGTGACTCTGGAAACCAGCCAGCTGCTTTCGCAGCCAGCTGCCATTCGCAAACGGGTATGGCGCCTGGCAGCGCTGACCGCAGGTGCCCGGGCGTCAGACCTGCGCAAAGTGCAACTAGATGCCATAGATTTCTTAGCGACCGCCCGCAGAGGCACCGGCCCTATCCAGCTGCCCGGAAAAGTAAGTTGCACCCGAGTGGCAGGAAGCTACGAACTTCACTTTCGAATGCCACCTACAGGATAGACTGGGAAAATGGATGCAAATGATATGGGCGATGCGCTCCAGCGGGTACTAATCAGCGAGCAGCAAATCGCGGACAAGCTTGGGGAAATGGCTAATCAAATCGACCACGACTATCGTGGGCGAGAAATATTGCTGGTAGGGGTGCTAAAAGGTGCCACTATGGTGATGGCGGATCTATCGCGCCTCATCCACACTCCCTTAGAAATCGATTGGATGGCGGTGTCCTCCTATGGGGCTTCCACCAAATCCTCCGGGGTAGTGCGGATCCTGAAAGATCTGGACACTGACCTAGGTGGACGGGATGTGCTGATTGTAGAGGACGTGATTGATTCCGGCCTTACTTTGGATTGGCTCACCCGCAACCTGAGTTCCCGGGGTGCGGCCTCGGTAGAAATTGCGGCGCTGCTGCGTAAACCGGAGGCAGCGAAAGTTGCAGTGGACGTGAAATATGTGGGATTCGATATTCCCAATGATTTCGTGGTGGGATACGGCCTGGATTATGCGGAAAAGTACCGGAATCTGCCGTTCGTAGGCACGCTCGCTCCGCACGTTTACCAATAGCAGCCTCCTTCCCCAGTTGAGAGGACGCTGCGCCGAAAGCATAAAATATGGGTGAGGGCGACCAGAATAAGCAATTAGGAGGCAAACCGTTTAGGCTTGTCTTTATAAAATAATGCCGCCACGCGGCACCGGCTAATAGGGTATGAAACCGATAAATGGCGAATAAGAAAAAAGATAGTCAAAAATTGTGGCTCAAATGGGGAATCCCGGCGATTCTAGTAATCGCCGTCTTTTGGGCAACTTCCCTGATAATGGCACCCACCATAGTTGATACCTCCGAGGGGATCGCGCTGCTCAAAGGGAAAACCGTCGAGCGAGCGATAGTCAATGACGGTACCCAGCAGGTAAAGCTAGAGCTAACGAAAAAGTACACCCCCAAAAACTTGGGGAAAGACGCCCAGGTGATTCCGCCGAGTGGCGCTAAGGAAGTCACTTTTACTTTCGTGCAGTCTCAGGCAGAGCAGATAAACGACCTTATCCAGGATGGGGATCTTAAGAAGGGCTATAACTCGATTTTCCCCACCGGTTCTTGGTGGTCAGCGCTTTTGCAGATGATGATTCCGCTGCTGCTGTTCTTTGGTCTTATCTGGTGGGCAATGTCCCGGATGCAGGGCGGCGGAATGCTGGGATTTGGTAAATCCAAATTCAAAAAGTTTGACGCCAGTGCCCCCAAGATCACTTTCGCCAATGTTGCTGGAGCTGACGAGGCAGTAGAAGAACTACGAGAGATCCAAGAGTTCCTAGGCAACCCCTCGAAGTTCCATAACTTGGGAGCTCGGATCCCCAAGGGCGTGCTGCTATGCGGTCCCCCCGGAACCGGTAAAACGCTGCTGGCTAAAGCGGTAGCCGGGGAAGCTAAAGTTCCCTTCTTCAGCCTTTCCGGTTCGGAGTTCGTAGAAATGTTCGTGGGCGTGGGCGCCTCGCGCGTGCGCGACCTATTTGCTCAAGCAAAAGAATCTGCTCCCGCCATTGTGTTCGTTGACGAGATTGATGCGGTGGGACGTCACCGCGGCACTGGCATGGGCGGCGGCAATGATGAACGCGAACAGACCCTGAACCAGTTGCTGGTGGAAATGGATGGCTTTGACGAAAACACCAACGTGATTTTGATTGCCGCCACCAACCGTCCCGATGTACTCGATCCCGCACTGCTGCGCCCAGGACGATTTGACCGGCAAATAAACGTGGATGCGCCCGATATTAAGGGACGTAAAGCGATTTTGCAGGTGCATGCCAAAGGCAAGCCGATGACCACCGATGTGGATCTAGAACAGATCGCTAAACGCACGCCCGGATTTACCGGTGCCGACCTAGAAAATGTGCTTAACGAGGCGGCGCTGCTAACTGCCCGCTCTAATGCAGATCTGATCGATATGCGAGCAGTTGATGAAGCCATCGACCGGGTGATTGCGGGTCCCCAAAAACGTACCCGGGTGATGAATGACCATGACAAACTGGTCACTGCCTATCACGAGGGTGGACACGCGCTATGTGCCGCTGCCTTGCACTATACCGATCCGGTCACCAAAGTTACGATTTTGCCGCGCGGGCGCGCCCTGGGATACACCATGGTGATGCCGACTGAGGATCGCTACTCCCGCACCCGCAACCAGCTACTAGATGAACTGGTCTATTCCATGGGAGGACGGGTAGCTGAAGAGCTAGTTTTCCTGGATCCTTCCACCGGTGCCTCCAACGATATTGAAAAGGCCACCGCTAATGCGCGCCGCCTAGTAACCGATTTCGGAATGTCGGATAAGGTAGGGCCGGTAAAACTGGGCAAGGAAGATAGCGAACCCTTCCTAGGACGTGATGGCTTGTCCAGCAGAAACTATTCCGAGGCAGTGGCCGGCACCATCGATGAAGAAGTCCGTAACTTCATGGATAACGCCAACCGCGAGGCTTGGGAAATCCTCACCCGTAACCGAGGAATTCTTGACGATCTAGCCTGCCGGTTGATTGAAAAAGAAACCTTGCTAGAGGACGAGCTCAAGGAAATATTCGAGCCGGTGCAAAAACAGCCTGAACGGGAAGTTTGGTCCTATGGCAAAGAGGGCGCAGTTCCGGGAGCTGTAATCGGGCATCCGGTTAAGCAAACTCAAGCACCGGCCACTGCTCCGATTCCCGAACATTTGGAAGTAGAAGGTAAATAGCTGGTGAGTTATAACCAACAAGGGGTTGAGCGGGCTATTCGTGACCTGCTGGTCGCTATTGGCGAAGATCCCGAGCGGGAAGGGCTGCAGGAAACCCCGGCACGCATGGGCAGGGCCTGGAAAGAAGTAATGTCGGGGATGCACTCCGATCCGGCGGCGCCTTTGGAAAAACAGTTCAAAGTGGACGATGACGAGATGGTGATGGTGCGGGGGATTCCCTTCTATTCCCTGTGTGAGCACCACTTATTGCCGTTTTTCGGAGTGGCGCACGTAGCCTATATTCCTCGTGATGGTCGGATTACCGGACTGTCGAAACTGGCGCGAGTAGTAGAGGGATTCTCCCACCGCCTGCAGGTGCAAGAAAGACTAACTGCGCAGGTAGCGGATGCGTTAATGGAAAAACTTGATCCCCAGGGGGCGGCAGTAGTTATCGAGGGCGAGCATCTTTGTATGTCCATGCGGGGCATTAAGAAACCGGGGGCACGTACCACTACCTCGGCGCTGCGCGGTTCTATGCGTTCAGACCCGCGTTCTCGCGCGGAAGTGCTTTCTTTAATCCGCGGAAACTAGATGAGGCTAGGTGCTTTAGCGCATCGAAAAGGTAAGACAAATATGGTTTTTGCCTGCCTCCAGACCGAAAGCTCGTTTAATGACAGGTAGGCTAGAACCATGAAGATTCTGGAGATTCCTGACCTCTTGACGCCGGGACGCACCAAAGTTATGGGGATCATTAACGTCACTCCAGATTCTTTTTCCGATGGCGGAGCGTGGTTTAGCCCCGAAAAAGCGATTTCGCACGCCCTCGAATTAGAAGCGGAGGGCGCCGATCTTCTCGATATCGGGGGCGAGTCCACTAGACCGGGAGCCCAATCCCTAAGCCCGCAGGAAGAACAAGACCGAGTGTTGCCGGTGATTCGCGGCTACCTGGATAAATCTTCCAATCCGCTCCCTATTTCTTTAGATACCGTAAACGCAGAAACCGCCCAGGCGGGGATAGCGGCCGGGGTGCAAATCATTAACGACATTTCCGGGGGAACTCTGGATCCGCAGATGCTCCCGGTGGTGGCGGAAAATAATGCCTACTATATTTGCCAACATATGCGGGGCAACCCCAAAACCATGGATAGCCTGTGTGATTACGGTGGGGACGTAATCGGCGGGGTTTGTGCGGGTCTAAAGCAGCGCGTTCAGGCCTGTGAAAAGGCCGGGATTGATCTGCGGCGACTGATTTTAGACCCCGGTTTAGGGTTTGCTAAAAGCGCGCAGCAGTCCTGGGAGCTACTGGGGAATCTCGATAAGCTGGCGCAACTGGGGTATCCGTTGTTGATTGGGGCTTCCCGCAAACGCTTCTTAGAGATGGCAGTACCTGCCGCCTGGGATAGGCATCTGCCTGCAGGGGTTGAAGCGGGAGCCGCGCGGCGCGAAGCAGCCACCACGGCGGTGAGTGCGCTGTGTGGTCAGGCAGGAGTTTGGGCAGTTCGAGTACATAAGGTTGCGGCCTCGCTTAGTGCGGTCGCAGCGGGGCAACTGTGGAGGGAGGCAGCATGTCGCTAAGCCAAGAGGAAATCAGTCAGCGACTGGAATATCTTGACCATATTAGCTTGGTGGGGATTCAGGAACGCGGACTGCATGGGGTGCTCGATCATGAACGCCAAGACGGACAGCTTTTCCTGGTAGACGCGGATATTTACCTGGATCTGCGGGATGCCGGAGCCAGTGACCAGATTGCAGATACGGTGGATTACTCGCGGATATCCGGACTGATTAGCCGGATTATTACCGGCCCGCCCTGCGACCTGCTAGAAAAAGTGGCCACCCAGATCGCCGAAGAAACTTTGCAGCTCCCGAAAGTGCAGGCCGTGCGGATTTGCCTACACAAACCGCAGGCGCCCCTGGGAATAGAGAAAGAGGACGTTTCGGTAACTATTTGGCGTGGCCTAGAGAATCTGCCACCCGAGCCAGAAGTTTCCCAGATAGAAACTGCTGCTCTGGATTTAAACGAGATTCATGCGCAGGGTCCCTTAGACAGTAGTGATAGTCCGCAAGAAGAATCTGAAAATCCCCTGGAGCAGGCCCCGGATTCGCCGCGGCAAGTGGTGATTGCCATGGGTGGAAACCTTGGAGAGGTCAGCGAAACTTTCCGGAAAGTACTCACCGAGCTTTCACAGGTCAACGGAGTAGGGGTTGTGGAAGTATCTCCACTGGTGCGCACGGCAGCGGTGCTGGGAGAAGGACAGGAAGAACAACCCGATTACCTGAATGCGGTAGTAATCGTTTCGACGGTGCTTTCCCCGCTTGATTTGCTGCGTCTGCTGCAAGAGATTGAGGACGAGCATGGGCGGGAGAGAAACGAGCATTGGGGCGCGCGCACCCTCGACCTCGACATTATCGATTATCAAGGAGTTACCAGCGAGGATGAACGTCTAACTCTGCCGCACCCCCAGGCTAGTCAGCGTGCCTTTGTGCTTTTGCCTTGGTCGCTGGTGGCGCCTGCAGCCGAACTTGCGGGCGCCGGGGAAGTGGTGGTTTTAGCCGACTATGCCCCGGATCGCGATGGCGTAAAAGAGATATATCCCGATTGGGTGGGCAGCAGCCATTCACACGCCGAGATCGGCAAGGGATCGATACCTTTGCCTCGTTGGTCAGCAGTTTCGCGTCCACCAGCAGTTCCGCGAGTTTTAGACGATGCCCGCGAGTTGCATCCCAGCGGACAAATTCCGCAAGTTGAGGAAAATACTGCGGAGACCACTGGCCAGCAGGAGGACGTGGAGGCGGAAATTCCGCCACTTCCGGTTCCGCCTGCCTATGCGCCAACTGCGGTGTCACCTCCGCCTGCCAGTTCCCAGCCGCTACCCAGCATGGGCAAGGAGAGCCCCCAAGAGGCAGTGGTTTTGGATGAGGGATTACCGGCAGAGGTTAACGAAGAGGTTCTAGAGGAACCGCCTGCAGAAGTGGCACCCGCTAATACCAGCCTCTGGCAGCGGATTAAAGCATTTTTCACCGGTAAAAAAACTGACCGGGAAACCCCGATGGAAACTTTGTTACCCGCAGCTGCGGCAGAAGATGAGGTATCTTTGCCGAGCCCGGAATGGCAATCTGTTCCAGCCAAAGAAAACGAAGCCCCCGAAACTGCGTCTGAGCCAGAAGAAACAGTTACTGAGGCTCCAGAAGAAATAGTCACCGCGGAGTCAGAAGCAGTAGTTACCGCGGAGCAAGAGGTCGAGACTATCGAATATGGCAGTGGACGTCACGCTGGACGCCTAGTCACCGGACCGATTCCGGCCCTGGAAGAATCTCCGTTGCCACAGTCTTTAGAGATTACCGCGCAGCACCTAGAGGTGGCCGCTGATTCCTCTAGTAGCGACAGTGAAGCAGAGCCTATGGTGGAGCGGCGTTCCATTCTGCGTCCTACCACTACGGGAGCAGTCCCTGTGGTAAAGAAGGCACCTGACACTACCGATCAGCCCACCGCGGCCTTCGATCCGTTGCAGGACTCCGAGTAACAGCATGCGACCGCTACGAAAATTTACTTTGCTAGTGCTGGCGCTAGTTGCGCTGGTTGGCGGCTATTTTCTCAGCGACTTGGCGGTGAAAATGGGGGGCAGTCCCCTCCAATTCAGTCCCATACTGACTTTGCTGGTGTTTTGCGGAGCCATTGTTTTGGGGATTTTCGGGCAGGCAGTTAAACGCCTGCGGGATGGAAAACCCTCCTGGATACAGCTAGCTAAAGCCCCAATGGTGGCGCTGGTTGCCCAAGCCGCAGCCGTGTGGTCATCGCTGTTTATTGGATATTTACTTTCCCAGTTAATCCTGGTTTACCAGCTACGTCATACCGAAATGGCCGGTTCCTTTGCCGCTAGTACTATTGCTTTAGCCCTAGCTAACCTGCTGCTATTGGTGATTGCTTTGCTGGTGGAATCTTGGTGCATCATTGACGATGGCGAGGACGGTCCTGCAGGAGGAAAAACAGCTCCCGGGGGTGCCAATCCGGCTTCTGCCTAAAAGGCTGGGGTAACCTAAGGACATGAGTCCAGACCAACTCCGACGCCGCTCCGATAATACGCGTCCCTCACAAACAACTTTTTGGGTACGCCGGCTAGTGGCATTGTTAGTTTTGGCGGTATTGATCTCCCTGGTAGTGCTGATTGTTCGTTTTGCCTGGTCATGGATGCAGGCGGCAGATGATAGTCAGCAGCGTGCTAAAGCGCAGCAAACCAAAGAACAGCTGGTAACCCAGCCAACCGCCTGCAAAATGTCCAATATTGCCTACAAGTTAGAGCCGGAAAAGGCCGAAAATCAGGTGGGGGCAGGAGTTAATTTCAAGGTAGTTTTGCGTAACACCAAGGGTAATCAACCCTGCACCATGAACGGCGCGATAGACAAGGTGGGCGTGAAAGTGATTACTGGCGAAGACACGGTTTGGGAATCTTGGAAATGCCAGGGGAAGGTTGACACCCAGCCCTTACTGCTGGGAACCGGTATGGAGTACAACACTACCCTCACCTGGAATGGGAAAGTCGTCAGTAACTGTAAGGTTGGCGACATGGCGCAGGCCGGAACCTATCAGGCGATTCCGGTCCTAAATGGTAAAGAAATCACCGACGGTAAAGAAGTCTTTACTCTTAAGTAGCCTCCCCTTCGGGCAGTGCGATCATAACTGCTTCAGCCAGGTTAGTTACCGGATGTAGAGTCATCCCTTTAGGGGCAGTAACTTCGTCGGCTCCCAGGCGAGGAATCAGGGCGTGACGAAAACCTAGCCGCGCGGCCTCAGATAAGCGTCGCCCGCAACCCACGGTGGCGCGGATCTCTCCGGTCAGGGACACTTCCCCAATAGCCACCATTTTTTCTAGGGGAGGACGCGACTGGGCGGCACTGGCGATCGCTAACGCCACCGCCAGGTCAACTGCCGGTTCGCTGGTTTTGGCTCCCCCCACAGTGGACACATAAACGTCACACTGGGAAAGGGCGAGGCGCAAACGGGCTTGCAGCACCGCTAGGGTCATCGCCACCCGTGAATAATCCAGTCCCGAGGTGGTGCGCCTGGCTGATCCTCCCGATACCAGCGGAGACACTAAGGCTTGTATCTCGGTAGGCATCGGGCGCCGTCCCTCTAGGGTCACGGTTACGCAAGTACCGGGCACCCGGGAGGAAGTTTGCGAAAGGAATAGCCCCGATGGATCCGCTAACCCGATAATTCCTCGCTCTACCAGTTCAAAGCAGCCAACTTCATCGGTAGCTCCGTAGCGGTTCTTGATTGCCCGCAGCAGCCGCAGGCGGGTGTGACGATCCCCTTCGAATTGGGTGACCACGTCTACTAGGTGTTCTAGGACGCGCGGGCCGGCAATCCCGCCGGATTTAGTGACGTGTCCTACCAGCAGAACCGGGATTCCGCGGCTTTTGGCGACCTCGATTAAAGCCGAGCAGACTGCGCGTACCTGGGTGACATTTCCGGCTTGCCCACTGACCTGCGCGGAAGCAATAGTTTGTACCGAATCCGCAATCACTAGCGAGGGGGAGCATTGGTCAATATGGCCTAGGACGTTTTCCAATTCGGTTTCTGCAGCCAGCAACAAATTATCTGCCAGGGCGCCAATCCGCTCTGCCCGCAGGCGCACTTGGGCGGCTGATTCCTCACCGGTCACATACAGTACCGACTTGTTTTTCCATTTAGAAGCAACTTTTCCGGCAACGTCTAATAGCAGGGTGGATTTTCCCACCCCCGGTTCGCCCGCCAGTAAAACCACTGATCCGGCCACCAAGCCACCGCCGAGTACCCGGTCAAGTTCCCCAATCCCGGTAGGGATAAATCTGGCGTCAGCAATATCAACTTCACTGATGGGTAGGGCTTTATGGCTGGGAGTTTTGCCCGCGATCTTGTTGCGGGAGGTCGGGGGCTCGTCTGCAGGGACGGTTTCCTCTAAAGTTCCCCAAGCTTTGCAGTTGCGGCATTGCCCCAGCCACTTGCTGGATTGCCACCCGCACTCGGAACATTGATAGCTTGTCTTTACCTTGGCCATGCCTTAACTCTAGCGCGGCATGCCTGTGAAGCATTCGGGCGCGGTAGGCTGGAAGCAGAACGCGTAATTATCTACACCTGGGGACAATAGGAGGACACAGATGGCGAAACGGGATACTGGCGCATCTGGAGTGCTGGTTATCGGTTTAGGGCGTTTCGGCTCAGCGGTGGCCGCCTCTTTAGAGAGCCTAGAACGCGAGGTTTTGGCGGTAGAAAAATCCCCGCGGATTGTCACCCAATGGCAGTCGCGCTTACCGGTGGTGCAAGCCGACGCTACCAGCGCTGAAGCTCTACAACAGCTGGGGGCTACCGATTTTCAGGCAGCCGTAGTCGGGGTAGGAACCGCCCTAGAGGCATCGGTGCTGATTACCGCGAACCTGGTGGATTTGGGAATCGGGTCGATCTGGGCAAAAGCCACTTCCCTAGAGCATGGGTCTATCTTAAAGCGAATCGGCGCTCACCACGTGGTTTACCCCGAATATGATGCCGGGGTGCGCACCGCTCACCTGGTGGGCGGCAAGATGCTGGACTATATCGAGATGGATCGTAAGGGCTTCTCGGTAGTGAAAATGCGTCCGCCCAAAGCTTGCCACGGCTTCACTTTGGCAGAACTGGATACTCGCTCCCGGTATGGGGTCACGGTAATCGGGGTGCTCTCTCCTGGCGAACCTTTTGAATATGCCTCTCCGCAAACGCGTGTGGACGCGAACGACATCATTATTGTTTCCGGCGATGCTGAACTTTTGGAGCAATTTGCCCAAATGCCCTAACCTGCATTTTTGGTTGGGCTTAAGGGATTTAAAAATTTTTGAGGACGCGACGCGGCTCATCCCGCCGGGACGCTCTATCCCCGGTAACGTCAGTTTCTAACGCCCAAACTATCCGATGATGGGGCGTTCTTCGGGCATTCTGATTACTCTACGGCGCTCGCGCAGGGCGAGCGCCGCCGCCACTGTCATGGTGCCAGTCCTGCCTGCGAACATCAACAGTACCAGTGAATATTTCCCGATAATTGGCAAATCTGGGGTGATTCCGGTCGATAATCCCACGGTGGCAAAAGCAGAGATCACTTCGAATCCGAGAACGTCCATCGAATAGTCGGTTACAGACAGCAAGAAGAAGATAGCGGTCACGACCATAATGGCACCCAGGCCAGTGACAGCCACCGATAAGCGCACTACCGAGGGGGGAATCCGCCGATGGAAGGCCTCTACGTCCCGATCCCCGCGCGCCTCGGCCATAATCGCCAGAATCATGACTGCCAGGGTAGAGACTTTGATGCCCCCGGCGGTAGAGGCGGATCCCCCACCGATAAACATCAGCACGTCCAACAGGAACCAGGATCCTCTGGTCATTTGGCCTACGTCAATAGTGCTGATCCCGGAGGAACGCGAGTTGACTCCGAAGAGAATCGAGGTTTGTAGAGATTCCGAGGTGCTCATAGAAGCGAAGGTTCCGCGGTTATTCCATTCCGAGCAGGCGATTACTACCGCGGTAAATACCCAAACAGCCAGGTAGGTAGTAATGGTCAGTTTCGAGTGCAAACTGAGTTTGTGAGGCGAGCGCCAGTTCTCTTTCACATCTAGCACCACGGGGAACCCTAGGGCGCCTAGGAAAGTTCCCAGGATCACCGGGGTGATCATCCACCAATCGCCCAGGTGGGCATCTACGCCCTCCGGCAGATTGATTAGCCCCGCGTTGTTGAAGATAGAGATGGACTGGAATAGGGCGTGCCAGATCGCGGAGCCCACAGATTCGTTCAAAGTTAAGAACCGGGGCAAAAGGGCAATGAAAATAATAGCTTCACAGGTAAAGGAGGTGACGATAACCGTGCGTATCAGGGCGCCCACTTTACCCAAAGAGGCAGTTTTTTCGATTGCGGCCAGCATTCTTTGGGTTAGTCCGATGTGGCGCGATACTGCCAGCGCCAAGATCGATGCCAGAGTCATTACCCCTAGGCCGCCAATATGGATGCCCAGCATAATCACGATTTGGCCAAAAAATGACCAGTAGGAGGCGGTGTTGACTACGGTCAACCCGGTTACACAAACCGCCGAGGTGGCGGTAAATAGCGCGTCTACCAGAGGGGCAGGTTTGCCGGTAGTGGTGGAGATGGGTAAGCACAGCAGCAAAGTCATTACGAAGATGATGCCAGCGAAAACCATCACCACCAGCCGAGCAGGGGAGTTGCGGGCAATACGGTCTATGGATTCTCGCAGCTTTGCGCGTTTAGAAACGTTCTTTTTACTTGCCATCACCCCTCCCTTGCTGAAAGAGAAAATATTTCCTGCCTAGATACTAACCCGCTACCAGTAAAATCGGTTAGGACTAGCGCAAGTTCCTCCCTCTCGCCCGAGTAGCAATCCCCAGTAGCGCCCTCATCAAGTAAAGAAAGAGTAAAAGTAGGGGGAACTTTTTATGGAAATTTGGGTTAGATGGTGGTTTTCCAATAACTTTCCTGTGGCAGTTGTGAAAAGTGGGTTATATGGGGTAGTTTTAGACATGGATATGCGAAAGTCTAGATTTTATCCAGGCTTTCCGCCTAAGCTATTAGTAATAGTCCCTAACCGGCATGGATCAACTCAGGACGGAACATTATGGCACAGCAGCAAGCTCCGCGCTTCGTAACAGTGGCAGAAGTCGCGGATCTGATGCGCGTGTCAAAAATGACGGTTTACCGCATGATTCACGCGGGCGATATTCCCGCAGTTCGGGTGGGTAAATCATTTAGAGTTCCCGCTGCTGCTGTTGATCAGATGATGGGGCAAGGTTTTGGTAACTGGGAGCAGAGCTCCGGGGTGGCCAATAGTTAACCTCCGCCTAAGTTGTTGTATAGTAGGGCGAGAAAAATACCTCAGGTTATAAGGGCGCCGCGCGCGCACTAAGAAACAAAAGGAGGGCCTAATGGGCTCGGTAGTTAAGAAGCGCCGTAAGCGTATGTCCAAGAAGAAGCACCGTAAACTGTTGCGTAAAACTCGTCACCAGCGCCGTAACAAGAAGTAACGGGCAAATATTTTAAATGGATCCAGGATTTCCCTGGATCCATTTTTATTTTCCGCTATCCTACAGAAGCTGTCCGCAACTGCTCTTTCTAAGCGCTGCGGCGCTGGGGGACCTCCTGGCTAGCGCGAATAATCTCGCGGCGTTCTTCCGCACTAAGTCCGCCCCAAACCCCATAGGGCTCCTGGGCGGCCAGTGCATATTCCCGGCACTGGGTGATCACCGGACACTGAGCACAGATAGCTTTCGCGGCATCATCGCGTCGCTTGCGAGTACCCCCGCGTTCGCCCTCGGGATGGAAAAACTGTTCGGTATCCAGATCCCGGCAAGCTCCTTGGTATTGCCACTCCCATAAATCTGCCAGTGGCGCGGGAAGTCGCGAGAAGTTACTCATCAGTGCTCCTTTGTGTCCCTCTAAGTTATGGTCAGTATGAAGGGGTTAGCTTACAGTTTTCTGAAAAGAACGGTATTTTTTAGTGAAATCTAGCTAAATAAAAGTTTAATTCGCAGCTCAGGAGGGCAAGTAAAAGTAATTAGCGTTCAGCGAATTAGTAGTGAGAATAAAGTTTCTGCCTCTTCCTGGCAATGCTGATGCTTTCAGGAAGCTGGTGCCACCGATAAACAAACACCGGATTTAAGGTAAGACAGGTCACATCCAGCAGTGAATTTGCTGGAAAACGTGCCAATAGGTGAATAAAAGTGGCGACAAGCTGGTGGTTCGGGCTAATCTTAAAAAGGTGATTATCGAACACCTGGAAGCCCTAGAAGGGCTCACTTATGACGACGTTCTCTTACTCCCCGAAACTACCGATGTGGTTCCCTCCGCGGTCGATACCTCCAGCAGGCTAACTAAACGAATAACCCTGCATACCCCAGTAATATCTGCCGCGATGGACACGGTCACCGAAGCCAATATGGCGATCGCAATGGCGCGGCAAGGCGGTATCGGAATCGTGCATCGCAATCTACCGATTGCGGAGCAGGCCGCACAGGTGCGACAGGTTAAACGCTCTGAATCCGGGATGATTACCGATCCGGTTACTATCGGACCGGATGCCACTTTGCTGGAACTAGATCAAGAATGTGGGCATTACCGGGTTTCCGGTCTGCCGGTAGTGGATGAGGATCGCAAACTCAAAGGGATAATCACCAACCGGGATCTGCGGTTTATTCCCGCAAGTAAGTGGGCGACGGTCAAAGTGCGGGACGCCATGACCCCCATGCCGCTTACTACAGGACGCAAAGGGATGGCGCGCGAGGAAGCGCGGGCATTGCTGGCCGAAAAGAAAATCGAAAAGCTGCCGCTAGTTGATGACGAAGGTCGCTTGACCGGGCTAATCACAGTTAAAGATTTCGTGAAAACCGAACAGTACCCCAATTCCACAAAAGACGAAGAAGGCCGCCTGCGGGTAGGTGCTGCCCTGGGATATTGGGGAGATACTTGGGAACGCGCCGAAGCCTTAGCGGAAGCGGAAGTAGATGTACTGGTAGTCGATACCGCTAATGGTGGGGCAGAGCTCGCCCTGGAAATGATTCGTAAGCTGAAAGCTTCCCCCACTTTCGCTGGGATCGAGATCATCGGCGGAAACGTGGCTACTGCCGAGGGTGCGCAGGCACTGATCGATGCCGGGGTAGATGCAGTGAAAGTCGGGGTCGGACCCGGTTCTATCTGCACCACTCGGGTAGTGGCCGGGGTGGGCGTACCCCAGATTACCGCGATTAACTTGGCTGCTCAGGCCTGTTCTAAAGCGGGGGTACCTTTGATTGCCGATGGTGGCCTGCAATATTCGGGAGATATTGCCAAAGCCATGGTGGCGGGCGCCGATACCGTGATGTTGGGTTCCCTGCTGGCAGGCTGCGAAGAATCCCCAGGTGAACTGGTGTTTGTGAACGGTAAACAGTATAAGCATTACCGCGGTATGGGTTCGCTGGGGGCGATGAGTTCGCGTGGACGCAAATCCTATTCCAAAGATCGCTATTTCCAGGCGGAAGTTACCAGTGATTCGCAGATCGTTCCCGAAGGAATCGAGGGGCAAGTGCCGTTCTCCGGCGCGCTATCGGCGGTGCTTTATCAGCTGATTGGGGGACTGCGGCAATCCATGTTCTATACCGGTTCCTCCGATATCGCTACCTTGAAAGCGCGGGGTCGTTTCGTGAAAGTTACCGGCGCTGGCCTGCGCGAATCCCATCCCCACGATGTGCAGATGACCGCAGAAGCCCCCAACTACCACTCGGCAGTTAAATAACCACGTATTATTTGAAACGAAAGTGCCGTAAACGCGGGCAAGTTAAGGAGTAAACGGTGGGCTGGATTGATGGGCCATTTATGGGTTTCGATACCGAAACCACAGGCGTAAAACCCGCAACCGATCGCATAGTTACTGCGGCCTGCGTGGAATGGCGCCATGGACAAACCCGGGAGCAAACTTGGCTGGCTGATCCAGGTATCCCCATCCCGGAGCAAGCCCAGCAGGTTCACGGGATTTCCACCGATTATGCCCGTGAACATGGACGTCCGTTAGAGCAAGTGGTGACCGAGGTAGCGCAGGTTCTAGAGGCCTGCGGTCGAGCGCAGATCCCGGTGGTTATCTATAACGCCTCTTTTGATTTACCGCTGCTAGATAGTCATTTGAAGCGTTTAGAACTGCCCACCATGCGCGAGCGAGTAGAGTTTTTGCCGGTCATCGATCCCTTGGTTTTAGATCGGGCACTAGATCGCTATCGGCGCGGCAAACGCACCCTGGAGGCGCTCGCGGAGTTTTACCAGGTGCGTGGGGAAGATGATTTGCATGATGCGTTGGTCGATGTGCGGCAAACTATTGCGGTCTTGCGGGCGCTTTGCGCTGCCTATCCCCAACTAGGGCAGATGGATTTGCGACAACTGCAGGACTATCAGCGGGATCAGCACCGCGAGTGGGCGCAGCATTTTAACCAGTTTCTGCTGTCCAAAGGACGCAACGCCGATGTGAGCGAGGAGTGGCTAGCGTGAGTGAGCAGCCCGGTTACGGTTATCGCGGCGAGGGCGAGCCGCAGGGAAATCCGCCAGGTATCGCCCCGGAACAAGGGCGCTATTTTCCTCCGCGCAACCCCAATCAGCGCCCGCAGCCAGCAGGCGCTCCTCAGCCTCAAGTGCCGGGCATCCCGCAAGTTTCGCAGACCCCGGGAGCGGCTCCGCAAAACCCTGTTGAACGACCCCTGCAACACGCGGCAGCCCCGCGACCGGCACTTCCTCCCCGTCAAAGCATCAGACGTGCGCCAGAACCCGCCCAGCCAGCTGAGAGCTATCCGCAGGTCAGCCCGCGTCCAGGGTCAGCACCGGCCAGGTCGCCTCGTACCTCGACTAGTTCCCAGCAGCACGTCCCGGCTTCCGCCTCACCGGCAGCGGCTGCGGGCGGCTATGACGCTCCTGCCTCTGTTTATGGTTCTTTGCCCAGCAGCGCGGCGACGTCACCCAGTAACTTAGCTGCGCCCCAAACAAGCGCGACTGCCGGTCAGGCATCGCCGTTAAACCCGGCGGTTTCTCCCGAAGAAGCCGATCAGGAATCTAAGTCCTCTCGGCGCTCCCCCTGGTGGCTGCTATATGGCCTGGTAGTTGTGCTTTTAATTGCCTTGGTTAGTTGGCAAATAGTGCGGCTTAGTACCGGGAAAGTTCCCTCTGCGATTCCCCTGGGCACCCAGGCAGGTGCCACTGAAACTGCGGCGGCTCCCGAACCTAAGCCCATTGCTACTGCCGATAGCGAGCAGGTGAAAAAGGTATTATCAGCGCAGCCGGTGAGTCCCGCGCAGCTGGGAGGGAACAAGAAGCGAGTAACTTTCCGTTCTCAATCCGGAATTGCGGTTTGTACGATTGCCGAGAAACTCGAGGAGGACGTGCCACCGTTAGTTCCCCAGGCAGCAGATGCATCGGGTGCGCTTTCTAGCGGCAGCGGCGTGGTTTGCGCTACTGCCAGCAACTTTGATGCTGCCGGGAATGTTGGGAAATGTAATGAAGGCGATTTACGCCTGTCGGTGTTGGGAGTGTGGGACGCCTCCTCCGGTATTGGAGGGTGCGTGAACGGTACCACCCCGCTATACCAGGATGTAGTTGCTGGTCAACGGGATAACAGTGGTAAACGTTTCGACCTGCAATCGCTAGGGCCGGGGCAATACACCCAACTTGGTAAATACGCCTGCACCTTCGGGGGTAGCGATGTTACCTGCGTAAATGTTTCTACCGGTAAGGGCTTTAGCTTCGTTGATCTTGGCGGATATAAGTTCTTCTAATAGCTAGGCGGGATCGAGCAGCCCGAAGTGTTCAAAAGCTGCCGCCACCCCGTCCTCCTCAATCGAGGGAGCAATCCAGTCCGCAATCTCGCTTAACTTTTTTGCCCCGCCCGCTAGAGTGATCCCGATACCCGCGTCGCGCACCATTTCAAAGTCGTTTACGGAATCCCCAATCGCGATTGCTTGGTCAGGGGAAACCCCAAAATGTTGCAGAACTTCACGCATGGCGGTGCCTTTATTGACGCCTTTTACCCCCAGCTCCACCATTTCCCCGGCGCGCACGTGAACCGATCCGGGTATCACCATAAAGCGGTCTCCGAAGAGCCGGTGGGCTTCTTCAAAGCTAGAGGAGGCATCGGGGGAAAGATAGAAAACGCATTTTGCTGCCGAGGTGGGAATACCGCTGGTTACGTAGGGCATGATTTGTTCCAGGTAAGCCGACCAATCGCCGCTGGCGGCACGGTCAGACTTTCCCGCCAAACGGAAAAAGTCTAGGAAGTTTTCAGAGGGGTAGAAGCGGTCTTTACCTTGCCAAAGCCAGGTGGCACCGCTGCGGCGGAAATAAGCTGTCCACTCGGCGATGGCGTCCTCGTCCATGGAATGATTGGCCAGTACCTGGTCATCCACTTCCACGTAGGCGCCATTAGCGGTAATAAGCCCAGAAAAGGGCAGGAAAAACAGGGAGGGATAAATTTCAGGGAAGGAACGCCCAGTAGCGATAAATACTTTGTGTCCGCCCTCGGTAGCCGCGGTGATAGCTTCCTTTACCTTAGGGCTGATCACCTGGTTGTGGTCGATTATGGTTCCGTCTAGATCCAAAAAAGCGAACTTGCGCATTGCTGCTCCTTATAAGGGACACCTGCCAAAGAGGAAGTCTGACAGTTTCCGGCTCTCTTCCACCCTATGGGGAAAACCCAGCTAATGCGTGCTTATGTGGGTCTCCCTAACAAAAGTGCATTACCTGCTCTAGCTAGACAGTGCACTTTAGGTGAGTGCGGGGAAAGCATTTGGTGCCCCGAACAGGATTCGAACCTGCGGCCTTTCGCTCCGGAGGCGAACGCTCTATCCACTGAGCTATCGGGGCTGGACTTCAACGATTCTACACATTTACCCCGGCGCTTACTAAATCAACGCCCTCTAATTAGACGCTGATTACATTTAGGGAGGCAGACGCTAGCGAAGGCGGGTGCAATAATATGAACATGACTTTTTCTAGCCCTTATACGCACGGTTTTGCCCGGGTTGCCGCCATTACTATTCCCAGCCATCCCGGCCAGCCGGATCGAAATGTACCGGAAATCGCGGCGGCAGTTCGAAAAGCCGCCCGCCAAGGTGTCTGTATCGCGGTGTTTCCCGAGATGAGTATTTCCGGCTATACCCTCGATGACCTGGTGTTTTCTGAGCGTTTGCTAGATAGTGTGGAGAAAGGAATCGAACGCCTGGCCAAAGCGACTTCGGATTGCGCACAGTTAATCGTGGTGGGAGCACCGCTGCGAATGGCGGGACAAATCTACGATTGCGCGGTGTTCTTGGCACGCGGAAAAGTCGTTGCCCTGACTCCGAAAGTTTTCCCTTCAAACGCCACTTATGAAAAACGCTACTTTACTTCCGGCGCGCACCTGCCTGCAGATGCCCGTTGGGAGGCGCCCCAGATTCCGGGAGTCAGCGAGGCTCCTATAGGGAACGGGATAATCAATATCGAGGACGTGGCTGGCCTGGCAGTGGGGGCAGAAGTTGGTAGTGACGGGACTGCGGCGCGTTCTCTGTCACTGGCACTTGCCTTGCAAGGGGCAAGGGTAATCGTCAATCCCGCGGCTTATCCTGCCACTTTAGGGGGCGGCGAGCAGCAGAAACTACTGGCTGCGGCCACTTCCCGGCGCGGGATTTGCGCCTATGTACACGCGGGAGCCGGGAATGGGGAATCGTCCTCTGATGCCGCTTGGGAAGGGCGAACCTTTATTTACCAGGACGGCTCTAAGCTAGCGGAAACTGAACCCTTCCCCAGCGAAACCCAGATCGCCCTCGCCGATATTGATTTAACCGCGCTCGCCAATCGGAGACGGCGCGAAAGTAGTTTCGCGGATGCCAGAGCCGGGCAACCCGAAAAACCCTGGGAGATAAAGATTCGCCTGGGAGTGGGAGCTGCGGGAGCGGCTACCGCCTTTGACCCTTGGGAAAATCATTTACACCCTGGCCAGTCAGCAGGTGAAGACGGGGGAGTGGAGCTGATTCCCAGCCCGACCAGGTTCCCCTTCCTGCCCGTCGATCAAGACGGCATAGACCGCGCCTGTCAGCAGGCATTCCAGATTCAGGTTTATGGGCTGCAAAAACGTCTGCAGGCTGTCGGCAATCCCAAGATGGTGTTGGGAGTATCCGGAGGGCTAGATTCTACTCAGGCTCTTTTGGTGTGTGCCCAGGTGGCCGCGCGCCTCGGCCTCGATAAATCCCAGATCTTGGCCTATACCTTGCCCGGTTTCGCCACCTCAGCAGGAACTAAATCTCACGCCTTTAAACTGTGTGAATCCTTGGGGATTAAGTGCGAGGAAATCGATATTCGCCCGGCTGCCCGGCAAATGCTCGCCGATATGGGGCATCCTTTCGCCGAAGGCGCCGCCCAATATGATGTAACCTTCGAGAACGTGCAGGCGGGGCTGCGCACCGACTACCTGTTCCGGATCGCCAACCACCGGGGCGGCCTAGTGATTGGAACTGGGGATTTATCTGAGGGTGCGCTGGGGTGGTGCACTTATGGGGTGGGCGACCATATGTCGCATTATTCGGTTAACCCCGGAATCCCCAAAACCATGCTGCAACACATGATTCGCTGGGTCTGCCGGCAAAACCTGTTCGGTGAAGCCTGCACGAAAGTGCTGAAAGATATTTTGGCGCAAGAAATCTCCCCGGAACTGATTCCGGGAGGCGAGGAAAAACTGCAATCCACCCAGGACACTATCGGCCCTTACGAGCTACACGAATTCTTCCTCTACCACCTGCTATTAGGGCGCGAACCCCGCGATATTGCCTATCTGGCGCACCAGGCGTGGGCAGATAAACAAAAGGGGCTATGGCCGGCAGACCTGCCAGAATCAGATCGTCACCAATACGATTTGGCAACTATTTTGCGCTGGTTGCGCGAGTTTTTGCGCCGCTTCTTTACCTCCCAGTTCAAACGGACTTGCGTGCCTGGCGGGCCAGGAATAACTGCTGGATTCGGTCTCAGTCCCCGCGGTGATCTGCGGATGCCCTCGGATATTTCCGGAGAAATTTGGATTAAACAGGTTGACGAGTTGCTTTCGGCTTTAGAGGACGAAAAGTAGGCTATTAGTCGCTAAAGCCATGCGGTGATTCCGTTCGTCGAGGGAAGCGCCTCGCCCGTCCTCGCCTGGTACCTAACTCTTCATTAGCAGGAAACGCTGCGTCCTCCCTACGGATATTTCCTTTTGTCCAAAGAGAGCCGCAGCTACCTAAGAGAGCTAGAGCACCTCAAATTAACTAAGCGGGTGCGATGGGATATTTTGGAAGCAAAGAAGAAAAATCGGTGAAACCAGGGCGCTTACCCCCGCTGGTTATTGCCCATGAAAATGGCGGTTATCCGCCCAACTTTAGGAGGAACAGTGAGCGAACGCGAAGCGACGCTAACCCCGGAAATACTATCTGAACTGCGCAAAGACTTCTACGCGGATCCGCGCGGTAAGTTAATGCAAAACGCGGTTACCAACTCAGATATTGACCAGGTGGCGCAAAATCACCAAGTGGTGGCGTATGCGGATCGTTCCATGTCCCACAAGATAGATGCTTGGCCGGTGGCTAACCAAAAGAAATCGGGACGCTGCTGGCTATTCGCCGGTCTGAATCTGCTGCGTTCCTCCATGATTAAGCGACTAAATGTCGAGAACTTCGAGTTTTCCCAGGCCTACCTGTTCTATTGGGACAAACTAGAAAAAGCCAACTATTTCTTTGAATCCCAGATTGAGCTGGCGGATCGAGATATCGATGACCGCACGGTCGCCCACCTGCTAGCCGACCCGATTGGGGATGGGGGACAGTGGAATATGTTCGTGGCGCTAGTCGATAAATACGGGGTGGTTCCAAAGTGGGCAATGCCAGAAACCGAATCCTCCTCTAACTCAAAGAAAATGGATCGGATCCTGGAACGTTACCTGCGGGAAGGGGCGCTGGCCCTGCGAAAAGCCGCGCAAAAAAATCCCGAAACTGTCGCCGAAGTTAAAGCTAGCCTGCTGGGTGGGGTACACCGGATTCTTAATATCCACCTGGGAACGCCCCCGGAAAAGTTCGTGTGGCAATACAACGATAAAGACAATAAGTTTGAGCGGCTAGGGGAAGTGACTCCCCAACAGTTCGCGGATAAATATATCGTCAATGACCTGCGTAACTATATTTGCCTAGTTAATGATCCGCGCGAAGCTAACCCTTACGGGAAAACTTATACCGTGGATCGGCTGGGTAACGTGCTGGGAGCTGCTCCGGTACGGTACCTAAATGTACCGATGCAGGTAATGAAGGATTGTGCGGCCACCGTACTGCAGGCAGGAAAACCGGTTTGGTTCGGTTGCGACACCGAGCAGCAGGCAGATCGGGAGTTTTCCCTTTGGGACAAGAACCTCTACGACTATGGCGGAGTATATGGGGTACATTTCGGGATGGACAAGCAAGAACGCCTGCTTTCCCACGAATCCTTAATGACGCACGCCATGTTGTTCGTGGGGGTCGATATATTGGACGGCAAACCGCGTCGTTGGCGGGTAGAAAACTCTTGGGGCTGCGAAGACCGTGCTGACGAGGGGTTTTATACTATGAATGATTCCTGGTTTGACGAGTACGTTTTTGAAATCGCGGTGCATCGTGACCGGCTCCCCGAAGAATACCGGGAGGTTATCGATTCTAAGGATGAGCCGATAGTGTTGCCGGCTTGGGATCCGATGGGGTCGCTGGCCTAGACCTTGGGCGGTAGGTTCTAGGGAAATTTTCCCTAGATTCCGGTGGGCATGATCATGCCGCCGTAGGGAGCCAGAATAAAAAGCGTTACCGAAAGGGCGAAAAGGCCAAGGCAGTCAAGCTGCCAGGAACGCACTGCACACCAGGCGTTTGGGGAGCGGTCAAATAGCCGGTAAACCCCCAGTAGCAGCAGCATTAGAGAAAACATGCGGCTGGCGAACACCGGATGCCCGATGAAACCTAAGGTAACTATGCCGATAATTCCTATCAGTAGCGCCGCGGTGCAGGCGCGACGCCAGAGACGATTATTCGACAAATCCATGTCCCCAGTTTAACTGGGACAAGATAGAGAGTAGCTAAAACAGTAGGCTGGGAGTTGTGTTTAAGTCCTATCGAGAGATTTTTGCTTACCCCGGTGCGCTCAGTTTTTCCATCGCCGGGGCGATTGCGCGTTTTCCGATGGCGATGGCAGGGCTTTCTACCCTGTTAATGATTTCTACCCTTTACGGGGAATATTCCCTGGCGGGACAGGTGAACGCGGTAGTGGTGATTACCATGGCAGCGGCCTCGCCAATCCAGGCGCAGCTGGTGGATCGGCATGGGCAAGCAAAAATTTTGCGTCCTCTGGTAGCTGCCTCCCTGATTTTGTTGGCTGCTTTAACTGTGGCGACCCTCTATCATGCTCCGCGCTGGACGCTCTATGTAATTGCTGCCCTTTCGGGGGCTACTACCGGCTCTTTCGGGGCTTTCGTGAGGGCGCGCTGGACTCATCTTTTAGCCGGTTCCCGCAAACTGAACACGGCCTATGCTTTTGAGGCCGCCCTCGACGAAGTTATTTTTATTTTCGGTCCGATTATTGCCACCGTCCTGGCCACAGTCGTGCATCCGGCAGCGGGAATCATCGCGTGCCTGCTGACTTCGGGAATCGGTGGCTTCTGGTTCTTGGCGCAGCGGCAAACCGAGCCCACTCCCCGCGGGAAAGCTGATTTCTCTCCTGAGGAAGCAAAACCGCTACTGAAATCGGCAGCGATGGTGGTGTTAGGGACAATCTTCATGCTCTGCGGCCTCACTTTTGGTGCCCTAGATTTAACCGTAGTGGCCTATTGCCGGGAAATCGGTTTGCCCCAAATCGCCGGCATCCTGCTAGCCATGTTCGGGGTTACTTCCTTTTTAGCCGCGATAATCTATGGTGCTAAAGAGTGGGGAATCTCGGCTTTGCGCCTGTTCGTAGGGGGAATCATCCTGATGGCGCTGGGCTTTTCCACCTTTTTCTTCGCATCCAACGCCTGGATTTTAGGGCTCTGCCTGGCGCTAACTGGCGCCACCTACGCGCCCACCATGACCAATGCGACCAATATTTTGGCTAATCTGGTTCCCTCTTCCCGTTTCACCGAAGGCATGGCCTGGTTAAACACTTTCTTTACCTTGGGAATCTCGGCGGGCGCCTGGATTGGGGGCAACGTAGTGGACGCGGGCGGAGCCCGGGCTGGTCTGTGGGTGGTGATCGCCGCGGCTTGGGCGATCCTCGCGGTTGTCTTGGCAGGTTCTCTGCCTTTGCGTAACTCGCTGCGCCGCGCCTATAAGCGCCGCCTAGTGGCAGTGGACCTGCACCTGGCAAAGCCAGATTCACCAGATTTGCATCCTCAAGGTGACCCCAGGAAGAAAGGCAAGTCCCTGGGCTAGTGTCTGTGTCGGTATTGGGGAAAGGTAAGCCAATCCCCGACAGGTTATTTTGCGCGATAAATATGTCTACGGAAAAGCGTAAAGACAATCAGACCCAGTACAGCAGTGCAGCCACAAATTAGCATCAAATTCGCGTAGCTGGCAGCGTCTCCAGTGGCTCCAGTAAATGAAGATCCTGCGAGAGTGTTAGCTCCCATTAGGCTGCCGATGATGGAGATACCGATAGAGGCGGTCACGTTCATGATCAGGTCATTCATACCCACACCTCGCCCGGATTCCTCTTTAGGTACGGTGCCTAGCACGGTGGAAACTACCGGCGAATACATCAGGCCGCATCCAGCGTAGAAAACGCAAGCAAAAATGGTGAGCTGCAAGAATCCTGATTCCACGCTGAAAGCGGCTCCAAACCAGCCGACGGTCATCAGAGTACCGGCGGTATAGATTCCAGCCTGTTTCCCTATTTTTCCTACAATCGCACCGGAGCTTATTCCTACTATCGCTGCCACCACAAATGCCCAGACAATGTAATGCGAAACCTTCGTGGTGGTCATTCCATACATGGTGGTCCCGATGGCGTTGAAGATGGGCGAGATGCAGTAGTTCACGGAGTAAAAGACAAGTATCAGGCTGATTGCCAGCACCCAGCGGGTATTTTTGAAAAATTCGGGGGTAATAAACGGATGCTTCGCTTTATTGATATAGATAGCGAAAATGCAGAATAGCGCCAGAGCTACTGCCAGCATCCACCAGTTCATGTAGGTGAAGAATAGCGTCAGAATTGCTACCGCTACACCGAAGATGGTGAACCCGGTGGCGTCAATTTTCTCTCCGGTACTGCTCTTATCGGGAAGAGAATGTAGCAGTAAAGGCAAGAATAGGATGGTTACTGCAGGTACCAGGAAGAGATACTGCCAGGCGATGGCGCTTAGTAAACCGGCAGAGAAAACCCCGATAGAGGCAGATAATTGATAACCGGCGGTAAACAGCCCGAAGAAAATAACTTTTAACTCGTCCTTCAGATATTTGGTGGCAATAACCAGAAATACGGAACCGGCTACCTGTTCCCCAGCGGTTTGTAACACCCGCGCGATAATCACTGTCCAGAGGTTAGGGGTGAAGCAAAAATTTGCTACAAACCCAAATATGGAGCCAATAAAGAGAGTGATAAGCCCCAAGACTACGAGCTTCTTTAGAGAAACAAAATCTCCTAGAGATCCGTAAATGAAGCAAACAATACCCAAAACGATACTGGGAAACGCGGTAATGAGGGAGGCCTGCATGGGCGCACCAACATCCGTTCCCACCTGGGTGTACACAAGGTTGAATCCTTGCAGACACAGAGTACCTAAAATAAAAGTAATTAATAGGGGGATGAGGGCGCGGATTGCCATTTTATTGCTGGTTTCCGGGTCGGAAAATGGATCAACCTTCGCGCTAGTCGGTTTGGGATTGGTTTTCATAGTCTGCTTCTTTTCTGGATTGGATGAATGAGTAATCGTGCTACTTAGCTGAGCGAGCCACTGAACCTATTCGGGTCATAAACTCGTCGAGGAAGCGGGGTACGTCCACTGCGACAGCCACTTCCATTGTTTTTTGGGGATCGTTAAGCCGTTCGACATCGCCGATTGTGCGACCACGAGTAGGCTCGCTGCAATCTACTTTCATATTTATCGGCAAGGTTTCTACCAGACTGGAATCTGCCGCGACGGCTACGGCGAGCGGATCGTGTAAGCCGCATCCTCCCAGATGAGGGGCGGTGGTTTCGTAAGCTTTAATGTAATAGTCGGTCATATCGGCGAGGAACTCTCCGGCTGGGGTTCCAACGGCGCGCCATTGCTGGGTTTCTTTATAGGTAAGAAGAGTCTGCAAAGTAACGTCCAAACCTATCATGGTGGCGGGTATCCCGGAGCGGAACACCAGGTCAGCTGCTTCTGGATCTTGAGAGATGTTGGCTTCTGCGCAAGCGTTAACATTCCCACCGACTGTGAGGGCGCCTCCCATAAGCACAACTTTGCCGATTTGCTTAGTGATATCAGGGGCTTTCTCTATGGCGGCAGCTAGATTTGTGAGTGGCCCGGTGGGGACATAAATCAGTTCTTTGCCGTAGGTTTCTACTGCTTCAATCAGAAAATCGACTGCCGATTTCTTTTCAGCGCTGCGGGTTGAGGAGGGGATATCAACATCGCCAATCCCATTAAGGCCGTGAATAAAATGGGATATTTCTAGCACTTCAAACTGAGAGGCGGTACGAGCATGGGAGATGCCGGGAAATACTTTTACTTCGGGGTGTCCAAGAACGTCTGTTACCGCCAAAGAGTTTTGTATTCCTTGTTCTAGTAACACATTTCCGAAAGTGCCGGTGATGGCAATCAGATCTAACTCGGGGCTTCCCAATGCATAGGCGATAGCTAATGCATCGTCCACTCCGGTGTCTAAATCTAGGATCAGCTTCTTTGCCACAATTGTCTCCTTTTCTGATTTCTTCACAGGCGTCACTGCAGAACAAGAGCGAAGTCTTCAATGAAGGTTATTTCAGGTAAATATATCAAAGGAGCGCGCCGCAGATGACGGAAATGCGCGCCAAATTTTTTCTGAAATTCAGTTAATGAATCAAGGCGAATTCCTCGTTTGCCAAAGCTAAGTACGGCCTGGTTGACGCGCTCAATATACCTAAGGCACGTCGAACCCTTGTGTAATTATGTACTACAAATATGTAGTTATTATCTAAAAATAAATTCGAATGGGAATTGAAGTGGATATATATGTAAATCCTAGAGTCCAAGAACACCACCCAGATATGAGCCCGGCAACGGTACAAGAAGCGTGGAATACCACCCTAAGATGCATTCCCCGCGACACTGATCCCGTCAAATGGGTAGGGGTTGGAATCGCGGACGGTAAGCTAATCGAATATATTGCCATCGAAAATAACGATGAAACCTGGCATATTTTCCAGGATATGAAAGCGAGCAAAAAGACGTTAAGAGAGGTAGGGCTAGAAAAATGAAATGGACGGCCACAAACGGAACAACCTACAACGACGAACAAGTCGAGCAGTGGGCGAAGGTGCAAGAAAGCGAAGCTGAATACAGCGGCGAACACCTTACCTCCACGATGTCTGGCCGGCCTGTTAGTGTCGGGAAAAATGCTCATCCCTTTAAGATCCGACTAGACGAAGCACGTCGAAACAAGATCAATACCATAGCTAAGGAACTGGGTACTACCCCCAGCCATCTGGTACGCGACCTTATCGATGCTTTATAGTCGCAGTCAGATAAAACCAAGAGCTAGATTTGAGTGCTTTAAACTAACCCGGGCGAGGGGACTAGCCCAGGCTCTTGGTTCCAGTTGTCTTTTAACACGGCTTTTTGCAGGTGGTGGCGCGTTGCAGTAAGGAGGGACGAATCGTGATTTCCTGCCCGGGCTCCCCCGGGGCAGCGTAGCGCTTAGCTAAGGCGGTAACGGCTTGCTCGCCCAATTGCCCCGCATGTTGGTCGATCGAAGTAATCGAAAACTCTTCTAACTGTCCCAAATAGGTATCGTCATAGGTGATTAACCCACAGTCTTTACCTGGTTCCATCCCGAGGGCGCGCAGCGCGGTACAGGCTTCGATCGCTATCAGATTGTTGTGGGCAATGAATGCCGGTCGCTTGGCCACTGACCCCTCTAGGCACTGACGGATTTGTTCACCCGGTTCCAGGTCGGGCAGTAAGGCTTGGAATCCCGGGAATTTCTTTTTCTTTTTGCGCAAGCTTTCAAAAGCTGCCCGCTGCGCTTTACGACGAGTAACTACTGCCTGATCAACGCTTTCCGGACTGGACAGAGAAAAGATACGGTCATAGCCGCACTCGGCCAGGTGAGTGATTGCCAAGCGAGCAGCCGCGTCCTCGTCGATATGGATAGAGTCAATTTTTCCCGCCACGTACTTTAATCCCAGAACTGCAAGCGGGAAGGTTTCAGATAGGCGCGCCAGGCGTTCTTGGGAGGAGGCAGGTGAGATCAGGATGACCCCAATGGTCTGCATCTCCTGGTAGCGGTTTATCAGGTTCCACTCTTTTTCCGGATCCTGCCGTGCGGTCGACACCAGCGATAACAGTTTGTTTTCTTCTGCGGCCAGCCGTAGCGAGTCCTCTACCTCTTCAAAGAAAGGATTTTGTAGGTCGGGGAGAATTACCCCTAGTAAGTCAGTTCCGGAGGTCGATAAGAACGCGGCGTTTTGATTGCGCACGTATCCCATTTCCGAGGCGACGCGCAGGATATTGGCTTTGGTTTCCGCATTTACCCGCGGAGAGTCAGATAGCGCCAGGGAAACTAATCCGCGCGACACTCCCGCTTTGTGGGCTACATCTGCTTGTGTAGGGCGAGAACTCATAACCTAAGTATAAAATAACGCGCGCTAAATTTTGGGGTGGCATACTCAAAGAAAAAAAGTTTGTGCTAGTAGATAGGGAAATAACCTAAAAAGTGAAATAATAATTTTTCCCGAAAATAACTCTTGAATTATTGAGATTCTTCCTTTACTATGGAAAGTAGTTAACACGTGTTAACAACGGTTCGTTGCGGCGGCTGTCAAAATGTTTTCGGCACTAACGGAACTCAAAGAGGAGAAAAATGACTAAAGAAACTCTATCGGTGGCGGTGATTGGCGCGGGTATGGCCGGGCGTACTCACGCAGATGGTTGGCGCCAAGCCAATACCGTATTCGCGTCAGAGCTACCCCGGTTACGGCTAGCGACTATCGCTGATGCCTATCTGCCCTTTGCGGAAGCCGCTGCCCGTGATTACGGCTACGAAAAGGCTACTGACAACTGGAAAGACATTTTTGACGATCCCGAGATCGACATTGTTTCCATTGTGGTGGGCAACAAGTTGCACCGTGAAATGGCGGAAGCATTGGTGAAAGCGGGCAAACACGTCCTGTGCGAAAAACCCCTTACCGATAACCTAGAGGATGCCGAAGCCATGGCGGAATTTGGGGCAACTGATAAAGTAGTTACCGGTCTGGGCTACTGCTACCGTCGCAATCCGGGACTGGCGAAGATTGCGGAAATGGTGCAAAGCGGACAGCTGGGAGAAATCACCCATTTTGACGCGCGTTACTGGTGCGATTACGGTTGCGACCCGAACACTCCGATTGCTTGGCGCTATAAGGGACCGATGGGCTCGGGCGCTCTTGGAGATGTGGGCAGCCATCTAGTTGATACCTCAGAATTTATCTGTGGTCCTCTAAAGGCGGTTGCGGGTGCGCAGCTATCCACGGTAATTAAGAAGCGCCCTCCGGCCCTAAAGGGAGTAGCAGGAGGACGCGGCGCGTCCTCGCAGTCGGAAGCGACCGAAATCGTAGAAAATGATGACGTCGCTACCTGCACCCTGAAATTTGAAAACGGAATTATCGGAACTTTCTCGGTATCTCGGGTAGCGTTCGGATCGCCGAACTCCATGCAAATAACCGTGAACGGCACTAAAGGAATGGTTTCCTTCGATATGGCGCGTGCCGGCGAAATCATGGTTGATGATCAAAGCGCTCCTGCCGGGCTCGGTGGGCCGCGCCGCGTCCTCGTTAATCCCGACTTCCCCTATTTCAAGGGCGGATCCTCGATGGACTTTGGGGGAGTGGGAGTTACTCAAATCCAGCAGTTCGTTTACCAGGCTCACGCCTTCTTAGAACAGGTGGCTGGGGTCAAAGACGGATTGCCTCCCACGCCTGACTTTGCCTATGGATACCGCTCCATGCGTATCCTCGACACCATTGCCAAATGCGCAGCCAACGGTGGCGCCGAAATGGAAATTAAATAACCAAGATAACGAAAAGGAAAAAACCATGGCTATGAATCTAGGTGCTTACACCGCTTGTCTACACAACTTCACCCTGCCCGAGGCACTCGATCATTTGAAATCCTTCGGGTTAACCGGCGCGGAAGTAAACGTGGGAGGCTTCATTCCCTCCCCGCACTGCCCGGTTGACCTGCTCATCGGTTCAAAAACCGCTCGCGAAGACTACCTGGGGATTTTCGAAGAAAAAGGAATGCGCCTCGCCGGGCTGAACACCTCCGGTAACGTCGCCGACCCGCTGCCCGATGTGGGGCCGCGCCACACCTATGACCTTAAGCGCGCCATCGAACTTGCCGGAAAACTCGGAGTCGGAGAAATCGTGTGTATGTCCGGTCTGCCCGGCACCGATCCGGACGCCAAATATCCGGCATGGGTAGTTAACCCCTGGAACGGTGAACAGCTAGAAGTCCTGGAATACCAGTACGGGGTGCTAGAGAAATTCTGGAAAGAAATGGATCTGCGCGCCCAAGATGCGGGAGTGAAACTGGCGTGGGAACTGCACCCCACCAACACCGTTTTCACCCCCACCCAGTTCCTAGAGTTCGAGGAACGCGTCGGCGGTTTCAAGAACATCGGGGTAAATATGGATCCCTCTCACCTGATGTGGCAGGGGATGGACATTATGAAATCCATTGAACTGCTCGGTGACAAGATCGTGCACGTGCATGCCAAAGACACCAAGATTGAGCCGGGAGTAGCCACTCGCGGGGTACTCGATCCTTCCTTCGGGCCGGTTCCCGAGGACGAATCCGCGCGTACCCCAGTAGGGATGGATCACTACTGCTCGTCCTGGCCTTCTGATCCCGCCTGGCGCTTCGTTGCCATCGGTGAAGGTCACGACGTGCCTTGGTGGAGTGAGTTCCTATCGGCGATCGCCAAGATCGATCCGGAAATGAACATCAACATCGAGCACGAGGATGCCGCCTACGATCAGCTAGAAGGCATCCGCCTCGGGGCAGAAAACCTGATCGCCGCGCAGAGCGCTTAGCGCCGCACCTGCCACACCGGGCGAATCGATACCATTTCCACCATCGCGTTTTCGGGAGAATCAATAGCGAAACGAACCGCTCTGGCTACGGATCCCGCAGTCATGCGATCTGCGGGATCCGTAGTAGTCAGCGTCCTCCTGCAAAACGTGTTGCATATCGGTATCGACTCGCCCGGGGTGGATAGAGGTGACCCAAACGCCCAGTGGTTGGAAATTAATTCTCTTTATCGCGATATTTCTTGAGATCTTCTTCTTTGCCCGCAAGCTTCTTTTTCTTGTGCTGTTTGACAACATCGCCCGCGAAATCAGGAACATATTTTGAAACCGCCACCGAGGGGCGCACATAGCCGCTGGAATCGGGACGGGGAGGAAGTTTAATCGGTTCCGCCTGTTTTTCAATCTCGGTATAGGGAATAGAGCTGAGGAAATGGTGAATCATGTTCAGCCGTGCCTGCTTCTTGGAATCAGAAAGCACGTGATGCCAAGGCGCCACCGAAGTGTCGGTATGTACCATCATGTCGTCCTTGGCGCGCGAATAATCTTCCCACCGGGTGATGGACTCTAAATCCATCGGGGAGAGTTTCCACTGGCGCAAGGGGTCTCCCAGGCGGGATTTGAAACGCTTGTACTGTACTTTATCCGATACGCTGAACCAGTATTTACGCAGGTAGATGCCGTCCTCGACTAGCATTTGTTCAAAAATGGGGCATTGGCGCATAAATAGTTGTACTTGATCGGGGCGGGCAAATCCCATCACTTTTTCTACCCCGGCGCGGTTGTACCAAGACCGGTCGAAGAGGACAATTTCGCCGGCAGCCGGCAGGTGCTCGATATAACGCTGGAAGTACCATTGGGTTTCTTGACGCTCAGTAGGCTTAGGCAGAGCCACAATCCGAGCCACGCGTGGAGACAAGTACTCGGTCATCCGTTTAATGGTGCCGCCTTTACCGGCAGCATCGCGACCTTCGAAAATAACTACAATCCGGGCGCCGGTGGCTTTCACCCAAGTCTGCAGTTTGCCCAGTTCACCCTGCAAACGGTAAAGCTCGGCCTCGTAAACTTTATTAGGGATTTTCTGTACCTTGATTTCGTCAGCTTCGCTAATCCCGTTTTCCTTCTTATGGCTCATCTATTTCTCCCGAGTTGGCGTCAATTCTTAGGTTAGAACAGGGTTTGCCTGCTAGGAGGCAAAATGGGGAGCAGTTTTGCCAAGGGGTAGGCACGCAGAGGCAAAACGGGATAATTTGGGGTTATGGAATTTAAAGTCATTGATCATCCGCTGGTCAAACATAAGCTAACTGTTCTGCGAGATAAAGAGACCCCATCATCAGTGTTCCGGCAACTGGTTGATGAACTGGTTACCCTGTTGGCCTACGAGGCGACGCGTCACGTGCGGGTTAGCCCCAAACAGATAGAAACCCCGATTGAGCAGATGGAGGGCGAAACTCTTTCGGCTCCCCGTCCGATCGTGATCCCGATTCTGCGTGCCGGTCTGGGGATGCTTTACGGTATGAACGCGTTGCTCCCCACGGCGGAGGTCGGTTTCCTGGGGATGAAACGGGACGAAAAGACTTTAGCAATTGAGACTTATGCGAACCGTCTGCCTCAGGATTTAACTGATCGGCAAGTATTCCTGGTCGATCCCATGCTCGCTACCGGCGGCACTTTGGTGGCGGCGATTGATTACGCTTTGGAGCGAGGCGCCCGGGACGTGACCTGCATCTGCCTAGTGGCGGCGCCTGAAGGGGTTAAGCACGTGGAAGAGCATATCGGTCAGCGAGCAAATGTCACCGTGGTGGTGGCGGCCCTGGACGATGGACTCACCCCTGAAGCTTATATTCGTCCTGGTCTAGGCGATGCTGGTGACCGGCTGTATGGGATAGTAGATCACTAGTATTGCGTGGTGGCGCTTTGGCGCGGCTGTATTCCGTGGTTGCCTGACACGGTAGCGATGCCGGTGAGCTGGTTGCTTGACTGGTGCATTGACCGGTTGAGCTGTCGCGGGAGTGGTCACATTTCTCGTCCAAAGTTTAGTTCTGGCGTGCATATCCGCTAAACTTTTGAAGGTCTGTTAATTGCTAATACAGCTAATACAGCACTGGTAGCGTGTCCGAGCGGCCGAAGGTGCAGCACTCGAAATGCTGTGTGGGGCAACCCACCGTGGGTTCAAATCCCACCGCTACCGCAAGGAGAAAAATGCCCCAAGCGCTTGCGCTTGTGGGCATTTTTTGACGCAGCGGTATGTAAAACTGCGTAGCGGTTTTACTAATACCGCAAGGTGTTGGGTGGGGTTTGGTTTTGGGTGTGTTGCCCCAAGCGCTTGCGCTTGTGGGCATTTTTTGACGCAGCGGTATGTAAAACTGCGTAGCGGTTTTACTAATACCGCAAGGTGTTGGGTGGGGTTTGGTTGTTGGGTGTGTTGCCCCAAGCACTGGAGGTTAGGGGGTTAGGTCACCGCGTCCTCAAAAATATTTTCCAAAGCACTGCGGGTTATAAATCTATAAGCTAATATCAATATCGTCTTAAAAATTTACTAGCTATCGGTGCGGATAGGTAGTTTGAATGTTTCTTTAGAAAGGAACCTGCTATGACAGTTGAACGTTTTGATATGCGGGCATATGTGTTTCAAGATGTTAATCCACTTCCGGTTGATGTTGCTGAACCGGAAAAGTTTCCAGAGGCCGCGGCGGATTACGCGGTTTATGGGTCGATCAGAATCTACGATCATGGTGATATTATTGTGGGTAGGGATGTATTTTCTGGAGAGTTCTGGCCGGGAGGGCTTCCGCCGCGAAACACAAAATCAGTGGTAGCGGTGCCCTTTGCTATTGATCCGGAAGAGATTCCCAGTAGAAATGCTGTTTACGATGAAGTCAACGAGACATTTGCAGAGCAACTGGTGAAAATTTGGGAGGGCGAGGCTCCCGCGACAAATATTGCGGATGCTGCCCGGCTGCATGTTTTCCATAGACGCATGGATGAAAAAGAAGGAAATAAGGCGTTTTCTCTCCGAGTTAATTCCAGGTTATTTTTACTTTTCTTTTTCGTTACGAAATCCCTGGATGAATTAATAGAGGAAGGGATTACGGTTTCTCCTCAACCTTATTGGCCTTTCGAAGTGGTAAGGCCGTACCGTTGGGGATACTGGAACCGCGCTTTGGCCACCGATTACCAGGGACTGTATGACTTCGTAGTGCGAAAGTATGGGATCAAGGCTGCTCGTCCTGACAGCTTCGTGTCGTATGCCTTTGCGGATGCCTTACGGGAGTCATCCGTAGCCGACTTTTTCCAAGATTTTCTCAGTAGCCCGCCGCCTAAGGTTCCTTCGGTCGGCAGGCGCAAGATCATGCCTGGGCAGGACCTTAACGTGTTCCAGCAGTACCTGAAGGACAATAACCTCACGATTGAGGACGTAGAGTAAGAGCGCCTTCTACCCTTTCTTCCCTCCCGTAATGCTTTCCAAAGCACTGCGAGTTATAAATCTATAAGCTAATATAGATATCCGGTGCTCCTTTAGCTATCGATGCCGATAGCTAGGGACACAAGTTCACTTAACAGAAAAGGAAAACCAAAATATGAAAAGAGTTCGCTTTTGGGATGACAAGCCCCTGGATGAATCCGGAATTATGAATCTCCCGGTGCAGGGGGTAGACCCGCAAGAATTTGCTGCCACGGTAGTTGATTTGATGCAGGCTAAGCTCACTGATGGTGGCCCCGGATCGGGCGCCGATGAACATACCGGAGAATTCTGGCACGGACTGGTGCCAGCTCCCGCCACTAAATCAGTAATAGCGATTCCCTTCGCTATTGATCCTGATGATATTCCCGATGAAAGCACCCCCTTCGAGCCCTGGTTTGCCGAAATCCAAAGCCCTTTGCCGGGTAACGTGGTGAGAACCTGGCAAGGAACGCGGGTTCGAACCAGCATTGTGGACGCGTTGCATTTCCACATGTTTGGAGCTTTCGACAAGAACTTTGTGAAAGCGGCTTTTTCGCTCCGGATTAACAGCGCATTCTTTATGCTGCTTTGTTTTGCGAACAAAAATCTCGAATACCTAGAAAATAACGGGGTGCCCGTCCGGGCGAATCCTACTTCTCCTTTCTACCTTCTGCATCCTGAGCTCTGGGGTTACTGGCAAAACGCGGTGGCCACTGATTTTCAGGGGTTATATGACTTGGTATTCCAGAACCAAGGAGTCAAGGCTGCACGTCCTGATACTTTTGTTTCAGCTGCGATGGCTAAAGCAATAGCTTCCTCGCCCTTGGCGTCACTGTACGGAGATTTCCTTAACAGTCGTCCTCCCAAGGTTCCTTCGGTCGGCAGGCGCAAGATTATGCCTGGGCAAAAGTTAAATAAATTCCAGCAGTACCTGAAAGACAATAACCTCACGATTGAGGACGTGGAATAGGCATATTTTTGACGTCGGGTTCCATCTAGTTGAGGGGGATGGGCCCCGATGTTAACACTTGCCTACTGGAAGTTCCCTGCCTGTATCGACAAAGCCCATGTTTTGGTTGCGCAGACGTAGGCAGGGAACTTTCCTTTTTCACGTGTGCTTGGTGCTAGGGGACTAATCAAGGCTGTCGTGTTTTCTCCTGTAAGTATCAAAAATGGTTAGTAGCGCAGGTTATCACAGCGGATCGCAACTTTCCTGTGAAGTAGCTTACCTTACCTTAGGGGATAAATACTTAATTATTCTGGGAAAGTGCGCTAGGCTGGAAGGCTTTCTATTCCCCAGAAGTGGCGGCGGCGCCCTCGTGAGTAAGTAAGTAAGGAGAAGAAAATGGTGGCAGACAAAGATAAGGGTTGGGTGTTTCTTGATCCCAACGCGCAGGATCAGACCGATTTCATAGTGGGGCTCACGAAGTATTGCTTCGAGGTAAATCCGAAGGCAATATCCCAGAAAACTTGGGAAGAAAATTGTCGCAGTATCGTAGAGTGTTTTCCCCATGAAGATTACGGTCGGTACGATCCGGAAAAGATACTGGCGCGGGCAGGGATCAGCAAAGAGCTGTGCGAGCAGACCAGGGAGCAACTCCAAGAAGCCTAGAGCGATGCTGGTCGCGGGGCTTGAGCTGCCTTAAGGGCTGGCCGGGCGCGATAGGGTGGAAAAGGTAGTAGTGGCTGCGGCCAAGGTAGCTAATAGGCGAGGCACGGTGGGAAGACGTAGCAAGCGAAGGGCGGGGACGCGCCCGCCTGCGCGGGGTGGAATCGACCCGGTGGGGTTTACCGCTAATGGTAAGGGCTCGTTGGGTCAGCAGTTGCAAGCCCAACTGGAACGAAAACTATCACTGACTGCCGGCGAGATTGCGGCTTTTGTCTCGAAAGCGTTCGCGGCCGGGGATGTGGTGTCTCCCTTGGGGATCGTGTTATCCCCGGACAGCCAACTATTGGAGGGGCAACGCTACTACCTGCATCGGACGGCTCTCGATGAAGGCGCTCCCTTACCGAAGTTGCAGGTGCTTTGGGAAGGCGAGGGCGCAATCGTAGTAAATAAACCCGCCAGCCTGGCAACGATTCCCCGCGGCTCCTGGATTACCCGCTCGGTAGTGGTAGCTGCTCGCCGCCAGTTTCACAATGATCAGATCAGCGCCGCGCACCGCCTAGATCGCCTGACTACCGGATGTTTATTGCTGACCCTAGATCCGAAGTATCGGGCGCGTTACCAGCAGCTATTTGACCGCCGTCAAGTAAAGAAAATCTACCTGGCACGCAGCCGTGGCGGTAGCGGCAGGGGAGCAGGGTCGGTTCCCCAGGTGGGGAAGCATTTCGATTTCCAGCTCCCTATGTTTAAGGAAACCGGCTCGCTGACAGTATCGATAGAAGTGCCCCCGGTCGGGAGGAAGATAACCCGCTGCCAAAGCCGCACCCGCGGCCTCGTCCTCGGAAAATTCCCCCTCCCTGAAAAGACAGAAAAGCCGGAGGCAGAGGTAGACGCAAACCCGGACAACCCGGGATACGCGCCAGAAGCAGAACTGTTGTGGCAGTTAGAGCCAGAAACCGGATTTACTCATCAGCTGCGCGCTACCTTGGCGCATTTCGGGTATCCCCTCGTAGGTGATCCCCTTTATCCGATAGTCCTACCTGCAGATGCCCCAGAAAATGTTGAGCCCCAGCTTTGCCTGCACGCCCAAGAGCTGCGGTTTCCCGATCCGGAAAATCCCGCTAACCTCATAACCGTCACTGCCCCCGCCCCCAGCTGGGCAAAAGGTGCCTTAAGCTGACTTCCGAATTGCTGAGATTGGTAGACATGCACCGAGCCCCAGCGTTAACACGCAAGAAAAATACGCAAGAATTGCGTATTAACTATTGATAAAACACGCAAGAATTGCGGGCAAACTGTTCAGAAGATACGCAACAATTACGTATTCTTCGCAGGGGCAATACCTCCTGACGTTGATACAGATAACCCGGTAAATAGAGAATCAGCTCTCAATATCTTCCCTGGCTAAGACAGGGGCTGGAGATAACCCGTAAGCTATAACCTATGCGAGAAAGGCTGCCGTTTTTATTTATCCAATGCCGTCCCGCCGGAAAGATTGCGCGTGACGAGCTGCAGACCATTGCCGAGGTCACCGGGCTAAAGATTGGCCAGGAGCTGAACGCGCACCTGTTACCAGAGGAAAATGACCTTGATCTGCTGCGGGACCTGGATATAGAAAACGGATATAGCGCAGTAATTATTTCCGGATCCCCTTTTCGGGCAAGCCTGCCAACCGGCTCCAAAGAATCTGAAGAGCAGCAGCTAAATAACCGGCTAATCCCCTTTATGCGTTACCTGCTGGACAAGGACTTTCCCACCTTGGGGCTCTGCTACGGCATGCAAATGTTAGGGCTGGCTGCTGGCGCTGCTTTGACCGACCGCACTGGCGAAGACCTGCAGGCGGTGGAGGTTACCTTAACCGCGGAAGGGCTCTCCGACCCGGTGAGCGGACAGCTAGAGCCAGTAATCCGCGGCTACACCGGACATGGGGATTCACTCGCGAATCTGCCGGAGGGCGCAACTTTGCTTGGAAGCGGGAAACATTGCCGTTACCAGCTACTTCGTTTTCATAAGCACCTGTATGGCACCCAGTTTCATCCCGAAATTACCACTGCGGGGATGCAGATCCGCATCGACCAATACGGGGATGCCTATTATGCGGCAGCTGAACGCGAAGCGGTCATCGCCCGCTGCATGACCAAAGATGTAACCAGTTCCCACCGGCTGCTATCAGCCTTTACTGAACATTACCGTCGTTAGGAGGCACCAGATGGGTATCAAGTTTTCACAATCTGAGCGTTCGACCATCGGTATCGAATGGGAACTACAGCTAATCGACAAAGACTCCTTTGACCTGCGGCAATGTGCTAGCGCAGTGATCGAGGAAGTAGAGCGCTTACACCCGCAGAACTCACTGGTACACCGGGAGATGCTGCTTAATACGGTAGAAGTTATCTCCCGTCCTCGCCGCAACGTGCGCGATTGCCTCATGGATTTGAAAGAGGGAATAAACCTGGTGCGGCCGGTCACCTCCGCGTTGCGCGTGGAGTTAGCTTCCGCAGGATCTCATCCCTTCGCCAACCCTAGCTACCAGCAGGTCACCGATAGTAAACGCTATGAAGAACTGGTCAACCGCACCCAATATTGGGGACGCCAAATGCTACTTTTCGGCACCCACGTACATGTCGGGGTAGAGAATCGCGACAAGGTACTGCCGATCCAAAACTATTTGACCAGCAAACTTGGGCATATTCAGGCGCTATTCGCTTCCTCGCCCTATTGGGCGGGAGTCGATACCGGGTACTGCGACAACCGCGCGATGGTGTTTCAACAGCTGCCCACTGCGGGAAAACCCTATCAATTTGAAACCTGGGAAGATCTGGAAGATTTCACCTCCGGAATGCTGAAAACCGGGGTGATCGATTCCTTTGATCAGGTGCGCTGGGATATTCGCCCTTCGCCCAAGTTTGGCACTATTGAAGCGCGCGTAGCCGATGCTTCCTCGACTTTGAAAGAGGTCGCTGCCTGCGCCGCTCTCACCCAAGCCCTGGTAGAAACCGCGTCACGGCAGCTAGACGCCGGCAAAGAACTGCCGGTACTGCCCGATTGGTTCGTGCGAGAGAACCGTTGGCGGGCTGCGCGCTACGGGATGGATGCCATTTTGATTGAGGACGCGCACGGGGAAGAAGCCCTGCTCACCGAATCTCTGCCGGCTTGGCTAGAAGAACTCGCGCCTGCCGCTGAAGATCTAGGCTGCGCGGAAGAACTCTGGTCGCTGCTCGACATCGTGAAACTGGGAGTCGGCTACCAGCGGCAACGCATCATTTTTGAACATACCAACTCCTATGAGGCAGTAGTTGCCTTCCTGATGGCAGAAATGGAGGCAGGCGAGCCGCTCGATCCTGGGCACTTCGTAGACAAATCCCTGCACCAAAGCGGAGTCAAAGGCTGGAAAGTCCGCGCCCGCTAAGCGCATTAGCCTCAGGCGCGAACGTTTGGAAAGGGCGCGGGAAAAGATACGACAGGGGGCCTGAGCCGAACTTGTTGAGGCTCACGGGGTCCCCGGAGTGCTTTTCCCACGCCCGTTGCCCAGGGTGTGCTGCACTGCCAACACGTTATTAGCACGGGGAAGGACTATAGTTGTTTGGCATCTGTGAGCGCGGGGGAGAGTTTTATCCGAGTGGGTGCGGTGGGCATAAGAAATCGGGGAGAGACCTAGTCTCTCCCCGATTTCTTGGGCAGGAGGAAAAATCCCTCCCTTGCGCTTAAGCTCTACTGATTATCCGGAGCTTCGGTTTCGGCGGGAGCGTCAGCAGTAAACATGTCATGGTCAACGTAGTTGCGCACCACCAACCAGGCCAGTGCCAACACCGCGGTCACCGAGGCGAACGCGATAATCGCTGCCGGCCCGAGTCCGCCCTCGAACCACATAAGCACGATCATGGAGGCAAACACCGCTAGCACTATGTAGTTGGTGTAAGGTGCCCAGGGAACATGGAACTTAGGACGCTCCAGCCCGTTGCGGCGGCAGTGACGCACGAACAAGATATTCGAGATCATCACGGAACCCCACATAGAGCAAATCCCAATCCCCGCCATATAGGCGATGACGTCAAACGCTTCGGTGGGGTGGATCATATTGATAAATACCCCCACCAATCCAATAGTGCCAGCAGCCACAATCGCCGCGTAAGGTACCGCGTTGCGGTTCATCCCCGCCAAGAAGCGCGGAGCCGAACCAGAAACCGCTAGGGAGCGCAAGCCGCGACCACAGGTATAAAGTTCCGCGTTAATCGCGCTGGCTGCCGCCAACATCACCACAATATTCATAATGGTGCCGGCAGCGGGAATACCAATGGCAGTAAAGAAAGTAACGAAGGGGGATTCGTTCTTGTCGTAAACATTGTGTGGCAACAGCAAAGTGAAGAGCACGATGCAGCCCATGTAGAAAAGCAAAATACGCCACATCATAGAGTTAACTGCCCGGGGCAATTCTTTTTGCGGATCCTCGGCCTCGCCAGCAGCGGCACCCAAGTATTCGGTACCACCGTAAGCAAACAGCACCCCCAGCGACATAGTGACCATGGTGAAAGCGCCCTTGGGGAAGAGGCCGCCGTTATCGGTAATCGCACCCACCCCCGGATGGTAAACATGGCCGCCCACGGTCAGGTTGATGCCCAGAATCAAGACCACAATCGCCAAAATCATGAAGATTACAATCGCCGCGACCTTAATCATCGCGAACCAGAACTCGAACTCCCCGAAAAACTTTACGGAAGCGAGGTTTACTATCACCATCAGCGCCAAGGCGATGAAAGCCCAGCCCCACTGGGGAATCACCTGGAAGATTTTCCAGTAATGCATATAGTTAGCAATCGCGGTGATATCGGCCATCAGCGCCGAAGAATAGGTAATAAAGGCAAACCAACCGGTGAAATAGGCGCCGCGTTCGCCCATAAACTCGCGGGCGTGGGAAATAAAGCCACCCGAGGAGGGACGATACAGGCTCAGTTCAGCCAGGGCGCGCAGCATCATATAGGCTACGGCGCCACAGATTGCATAGACAATGGCTACCGAGGGCCCGCCCTCGGAGATACGTCCGGAAGCCCCAAAAAACAGGCCGGACCCGATGGCCCCGCCCAGCGCAATCATGCGCATGTGGCGAGACTTTAACCCTTTGCGGTATCCGACATCGGATTTATCGCGGTGAGAGGCAGTCCCCGCGGCCGACGGTTGAGTTTCGCTCATTAGATTTCTCCTAAGTTTTACCTTTTTGTACTCGATAACAGAGCACATAGGGAGTATAGGTGAGGCGCGCGCCAGACTTTAAAGGCAGTCAGCATTTGGAATCGCGCATCCAGCAACTAACTATTTAGGTAAAAGCGTCCTCGGTAACGGTAGACTAAAATCGTAACCGTGACTGGCGTAGGTGGGATACCACCGGGGAGCAAGTTGTTAATCAGTCGCTCGCCTGGGCTGATTCAGCACTATAAATAAGGAAAAGTCAATGGGAGATAAACTTCTTATCCGATCCATTTCGCAAGTGGATCCCGAAATCGCAGCAGTTTTAAACCAAGAGTTAGAGCGGCAACGCGGCACCTTGGAAATGATTGCTTCTGAAAACTTTGTGCCGCGTGCAGTATTGCAGGCGCAAGGATCTGTCCTTACCAATAAATATGCGGAAGGCTACCCGGGGCGCCGCTATTACGGAGGATGTGAAGCGGTAGATGTGGCCGAGAATCTGGCTCGCGACCGGGCTAAGGAAGTATTTTCTGCCGAGTTCGCCAATGTGCAGCCCCATTCGGGTGCCCAAGCCAATGCGGCAGTCCTATCGGCGCTGGCTCAGCCGGGGGATACCATTATGGGCTTGGCGCTAGATCATGGCGGGCACCTTACTCACGGCATGAAAATCAATTTCTCCGGCAAGCTCTATAACGCCACCGCCTATCAGGTGGATAAGGAAAGCAGCTGGGTGGATATGGATCAAGTCCGTGACGCGGCCTTAAAGTACCGCCCGAAAGTGATTATCGCTGGCTGGTCGGCCTATCCCCGTCAGGAAGACTTTAAGGCCTTCCGGGAAATCGCGGACGAGGTGGGCGCCTATTTGTGGACGGATATGGCGCACTTTGCGGGGCTGGTAGCTGCGGGGTTGCATCCGAACCCGGTGCCTTATTCGGATGTGGTGTCTACGACCGTACATAAAACTTTGGGCGGACCGCGTTCCGGGATGATTCTGTCGCGCGATAAAGAACTGGGCAAGAAAATTAATTCTGCGGTTTTCCCCGGTCAGCAGGGCGGGCCCTTGATGCACGTGGTGGCGGCGAAAGCAGTCGCGATGAAGATTGCAGGCAGCGAAGAATTTAAAGAACGGCAAAAGCGCACTTTAGAGGGCGCGAAAGTGCTGGCTAAACGGCTAACCCAACCGGACGTGGCCGAATGCGGGATTTCCCTATTGACTGGCGGCACCGATGTGCACCTGGTGATGGTGGATCTGCGAAACTCGTCCCTAGATGGTCAGCAGGGTGAAGATTTGCTGCACGAGTCCGGGATTACCATTAACCGCAACACGGTACCTTTCGATCCGCGTCCTCCCCGGGTAGGCTCCGGGCTGCGTATCGGTACCCCGGCGCTGGCTACTCGCGGTTTCGGAAAGAAAGAGTTCACCGAGGTATCCGAGATTATTGCCGGAGTTTTGGTGGATGCTTGCAAGGGGAAAGTTGACACCTCCAGCTATCGCGAACGGGTGAAGACCCTGATTAAACGCTTCCCCCTCTACTTGGGGCTTAACCAGGTTGCCTAGAGCAAAATAGATAAGTGCAGGGTGGCGCGGGCAGATCGGCAAGGTCTGCCCGCGTCCTCAAGCTAAGGAGAAAAAATGCGTAAAGGATGGAGCGGAGACGCGATTTTGCTGGACGGGGCAGCGCGGGCTCGGCAACTGAAAGAACAAATGCGGCAGCAGGTAGAACGCCTGCATCAGCAGGGGATTAAGCCGGGACTGGGCACCATTTTAGTGGGTTCCGACCCGGGCTCGGTTTCCTATGTGGCAGGTAAACACCGCGACTGTGCCGAGGTGGGTATCGACTCGATTCGGGTGGAACTGCCAGAGACTGCTTCCACTGCCCAGGTTTTAGCCGAGATTGAAAAACTAAACGAAAATCCCGCCTGTACCGGTTATATTGTGCAGTTGCCGCTGCCACGCCAAGTCGATGTGAACCAGGTGCTAGAAGCAATCGACCCTGATAAGGATGCTGACGGATTGCACCCCATGAACCTGGGACGCCTAGTGCTGCGGGTCAATGAGCCGGTAACCTCCCCGCTGCCTTGCACCCCGCGAGCCTGTATCGATTTGCTGCAGCAATACCAGGTGCCTTTAAACGGCGCGCACGTATGCGTAGTAGGACGCGGAACCACCGTGGGGCGCTCCTTGCCCTTAATGCTCACCCGCAGAGAGATTAACGCCACCGTCACCTGCTGCCACACCGGAACCCGGGATTTAGCTGCGCAAACCCGCCAAGCGGACGTGATTGTGGCCTGCGCTGGATCAGCGGGAATTATTAAACCCGAGATGGTCAAAGAAGGGGCAGCAGTCCTGGATGTAGGAGTATCACGCGGCGCCGTCAACCCGGAAACCGGGAAAGCCCGCCTAGAGGGCGATGTGGCTGACGGGGTAGATAAAGTGGCAGCTTGGCTCTCGCCGAACCCCGGAGGAATCGGTCCGATGACGCGGGCGAATCTGCTACTCAACGTGGTGGAAACCGCTATCCGTCATGCCGGTTAAGTGAGGAATAGCCTATGCGTTTGCGGAACCTTTCGATTCCTTTAGCCCTGGCCGCTACCCTCGCCCTCACCCTGGGTGGCTGCTCTTCTTCGCCGAAAGCTGCCTCCAACGCGAAACCTGCGGCCGTAGCTAAAACGAGCGGAGTGTTTTGCCTGGTAGAGAAGAAGAAGTTTGAAGATATGCGCGCGGCGGCACTCAGCAAAGCTATGGAGGCGGCGCTGGCGAAACCGGAAAATAATAAAACGGTGAAGCCGGAAAATATCAGCGTGGAGAAAACCTCGCAGATTAGTGGCCAGCTAAAGAAAAAGAAGTGCAACAATGTGCTTTCTTTAGAGCCGGGGTTCGCGCCAGAAATGTTGCGGATCGCTAAAAGTAATGCAGACATAGACTTTGCGATTATGGGAGCGCTTGGGCAGGCGAAATCGCTACCTAATGCGACCGGTATTGATTTTGATTTGCGGCAACCCGCGTTCTTAGCTGGGTATGCGGCTGCCGGAGTTACTAAGAGTGGCCAGGTGGCGGCAGTTAGCGATTTACCGCGAGAGGATACCGATAAGAATCCGGGCAGCGCCCTTGGAAAAGATCCGGTTTCTGCTTGGGCAAGCGCGTTTCGGCTGGGGGTCGAATACTATAACCAGTTCAAAGGTTCGGGGATTAAGTTTTCCTATTGGGAACAAAGCACCGGCGGGCCGCTGCGGGTAAAAAGCGCTGAGCTGCATCAGCAGTTACTGAAACTAGCCGATGAAAAGGTTGATGTTATTTTCGTGGTGGCTAATCCGGAAGAAACCGGGGCGGTAGCGGAGCTGGCGGCTAAAGATGCGGCAGCTGTCTGGACGGGACAAGACCTGGCAGCCAGCGCTCCCGATTTGAAAGCAAACGTGCTCACCTCGGCGGTCATTGATGCCTCCGGGTGTGCGAAACAGCTGCTGCAACAGCTTAAAACCGGATCTATTTCCGGCATTGACTACCGGGGAACTCTAAAGAATTCCGGGGTTAAACTGGCTGGTTGGGGCGATTATGCTCCCAGGTTTTCTGATAGCCTCACCGCGGAACTGGCGGGAATCCGCAGCCAGATTGATAGCGGAAAAATAGATATAACGAAACTTGAGACCCATCGCGGCTAAATGAAAACGCAAAATAAAGGGGAAAAATGCTGAAGGTTGCCACAGTTAATGTGAACGGGATCCGGGCGGCGTTCCGTAAAGGAATGGATACCTGGCTGGAGCAGGCGGAGCCGGATGTAGTGCTGGCTCAGGAGGTGCGTGCGAGCGAAGAAATCACCTCGGAACTTTTTGGGGATGACTGGCAGGTAGCGGTGAACGCTTCGCAGCTAAAAGGGCGCGCGGGAGTAGCAGTCGCCGTCCGTAAATCTTCGCCTTGGCACCTAGCGGAATCAGAGGCCGATACGGTTCCGGTGGAAGTCCCCCAAGATGGAGGGCGTTGGTTAGAGGCAGTTTTGGCTCGGGAAAATGAATCCGGGGAAGAGGATGCGCGTGTGCGAGTAATCTCCGCGTATTTTCATTCCGGGGAAGTGGGAACTGAAAAACAAGACCATAAAATGGCACACCTAGAGCGGATCGGGGAACGTCTGGAGCACTTACTGCCCGCAGACTCCGCCTCGGAAAATAAAGAGCCGTTAGTGCTGGTAGCTGGGGATTTCAATGTGGTGCATACCGAGCGGGATATTAAGAACTGGAAACCGAACCACAATAAACGCGCCGGAGTGTTAGACGAGGAAATCGCTTTCCTAGATCGCTGGCGTGACCAAGGCTGGGTTGACGTGGTGCGCAACCTTGCGGGTGAGGTGCAAGGACCGTATTCCTGGTGGTCATGGCGGGGTAAAGCCTTCGATAATGATGCCGGGTGGCGCATCGACTATCAGTTCGCGACCCCGCAGTTGGCGCAGTTGGCGCGCAGTCAACAAGTTGACCGCTCCGAGGCCTATGACCAGCGCTTTTCTGACCATGCGCCGGTGGTTGTTACCTACGAAATTTAAAGCCGCGCCTACCAGTAATATCCCTGGCAGGCGCGGCCTAATACAGTTACTGCTTACTTACCGGCTTTCGGGTGAGTCATATCGGCAACATTTAGAGCTTTATCTAAATCTTCCTCGCTGATTTCGCCGCGCTCAACAAATCCCAGATCCAGAGCAGATTCCTTTACGGTCATCTTCTCTTTCACCGCGTGTTTAGCGATCTTAGCGGCATTTTCATAACCGATGTAACGGTTCAGCGGAGTCACAATCGAAGCCGAAGATTCTGCCAGCTCCAGGCAGCGCTCCGGGTTAGCAACGATTCCATCTACGCAGCGCTCCGCCAGCAGACCGGCAACCGCTCCCAGACAGTTAATCGACTCTAGCAGGTCAATCGCCATAACTGGCAGCATCACCAACAGGTCGAAGTTGCCTTGGGCACCCGCGAAAGCAATCGTCTGATCATTGCCGATGACCTGGGCAGCTACCTGCACGGTGGCCTCCGGTAATACCGGGTTAATCTTGCCGGGCATAATTGAAGATCCGGGCTGCAGATCCGGCAAAGTGATTTCGCCCAGACCGCAGCGCGGTCCCGAGGATGCCCACCGCAAATCGTTAGCAATCTTTACGAAGGAAACTGCTACTACCCGCAGCGCCCCGGACATTTCTACCAGGGAGTCTTGAGCGGCCTGTGCCTCGAAATGGTTATCGGCCTGGCGGAACGGCAAATCCATATTCTCGGCGATTAGGGCGATAACCCGCTCGGAGAAACCCTCCGGAGTGTTAATCCCGGTACCGACAGCAGTGCCACCCAAAGGCAGCTCTGCCAGGTTCTTTTCCGCGTCCTTTACCCGGTCAATCCCCTTACGTACCTGTGCGGCATAACCGGAGAACTCTTGACCCAGCATAATCGGGGTGGCATCCATCAGGTGAGTGCGCCCCGCCTTAACGATATTGGCGAACTCATCGGCTTTCTTTTCCAAGCTGGTGGCCAGCTGATCTAACTTCGGGAGCAACGCGTGCTCAACGGCCTCATAGGCGGCAATATGAATCGAAGAGGGGAAGACGTCATTAGAGGACTGGGAGGCGTTCACATGGTCATTCGGGTGAACTTTGCTGCCCTTAAAACCGGTGGCCAAGGTAGCGACTACCTCGTTGGTGTTCATATTCGAGGAAGTCCCAGAACCTGTCTGGAAAACATCAATCGGGAACTGGTCATCATGCTGACCAGCGATAACTTCTTCCGCGCCTTTAATAATGGCATCGCGGGTTTCGGAATCGATAACCCCTAGTTCGGCGTTAGCAATCGCTGCCGCCCGCTTGATTTGTCCTAAAGCCGCGATGTGGTGGCTGGAGAGGGTACGGCCTGAAATCGGGAAATTTTCTACCGCCCTTTGGGTTTGGGCTGCGTAGAGGGCGTCCTTGGGAACCCGAACTTCCCCCATAGTGTCATGTTCGATACGATATTCTTCGCTCACGTGTAGCTCCTTTGGTCTTTTTAAAAGTGGTTACTTACCTTCTAGCCTACCGGGGTTAGGCGTCACCGGCGTCCTAAAAATCCGGAGAAAACCCTTGAAATTTGGTGCAGGGGTGATTTTAGAGGTGAAAGCACCCTAGACTGGAACTATCGACAGAAAGCGGGAGCACTATGAGCAACGATGCCTCAGACGATAAACCCACCGAATATCTGCCTGGGGGAGCAATGGCGAACGCCTATGTTCCGCGGGGGCGGCAAAGTAATCGGCGGATTACTCGACGGGTAGCGCAACCGGAACCTAATAGCGTGGAGCAAAGAAAAATAGCGGTACCGAATCCGCCCGAGGGTGCGCCCTCAACTGTTCCTGCCGCCGCCGCTTTCGAAGGTCAACCACCCACTGAGGTGATTCCGCCAGTGAACCAGCCCTCAGGCGGTGGGGCAGGCGCCGCGCCCTATCCCGCTGGTAATAATGGCGCTGCACAAACCCCTGCTACCCAGGTTCTGGGGGGCTCGGGGGCGACTTATCCAGCAGCGGGAGCTGCCCCGGTTCAAAGGAAATCGATCGATCCTGCCGCCGCCACCCCGCAAGTTGATTCTTTCCCTGGGGGGATTCCCCCCGCCTATGACCCGCAGGTTGACCCGGAACAGCTGCGGGAAGACCAAGAATACGAGGAAGAACGCGCAGATAAACGGCGTTTGATGAAAGTTGCGGCCATTGTGACTGCGATTGTAGCCATCCTGGTGGGGGCAGTGGTGATTATTGCGATGACCATTTCCGCTAAAGAAGTGGTGCCTGCCGAACAGGAAACTAGCCCTTCAGAGAGCGTTTCCACCAGTTCTTCGGTTCCTGAAACTACCTATACCACCAGGCAAACTGAGGAACCCACTACCAGCGCGCCCGCACCTGAGCAGCCAAGTGTGCAGCCGAGCGCCACTCAAACCACCCCTGCCGCCCCGCCCACAACCCGGGCGACACCCACGCAAGAACCTAGCCCCACCGGGGGTGCTGAAACTCCCACCTCTGCGCCAAGCCCCTCTGCCGGGAACTAAGCAAGACCTCGAGGTAAGTATCTGGGGAGCTGCAGTGATTAACCGCAGCCCGCATCCCAACTTGGGGTGCTGACCTCGAACTATTAGGTGGAACAAAGGAAAACGCCGGGGGTTGTTTGCCCCCGGCGCGTCCTCAAATAAGGAAACTAGATTAATCCTGGGATAGTTATCCCTGCTTGCGTTGGCGGGCAGCCCCGGCTGCCGCTGCCCCCACAATCCCGGCAGTGTTTCGCAACTCGGCGGGAATAATCGGGGTAGAGATATCAATTAGGGGCAAGAATTTATCGTGTTTGCGGGATACTCCGCCGCCCACTACAAACAGATCGGGACTAAATAGTTTTTCCATTTCCTGGTAATACTTGGTGAGGCGTTTCGCCCACTTTTTCCAAGACAAACCATGGCGTTTGCGTACGGCTGCGGAGGCCCGAGTTTCCGCGTCGTGCCCGTTAAGCTCGATATGACCGAGCTCCGTGTTGGGCACCATCACCCCATCAACAAAGATCGCGGTGCCAATCCCGGTACCCAAGGTGGTAAACACGGTGACTCCCGGCTGCTCTTTGAAAACGCCGTACTGCTGCTCCGCCAACCCGGCGGCATCAGCGTCGTTTAAGGTTGCTACCGGACGTCCGATGGCCTTCGAGAACACCTCCACGGTGTTCTTTCCTACCCACTCTTGATCCAGGTTTGCCATGAAACGAACATTGCCCCCGGGAAGCGGACCGGGGAAGCACACCCCTACCGGCACGTCCTCGGGAAGGTCAAAATGAGCCAGGACATCCGCCGCCGTTTTGGATACCGCCTGGGAGGTAGCCGGGTAGGGGGTGTCAATCCGGAAACGTTCCTGAGCGAACTCTCCAGTTTCTAAATCTACCGGCGCACCTTTAATGCCGGATCCGCCGATATCGATACCAAACGCGATAGCCATTAACTACTCCTTGCTAGGCAGGGTCAGAATTTGCGCACCATCTTCGGTTACCACCACAGTGTGTTCGAACTGAGCTGTGCGTGAGCGATCCTTGGTGACCACTGTCCAACCATTATGCCACTGTTCCCACTCGATTGTCCCCAGAGTGAGCATCGGTTCAATAGTGAACACCATTCCCGGTTCCATCACGGTGTCATAGGAGGGGGCACAATCATAGTGAGGAATAATCAGACCGGAATGGAAAGCTTCCCCAACGCCGTGACCAGTAAAGTCGCGTACCACCCCGTAACTAAAACGCTTCGCGTAGGCACTGATAACCCGACCGATAATATTGATTTCACGTCCCGGCTTTACCGCTTTAATCCCGCGCATCATGGCGTTATAGGTGCGTTCCATCAGCAGGCGGGATTCTTTATCTACCTCGCCGACACTGAACATGGCGCAAGTATCGCCGTGTACCCCGTCCTTATAGGCAGTGATATCGACGTTAACAATATCGCCTTCCTGCAGCGGCTTATCATCGGGGATTCCATGACAAATAACTTCATTCACTGAGGTACACAGGGATTTCGGGAAACCCATATAGTCCAGGCAAGACGGATATGCTCCCTGCGCAACGATATAGTCGTGACCAATTTTATCGAGTTCATCGGTAGTTATCCCTGGTCGCACCGCTTTACCTACGGCGGCGAGGGCATCGGCAGCAATCCGGCCGGCGGCACGAATCTTTTCCACAGTTTCCGGGGATTTGGTATCGGAAGCGGTGATTCGTTCCGGACCATCATGGAAAAGGTATTCGGGACGCTCGATTTCTTTAGGAACGTCCAGCCTGGGGCTAACGTTTCCGGCTTCTTGATTTCCCAGCGGGGCGCGTTCAGCCAGTTCTTTGGGGCTAAGTCCTTGATATTCATTCATGCCTCTATCCTACGCGGGCGGGCAAATGTTCCAGATTTACAGTATTTTTCGGCTCGAGGACGCAGGTGAACCCAGTGCGTGGGCGCAGGTAGATAGGGAATAGGGGCGCAGCCAGGTGCCATGGAATTGGAGGAGTGAGTCCGCAGAGGTAGGCGCGGAAAGTCAGAAAAGATGCAAAACTAGCGAATCCTGACTGAGAAAAGACTAAAGAGACTCGCGGGCAACATACTGCAGCAGCTGCCCACTGGGGGCTTTACCCAGGTCGAGGTCATCGCCCTCGCGCTGCGCGATATGCATTAACTCTTGGTAAGCGAGCGCCCGGGTATCAACTTTTATTGAGGATATGGGGGGTCGCGAAACTTGGCCAGCGGGAGTATCGAAGCCTCCCACAACCGAACCATCCTGGGGAACCATCCTTCCGCATTCCCGCAAGCCATGCACGATTGCCATCGCGGTCGTATCATCAATCGCACAGAACCCGTCGATACTGGGATGCTTTTGCAGCGCCCCCAGCAGATAGGAAGCAATGTTCTCGGGATCTTCGGGGAGCGCCAGTTGGATGGGAGTCGCCATTCCCGTCGCTTGGCACACCATTTGGGCGAAGAAATAATAGACAGTAGCGGCATTTTCAGGGTATTTTCCCTGCCAGTGCACGAAAGCTAAATGACGGCGATTCCGTTTTACTTGGGCATCGACCTGAATCTTAGCCATCTGGAGGGTAACTAAACTGGCGGGATTTTGCCGATCCTTCCCCTGCAGCAAAGAATCAAGAACCGTTGCCCCACATTCTTTTAGTTCCCCGAGAGTCTTTTCGTCCAGGGGGAACAGCGGTAAAACGGCGGCATCGGTTCCCCTAATAGTAGAAAGTAAATTATCGGGATGATCTTGCAGGTGAACTGTGCAAACTACGCTAATTCCCACCTGGGCAAGCATAATTGTCATATCGCGTAGCAGGGCGGAGTGATCCTCGCCAATATCGACAGCAGGCACTACGATATCGACCTTTGTCTTTCCAGCCAGCGTCGCCAAGGTGCCTCCTCGATTGCAAGTTTGATTCTATTCTACATATTTCCGCCGTCTTAATAGCCGCTATCTGCGTCTAATCTCTTTTGGGCGTAAACATCGCGGAAAGTTCCGATCCGCGGTCTTAAATTACCCCCGAATTTGCTTGGCAACTAAAGTGTAAGACAAACGAGAGAACAAACATTTAAGAAAGGTGAACCTGTGTCTGACGCGACCACACCTATCTCCCCGCTAGATCAAGAGGGAATTGCCCGGGCAGTTGCGGCGGCGGAAGCCGATTTTTCTACTGCCGGCTCGCTAGAAGAATTAAAGAGGGCGCGCGGAGCTCACCTGGGTGATAACGCGCCGATTATCCTGGCTAACCGGGAGATTCGTAACCTCGATAAGAAGGATAAAGCCCAGGCGGGAAAGAATCTTGGCGGTGCCAAGAAACAGTTGCATGCCGCCTATGACCAGCGGCTAACCGCCCTCGAGAAAGAAAAAGAAGCCCAAACCCTGGCGGCGGAGGCACTGGATGTCACCCAGGTGGCGCAGCGCTACCCGCAAGGTGCGCGCCATCCCCTCGAAACCCTGATGGAAGATATTTCTGACTTTTTCGTTTCTATGGGTTGGGAAATCGCGGAAGGCCCGGAAGTCGAACACGAATGGTTCAACTTTGATTCCCTGAACATCGACCCGGATCACCCGGCGCGGCAAGAACAGGACACCCTTTATGTAGATGGTCGCTCTTTGGGGGGAGACGCTGCAGGGGACGGCAACCTGGTGCTGCGCACTCACACTTCGCCAGTGCAGGCACGAGTGATGCTTTCGCGGGGAGTGCCGGTATATATTGCTTGCCCCGGGAAAGTTTTCCGCGCCGATGAGCTTGACGCTACCCACACTCCGGTGTTTCACCAGGTAGAAGGGCTGGCAGTCGATAAGGGTTTGACTATGGCGGATCTGAAAGGCACCCTGGATCATTTCGCACAATCCATGTTCGGGATGGAAGCCAAAACCCGGCTGCGTCCCTCCTTCTTCCCCTTCACTGAGCCCAGCGCAGAAATGGATTTGTGGTTCCCGCAAAAGAAAGGCGGACCCGGCTGGATCGAATGGGGTGGCTGCGGCATGGTCAACCCGAGTGTGCTGGTAGCCTGCGGAATCGACCCGAATGTGTATTCCGGGTTCGCCTTCGGGATGGGGGTTGAACGCACCTTGATGCTGCGGCACGGAATCACCGATATGCACGATATTGTCGAGGGCGACGTGCGATTTTCTAAACAGTTCGGCACTACCGGAAGGGGAAACTAGCAATGCCATTTGTAGCGCTTGATTGGCTAAAAGATCACGTCGAGGTAGTGCCAGGCACGGATATCAAACAGCTTTCAACCGACCTGGTGAAGGTGGGTTTGGAAGAGGAAGCTATTCATCCGGCCGCGGTAATCGGCCCTTTGGTGGCGGGGAAAGTTTTGACCTTGGATGCCAAAGAACAATCCAATGGGAAAGTCATTAACTATTGCCGAGTAGATGTGGGTAAGTTTAACGACCGTCCCGGGGAAGGAAAAGAGCCCTCCGAGCTGGCCAGTCGGGGAATTATTTGCGGCGCCCACAACTTTAAAGTTGGAGATTTAGTAGTGGTATCGCTGCCGGGCGCAGTTTTGCCCGGTGATTTCCAGATTGCTGCCCGTAAAACCTATGGACATATTTCCGACGGGATGATTTGCTCCCAGCGGGAACTAGGGATTGGTGAAGACCATGACGGAATTATCGTCCTGGAGCAGTTACTGCCGGAAAAGGCAGCAGCCGGGGAGCTGCCCGCTCCCGGAGAATCGGTAATCGAACTGCTGGGATTAGGGGAAGAAACCCTAGAAATCAATATCACCCCCGATCGCGGTTACTGTTTCGCAATGCGCGGGGTAGGGCGCGAATACGCCCATTCCACCGGGGCTAAATTCACTGACCTGGGGCTGGCAGAAAATCTGCCTTCCGGGTCAGTACCGGCGGCAACCGAAGATGGGTTCGCGGTTAAAGTAGCAGATGAGGCTCCGATTAACAGCAAGGTCGGGTGTGACCGGTTTGTGACTCGCATTGTGACCGGCATTGATGCGCAGGCTGCAACTCCGGACTGGATGGTGCGCCGCCTAGAACAGGCAGGAATGCGTTCCATTTCTTTGGCGGTAGATGCCACCAACTATGTGATGCTGGATTTGGGGCAACCCCTACACGCCTATGACCTGGATAAAGTGTGCGGGCCGATCGTAGTCCGCCGGGCGAAAGCTGGCGAAAAGCTAACTACCCTCGATGAGGTAGAACGCGCCCTAGATCCCGAAGATTTACTGATTACCGACTCCCCGGAGGGCGTAGAAGGCTCCCGGGTGTTGGGCTTGGCCGGAGTAATGGGAGGCGCCTCCACCGAGGTGACTGCCGATACCGTAAACGTGCTGGTTGAGGCAGCGCATTTCCATCCTACTTCTATTGCGCGTACTGCCCGGCGTCATAAACTGCCTTCCGAAGCCTCTAAACGTTTTGAACGCGGCGTGGACTTCGAGGTATCTCCGGTAGCTGCCCAACGGGTAGTAGATATTTTGGTTGAATATGGCGGAGGCACCGACAGTGGACGGGTCAGCGACCTCAATCACACGGAGCCTTTTGCCGAAATCGTGATGCCGCTGCATGAACCGGCACGGCTAACCGGGGTGGAATACGACCAGGAAACCATCACTCGGCTGCTAAAAGAGGTCGGGTGTGAAGTGCGGGTAGAAGAGGGCAAAGTGTTTGCCCAACCGCCTTCTTGGCGTCCCGATCTGACCGGACCGGCACACCTGGTAGAAGAAATTGCCCGGCTGGCCGGCTATGACACTATTCCTTCGCGGCGCCCGCGCCCGATTGCCGGACGCGGATACACCCCCAAGCAGCGAGCTCGCCGGGATGTAGCTCGCGCCCTGGCGCAAGGTGGCCTGGTGCAGGTGCTTTCTTATCCCTTTATTTCCGAGGATGTTTTTGACAACGAACTCTTCGGGGAAAAGGATGTGCGGCGTCAGGCGGTGCGGGTTGCTAATCCGCTCGCGGACGATCAGCCGTTACTGCGCACTTCGCTGCTAGATACTTTGCTAGGGGTTGCCCGGCGCAATATTGCCCGCGGCAATGAGCAATGCGCGATTTTCGAGACTGGTTTGGTTACTCGAGGAATGGGAACTGAACTTACCGGTTCTTTCGGGGTCGAGCAAAAACCGGATCCGGACCAGCAGCGCGCCCTCGAAAAAGGAGTTCCTTACCAGCCCGAACATATTGCCGGTGTGCTAGTAGGGCAGGCGGAACTGACCGGTGCGCTGGGAGCGGGACGCTCCTATGATTGGGCGGACGCGGTGGAGTTCGTGACTACGGTGGCGCAGACTTTGGCGGTGCCGATGCGTCTGCAAGGCAAGGATGGACGTCAACGCCTAGCTAAAGACAATATGATGGGGGAGCCTGGCTCGCCGGAGGCAGTCGCGCCCTTCCATCCGGGGCGTTGCGCCCGGATCGTAGTGCGGGGGGCTTGCGTCGGTTTGGCAGGGCAGCTGCACCCGGCAGTTTGCCGCAACTTCGGGTTGCCGGAATCAGCTTGCGCTTTCGAGATTGATTTCGAGAAGTTCACCGAAGCCATGCCGAAGAAAGACTTGCAGGTGAAGCCAGTTTCGTCCTTCCCGCCCGCGAAAGAAGATATCGCGTTGGTGGTGGATGCGGATATTCCCGCAGCTGACGTGCAACAGGTGATCGAGAAACAGGCGGGAGACGTGCTGGAGGAAGTACGTCTTTTCGATGTTTTCAGTGGGGACCAGCTGGGGGCGGGCAAGAAGTCGCTGGCGTTCTCGGTGAAGATTCGCTCTGGGGAAGGCACGCTGAGTGCCGGTGAGATTCAGGCGGTACGCACCCGGATTATCAAGGCTACGGCTAAGAAGTTCAAGGCAACTTTGCGCGCCTAGAGATAGTGCGCTTTTGTGGGAGAGAGCTGCGAATTCGCCCTCGACGCTGAAAGAGGTAGGCGTGGAGGGAGAGTTTGAGGGAATCGAGGAATCGAGAAGCGCATGGGTGCCCCGTGCGGGACTTGAACCCGCGACCCACGAATTATGAGTTCGCTGCTACTAACCAACTGAGCTAACGGGGCGAATCTAGCCTACCGGATGGCGGGCGGATTATTTAATTTCGTTTAGGGTGGATAACGTGATCAACATTGTGCAACGACTGAAAGGTCGCAAAGTTCCAGATGCGGTGAAAGGCGTCCTCACCTCCTCCGATAGGATTTTCGATTTCCTAAAGGTGACCGAGGATCGTTTCCTGGTGGTGACCATGCAGGCATTAATGGACGTGGAATCAGCGCAGGTGAAATCGCGTTTTGGTTGGGATGAAGTTTCTCACGCCCGTTGGGATAGTGAGGTCGGCACGTTGCGGATTGTGTTCCACCAGGGCGAAGACCTGGTGCTTACCCCGCTCGAAGCGCCTAAACACAACTTCATGGACATCATCCGGGAGGCTCTCAGCGAGGCGCAGGTGTTTGCCACCCCGCTGGAACTGCCTTCCGGTCAGAGAGTTAGCGCACAGATCCTGCGTGACGATAACCGCAATTTACGTTTGCATCCGCCAATATCTAGCTTTGAAAACCCAGATGACCAGCAGTATTTACGTTCGGTAGTGCGCGAATGGGAACAGAAATTGGGGATAGTTCTCGACTTGGAAGATTAGGAACTTTTCGCCCTCTCAAGGTAGGCTTACATTCGTCGATCCCCCATAGCTCAACGGTAGAGCATTCGACTGTTAATCGAAGGGTTACTGGTTCGAATCCAGTTGGGGGAGCTCAAAACCTCAGTGCTTTAGGCACTGAGGTTTTTTATTTTATCGCTGGTAGAAGTGTGTTTCAAGTCTGATATCTGGATGGTGATTAGCCCTCTAGTAGCGTCAGTGAGACCTACGTCCGTTGGTGTCTATGAATCTACCTGATAAGGTTTTAACCGAATGTCCTGGTGATTCTAATCACCGTTAGGGCGCTCCAAATTTCAAAGTTGAGGGTTGAGATAGGTCATTGAGGGGTGACCTAAAGGAGATTTTTACGCAATGAAGCAGCATGTCACAAAACTAACTGCCACCGGATTCGCTTTAGCGTTGGCGGGGGTGCTACCAGCTACGGGGATTGCGCAAGCGGCACCCGAGCCTAGCAATCCCACTAATCCCACCGGGGGTGAGCAGCAAAACCAGCAGACCAATCCGAAAGTAAAAACGGCAAACGAGCTGGAGGCAGCGAAGAAAGCGGCCCAGCAAAGTGCGGCGAAGGCGGCCGAGGCCGATAGTAAAGCTCAGGAGGCAGCGCAAGCTGCAGACAAGGCCGCGAAAGAATCTGGGGAAAAGTCTGCGGCCAGTGAAAAGGCGAAGAACGACGCCCTCGAAGCCCTAGTTAAAGCGCAAGCGGATAGCAAGCAGGCGGCAACTGACGCAGCTAACCAGCTAGAAAAAGCTAATCAGAATAAAACTGCCGCCGAGGGCGCCGCAAAGACAGCAGGAGAAGCCTTGGCTCAAGCCGAGCAAGCTAAAGCCGACGCCGATAAAGCGGTTGCAGATAATCCCGCTCCCGATGCCGAGCAGCTGCAGGCCGCCAAAGATAAGGTAGCGAAAGCTGAGAAAGATAAGCAGGCAGCAGAAGCTAAGCAGGCAGAGGCGCAAAAGGCGCTATCAGGGGCACAAGAGCAGGTAACAACTGCGGAAACTAAGTTGCAGACCGCCAAGGATGCTCAGGCGAAAGCAGAAACCGCGAAGCAGGCCGCTGAAGCCGATGTCAGCGCCAAGCAGCAAAAGGTTGAGGAACTAAAGAAAAAAGTCGATGATTTGGCCGGAGGCGGGTCAGCTGCGCTGCAAGAACAAATAAAAGCAGCTCAAGAAGCTCTAGATAAAGCTAAAGCCGAGGTAGAAACCGCTAAGGCTCAGGAACGTCAGCGCCAAAGTGAGGTAGAGGCGGCGCAGGCAGCAGTCACCACTGCGGAATCCGAATTGCAGGCAAAGCAAAAAGACTTTGAGCAGGCGAAGCAGGCTAAAGCCACCGCTGATCAGGCAGTGGAAGCGGCCGCTGCGCAGGTAAAGGCAGCTCAGGAGGAGCAGACTAAGGCCGAGAATGCTTTAACTGCTCGCAAAGGTGAGACTGCGGCTGCTGAAACGGCTGCTAAGGCTGCTAAAGCCGCGCAAACTCAGGCGGAAGCGGATCTGGTAAAGGCGCGCGAGGCGAAAGATCAAGCCGACGCGGCGGTAAAAGCCGCAGAAACCGAAGTAGCGAATGCGCAAAAAGCGGTGGATGAAGCCGCTGAAAAGTTCAACCAAGGCAGCTTCGGGTTCTTTAAAGCCATGGGGTCACAAGCCGCTATCGACATCCTAAATAATGCCCAATATGCTAGCTACACCAAAAAAGGCGACCCCAATGACGCCACTTCGCTGGAAAATATGAAAGTCACTTTCAAATGGATACGGGAAGCAAATAGGCTCAGAGCTCTAGAGGGGCTAGCTCCTTTGCGAGTTACTGATTTGCAGATGGCGATGGCGCAATCGAATGCCAACTGGTCCGATACTAATATGGATCATTCCCGGCAGCCTCACAAAAACCCAGATGCCCTGATGACAGGGGAAAATCTATCCTGGGGATACGGAGATGGATCCTATTTTGCCAATCCCTTTGGGGATCAAGCTAAATCTGGGAAAGAAACGAAAGCAAATAATGGAACCGGTTTTCAATACGTGACTTGTTATTTTGGAGGGCAATCCTGTTTTCCCGATGGCTGGTATTGGGGAGAGAAGCGTAATTATCTTTCTCAGCAGGCGGGCGAGACTTGGAACGGTAGGAGCAATAACGGAGTAACAGGGCATTACACAAACCTTATCGGTGATTACAATGTGACCGGTTATGCCGCAAGTACTGATCCCAACGCCAAATATCAGCCAACGCATAGCCAAGTTTTCGCTAAGCAAAATACTTACAGTACCGGGGATGCTTACACCGTTGATGAATACGAAAAACGGTTTATGGATTACTACAACTCGGTGACTCCGGAGGGCGCAAAGCAGAAGCTAGCGGACGCGGAAGCGAAGCTGGCGGACTTGCAGGCTAAGGCCAAAGCTGCAGGCGAAAAAGTCACGGCAGGCGAAAAGGCTGTAACCGACGCTCAGGCAGAAACCAAAGCCAAGGATGCGGCCTGGAAAGCTGCCCAAAACACAGAAGCTAACGCCGCTGCGGCAGTCGAAAGTGCCAAACAAAAGGTCAAGGAGGCTGAAAACCAGAAGACAGCGGCCGAGGAAACGGCAAAGGCAAAAGAGCAGGCCGTGCAGGTAGCTACAGAAGCCGCTACTGCCGCTGAGGGCGCCCTCGCGAATGCCAAAACCAAGGTAGCAGACGCGCAGAAAGCCCTGGAGGCAGCGCAGCAGAAGGTCAAAGACAAAGAAGCCGTGCAAGCGGAAAAACAGAAAGCGCTAGATGAGATCACGGTTGATGATGCCTTGGCAGCGGCGCAAAAGGAGTTAGCCCAGGCTCAGCAAGACCTAGCCGCAGCGAACGATGAAGCTCAAGCAGCTAGCACCCAGCTGGACACGGCAACCCAGGCGCAGCAGCAGGCACAGGCAGCGAAAGAAGCAGCAGTTAAGGCTGTGGAGGAGGCCAACACCGCAAACCAGCAGGCTGCGGCGGCAGTCAGCCAGGCTGAAAATGCGCGTGCGGCCGCACAAGCGGAACTAAATCCGCTAGCCGAACAGCAGATCGCCCACGATCAGCTGGTAGCCAAGGCAGAAAAGGCAGCTCAAGACCTGCAGCAGGTGAAAACTGCCGCCGACAAAGCAAATAAAGAGCTGGAAGTGGTAACCAAAGTTGCCACCGACCTGCAAAATGAGCAGCAAGCTAAGCAAGCGCTGGCGGATAAACTGGGGGCTATCAAGGGGCAGAACGCCTTGGAGAAAGGTCTGGACGCTACCGATAGCGACCTAGATAATCTGGGATTGCCCGCCCTCTTTAATGCCTATCCCAGTACCGTTGCCGCTGCTGAGAAGGCTCAGCAAGAGGCAGACCGGCTAGCGGGGTTGGCTAAGACCGCGCGGGAAGTCCAGGAGGAGGCCGCCGAGGTTAATCGGCAAGCCCAAGCCCAGCTGGCAGCCGCGCAGGCTGAATATGGTCTTTACCATCAGGTGCAAGCAGCCACTTCCATTAACCAGGCCAGTTCGTTTGCCCCTGGAGATACCTTAAAGGTGCATTTCACGGGATTCAGTCCCGGGAGTTCGAACCGGGTAATCATGCATTCGACCGTGGTTGACCTGGGAGTACATCCGGCAATAGGCAAAGGCGAGTTCTATGTATCCGTGCGAGTACCAAAGGAGTTGGGTACCCACACCATTACCGCCACTAACGAATGGGGCGAAAGCGCCAGCTTCCAATTCCAAGTGGGCGAGAAACAATCAACGAATGCAGTAGGAAAACCAAAGGCTAACGCCGGTAGGCAAGTAGCAGGTGAACAAATGCCAGTAACCGGGGTATCTATGACTTCCCTGGTGGCATTGAACTCGCTAGCGGTAATTACCGGAGTGGGGCTGGTAGCCGCCAGTCGCCGTCGCCGTACTCAAGAAATCTAGAATTAAGATATCTGCCAGTATTTAAAAATCGTCCCCGGGCTGACAAAGTCCGGGGACGATTTTATTCAGTTAACTAACCGGAAAATAGGTCGCCAAAAAACGAGTGATAAAAAATAGGTATTATTTAGAACCTATTTGAGTAACCAGGTAGCTAGCGCTTCTTTGTCCATGATGTTTCCGAAGTAGGAAGTGCTGGCAGCGTCAGGTTTGACCGCAACAAACCCCGTCACGGTTCCACCGGGTTTTAAGGATCCGTCACCTAGGGGTTCTTCGTCCAGAACCGGAATTTCGGGATCTTTCATATTCGCTGAATCAGACGTTTGCTTCCAGTCAAACTCGTTATAATCTACTGGTTCAGACCCGGTATTTTTGTAGGTAACTGTAACGAGAAGATATTTTTTATCAGCCTGATCAGTCTTTTCCGCTTTAGAATCTACTGATACCTGTAAACCATTGTCCAAAGTAACCGCTTTCCCGATAGCCAGCTTGCTGTTATCTGCCTTCTGTTCAGCTTTCTTGGAATCACCGGCAGCGGCTTTGCCCTCCTAGAATCCGCCTGTCGCACAGTTGGCGAATGGGGGGGCTGTTAGTCTTTACCCATGGAACATGAACTCCCCAAACCTAACCCCAAACCTAAGCTGGATTCACCAGAAAAACCGGAGAGGCCCGCACCAGAACCCGCGGGGATAGTTAATGCGATAGATGCTCAGGACGTGGTGAAACTCTACGGCAATAACCTTGCCTTAGACCATCTTTATCTGCAAATACCGGCTGGCTCATTTTTCGGGCTGGTAGGTCCTAATGGGGCTGGAAAATCCACGTTTCTGTCTATCGCTACCGGTCTTTTAGAACCCGACAGAGGCACAGTTTTCATTAATGGCATCAGTATGTGGGATGAACCCGTAGCGGCAAAGGGAGCGTTGGGGGTATTACCTGATGGGATGCATATGTTTGACCGTCTCAGCGGGATTGAACACTTAACATTTGTCGCTCAGCTGCGCGGTCTTGATAAACAGAGTGCAATTCAGCGCTCCCGTTCACTTTTGCAAACATTTGAACTGCCGCTAGATAAAAAGAAAACGATAAGCGAATACTCAACCGGTATGCGCAAGAAAATCGGTTTAGCTTTAGCGCTGGTAACCTCCCCGCGCCTAGTGGTTTTGGACGAACCTTTTGAAGCGGTCGATCCGGTTTCGGCAAACACCCTACAACAAGTGTTAAAAGAATATGTGAAGCGAGGGGGAACAGTAGTGTTATCTTCCCACGTGATGGCGACCGTGGAATCATTATGTACCCATGTGGCAGTGATTAATCAGGGTCGTATTCTGGTGTCCGGAACCACCGAAGAAGTCGCGGCAGGGCAAGACCTCAACTCGCGCTTCCTACAGTTGGTAGGGGGACATCAGCAATGCGAAGGAGACCTGTCATGGTTGGGACGCTAATCCGGTTAAACCTGCGTTTGCAAACCAAACAGTTCACTAAACAGTGGTGGCGAATAGTCCTCGGTGTCCTAGCTATCATCTACGTGGCATTTATATTACTTGGGGTGGCAATCGGCTTTTGGCAAGCAGGTCGCGCGGGGCTTACCGCTCCGATTCAAATCTATTACGCGCTGCTTATCGTCCTGATTTGGATGATGATGGTATCGGCATCGGTAGCTGGTGAACAAAGCCTGACCCCCCAGGCGTTAAGCCCCTATATCGGCCCTACCCGGCGCTCAGCCTACGGATTGCTCGCGGCTAATATCGTCAGTGTTTCCTCTTGTATAGTTTTCGTTATCTACGAGGTGTCGCTGGCGGGGTGGCTAGCTGCCGGTAGCCTTGGTGCGAGTGTGCTCACCGTTCTAAGTGGGCTGCTAGGGGTATTTTTGATTGCAGCACTCACTCAGATATTGCAAACTCGGCTGGTGTCGCGATTAACTGCCAAGCGCGCTAGCTCTCGCCAGATTCTTACCGGTATCGGTATGCTGGTGCTAATCGCCTTGGGATACTTCCTGGTGACTATGATTCAGCATTGGTTTGCTGATAGCGGTGGCGCAACCGCGTTTTTCCCGCTGCTGGTGCAAAAGCTGACCGGAAGTACAGCACAGATTTTTTGGTATTTCTTGGCACTTACTCCGCTTGCTCCTTTCCTGCTTGCCCCTTTCGTGATGGCTCATTTTTATTGGGGGCTGGCGCTCTCCCTCGCCTCTACCTGCTTTTATGGGGTTCTAATCTTGAGGGCGTGGCCGAAGGTTTTTGCGAATGCTCTAATGGGGCGGGGGCAGGTTTTAGCGGAGGTATCCCCTGCCAAAAACTTAGCTGCGTCCTTTAACGAAAATGGTGAGGACGTCTGGAGGATTCCTGTGTTAGCTCGGGTGTTACCCCTGTCGCCGGTAGGACAAATCCATTGGGCAAGAATAAGTTATTACCAGAGAAAAGACCCGCGCCAAATTATTTCCCTATCTTCGATACTGTATGTGGCAGTTATTTTTGGGATTATGTTGTGGGCAAACCATCCCTCGGGAGAAATGGTTTTTTGGGCGTTAAACGGAACTATCCTGCTGGTAGCGGTGACGGCCGCAACTGCTCTGCTGAATATGTGGTCCAATGATTCTTCCGCCTACTGGTATCAGATTATTGCCGGGGTTGCCGGTAAAACTGACAGAACCGTGCGTGTTGGGGTTCTTGCTAGCTATCAACTTCCGGTAATGGTGGCGATTACTTTGATTTTTGGTTTAGCGCTGAAAATGGACACCTCCGCGATTTTGAAATCTGTCTTTTTAGCCTGCTGCTACCTGTTAGTGGGTTTAGGTGCAAATTCTTTGATTTCTACGGTAGTTACTATCCCCGGTCCGGCGCCGGGACAGTCGGCTCTGCGTAATAATTCGGGAGGAAGTGGGAAATCTGTGCTGGCTACCATGGTCTCCTCAATGGCGGCGTTATTGCTGTGTGCTCTCCCTTCGGGATTAATTGTGTTGGTCTGCGTCCTTTTGGATACCTCTTGGGTTTCGCTCTTGATAGCTGCCCTCATTACCGCTGCGGTGCTGGTGGGGGGAATCTACGGCGGCGGAAAACTGTTAGAACGCTTCCAGGTGCGTAATCTACGCCGAGTGATGGCGTGGCCAAAACATATATATAGCGGGGAGTAAACTAATAACGCCCAGATAGGCGTGATTTGCCGCGTATGGGGTGGCGAAACTTGGGTTAGTGCCTAAAAATTTTCGCGTAGTTTTCTGTCACTTTGGCATTAAAACTGGTGAGAAGCGCTAACAACCACCCTAAAAACTGACATAAATAGGGGTCAAAACTTTGTCTGTCGGCGGAGATGGAGGGATTCGAACCCTCGAGGGGCTATCCACCCCAACTCCCTTAGCAGGGGAGCGCACTAGGCCACTATGCGACATCTCCAATGTCAAAGCACCTCCATAGTTTAACGGACAGTAAGGGAGTGACCAAAAACATCGTGCGTGCATCTGGTCACTTGCTAGCCGGTGTTCCAAGTGTCCTAGCCGGCAAAGGAAAGCGGTATTGGCTGCAAAAATAGTTATTTTGATTCAAGTGTCGCGACCTCTCCTCGCTTCCAGGGTTCAAGAGCCCCAACGAGTGAAGAAGCCAAACTGCCTAACATAACGTATATGCACAGCAACAGCCAGCCTCCCGATCAGCAATCGCAAGGGGGAGCGACAATGCCTGCGCCCTCGCCGCGATCAGCGCTAAAGCAAGCCGCGCGGCTAACCGGACCGGTGGGCATGGGGTACCTGCCGCTGGGAATCGCTTTCGGTGCATTCGCGGTCACCCAAGGATTCCCCATTTGGCTGGCAATATTATCGGCTGCCATTATCTATGCCGGCTCTATGGAATTTACAGCGGTGTCCCTAATCCTGGGTGGCATTGATTTCTTCCAAATCGCCCTCACCACCCTGTTCGTAAATTTTCGGCATGTGTTTTACGGGTTAAGTTTCCCGCTACGAAAAATAAAATCTGCCCCCGCCCGCCTGTACGCAATCCACTCGCTAACCGATGAAGCCTATGCCCTCAACGCCTCGCTCCTGACAGATAAGCGCCTAACCGGGCCGGTAGTGCTCTCAATCAATCTGCTCTGTCACCTTTATTGGGTGGGCGGGGTAACCGTGGGTGCCTTCGTGGGCAAAGCTCTACCCTTCGACACCGATTTCTTAGGGTTCGCCCTGCCCGCCCTGTTCGTCACCTTGGCAATAGAGGCCTACCGGCAAAGCGACTATCCGCTACTGGGATTAGCCGCGCTGATCTGCGGTTTAATCGGCGCGATTTGGTGTGGAAAATATATGCTGATCACCGCGCTTTCGCTGTTTACCGTGGTGGTTTTGCTGCATTGCGCCTGGGTAATGCGCCGCAGTCCTTCCGGGAAAGAGGGCGCCTGAAATGAACCCTGCAACCTATCCTTACGCCCTGGGCGCTATTGCCGTGATCTGGGCAGTTACCTACGCTTTGCGCGCTTTCCCCTTCGTGGCGCTCCGCGGGAAGGCAGAATCGCCTCTCGTGCGCCTCATAGCTACCAGTATGCCGCTGGGAGTGATGGTAATCCTGGTGGTTTATGCGCTGATGGATACGGACTTTCATGCGCTCAGCTCCTGGGTGCCGGCTGCTGGCGGAATCCTGATAACCGCTCTCATCCACTGGAAATGGGCAAACGCGATGGCATCTATCGTGGCAGGTGTCGCCACCTATTGGGCGCTAGGAATGCTGCTGACATGAGGGCGCGACTGGGTTAAAACACCGGGGATAGCTCCCTAAAACTCGCACCTAAACCCGCCCTCGCCTCCGTGGCTACGCTTAAAGCGTGGAAAGCTGCGGACAGTATTCCAAGAGGACTAGGGTAAATAAGCAAGGTTTTTGATTGCCAGGTTTGAGGAGGAAGATTTGTCGCGCACATTCACCTCCTTCAAATACCACAACTATCGGCTCTGGTGGATGTCCAATATCTTTGCCTCCACCGGCCTGTGGATGCAGCGGGTAGCCCAAGACTGGGTGGTGCTGATGGTGCTCACCGACCAATCCGGATTCGCAGTCGGGGTAGTCACCGCGTTACAGTTCCTGCCCCAATTGTTGCTGTCGATACCTGCCGGAATGGTGGCGGACCGTTTTAATCGGCGCCGCATCATCCAAATCTGTCAATGCATAGTCGCCCTTAGCGGGCTCACAACCGGGATTTTGCTGCTCACGGGAGTGGCCGCCCTCTGGCAAATCTATATAATCGCCCTGATAACTGGGGTTGCCGATTGCCTAACCTCCCCGGCACGGCAAGCCTTCGTCTCCGAACTGGTAACTAAAGAAGACCTTCCCAATGCGGTAGGTCTAAATTCGACCGCCTTTAACTCGGCGCGCTTGATCGGGCCAGGTTTGGCCGGGTTCATGATCGCCGGGATCGGACCGGGCTGGGTTTTTATCGCCAACTGCGTGCTGTTTATCGTGCCGGTTCTGGGTCTGGCGTTTATGGACACCAACAGGCTGTTTAGCCGGGAAAAAACCTCCCGCACCCAGGGAATGATGCGCGAAGGGCTGCGCTACGTGCAAAACCGGACCGACATTAAAGCCATCATCGCGATTCTCACGGTAGTGGGAGCCCTGGGGATGAACTTCCAGCTCACCCAAGCGGTAATGGCCACCCGAGTGTTCGGTAAAGGTGCAGGTGAATACGGTCTACTAGGGTCGATTATGGCGATCGGTGCCTTGGCGGGAGCTCTACAAGCTGCGCGGCGGCGTCAGCCACGCGTTTTTACCGTGGTTCTATCAGCCGTCCTATTTGGAATCTTAGAGGGCGCCCTCGCACTGGCTCCCACCTACGAAATCTTCGCCCTCCTGCTGATTCCCACCGGATTCGTGATGCTGAACCTGCTTACCAGCGCTAACGCCACTATCCAAGTTTCTACCGATGAAGAAATCAGAGGAAGAGTGCTGTCCATCTATTTCCTCTTCTTCCTGGGAACCACCCCGATTGGGGCGCCGATAATCGGTTGGGTAGCCGAACATTGGGGGCCGCGTTGGTCACTAGGAGTCGGCGCCATCGCGTCCTTGCTGGTTGCGCTGATAGTAGGGATTTGGTTATGGCGACATTGGCAAGTTGATGTTACTGTCCGCGCCTCCCGCCCCTTCCTCACCATTGAAGGGCCGCGCGAAAGGGCGATGCGGCGCCGTAACGAGCGTGCCGAGCGTCAGCGGATAATGGATAATCAGTCACGCGACACCGGAAACTAAGTCGCAACGGACGCGCGCGGTAGCAGATAATGCTGCCCCGCCGATTTCCTCGCCCTCTCCACAAAAAGAGGATCCGCTTGGGCAGAGAAAAACTGAGGAAAAATGCGGGAAACCCTCATATTTTCAGAATCTTCGTCCTCTGATTTGGGTTCTCCTGCCGGTTGCTCTTTGTTAACCTGCCAGTAACTTTAGGTTGTTAGCTTCCAGGTGAAAGTTAAAAATTCTCATCTGAAGGAAGTCAATCCCGTGACAAAAACTGACAAGCCTCTGCAAGAAGAAGCACCGCTGGGGCAGCTAACTTTTTTCCAAAAACTAGCGAAAAAAGATGTGTACTGGCACCTGGCTTTCGGCGGTCTGCTCCTGGGAATCACCATTTGGTTTATCTTTTGGGCTTTCGATTACGTAGGGGAAACCAATCAGGCGTTACTGCTGTTAATAACCATTGTCTTCGCCGTGTTCATGGCCTTTAACATCGGTGGTAACGATGTGGCCAACTCGTTTGGGACTTCGGTCGGAGCCGGAACCCTATCCATGAAACAAGCCCTGGTAGTAGCCGCTATTTTCGAGGTGTCGGGAGCGGTAATCGCCGGGGGAGAAGTAACAGACACCGTGCGTTCGGGAATCGTAGACCTATCTGCCATCTCGAATCTGCAAGCGATGGACTTCGCCCTAATAATGACGTCTTCACTGCTAGGAGCGGCAGTGTGGCTGCTCGGGGCAACCCGCATGGGGTGGCCGGTGTCTACCACCCACTCGATTGTCGGCGGAATCGTCGGTGCCGCCCTGACCGTGGGCTTTACCACCCACACTGGGGGCTGGAGCATGGTGCAATGGGGAGGTCTCGGGAAAATTGCGATCTCCTGGATACTATCTCCGTTGCTGGGTGGGGTAGTTGCCTATATTTTGTTCAAGGCAATTAAATCCTCGATCCTGGTCTACAATGAACGCGCTGATCAGCGTCTACGTGAAATTAAGCAGGAACGCGCGGATCTGCGTACTCGCCACAAGGCCTGGTTCGAGCGGCTCAATGAAATCCAACAAGTTTCCTACACCAATGCGATGGTACGCGACGCCACCACCATGAATCTGGGCGACTACGATCCCACCGACCTGGAATCTGACTACTTTAAGGAACTAGAACGCATCAATCGCGAAAAAGATGATGTCAACGCCCATAAAGCCCTGGAAACTTGGGTTCCGTTACTGGCCGCATTTGGAGCGATCATTATTGGCTCCTTGATGCTATTCAAAGGGTTAAAAAATCTGGATATCAACCTGTCAATGCTAGGGAATCTACTGATCCTGGCGATGCTGGCAGCGGCAGTTTGGATGGCCATATTCATCCTCGCGCGTTCCCTCAAACGGCGAGATCTTTCCCGCTCGACCTTCCTGTTGTTCTCCTGGATGCAGGTATTCACTGCTTCCGCGTTTGCCTTCTCGCATGGATCGAACGATATTGCCAACGCCATCGGCCCCTTCATCGCGGTGCTAGATGTGCTGCGCACCACCGGTATATCCACTGAAAGTGCAGTTCCAGGCGCCGTGATGCTTGCCTTGGGGATTGCGCTGATTGCGGGACTATGGTTCATTGGTCGCTACGTTATTAAGACCGTGGGGTCTGGGCTTACCGAGATGCACCCGGCTTCAGGATTCGCGGCAGAACTTTCTGCTGCAGCAGTAGTTATGGGCTCTTCGCTGCTGGGTCTGCCGGTTTCCTCTACCCACATCTTGATTGGTGCGGTACTGGGTATCGGGATTGTCAATAAGGCGGCGAACTGGTCGTTGATGAAACCCATCGCCCTGGCTTGGGTAATCACCCTGCCGGCTGCGGCCGTAATCTCCGCGATTACAGTCAGCGTATTGCGAGTGATTTTCTAAACCGGAATCTGACCCTAATCGACCAGGTACACCTGAGGTTCGCCCTCAAGGTTGTACCTGGTCGAAGCGGTTTTAGGGCAAGGTGTAAATAAAGAATAAGGCTAAAAAGTGCCCCCGAGACGATTCGAACGTCCGACACCCGCTTTAGGAGAGCGGTGCTCTATCCCCTGAGCTACGAGGGCGCAAGGCGGCCGTCAGCGCCTCAGCCAGTCTAGGATAACACTGGTTAATCAGGCTCAAAACTGAAGGAGTACCCATATCAGCTATTCCGGGAAGTGATTATTATCGTTTTCGACCTCTTAGGGCATGGCAACCAGGGCAAACCCTTTAGTTCTCGTATGCTGGCATCGTGAGCTATAACCCGGAAACAGAGATGAACTCAAGTGAGAGCGCCGATGAGGCTTTGGCGATGGAAGAAGCGCCTGCTAGCAGCCGTAAACAGCTGGTTGACGCGGCCCTAAGCAGCTGGAGCGCCGACCTAGAGCGCACTATTGCAGAAGAAACTGCCTCGGCATACCTAGAGCTATCTGCCGCCCACCCCGGTGGTTTGGCGCAGCTTTACGGAGGACGCCCCACCCGGCTGTCCAACCTGGTGCGGGAACCGCGCGCCCTCTCACATTGCCGGATTCGGGCGCGGGAAGTGCTTTCTGCCTCCCGTGACCGTCAGGCTCGTTACGGCAGCGGACCGGTTTACCTGGCAATCGGCACCGCCTCTTGGCGGCAGGGAGGAACCCTGGGAGCCGCTTGGGATCGGGCATCTAGCCAAGCCGCGTCCTCGGCAACGAAAATGTCGGCGGCGGCTGCCTCGGCGCTAAGCGCGGAAAATACTCCTAGTACCAGTGAAGATACCTCCGAAGAAAGGGAGGAAAATAACGCGGTCTATGATATTGAAAAAATACATGCCAGCGAGCCGCGCACTATCACCGGACCGGCTCTGCTCTGCCCGGTGGAACTATCGCTAACTGCGGATGAGGACGTGCTGCTCACCTTAGATAATGTGGTCGAAGTGTGGCCACCGCTAGAAGCGGCACTGCGGGAAAAAGGGGAACAGGCAGAAATTGTTTCCATTCTGCAAGGACTGCAGGCAGATGAGGCATTCAGTCCCACCAACGCCCTCTCCGAGTTGCGGCGCCTGGGAGTGCTGCACCTGCTGGGATTTGACCTCTACGATTCGCTCACCGTGGGACAATACTTGCATCCCCTGTCTAACCTGGTAAAAGACTATGCTCTCAATCAAGAATTATTAGAACAATCCGAGGTAACTGCGGCGCTTTGCGGAGACGTAGAGGCCGCCGGAGCGGTGCTATCGCCCCTACCAGAACCGGTATTAAGTGACCGTGACCCCGTTGCCGAACATGGAGTGGGCGACCTTGATCCCGCGCAACACAACATCCTAGATGCGGTGGCATCCGGGGCAAATCTGCTGCTAGATGCGCCTCCGGAATCTGAAATCACCTCCACAGTGACTGCGATTCTCGCAGATGCTGCCAGTGCCGGGCGCACTATCGCCTATGTGCCGGGGGCACGGCGCCGCCTGCAGCAGGTACTCTCCGCCCTGGATCGCTTGGGCCTAGAAGGCCTCACCCTGGATCTATCGAACCGTAGCCGCTGGAACGATATGGTGCCGGCCAAGCTCCTAGAATCGTTGAACTCCCCGATAGAGACGATTGACACGGAGGAAGCTGAAGCCACCAATAAGATGCGCCACGAACTGACGCAAGTGCGCTCCCAGCTGGGTGGATATATGGAGCAGCTGCATCGTAAACGCGATCCGTGGCAGGTATCTGCCTATGACGCTTTGCAGGTACTGGCAGACCTAACTTCCATGAAACCCGGGCCGCGCACCAAAGTACGGTTCGATCTAGAAACTTTGCATCGTATCTCCGCAGATGGAGCCAAACGTGCCCAAGAACTACTCGCGGAAGCCGAAAAAGAAGGGATCTTCGCGCAGACCCGGGCAACTAACCCTTGGCATTCGGTGGTAGTTTCTTCCCCGGAAATGGTTGATACCGCAATTGAGGGTGTCAGCCAACTATCGGGGCGCACCCTGCCCCAGGTGCGGGCAGATATTGATCGCACACAAAAGGAAACCGGGCTGCGGCACGCCGCCACCCTCAACCAGTGGCATGACCAGCTGCGAATGCTAGATGGTTTACGCGAAGCCATGGACGTGTTCAAGCCCCAGATCTTTGAGCGTTCCGCCGCCGATATGGTGATTGCTACCGCCTCTAAGAAATGGCGTAAAGAACGCGCCCTCAATATGAAAAATTCCCAGCGGCGCCGCCTGATTAAACAGGCAAAAGACCTGGTACGTCCAGGACGCCGGGTAGAGGATCTGCATCGCGAACTAATTCGGGTACAGCAGCAACGCCGTATTTGGCGTGAATACTCTCCCGGTGGGGGCTGGCCGGTTCTGCCTGGTCGCCTCGACCAGATGCAAAAGGCCGAGGAGGCGCTGCGCACTCATATATCGCGCTTGCAACCGTTCTTCTCTACCGGGTTTGGGGATCTGGCGGAAATGCCGCTCGATGAGCTAGTCAGTTTGATGGACAGCCTATCTGCTGATGAAAAGGGCGCTGAGCGACTACCGCAACGGGTGTCCCTGCTAAAAGAACTCCATGATGTAGGGCTAGATGAACTGGTCGATGACCTGCGTGAAAGGCGAGTTCCCCGCGAGTTACTGCGCACCGAACTAGATTTGGCCTGGTGGGCGTCGGCATTGGCAGAAATGCTACACCTAGATGACCGGCTGGCTCATTTTGATGGGGAGCATTTACGCGAACTTTCCACGCGGCTGCGCGAGCTTGACCTGCAGCAAGTGAACTCTTTGTCTGGGCAAGTTTTGCGGCAGGTGCGCCGCCAGATAGCGAAACTGGTGGATTCCCAAAGCGAAAATGTTTCTGACCTGGAGCGAGTGTTAACCGAGGCGCGGACGGATCTGCCGGAAGTCATTGGGCAGTTCCCGATTGTCGAGCGGCTGCGTCCTATCCGGGCAATTCCTCCGGTATTAGTACCCCAGATTTTGGGAAATGATCATCCTGTGGATTTGTTGGTACTGGACGGCATAGAAAATGCGGACTTGGCAGAAGTTATCCCCGCGATTGCTCGGGCGAAACAAGTAGTAGTAGTAGGCGATGTGCGCCGCAGTGAACAGGGAACCATCTCTGATTTTGCGGGAATCTTCTCGCAACTGACCGCGCCTCCTACCCGCTCAAGAGTTAACGAATGGGTGGCTGCCTTCCTGGCAGACCACGATTACGGCCGGGACGTGATGCCGGTGACCGTACCGCGTCCCTCCCGTCCAGTAACTTTGACCGTGGTCGATGGGAGGGGAATGCCCGCTCCCGGAGCCCAATGCGTTGAAACCTCCTCTCAAGAGGTCGATGAGGTAGTGCGCCAGGTTTGCTTGCACGCAGAGGTACAACCCAAAGAATCTTTAGGGGTGGTGGCCTTAACCGTAAAGCACGCCCAACGAATCAGTGCCGCGATTATGAGCGAAGTTGCCCGTAACCCTAAACTAGATAAATTCTTGAGCCGCAACCAGGAAGAACCTTTCGTAATCGTAGATGCGGCGGGAGCGGCCGGTTTGCGCCGCGACCACGTGATTTTATCGGTGGGATTCGCGAAAACACCCCATGGAAAGGTATTGCATGACTTCGGAGTAATCTCCGCGATTGAAGGCACGGCATTGCTGGTAGACGCGGTTTCGATGGTGAGAAAGGAGCTATCGCTGATTTCTTCGATGGCTCCCGAGGCTATAGATCCGCAGCGTCTGCATACCGCCGGATCTAAGATGCTTTACGACTTACTGCAAGCCGCGCGCGCCGAGGCACAGACCGTAGGTCCGGTAGAGGCAGCGCAGGCGATGGACGAGGAAGAATCGCAGCCCGATCGCCTCCTACTAGACCTCGCGGAACGCCTCTACTCAGTGGGATTAACCGTAATTCCGAACCTGGGACCCAAGAATGGGATGCGGATCCCGTTAGCGATTGGACACCCCGACTATCCAGATGAACTACTGGTAGCGGTGCTCACTGATAATCCCGATTATGTGGCCGAAAAATCTTTGCGGCGGCGCGAACGGCATTGGCCGGATCGCCTCAAAGAATACGGTTGGGTAGTCAGCGTAGTGTACTCGACAGCAGTATTCATGGATCCTGCCGCGCAGGCACAACGGCTGCTTGACCTGGTAGTTGACGTGGTAGAAGAACGTAAGAAAGCGCAGGCAAGGCGGCAGGCAGCGGCGGCACCCGCACCTGCACCGGCACCCGAGCCGGCTTCAGCGCCACTTCCTGCAAGTTCACCAGCGCCACAGGCAGCTGTCCGCGAAAAAGAGCGTCCCGTATCCCGTCCGAGACTTTCTCGGGGACTACCGCTGACCGCCTACGGTGATGACCAGTTAGATGACCTGCTCGCTTGGATTCGTTCTGACGGTAAGAATCGATCCGCAGAGGAAGAGGTAGATTTACTCTTTGGTGAATTAGGTTTGCGCCGCAGGGATACCCAGGTAGAAACGATTCTGAAGAACGTAGTCACCCGGAACCGGTAACCGTGAAACACCCCGCGGCCCGTACCTACTCCCAGGTGGATTTGCAGCGCATCCAGGAAGGTAAACCCACTTCATGGCAGGAAAGCGCGGATCCAAGCCCGGATCAAGGTGGGCAGCAAGAAACTGCTAACCAGCGCCCCGAGGTGGATTACCTATCCGAACTCCCGCCCCATTGGCGCGAACATAACCAGTAGCCCTCATTTGGGTTTTTTCGGTAACACCGGGGTACGCGCGGGAGAAGTTTTTCCTCCTGCCCAAGAATTCGGAAAACGTAGCGGCGTTTTCCGAATTCTTATGCCCACCGCGCCTACTCGGATAAAACTTCTCCCCCGCGCAAGGGTCGCGGCCGGTAAAAGATACGAGAGGGGCTTGACCGGCGAAGCCGGTCACGGGGTCCCCGGAGTGCTTTTACCGAGCCAGACCCGTGACGAGGTTAGCTATTTTGGGCGGAAGATTTTTCGGATTGCAGCAGGTCGCGGATTTCGGTTAGCAGTTCTACCTGGGGATCTACTTCCGGTTCTTCTGCTTCCTCTTCGGCCTTTGCTTTAGCATCGCGTATGCGCATCAGCTTATTCATCGGCACAATGATGCAGGTGTAAATCGCTAGCGCCACCAGCAGGAAGTTCACTAGAGCGGTGATAATTGCTCCCGGTTGCACAATGGCGCTGCCCAGATGGAACTCTAAAACGTTATCGAAGTTCGGCTTGCCTACCAGTCCGGCGATCAGCGGGTTGATGAATTTGTCTACGATGGCAGTGACTACCGCTCCGAAGGCAGCACCAATAACTACTCCAACTGCCAGGTCGATCGCATTTCCCCGGGAAATAAACTCTTTGAATCCGGCAATGAATCCGGTTTTTTCTGCACTCATTAGTCCTCATTTAGTTGGTTTTATCCTGTCCTGGCTAATTGTAGCGGTTCAGCCTTGCTAGCTTGAACTAGCAGTGCTGCTTGCTGAGGTTGCACCGCCACCTCGATAGTTGCTGCTTTTTGTCCGCCAGTCAGTGACCCGCTGGCGGCACTGACCGATAAGACTCTGGCAGTTATCTGTGTGGAGAGTCCCTTACTCTCCGACAATTTGTTTTCTGCCTCCTGGCTACCTTCGGGAGGGTTATCGCCGCTAGTAGCGGTGTCATTGTCTGGGGATGCCGCTTGATCAGTAGGAGAGTTTCCGAGAAAGAAAATTACTTCATCCCCGGCGCTGGCCAAGCCCTGATCACTTTCTCGCAGGGGCAGCGCCAATATCACTTGCCCTTTATAAGATTCTCGCGCAAATGGGGAGGAGGAGAATAACGCTGGAAATAGGGCAGTGCCGGTAGCAATCGGAACCGCCGTCCGCTGCCCAACTACTTGGGAAACTTTTTGATACGCCTGGGGAGGTAGCGCCGCTACTGGAATCGATTTAACTGCCAGTTGATCAGGGGTAATAACTGTGCCGGGGGCAATGGTAGTGGCAGATACTATCATCGGTTTGGTGGCAATCTGAGGCAGCACTATTCGCAGCAAAGTGACTATCACTGCCACTGCCGCGGCTAGGGCGATGGTGCGTCGCCAGCGCCATAGAAACTCTCGCATAGCTAAATTCTCACCAGTTTTCTGGCAGTCAAAGAAAGCCTAGATAATCCGCCGGAAAACATTTTGGTTATTTCCCTCTGGGGACAGGCAAAGCACTACCTGGAATAACCATTAATCGAAGGGTTATTGTCACCCTTTGCAAACAAGTAAAACCCGGGAAAGCTTAGCCACGAAGCCAGCCGCCACAACAGGCCACTAAGGACCAAAAGAGCTCAGACTGCTCCTCGCCGCCCACCTCCGGCAGCGCCACCGAGCTAGTCGCTGCCTAGTTTTTGTAGCCGCCCTTCCGGAGTCAGCACCTGGTCAACGAGCTGGTCGTGAGGCTCCCGAGGCAGTGTCCCTGCCTGCAGCACCTCCCCCTCATGCACCAGAGCAATCAGCTGGGGACGGGTAGCACAAGTCGGGTCACAGTGCGCTAAGGCCTGGTCGTACCAGCCGGCTCCCCGCCCTAAGCGCACTCCCGTCCTATCCACCGCTAAGGCAGGTAAGAAAATAAATCTCAGCCCCAACTTCGCTAGCTCATCGCATAGCATTTCCCTAGCAAGCAGAGGAGGGTGCGGGTTGAAACGGCGGTAGAGGGCGCGAGTGTGCTGCACCGGATCCAGTTCCCCCCACCGTGACTGCTCCAGACCGCAAGGAACTATCAGTTTCAAACCGGCAGCTAGAATCGCTTCGTTGAGTAAGAAAGTAGGCACCTCGGTGTCGAAAGAAAGATAACTAGCCACTACCTCGCCAGGCTTTAAGGAATCCAAAAGTGGTTTCGCTGCTGCTAAGACCTGCGATTCTGCCTGGTGGCGCAGCGCGGGCGAAAATGACAGGCGGCGGCGATCTAAAAACTTTTGTCGCAGCGTCCGCTTGCTAGTCACTAAATCCATGAATCAATGATAGACGTTTACGCGTTTGACTCCAGTCGGCTTTTCATCGTTGCGGCTAGGGAGCGGGCAGGTAACCTGGAAACAGTACTAGACCTCAGGAGGGCGAATGCGCACTGTTGCGGAACATTTGAATACTTGTCTATCTCTAGTGGCACCGCTAGATCCACTAGATGTGCTGCTACCAGATGCAGTGGGGTGTGTCCTGGCCGAGGACGTGAGCGCGCCATTCGATTTGCCGGTCACCGATCAGGCAACTTTAGATGGATATGCGGTTCGTTCCCGAGATATCGGGGGCGCCGGGAAAATGCGCCAGGTACGCCTGGAGGTAATCGCCGAGGTGAAAGCGGGAGACGCGGAACCTTGCACCCTGGTGGAAAATAGTGCAGTCCGGATTGCCTCCGGGGCGCCGCTACCAGTCGGAGCCGATACCGTGGTTCCCCTGGAGGAAACCGACCAAGGCAGTGCCCAAGTACAGATACTGTCCGCTCCGACTAAAGGGAAAAACATTATCCGCCGGGGGCAAGACGTAAGTGCTGGTACCGTGATTTTGCGCGCAGGCTCACGGGTCGGTTCTAGGCAAGTAGCGCTGCTCGCGGGAGTAGGGCGTCTGCGGGTGACTGTGCGTCCTCGTCCTCGGGTAGTGATTTTGTCAATCGGTGACGAGCTGATTGAGCCGGGTGAGGCGATACGAGCCGGGGCAGTATTTGACGCTAACGGGCATGCGCTTTCCTCCGCGGTGGAAGATGCCCGGGCAGATACTTTCCGGGTCGCGGCGGTTCCCGATGAACAAAATGCCCTTTCCGAAACCATCGAAGACCAGCTGGTACGGGCAGATATTATTATCACCACCGGCGGTCTTTCCTACGGCAGTGCCGACACGGTTAAAGAGGTGCTAGCTCCCCTGGGTACCGCGCGTTTCGATAATGTGGCGATGACTCCCGGCAAACAGCTCGGCTACGGCACCGTAGGGGAAGGCACTCCGATTTTTTGCCTGCCTGGAAACCCGGTAGCTGCCCAAATCAGTTACGAGATTTTTGTGCGGCCTTGCCTGCGCCACCTGGCAGGTTGGGAAGAGCTTTATCGCCCTTCCCTGCGGGCGCGGGTAGATCGCGGGTGGCGTTCTCCGGCGGGTAGACGCCAGTTTGTGCCGGTAAAAATCGTGGGTGCCCCGGACAGCGGTTACCGCGCGCGCCTGACCGGGGAACCTGAAGACCTGTTACTTTCCAATATGGCCAGGGCAAACGCGCTAGCGGTTATCCCCGAGGCGGTCACTTCGGTTTCCGAAGGCGACTATTTTCACTGCATGGTGCTAGATTAGGGCGCTGTTTTGTTTTACAGGGCATCTGCTTCTCGTCTGCGTGCACGTTACCGAGCGCAGCTGGATAATCCGGTAGGCCTCGGCCTGATAAAACCGGGGAATCCGCCCATAAAACAGCTATTGGTTCAGGAAATGAACGCCCGGGATCATCGTTTAGCTGCGCAGGTGCGCGCCGATAATCACTGTTGGTTGGCGCCTTGGGAGGCGTCTGCGGCTCCCGGGTATCCCAGCGAAAATATGGAGCTGCGGGTTTTTATCAGACGTAGCGCCCGACTGACGCGGAAAGGACGCTACTATTCCTTCGCTGTTTGGGCTGATGGGAAGCTAGTAGGGCAGATAAGTATTGGCGATATTGCCCGGGGAGCTTCGCACTCAGGAAACTTGGGTTATTGGGTTGCCGAGAAATATAGCGGTCGGGGAGTGATCACTACCGCGGTGGCGATGGTGTTGGATTTGTGTTTGGGTGCGCCCGGTCTACATCGGGTAGAAATCAATCTGCGCCCTGAAAATAAGGCTTCGCGTCGGGTAGTAGAAAAGTTGGGGTTGCGTTTCGAGGGACGCAAACGCAATTTTTATTTCATCGCCGGACAGTGGGCTGACCATTTAGGGTATGCCGCGACTGCAGAGGAGATTCCCGCGGGTGGATACCTGGCACAACTAAAGAAACGGGCTCGCCTGAAAGCGGGGGAGTCGGTAGCTATAACCGACGAGGACGAGAGGTAGCTGAAGTATCCTGGGTTTTGTTCCGTTTCTTATACTGGGGTCAGTTGATTTACCTGGTGTTGATTATAGCTTGCGATAATCTGCTCTGGGGTGGCGTAGCCTAGGGATTCGTGGAGGCGGTGGTTGTTCCACCAATACACCCAGTTCAGGGTTGCCCGCTCTACCTGGTTACACGAGCGTCAGGTGTGAGAGTAGATCAACTCGGTCGTGTAAGCCCGCCCGCGGTTTCTGCTAGGGCGTTATCGTAGGAATCACCAACAGTTCCGGTCGATGATTTGATACCGGCTGTTGCCAGGCGTTCACTGTATTTAATGCTTGTGTATTGTGATCCGTGATCGCTGTGGTGTATCAAATCTTTAAAGCTTACCTTGGCGCATTGGATTGCCTGTTCTAAGGCCTCTAAGGGCAGCGCCTCAGTAGTTATGGTTGAACGGGTGGATCAGCCAATGATCTTTCGGCTAAACACATCGGTTACGAACGCTGTGTAAATAAAGCCCGATAAGGTTCTAACGTAGGTAATATCGGCTACCCATAGCTGGTTAGGTTCTGTAACGCTGAAATTACGGTTGACTAAATCAGGACGGTTATCAATCATTTTAGCGGGCCTTGTAGTTAAGGGTTTTCGACCCCTGACCACACCCTTCCACACCGGCTAGGCGCATTAGTCTGGCAACCTGGTCACGGCCAACCTCGGAGCAATCTCGCTAACAGCCCTCCACTGCGAACACGAGTTATCCTGGCTCAAACGATCACGAACCGTCTGAACCGCGCGATCCTTAAAACCCTACGAATACCTTCTAGGTATGTCCCCAAATCCTCTCAAAAACGGGAAGGAACAAAACCCAGGATTCTTCTATATTTGTCAAGCGGTTATGGAAAGCTCGTGTTGGGCATTGAGTGTGCGATAGACTCGGCGAGCGATATAGCGTTTGAGACAGCGTCGGATTTCTCGGTCTGTTTTTCCTTCTTCGCGTCTTCTCGCCACGTATTTTCTTGTTTCCTCGTCATGGGTCATTTTCACGATGGCAACCATGTGTAGAGCGCTGTTAAGCTTACGATCTCCTCCGCGATTGAGCCGGTGTCGAACCGTGTTGCCTGACGAGGCCGGGATTGGATTAACGCCTGCAAGTGACGCGAATTCTGCCTCCGTTCTTATTCTTCCGTAGTGAGACCAGGCCGCGAGACATTTCGCCGCACTCACGGCGCCAAATCCTGTCTCTTGAAGTAATGGTGCGGCTTCACTGATCTGGACCAGTCCAGCAAGATCACGCTCGTTGGCCCCCAGTTCGCAATCGAGTTCAAGAATCTGGTGAGCAAGTCTTTTCGCTTCGGTTCTAGCAACCCGTAACTCGATATCCTCCCCGCGCATTCGCCACGAGGCAATCTGTTCGATCTGAGTTCGTGATAACGAGCTACGCGCATCGATACCCAACGGGTTGCCACGCACAAGAGCAGTCAGCGCGTTTACTTTCCGGGTGCGTTCACCTGCCAGTAGTTCTCGAGAAGCGACAAGGATCCGGATTGCTTGACGAATACCTTTACCGAGGCGAGGCCGACGCAACTTATCCACCGGCAACCCCAGTGCTGCTCGCGCGATCCTTGCAGAGTCCAATTCATCAGTCTTCCCCACACCGGCACGATGCTGAGAATCAACACGGGGCGCTTCAGCGACCGAAAAATCACTCGCCAGCACCATGCCTGTCAGAACAGCATCATAAGAAGAAGTGCCTTCAATCACCCACAAAGCTTCCACATGTGAACGAGTGCGATGAACAACCCACCTCATCGCACGTTTCAGCCTTGCTTCCGTCGTGGGAAACTTCTGCGATCCTAAAAGTTCGCCCGTGGAAGAGACAAGAACTGAATACACGTGATGGCGAGCATGAGTATCAACACCCACAACATACGGGTGAACATGAGCAACAATAGACATAGCGGTAATACCTTCCCCATAAGTGGAAACCAACGACCGTCAGGCCGATACCGACCTAGGAAGGAATCACCTCGGAACATGTCTGTAAGGAGTCACGAATTCACACGGACAATCTTCTGATCAAGCTACCGACGTGGGCTAGGCGGTATCGGCCGCACCATCGAATAGCGGACAAATCCTGGGAAAGACAATCTTGTCAAACGCTTCAAGAGTCACACCACACGAGAGTAACGGCCAATACCAATCCTGCCAGCCAATCCCAGACCAGCCACCCCAAGACTTACATACGCTTCAAACAATCTATTTCGCGCTCAAACTAAATGAGGCACCACACCGCCTTCGCGCTCAAAATATGTAAGGTACGCCGGCCTATTGACGTGATTATTTGGTTTTGATAAACTTTGCCCATATTTAATACACAAAGGTGGAGTTCTGCTTCTGGCTGACTGCGAAATATCAGTTAGAAATGATTCCATAAGGCAAACTTTGCTAGACCTTGATGGGTAGTCGATGTCTTGTTTGAATGGTGAGCAAATACAATCTGGGTGTTGGACAAGCTGTATTGGAGGACGATGGTGTCCAGGGGTGTTGCATTAGCAGAGTCGTGGCTGCTTACTTTGATTTACGCGGCCAGCGCCTACGGCAAGTTTCTGCAAAGTAGCCATCAGCGAGTTGGTGATGTCCAGGGGTACCGTATATTGCCAATAAAATGGTCCAAGCCAGTTGCTATAGCTGTTCCAGTACTGGAAGCGATTTTAGCGCTTGGCTTGAATACTAAACAAACTAGGAAAGGTTCAGCAATAGCGTCGACTCTACTGATGCTAGTTTTTAGCGGTGCGATCGCTAGTGCTGTACTACGTGGCTTAACTAATGATTGCGGATGTTTCGGTGCGCTTAAAGCGTCGAGAGTATCTCTGAAGGTAGCTGTCAGAGACTTGGTCTTAGCAGCAGTATCAACGCACATTGCAATAAAAGCAGATTAGGGGAGTGAATATCATGTATATAAATCGTCGTAGTTTCTTAAGACTTAGTGCCCTCTCCACAGGAATTGCTGGGCTAGGTGGTTTTTTCCCGGAAGTCGCAGTAGCCAAAACGGCTATGCGCAGAAGGCTTGGTGAAGAGCTTCCGTGGTATGCGGAAGAACGGATAGAAGCGGTTTCAATCGGTGCTTCTGAGCAGGGTGCAAAAGTGTTGATGCAGGTTAAAAGTATTAGTGAAACTGCTAGGGATGAGCGACACTTTATGCTGACTACCAGGAGCGGACGTAAAATTGAGGCCACTAGCATAGCCTTGAACGATAGCTCATTCGCTTTGCATTATTCTGAGATTTTGGATGGTGGAAAAATAGGGAGGGTTGAGCAGCAACTTTGGTCTTACGATAGAGAATCTGATTCGATAATGCGAATCGATCTTCCTGTTGGGTTGAGAAGTGCTAAACATTGTCCAACAGGAACCTATCCTAAGCGAGTTTGTACAGCAGTATCTCGTTCCAAAGCATTATCTTGTTGTGGGAGTTGGGCTTTAACGCCACTTGGGTTTGCTGGTTGCGGGAGGACAGCGAACATTTGGTACAATGCTGGCTGCATAGCTGCTTTCATGGCGATATGTTCCGCCTGCCTGGAGTATGCTTGCACTTCGCACACTTATATCTGCGTCAATCCCTAGAGATTTGGTCAATTGAGTCATGGAAGCTGAAGAGCGAAATTCTGGCTACCTCAAGGTTGATAAGAGTGTGGGCACGAAAATTATTGAAATAAGTTTGCTGTTGTTAGTAAATTTTTTAATAGGAGTTTGTTTTATTTTCGCTGTCAAGTTTGCTCTTGATAAGGGACCAATCGAAAAACCTGTTGATCTTCTAAACTGGATTGTTCCGATACTTTTCATCGTGTCTAACGGGTTCTGGGAAGTTTTTCGTTATTTGCGTGGAGAAACTAAAAAGTCTTAGAGCCGCTTTGAGTAGTGAATCTTTCAGTGAAGCGTACTAGGTTTTGTTCCGTATGCGTCTAGCAGGTGTCAGAGGGAAGATGAAGGGCAAATGCCCGATAACTACCCGGAAAGCCGGTAGGGAAGATACCCGTCCTGATTTGGTAAAGCGTGACTTTAGAGCGCCAGCTCCGAATCGTTTGTGGGTAGCAGATATTACCTATGTTCGCACGGGTAAGGGATTTGTGTATGCAGCGTTCGTAACTGACGTGTTTTCCCGCAAAATTGTTGGTTGGGCGCTATCGGATTCGATGCGTACGAAATCCCTACCGTTGCAGGCACTCAATCATGCGGTCGTGTCAGCTAAGGAAACTGCGGGTCTGGTACATCAGTCAGATCATGGTTCCCAATACGTAAGCATACGTCTATAAAGGAACGCGCACCGATGCCGGGGATTAGGCCGTCAACCGGAACCATTGGTGATTCTTACGATAACGCGCTAGCAGAAAACGCTAACGGCTCGTATAAAAATGAGCTCATCCACCCCCGCCGGTGGAACGACGTAATAGAGGTAGAAATCGCGACAATTCAGTGGGTGTCATGGTGGAACGAACACCGCCTCCACCAGGTGCTAGGCTACCGCACACCCAGAGAAATAGAGACCGAATATTGGGATACACACAAACACCAAGCAATAATAGAAAACAAGGCAAACGCCTAGGAACAAAACCCAGGGCAGTTCACTGGGGACACATAGCCGACGAGGATTAACCTCACCTACACTCCTACTCGGATAGAACATGAAAAAATAACTAATGCCAGTACAGATGAATTAATTTTGTTAATCTTTATTCATGTCATCTCTATATATACTTGGCAATGGCTTTGACCTGAGCCATGGGTTACCAACCAAGTACGATCCCGATTTACGTCGTGTGATTGAGAAATACGGTACTAAAAATAGAACAGCTCAGTTAATTAAGCAAATGTATTTCAGCAAGACAGACTCATGTGACAACGCGAATCGCAGATATCTCTTGGACAGAGGTATTAGCGAAATACTGAACACAGAATTACAAGAAGATGAAGGTTTATGGCGTGTTTTTGAGTCACGCCTTGGCATCGTCAGTAAAGATGTATTAAATAAGTTGCAGGATGCACTTGAAAATAATGAAGATTGCTACAATGCGTGTGTTGGAGATTGGCAAAATCTGGCACCAAATTCTGATAATGAAGGTGAGGCATACGAGTGGGATACTGCCTATCAAAATCTAGAAAATACGCGGGATAGGTACATAGCCGATTTCAATGCACTTATCGATGACATAATTGATATCCCAGAAACTATCAATCAAGGCATTGAAGAAATGGTGAAGCTCGCGAATTCATTATTGCCAAATACCAGGCCAGAATTTAACTTTGAGCAAGATTCATATTTTTTGACCTTTAACTATACCGACACGTTAGAAACTCTTTACAATATTTCAGATAATCAGGTGCTCCATATTCATGGGCGCCTTAACCAAGAAAATCCAAATATAGTTTTTGGAAATATGCCAGACAGGATTACTGCCGTTAATAACATTGAACCTGCTAGAGGGTTTCACGAAATAGAAGATATATACGTAATAAACACAACGTGCATATTGCCCCAGACCCCGGAAGCTTGGCAAAAAGGCATGCAGGTGGATCACAATCAGCTTTACCAAGATTTGGTGCAAGCTTTTAATTGCACCAATAAGGAATTAATCAAACAAGTTACAGTGGAGGATCTAGAAACCTTTTTATGTGAAGCTAAGATTGACAAATTCATTATTATTGGACACTCGCTGAGTGAAGTTGATCTTAAGTATTTCCAATGGTTAATAGGAGAATTTCCATACGCTAAATGGCTGGTTTCATATCATCGCTGTAGTGAGCGCAAAGAATTTGCGCACAAGCTGGAAAGAATCGGCTTAACTAAACTCCAATATAAATTGATTTGCGTAGAAGAATTGAAATTGTGAACGGGTTAAGCGCAATCTTATAAAATGACATACAGTATCGGCCAAGATATTTCTGCCTACGCTTGACCCTGGGAAATATTTTTCACTTTGCGAATTGGTGCAATTTTCGGGTTAATACCCAAATGTTACTTAGCCCGAACTTCTTTTCTCATCTGAAAGAAGAAATGTTCAACAATGATTCATTTACTTCCATCAGTGAGCTACCCATAGCGGTTAATCAGTACATACATTGGTACAATACTGAGCGTATGCAAGAACGGCTCGCGGGGATGACCCCAAACGAATACCGCCAGCACGCGCTAGCCACCATGGGATAGAATCACACTGTCCAAGAATTGGGGTTCAGTGCATTCACCATATGGTATTGGTGAGAGTCCAAAGTGAAAGGTTCACTAATGAACATCAATAACATTAACAATTCCGGCGACTGGAACACTTTCAACCAAAATATTGGCGGTAGGACCGTAGAGGACATCTTTGATAAAGGCGAATTAGCTCAAGAGTGGTGTCACAAGAAAATGGTCAGAGACAACGCTTTTTCTGCACGAATGAAAAGATCATCAGTCGAGGTTGTTGTAGCGGCCATTCTGTTGGCTATTTACTGTTTCACCGCGAGGGCATCTGGAGATTTTGACAGTATGGACGCGTTCCTTAAATTCATAAGAGATGTACTTTCAGGGTCAATATTGCCACTTTTACGTACTGTTTTATTTGGGTTTGGCGGGTTCATAGCAGTGTTAGGTGGCGGAGGCTTCTTCCGCAGAGATGCCGTTGAGAGAAGAAACCATCAAGGTATGATGTTGATTGACCAGCGTGCCGAAGACCTTGGTTTCAAGAAAAAAGACTGGAACATTGCGAAGAGGCAGGCAAAGAGTATTAACTAGAATCTTTTCCAGATAATGGTAGGAATGTTTCTCAGCTTTACTATTTGTCTGGAGATTGAATCTTGCATCCAAATTACCCGCTTTGCACCCAAAACCGCACCTCTCCATCCAAAAAGACGGCTTGTATCAAAATGAGCGTCTAAACATCCACGCGAGAATGATTATTGCCGCGCGTCCAGGCTTTGACCCTGGTATTTTCCCCGTTAAGAGGAAGACCCCTATTGTCGGGAAGGCTGACTGTCGCCCCTGGGATTTAGTACCTGTGTGAGTAATAGTACAATATCGGTACTTTCTTATTTTATCAGGTAGTTCCCGACGTCGGTTTCTATGTGACCGCGTTTCAAACCTTTCGGTATTGATTTGAGCGGAAACGCCAGCACGAAGCAACTATAACGCAACCAAACCCACAGCAGACCCTTAGATGCCTGCTAAAAGCTAGCGTGAGATTGGTTAAAGAATAAGTCCTTCACGCGGGTAGCTGCGACCGAAATTAAAGAAAAAATGTGGCTATTGGTGCAATTGTTACGAATGTTGCATTTTGCTAAAAATTCCATAACTTTCCCTGCTCAACACGCCTTTATGGAGAGAGATTCTGGCAGCTAAATAGCCTATTTTTGATATGTGGAGTTTATAGGATTGGCCTTACCAATTTTGGTATTGATTCTCGGGGGAATATACCTTCCCCTTTTAATCGACACCAAACGGCGGCAAGCCCATTCCCACGGCGATGACCGTTTCAGCGCGAACCTGCGGGTGTTGGACACCCAGGCACACCCAGAAAAACGGCAGCGTTACAGCGTAAACCCCCCAGTCCTAGGAGGAACTATGCAGCGACCAGTAGCACCAACTCAGCGTGACCACAGTGAACTGATGGCCGCGAAGATTAACCGGGCTCAGCAGATTGAGCGTCGTGCGCAGGCTGCCCGTCGCCGCCTCACCCTGCTAACTGTGCAGTTTGCGGTGGGGATTGTGCTAGTAGCGGCAGCTGCGGTGACCTCTTTTTCCTGGTTATGGTCATTGATTCCCCTTGCTACTATGGGCGCTACCTTGTTCCTGGGGGCTCGTGCCGCGCAAGCTGGACGCGAAAACGATCAGCGCGCCCTCGAGCGGATTCGCGCGCTTGAAACCCGCCCCGCCAAGGGCCACCGCATGAGCGAGAGTGAAAAGAAGTATGCACAGCTCAGCGCGAAAGCAGAAGAGGACTTAAGCTCGCAGGCGAAAGCGGAAACTAAAGCTGAAAGCGAGAGCGTAAAAACCTCTGAACAGCTAGAAAAGACCAAAACCATTACTGCTGATACGGAAGCAGCGGATTCTGACCAGCAAACGAGCGGGAGCTTGGGACAGTCTGCCCTAGGTAAATTAGCGGCTGCTGCTCGCCGAGCCGCGAACTTCCGGGAATACTTTGTGCGCGGTGAAGCCGAAATCGCAGCTAAAGCCCAGGAAGAAACCGCCGAGACTACCTCGGAAGGCGAGGTAGCCAGCCAGCATCAGGCCGAAGCCCCAACGGAAACCGCGGCACCTGCAGTCGCGGTGAGTAAAGAAACTGACGCTCCCGAATCGAAGGCGAGCGAGATGGCCGAGGTAGTGGCGGAAACTGAAACCGAAGCCGCCGTGGAAATCACGGCTGATAAAGCAGATGTAGAACCGGCAAAGAGCGATGCGACCAGCGAAGCTGAAAGTACCTCGGCTGAGCGTAGCTGGACTCCCGCGCCCATGCCGAAACCGATTTACGCCCTCAAACCGCGGCTAGCTCGCCGGGACGTAGATGCCTCCGAGCTGCTCGCAGAACATTTAGCAGCGCGAGGTAGCGCACCCTATCGCCCTTCGCGTCCGCGCCCACACACCGAAGAATCTTTGACCACCGCCCAGTTGGTGGCGCAAAGCAAACCGGTAGATTTGGAAGCTATTTTGGACAGCCGGCGGATCGCCAACTAATAACTGGGCAGGTAAAAGCCTTAACGGTAATCCCGCGCGCCGAAAACATCGGTGCCAATACGCACCAGGGTTGCGCCCTCGCTGATGGCGATTTCTAGGTCCCCAGACATCCCCATCGACAGGTGGGTCGCGTCCTGTCCGCGTCCTCCGGCCCTAACTGTGCGATCGCGCAGCTCGCGCAAAATCCGGAAAGACTCGCGAATGCGTTGTTCATCAGGGCTAAGGGCTCCGATAGTCATAAATCCGCGCAGACTTAGCTGCTCCATTTGCAAAACTTGCTGAGTTAAGTCCCAGGCGTCTTCTGGGCTGATCCCCTCTTTGGAGGCTTCGCGCGAACAGTTCACCTCAATAAAACAAGGCAGAACACGTCCCGGATAGTTGGCCTCCAGGCGACGCACTAACCGCTGGGCAGTTTTCAGAGAATCTACCGTTTCCACCAGGTCACACACCTTGAGGGCGGCGGTTATCTTATTGCCCTGCAGACGACCAATAATATGCACTTCCGCATCTAAATCTGCTGCCCGCACTGCCTCATTGGTAGCTTGCGCCTCCTGAACGTGGTTATGGCCCAGCACTACCGGCAGGCCACGTATTTTCAGTTCGCGGCCAGCCGCAATAATCTGCTCACTAGTACGGGTTTTCACCGCCAACTCTAAAGTAACTTCGCTGCGCCCTCGTCCAGCCTGCTCACAAGCCTTAGTAATCCGCTGGTCTACTTTTTCAATCCCAGTAGCTATATCCATAACTCCCACTCTAGCGGGCACGGCAAATCTAGAAAGTTCCGCGTGCAGAGCCCTAGGTTAGATCCCCATAGGCAACCAGGTACGGTTGCAACTCCCTGCTCTCATCAGTTTTTGCAATATCCAAGGCAAATAGCATTCGCCATTCCCAAAGGCCGCTGCCGTCATCCACTTCTTGTAGCAGCGCCCAAACCTGCTTGCCGGCAAGTAGCTCGCTATCAGGATCAAGGTAGCGAGAAAGCAGTTCCCGCGCCTTTTCACCCTCGCTAATCACCGCATGACTACTGGCGCGCGCCCCCTGATCTAAAGTCAGGTCATCGTAGCGCTCCCAATAGTCATCCAACAGAGCCCCACGTTCCTCATCAGACCAGGCATTCCCCTCGGGATGTAAATCTTGACAGGCCTCCAGGCGGGGCAGACTATCGAAAGCTACTGCCTCCACGCGCTGCCAGGCAGCATTACGGAACTGGCGACGTAAAGCGAAAGGATTAGCACTGGGCAGCTGATTTTCGCCGCTCCCAAAGGCGGGTTCTTCCTCGGCTTCCTCCGGGCTGCCCTCACGCCGTTTCCCACTGGCCAATGCCTCCCACTCATCTAGCAGCGAGGAATCCACCCCTTTAACCGTGTTCCCCAACCAAATTAATAGCTGGTCGAAGTCCTCATTCCGGCGTTCCGGCGGCACGATTTGTCCCAGGGCGCGATAGGCGTCGGTCAGGTAGCGGAGCACCACGCCTTCGCTGCGCGCCAACTCGAACCGGGAAATGAATTGGGTAAAAGTCAGCGCATTTTCTACCAGGTAGCGCACTACCGATTTGGGGGAGGGGGTAGAACCGTAAACCCAGGGGTTGGAGTGGGCAAAAGTCTTAAACGCGCCCGCAATCAATTCTTTCAATGGCTGTGGCCAGGTAGTTTCTTCGAGGATTTCTTGACGCTGGTTGTACTCCACTCCTTCGGAACGCAACTTTTGATACACCTGGTCGCGCTGGGCTTTTTGCTGGGCGATCAGCACTTGGCGGGGATCCTCCAACACCGACTCCACAATCGAAACTAAATCCAAGGCGTAATCGGGGCTATCGGGATCCAATAAATCCAAAGCAGCCAGGGCAAAAGGCGATAAGGGCTGGTTAAGCGCAAAATCTTCCGGCAGGTCATGGGTGAGCACTAGGCGCCCGAGCTTCCCCGCCTGTTCAGAAGACAAATGCCGAACCACTTCCGCCTGTTTCAAAGAGGAATAAACCTGCCCTAAACGGCGTAAATGGGGGTTAGACTCCTGTGGAGCATCGTGGTTATTGCGTGCCAGCCACAGTAAATGCTCCCCGGCGTCGCGCTCACCGGAAAGCACATTGAGCGCCAAGGAATGGTCGATTCGGAAATGGGAGCGCAGCGGCTCCGGCTGGGCGGCGACCAGGCGTTCAAAAGTAGACCGCCCCCAGGAAATCTTCGGTTTTTGATTGTTTGTCGCCGGCGCGCTCTTGCGTTTTTGCCCCTTCGCCGCCAACTTCTTGGCCTCGATCACCTCGAGCGGTGCCTGCACCTCCACAAACCCCATAGTGTCGAACCCGGCGCGCCCGGCTCTGCCCGCAATCTGGTGGAACTCGCGCGCCGAAAGATGCCGCTGGCGGCGCCCATCGAACTTGACTAGGGAAGTAAATACCACGGTGCGGATAGGAACATTTATCCCCACCCCTAAAGTGTCAGTTCCGCAAATCACTGCCAAAAGACCTTGCTGAGCGAGCTGTTCCACCAACAGGCGGTAACGGGGTAGCATCCCTGCATGATGCACCCCCACGCCCAGGCGCAAAAGTCGCGACAGGGTTTGCCCGAATCCCTTGGTGAAATGGACTCCCTTTAACTGGGCAGCAATTTTTTCGCGTTTTTCGCGGTCCAGCAGATTAGCGGAAGCCAAGCCGGCTGCGGTTTTCACCGCATCATTTTGGGCGAAGTGCACCAAATATATCGGCCAGCGCCCCGCCTTAACCAGGCTTTCTAGCAAGTATTGGGGGTCGTCCTCGCTATATTCCATCTCTAGAGGCACCGGGCGCTCCGCCCCGTCCACCAATGCCACGTCCCGCCCGCTGCGTTCCTTTAAGTCCTGGAGGAAAAAATCGACGTTTCCCAAGGTTGCTGACATTAAGACGAATTGCACATTCGGTAGTTCCAGTAGCGGCACCTGCCAGGCCCAGCCGCGGTCAGGGTCACCGTAAAAGTGAAACTCATCCATGATGACTAATCCGGCATCCAGGTAGGAGCCATCGCGAAGCGACTGGTTAGCCAAAATCTCTGCGGTGCAACAAATGATCGGCGCCCCCGCATTTAGGGAAATATCGCCGGTAATCATCCCCACATTCCGAGCCCCAAATAGTTCCACCAGGTCAAAGAATTTCTCTGACACCAGGGCTTTTATAGGGGCGGTGTAGTAGGAACGCTGGTCTTTTGCCAGCGCTGCCAAGTGTCCCGCTAAGGCGATCATGGATTTGCCCGAACCAGTAGGAGTTGCCGCAATCACGTGGTTGCCAGAAAAAATTTCGGTGGCGGCCTGCTCTTGATGGGGATAGAGCGCCCGGCGGGTGGAAGCCGCCCAATTGGTGAAGCCGGCGAGGACTTCTAAAGGATCATTTAACTTCCCCGCGTCCTCTAAATCGTCCAACAGCTGATTTAGGGGGGCACTACTCATGCGGCTATTCTAACTAGCTTCCGCAGTATGGACACGTTTGCATAGAAACCTCCTTCCCGACTGTCCTAATAGGGGCGCCCAAAATAGTCTTGGGCGGATGAAAGGACAGAAATAACGTGGATCAAGCCGCCGAAATCGTCAAGCAAATAGCTGATGCCATCGCACTCTATGCCGAAATTTGGATCCTAATCGGATTGGGAATTTTCTACACGGTGATTACCCGGGGAGTGCAATTCCGCTTCTTCCGCCACATGTGGAAAGTGGTTTTTGCTTCCCGCCAGGGGGCGCAGGGAGGAATCTCCTCCTTCCAGGCTTTCACCATCTCCTTGGCGGCCCGGGTAGGGGTAGGCAACGTGTTTGGGGTGGCAGCGGCGCTAATCATCGGCGGTCCGGGCGCGATTTTCTGGATGTGGATAGTAGCGCTAGTGGGGATGGCTACCTCTTTTATGGAATCCACCCTGGCGCAGATTTTCAAAGTCAGGAACGCGGACGGTACTTTCCGAGGCGGCCCGGCCTACTATATGTGGCTAGGGCTGCGTAAACGTTGGTTTGGTTCCATCTTTGCGATCATTGCCATCATTACCTGCGGTTTCGTGATCACTTCCGTGCAGTCCAATGCGATTGCCGGCTCGATTATGGCCACTATGGGCACGACTGAAGCCCAGCAGGGCGCCCATTCGGCGATTATCGCGGTAATCCTGTTCGTTTTCGCAGCTCCGATTATTTTAGGAGGAATCCGTTCGGTAGCGCGAGTAACCGAATGGATGGCTCCGATTATGGCGGTGATTTACGTGATTATCGCCCTGATTATCCTGGTCATGAATATCGGGCAGATCCCGGCGATCTTGGCGTTAATCGTTAAAAGCGCCTTCACTGGCGGGGCGCTGGGAGGCGGCGTCGGCGGAGGAATCTTTGCTGCCCTCATCAACGGGGTACAGCGCGGCCTGTTTTCTAATGAGGCCGGGCAGGGTACTGCCCCCAACGCCGCGGCTACGGCTACGGTTTCCCATCCGGTGCGCCAGGGTCTGATTCAGTCGCTAGGGGTTTTCGTAGACACCATCATCGTTTGTTCCGCCACTGCCATCATCATCTTGAGTGCTCCCAAGTCGGTACTAACCGGTACTGATCCCTCCCAAGCGGCCTCTTTGACCAGCGTGGCGGTAGCCTCCCAACTGGGGGGCTGGTCAACCTACTTAATGTTGCTGATTATCTCAGTACTGGCCTTCTCGTCGATTATCGCCGCCTACGTTTATTCCGACGTAAATATGTCCTTCGTTACCACGAAGTCTTGGGCATCTTGGCTGGTGCGGATAGTTTCAGTGGCATCGGTGGTACTGGGAGCAGTGGTTTCTCTACCGCTGGTGTGGAATGCGGTCGATATCGCTATGGCAGCCATGACTATCACCAACTTGATTGCGATTACCTTGCTGTGGAAGTGGGGGGCGGGCGCCTTGAAAGATTACTCGGCCTCACGGCGGCGTGATAAGAACGTGGTACCAGTATTTGTGGCTAAGGACAATCCCTATTTACCTGGGGAATTACCCACCGATGTTTGGGATGATACCGATGATCAAACCGTTTCCACAGCCAAGGCCTAGCCTCCCTTGCCTGCCAGAAAAATAAGTGACTTAGTTTTCAGGTTTTCGCGTATTCGATGCCCTAAGGCAAAATAGTGGCTATGGAACAAACCCCAAAAACAGTCCATTCTGATTTCACGCGGCTAGACCATTTGAAAGCCTGGGCGGTACACGCTTTTACGGCCTCGGCAGTAATCTGGGCAGGCTGCGCGGTGTTGGCGTTGATGCGCCGCGACTACTTGCAGATGTGGGGCTGGTTGGCAATTAGTTTGGTTGTTGACGGCTTGGACGGCACCCTGGCTCGGCGTTGCCGGGTAAAAGAGGTGGTTCCCTGGTTTGATGGCTCCGCCCTCGATCTAATCGTTGACTATTTAACCTGGACGTTTATCCCCGCGATTTTCATGTCCCAAACCATAGTGTTTGCCCCGGGAACTCCCGGCAAAGGAATAGACCTTGTGGTGACGGAAGTGCTGATGGTAGCGGTTTGTGCGTCCTCTATGTTTTGTTACTGCAATAAGAAAGCAAAAAGCTCCGATAACTATTTCGTAGGGTTCCCCGCCGCCTGGAATATCGTAATCCTATATTTGTACCTGGTGGCGCTTCCCTGGTGGTTCAATCTGGCAATAGTGCTGCTGTTCATCGTGTTAACGCTCTCCCCGCTCACGTTCTGTCACCCCTTCCGGGTGGAAAAACTGCGCTGGCTCAATATCTTGTCGGTAGTTATCTGGCTGGCCTGCATCATTTGGCTCACCATCTACTTCCCGGAGCGCAACCCGCTGGTCTGGTGGGCATGGTGGATTAGCGGTATCTATTTCATAGGCAACGGGGTGGTGCGCACCTTCGTCGGTCCCCAAGCCGTGCGCAAGACAAAGTAGCTAACTAGCTGAATCGCTAGTGCCGCTAACGTGGTGTTAACAGGAAGTTCACTAGGTAACGTTCCCGTAAATATTTGGTGCCTTCTACCAGGAAACCGGAAATAATAAACAAGATTACGATCACTATTACATAGGTGGGGTAGTCTTTACCGGTCATCGCAAAATACACATAGGGAGCCGCGAAAGTAATCGCGGTGGTAAAGGTGCCTACCATCCGCACCCAGCGACGTTTGGCGGTGAACATAGCCAGCACCCCCCAGGTATAGGGGATGGCGGTAGCAATATCCATAGTCCACAGCACCAGCAGCGAACCGTGAAACTCTTTAACCAGGCTTACCGGTAAAACCCGCAAACTGGAATAGGTGATAACCACCAAATAGGCCAGCACTTTCGGGTCGGTACACCATTTCACTAGGCGGGAGCGGCGGGTTTGGGTAATTCCGCATGCCTTAAGCGCTCCCGAAAGTTCCGGGGGCATCCGGGTAGCATCGATTCCCTGGAAAGTTTGTCGCACCCGCTGCCTAGTGTTTTCGCTGAGGTCTTCCCAGCGGTCAATGATCGCTCCCATCAGGTTGCGCGGATCTAACATCCAGGGACGTTCGGGGTCTGTATCCTGCTCAGAAGCGGGAATCGCTCCCACTAGGCGTTTTCTATATTCCATGCCGTCAGGGTAGTGGGCAGCGTCCACTAAAGTGGAGCTACCGAGCAGGTGGGCGAGGCGTTCGGCCTGCGCGCCGCTGCCTCCTCCTAACCAGACAGAGAGGGGGCGTTGCAAGTCCCAGCGCAGTTCCCCCAAGAACCGCTCCCCGTCCTCAGAGGCTATAAAATCATCGAAACCTTGGTTTGGAAGGGTGAAAAGCCAGGAAACATCGCGGGTACTGCCCCTCCCCAATTCGGAAACCCGATGCAGACCAGTGCCACGACATAGAACTACCGGATCCACAGAATATTTAGATACCACGGCTAGATCGGTGAGCTTTCGCCCTTTATTCGAGGAGGATTCGATCGTCGCCACGGTCTCCAGTCTAGGAGAATTCCAGATTTTCCGGTCTTTTCATGGCGAGAAAGCGAAAAAATGGTCATACTAGAACTATGAAGGTTTTAGTAACTATCGCCTCCAAGCATGGAGCCACAGAAGAAGTCGGGAAAGTCATCGCCGAGGAACTGGAAAATGCGGGTCTGGAAGTAGACCTGGAAAAACCAGAAGAGGTCTACAGCCTAGATGGATACGGGGCAGTAATCATTGGGTCAGCTGTTTATCTAACCAAATGGATGGATAATGCCACCGACTTCTGCCGCCGCTTTGCATCGGAGCTGCGGCGCACCCCGCTCTGGGCATTTTCTGTGGGACTTTCGGGAGTGCCACAAGATAAAGTCCAAGATCCCTCTAGGGTAGGACCTGTGCTTTTGAACATTGAGCCCAAAGAATATGTGACTTTCCCCGGCAAGCTCGATCCCACAGAACTGTCTTTGCGTGAACGCACAGTAGCGCGTATGGGGGGAGCTGTTGAGGGCGACTTCCGCGATGACCAGATGGTTCGCGATTGGGCGCAAAAGATTATCAAAGAGATTAAGGCGTAACTTTTCTGTTAGGTTCCCAACTGGTGTGCGCAGACGACCAGTTGACCAGTCCCTAACCTGGTCAAGGTCATCTGCGCGCATTTAGTAGCTAATTGAGGCTTTGGTGACGCGCTAAGAATTTGTAGACGATCGCGTCATCTACTCCTGGGAAGGCTCCCGGTGGGACTGCCGCCAACAGGTGGGAATGGGTTTTCACTTCCGGATATGCTTTCCCATCCCATTCGCTGGCTAGGCGCGGATCCGCCAACCGGCAGCACCGAGGATCCGGGCAGGTAGAGGCAAGACGATTCTTGGTGTCGCGTCCGGCAAACCACTTAGACTCCGCGAAGGGAACCCCAATCCCGATGGAGTATTTCCCGGTGGATGTGGGGACTATCTGGGCGCTGCAAAAGAAGGTTCCCATTGGGGTGTCGGTATATTGCCGATAGGGTTTGCTCGCGTCCTCCTGCTTAAAAGCCTGCATAGAAGCATATTTACGGCATATAAGTTGCCCTTCGATAGCCCCGGAAACATCCTCAGGAAAACTAATCCCGTCATTGGCATAGATTTTGGTGAGCACCCCGGCAGGGGATACCCGGTCAAAATGCAGGCGGATTCCCAGATGCCGCGTTGCCAGATTGGTGAAGCGGTGGGCAGCGGTTTCATAACGCACCCCGTAGCGATCCACCAGCGCTCCCACTTCCAGTTCGCGCGCTTTCTTCGCTGCCTGCAACATGGCTACTGTCGGCTTTTCCGGTAGCAAAATAGCAGCCGCGAAATAGTTAGCGGCGATGCGTTGGCGCAAAAACTCTCCAAAACTGTGGGGGGTATCGTGTCCAAGTGCCACTCCGGCTATTGAACGCAGCCCCAAGGAGCGCACATATTTTTCCCCCGGCTGGTTGGGGCGTAAATAAATCCGCCGATTCTTCATATCCCGAATCGCGCGAGCGGCTGCCGGCAGATCATCGACGCGGATCAGGGTATATCCCAGGTGGCGGACTATACGTTCTAAATCGCCAGGGGCGCGCGGACCGTTTTCCATATCCAAGGCACCCAGAATATCCGCGGCCACCTGCTCGATCTCCGCTAGATAGTTATCGCGGGCGCGCATTTCCTCCCGTAACTTGCGATTTTCAGCGCGCGCTTTTTCCGGGGTTCCAGCGTGAACCCGTCGGGAGGACGCCAGCTCGCGTTGTAGACCCACGATTACTCGCAAAGCGTCGGTAGGCAGGCGGGAAGAAGGGTTAAGCCGGGGCAAGTCCAGTTTTTGATAGGAGGATTGTGCCTGGTAGCTGGCAAGTTCCAGTTCCAGTCGGGCGCGCTCGTCGGGCGCCTTGTCTTCTAGTAGGTATGAGGGAGTAACCGAGAGCGCCTCGGAAATCGCTTTCAGCAGGGAAAGCCGGGGTTCACGTTTGCCGTTTTCGATTTGAGAGATTAGCGAGGGTGCGCGATCAACCGCTTCTGCCAGTTGCTTTAAGGTGAGTTGCTTCTGTTTTCGCGCGTGCCGAATCCTCGCCCCCAGGATGGCGCTGGGGGAGAGCGCCAACTTTTCTTCATCACTAGCCATAGATTCCTCAAAAATTCGCAAATTGTGAATTATTTCAATAGTTTACAGCAAATTGCTAGACATCGAGAGATTTTATTGCGCAATACTCTAACTAAGGCCTCCAGCGAGGGGTTGGTCAGAAAAGGCTCAAGACTTAGAGGAGAACATCATGAGCACTGCAGAAGAAATCCAGAAGCGCGCAGCAGCAATTCAGAAGGAATGGGACACCAATCCCCGGTGGAAGGGCGTAGAGCGTCCTTACTCCGCACAGCGGGTAGCCGAACTGCAAGGCTCCATCGTTGAAGAACACACCCTGGCTAAGCGGGGCGCTGAGCGGCTATGGAAGTTGCTGCACGAGGAAGACTACATCAACGCTTTGGGTGCCATCACCGGTAACCAGGCAGTGCAGATGGTGCGGGCGGGTCTAAAAGCGATTTACCTGTCCGGTTGGCAGGTGGCCGCCGATGGCAACACCTCCGATAACACTTACCCCGACCAGTCCCTGTATCCCTATGATTCCGCCCCCAAGATGGTGCGCCGCATCAACAATGCGTTCAAGCGTGCCGACGAAATTACCTGGTCGGAACATCAGGATGTGGACTTTGATTGGTTCGCCCCGATCGTAGCCGATGCTGAGGCTGGATTCGGCGGCGCCCTCAACGCCTACGAATTAATGAAGAACATGATTAAGTCCGGTGCCTCCGGGGTTCACTACGAAGATCAGTTGGCGGCAGAAAAGAAATGCGGTCACCTGGGCGGGAAAGTTTTGATCCCCACTTCGCAGGCGATTCGCAACCTGGATGCGGCTCGTCTGGCTGCGGACGTGCAGAACACCTCCACTTTGATCGTGGCACGTACTGACTCGTTGGGCGCCAACCTAATTACCTCTGATGTTGACGAAATTGATCGCCAGTTCCTAACCGGTGAGCGTTCTGCCGAGGGTCACTACTACACCAAGGCTGGTAAAGAGGTAGTTATCGCTCGTCTACTCGCCTTTGCTCCCCACGCTGACCTGGTCTGGGTGGAAACCGCCACTCCGGATCCCGAGTTGGCTCGCGACGTGGCCGAAGCGGTTAAGGCAAAGTACCCGGACAAGATGCTGGCCTACAACTGCTCGCCCTCCTTCAACTGGAAAGCTAACCTGGATGATGCTCAGATTGCTTCCTTCCAGAAGGATTTGGCAGCTATGGGTTACTGCTTCCAGTTCATCACCCTGGCCGGATTCCACCAGATCAACTACGGTATGTTTGACCTGGCCAAGGGCTATGCACAGCACGACATGAGCGCCTTCGTAGAGCTGCAAGAAAAAGAGTTCGCAGCCGAGAAAGATGGTTACACTGCTCACCGTCACCAGCGCGAAGTGGGCGCCGGTTACTTTGACATGGTTTCCACCGCTATTAACCCCGAGTCGTCCACTCTGGCGATTAAAGGTTCCACCGAAGAAGCCCAGTTCTAAACCAAAAGGCATAGGAAAGAATGAATAACCATACTGATATAAGGGAAGGGAAGGTCGAGGTTCGCTACCCCCAGCATGAAGATCCGGGGACTAACCTCACCGACCGTTTCGATGAGATTTTAACTGATGAGGCTTTAGAGTTCTTGCGCCAGTTGCAGCTACGTTTTGGTGCTACCCGCGCAGAATTGCTAAAGGCACGCCATGATCGGCGTCAGCGCCTCACCAACGGCTACTTGCCGCACTTCCTAAAGGAAACCAAAGCTATTCGCGAGGACGATTCCTGGAAAGTAGCGTCATTTGCTCCCGGCTTGGAAGATCGCCGCGTGGAAATCACCGGTCCGACTGAACGGAAGATGACCATTAATGCCCTTAACTGTGGCGCTAAGTGCTGGTTGGCAGACCTAGAGGATGCCAACACCCCGCATTTCACCAATGTTATTGGCGGCCAGGTGAACCTCTATGACGCGATTCGTCGCACCATCGAGTACACCAACCCGGCCAATGGCAAGCACTACCAGTTAAATGAGGGCGAGCTGCCCACCATTATCGTGCGTCCGCGTGGGTGGCACCTGACGGAAAAGCACATCCGGATTGGGGGGCATTCCTCTTCCGGTTCGCTCACCGACTTTGGTCTCTACTTTTTCCACAATGCGAAAGAGCTGATCAAGCGGGGCAGCGGCCCCTACTTCTACCTGCCGAAGATGGAAAGCCATCTAGAGGCACGGCTGTGGGCGGACGTGTTTAACTTCTCGGAAGAATACCTGGGGATTCCGCACGGCACCATTCGGGCAACCTGCCTGATTGAAACCATTATGGGAGTCTTCGAGATGGAAGAAATCCTGTATGAACTGCGGGATTATTCTTCCGGTTTGAACGCGGGTCGTTGGGACTACATTTTCTCTGCGATTAAGAAGTTCCGTGACTCTGGCCCCAGCTGGGTGTTGCCGAATCGTTCCGACATCACTATGCAGGTTCCGTTTATGCACGCCTACACCGAGTTGCTGGTCAAGACCTGTCACAAGCGCGGCGCCCACGCGATCGGAGGAATGAGCGCCTTTATTCCCTCTAAAGATCCGGCAGTGAACGCCGAATCGGAACGCAAGGTGCGCGAGGACAAGACCCGCGAGGCCGAGGCCGGATTTGACGGTTCTTGGGTGGCTCACCCCGGGATGGTCAGCTATGTACGGGAAGTCTTTGATGGATACCTTAAGGATCGCCCCAACCAGGTAGATCGTCAGCGCGACGATGTAAACGTGACTGCCAAGGAGTTGCTGGACTTTGCTTCTACTCCGGGCGCTATCACCGAGGCGGGGGTGCGCACCAATGTGGCCGTAGGACTGCGTTACCTGTACTCCTGGTTAGGTGGAAATGGAGCCGCGGGCATTTATGGGTTGATGGAAGATGCCGCTACCGCGGAAATCTCTCGTTCCCAGATTTGGCAGTGGCTACGCTACCAGTGCGAACTAGATGATGGCCGCAAAGTTACCCAGCAGCTGGTAGAGGAACTATTTGCCGACGAATACGACAAGTTCCTCGCAGAGGTGGGCGAAGAAGGCAAAGAACGCGGGCAGCAATCTGCACGGATCTTCAAAGAGGTCTGTATGCAAGGGGAGTTCCCTACGTTCTTGACGGTTCCGGTCTATGCCAACGAGTTGGAATAGTCTGGCGCCAGAATTCACTAAGCGCCTGAATAATCTTGATTGATTGCTTCAGGAGTGGAGCCAATAAATAAATAGTTTACTGACCGGTGACCGGCGGGGAGATTTTCTCCCCGCCGGTCATTCCACAACTACTGCTCTTTCACGCGTTCTTTGGCGCCGACTGGAAAACTATCTGTGTTTTTAGCATCAGAGTTTCGTAGCTACATTCCGATTATCGCGCCAAGAAAAGTATCTCTAGTCACATGGAAGCCTTTCAGTTATGCATAACTATTCATTACTTGATATAAATATTCACTATGAAGGTTTCAATTATTGGTGCCAGCGGATTTGCCGGAGGAGAAATCCTGCGGATAGTTGCGGCGCACCCCGCCTTTGAGGTTGACCAGCTATGCGCGTCCTCCTCAGCGGGTAAAAAGCTAGGGGAGTTCCACCCCCAACTTCCTCAGTTAGCGCAGCGGAAACTAACAGCAGTAGACCCGGCAGCGCTAAAAGAAAGCGCCTCGATTTTCCTGGCGCTCCCGCACGGACAATCCGGCAAAATAGCGGGGCAGCTACGCGAAGCCGGGGTGGAAAGCCTGCTGGTAGATTGCGGAGCTGACCATCGCCTCACTTCCCAAGCAGCCTGGGATCACTACTATGGCGGGGAATACCACCAGGCCTGGACCTATGGGATGCCGGAACTGCAGAGCTTTAGCGGCCCGTCTCAGCGCGAGCAGCTGAAAAAAACTCAGCAGATTGCGGTTCCCGGATGTAACGTTACTGCTGTCACCTTGGCCTTTCAGCCGCTGGTAGCAGCCGGGTTAATAGATCCGGGCGATATTGTGGCCACCTTGGCGGTGGGGTATTCGGGAGCTGGAAAATCACTAAAACCGCATCTCTTGGCCACGGCCGCCCTGGGAAATGCCCAACCCTACGCGGTAGGAGGAACCCATCGGCATATCCCTGAAATCGCACAAAACTTTGCGGTTAGCAGCAAAAATGACGCCGAGGACTTTAAAATCACCCTCACCCCGGTCTTGGTGCCGATGTCCCGGGGAATTCTGGCAACCGTAACCGCCAGTGCCACCGAAAAAACTTCCACCGAGCAGCTGCACGCCCTCTATCAGGATTTTTACCAAGAAGAAAACCTTATCCAGGTACTTGAACTCGGCTCTTGGCCGCAAACCCAAGGGGTGACCGGGAGCGCAAACGTGCAGGTGCAAGTGGCGCTGGATCAGCGTTCCGGAAAGATTATTGCCCTCAGCGCCCTCGATAACTTGGGGAAAGGAACCGCGCAAGCGGCCGTGCAATCGGCCAACTTGGCGCTGGGACTACCCGAATATAGCGGCATTAACCAGATTGGAGTTGCCCCGTGAAAAAAGATGAAAGCCTGCAAGGCGTAACCAGCGTACCGGGGTTTAAAGCCTGCGGAATCGCCTCGGGAATGCGTAAAAACCAGCGCAAAGACTTAGCGCTCGTCCTTAATACCGGCGCAAATCCGGTGGCCGCCGGAGTGTTTACCTCTAATCGCTTCGCCGCCGCTCCCGTGCTTTACTCGCGGGCAATGCTCAGTAAAGGGGCGACCGGGATGCGTTCGGTAGTGCTTAACTCCGGCAGCGCCAATGCTTGCACCGGCAAAAGCGGGCTCAAAGATGCAGTTACCACCGCCAAGGCAGTCGGAGCCGCCCTGGCAATCGATCCGCGGCAAGTGCTAGTGTGCTCCACCGGGATGATCGGGGTGCCGCTGCCGATGGAGAAAATGTTATCCGGGATTGAAACTGCAGCCACCAGTCTTAGCGAAGAGGGCGGCGCGGATGCCTCCTGGGCGATTCTCACCACCGATAATGAACCGAAAACAGTTCACTACCAGGCAGAAGGCTACCAAATCGCCGGCATGGCAAAAGGGGCAGGAATGTTAGCGCCGGCCCTGGCCACTATGCTTTGTGTAATCACCACTGACGCTCTCCTAGATGCCGAAACCGCCCAAAAATCCCTAGAAGTTGCCTGCGCGAAAACCTTTAACCGTCTGGATTCCGATGGGTGCATGTCCACCAATGACACCGTAATTTTGTTGGCCTCCGGGGAAAGTGGGAAGGCGCCTAGCGGATTTACCGCGGCACTGACCGAAACCTGTGCCCAGTTGGCGCGGAAACTCGCTGATGACGCGGAAGGCGCACAGCACACTGTAGAGATTGCGGTTACCGAAGCCGAAAGCGAAGCCGGTGCATTGATCGCGGCGAAAACTATTTCCCGCTCAAACCTGGTTAAAACAGCTATCGCCGGGTGCGACCCCAATTGGGGAAGAATCGTTTCCGAACTGGGAACCGTCCCAGAAAGTGTTTGCCCCTATGACCCCGCGCAGGTATCGGTGCTGTTCAACGGGGTGCAGGTGTGTAAGGACGGTGCCGCTTGGGGGAACCGGGAAGACGTCCCCTTTGACAGTCGAGAGGTGCATTTAGAAGTGCGCCTGGGAGCTGGAAATGCCCAGGCCAGCGTACTTACCAACGACCTTACCCACGAATATATTCATATCAACGCGGACTATTCATCATGATTGTTAAAAACCTATCTGCCTGGGATAAAGCCGGGATACTGCTAGAAACCTTGCCGTGGCTACGCGAATATTCCGGCTCGCGGATTGTCATTAAGTACGGCGGCAACGCCATGATTTCGGAAGAGCTCAAGACTGCTTTTGCCCGGGATATTATTTTCCTGCACGAATGGGGGATTGAACCCGTAATTGTGCACGGCGGCGGTCCCCAAATCAGTTCTATGCTAGAAACTCTGGGAATCGAAACTCCGTTTGTTTCCGGTTTACGCGTCACCAGCCCGGAAGTAATGAAAGTGGTGCGGATGGTGCTCACCGGGATGGTGCAGCGCGAACTGGTTTCTTTGCTTAACGAAACTTCGATTGCGGCGATTGGGATGTCCGGGGAGGACGGAGCGTTCTTAAAGGCTGTTAAAAAGAGCGCTAGCGTAGAGGGAAAACCTGTTGACCTGGGGTTAGTTGGCGAAGTGACTGCAGTTGATCCCGGACCTATAGAAGATTTACTGCAGTCCGGACGCATCCCGGTAGTGTCCTCGATTGCGGTTAATCAAGATGACCCCACCCAGGTTTTGAACATTAACGCCGATTTAGCGGCTGCGGCAGTCGCGGGAGCTATTGGAGCGAAGAAACTTATCGTCCTCACCGACGTGAAAGGACTCTATCGCAACTGGCCAGACCCTGATACCCGGATTTCGCAGATAAAAGCCAGTGAGGCCGCCGAAATGCTGCCCACCATAGAAGCGGGAATGCGCCCCAAAGTGCAAGCCTGCATTCAGGCCTGTCAGCAAGGGGTACCCCGGGCAACTATTATTGACGGGCGGGTGCCGCACTCGATGCTGCTAGAAATCTTCACCGATACCGGATTTGGAACCATGGTGAAGGGAGATAACTATGAATAACGCCGAATGGATAAGCACCTACCAAGAAAACCTTCTAGGGGTTTTCGGGCAGCCTCAAGCCTGTTTCACCCATGGTAAAGGCACTAGGGTTTGGGACGCCGATGGTAAAGAATACCTGGATCTGCTGGCAGGGATCGCGGTAAACGCTCTCGGGTATGCCCATCCAGAAATAGTGAAGACTATCGGGGAGCAAGCCAGCCGCTTTACCCACGTCTCTAACTTTTTCACTACCCCGCAGCAGGTAGAGGCCGCGGCGGCAGTAAAGAAAATCTGCGCCGCCGGTTGGTCAAGTCAGACGAGCGAAAAAATCACTGCGCAGGCACGGGTGCTGTTCGTGAATTCGGGCACCGAAGCCAATGAGGCCGCCCTAAAAATGGCGCTAGCTGCCCAGCCGGGAGGGCGGGCGATTGCACTGAAAGGCGCATTTCACGGACGCACCCTGGGGTCGCTTTCACTGACCTATAAAGCTCCTTACCGTGAGCCCTTTGCTCCCTTCGTCGGCCCTACCGAGTTTGTGGAGGCCTCGGTAACAGGAATCGAGGCAGTAGATCCGAAAGGAATATCCGCGATTTTCCTGGAACCGCTGCAAGGCGAAGCGGGAGTAATCCCCCTAGCCCCCGAAGTTTTAGCCGCCGCGCGTAAGCTCGCCGACCAAACCGGCGCTTTGCTAATTTTTGACGAAGTGCAAACCGGGATGGGTAGATGCGGAAAATGGCTCGCCCACCAGGGGATTAGTCACGACGGAAAAGAAATAATCCCGGACGTGGTGACTCTGGCGAAAGGCCTAGGCGCCGGAGTGTCGGTAGGGGCTTGTGTGGCGATGAACCAGCGCGCCGCCAGCGCCCTAAAACCGGGAAGTCACGGCACCACTTTCGGGGGGAACCCGCTGGTAACCGCGGTAGTGGCGCGCAGCATCACCTTGATGGAGGAACTGGATTTACCGACTCACGCCGCCAAAGTTGGGGACGCCTGGATGCAGGCGATCGCAAATGCCCAAATCCCGGGGATCAAGACGACCCGGGGGCAAGGACTGCTACGCGGCCTCGTCCTCGAAAAAAATGTTGCCCCGCAACTAGCGAAGGCCCTGTTTAAGGCCGGGTTTATTGTAAATGCCCCGGCTGCCAACATTATTCGTTTGGCGCCGCCCCTAATTATTGAACTTGAAGAAGCAAAAACCCTGATACCGGCGTTAAAGGAAGCGCTCGCGCAGGTAGAACTAGACCTAGAAAAAGGAGAATAACCATGAGTAAAGATCGGGTAGTACTGGCATATTCGGGCGGATTGGACACTTCGGTGGCCATCGGCTGGATCGGGGAACAAACCGGCAAAGAGGTGATCGCCTGCGCCGTTGACGTAGGGCAAGGCGGGGAAGACCTGGAGGTAATCCGCCAACGCGCCCTCGATTGCGGGGCAGTCGATGCCTATGTGGCTGACGCGAAAGACGAATTCGCCGAAGAATATTGCCTGCCAGCAATCAAAGCTAATGGTCTTTACATGGATCAATATCCGCTGGTATCGGCGCTTTCTCGGCCGCTGATTTGTAAACACCTGGTGAAAGTAGCCAATAAGTTCGGCGCCGACACCGTCGCTCATGGTTGCACCGGGAAAGGCAACGACCAGGTACGTTTCGAGGTGTCGCTTACCAGCCAAAACCCGGAAATTAAATGTATATCGCCGGTACGGGATCTGGCGCTGACCCGGGACGTGGCGATTAAGTATGCCGAAGAACACGAGCTGCCGATCGAAACCACCAAACATAACCCCTTCTCCATTGACCAGAACGTGTGGGGGCGTGCGGTAGAAACCGGATACCTGGAGGATCTATGGAATCCGCCCACTAAAGACGTCTATGTTTACACCGATGACCCCGCCTATCCGCCAGTGCCGGATCAGGTAGTAATCAGTTTTAAGCAGGGCGTTCCGGTGGCATTGGACGGACAAAAAATGTCAGTTCTGCAGATTATTCAGGAAATGAATCGCCGGGCTGGTGCCCAGGGGATAGGGCGCCTAGATATGGTGGAAGATCGCCTGGTAGGGATTAAGTCGCGGGAAATCTATGAGGCGCCCGGCGCGGTTGCGCTGATCATTGCCCACCAGAATCTAGAAAATCTGACTTTGGAGCGCGAACAAGGACGCTTCAAACGGCAAGTGGAACAACGCTGGTCAGAACTGGTTTACGAAGGGCAATGGTATTCACCGCTGAAAGGCTCCCTCGATGCTTTCGTAGAAGACAGCCAAAAATACGTCACCGGCGATATTCGGATGATTCTGCACGGCGGGCGGGCAGTAGTTGATGGACGGCGCTCCGAAGTCGGCTTGTATGACTTCAACCTGGCGACCTACGATTCAGGAGACAGCTTTGACCAGTCTCTCTCGCGCGGATTCATCGGAATCTATGGGCTATCAACCCAGTTGGCAGCGGCGCGGGAACAAAAAGAAAGCAAGAAATAATATGAGCGAGCAGGTATCGCTATGGGGAGGCCGCTTTTCGGGCGGCCCTTCCCAGGCTTTAGCGGCACTTTCAGTATCCACCCAGTTCGATTGGCGCCTGGCGCTCTATGATATAGCCGGTTCGCGCGCCCATGCCCGGGCGCTCGCGGGAGCCGGTCTGCTAGACGCGGAAGAACTATCACAGATGCTGGCAGTATTAGGGCGGCTGGAAGAAAAAGTTAAAAGCGGTGCCTTTACCCCGGACCCCGGTGATGAGGACGTGCATACCGCCTTAGAGAGAGGACTCCTAGAGGAGGCCGGACCGCATTTAGGAGGGAAACTTCGCGCTGGACGCAGCCGCAACGACCAGATCGCCACCCTGATCCGGATGTACCTGCGAAACCAGGCACGCGCCCTCGCCGAGCGCATCATCGAGGTCGCAGAAGCCCTGCTGAGCCAGGCGAAAGCTGCCGGGGATACGGTCATGCCCGGGCGCACCCATATGCAGCACGCCCAGCCGGTATTGCTTGCCCATCAGCTCTTGGCTCACCTGTGGCCCCTGCTGCGGGAGATAGAGCGTTTTCAGGATTGGGATCGGCGCGCCGCCGCCAGTCCCTACGGATCCGGCGCGCTCGCAGGTAACACCCTGGGACTCGATCCGGTGCAAGTGGGGGAAGACCTGTCCTTTGATCGGGTAGTAGAAAACTCCATAGACGGAACCGCCACCCGCGACGTGGTAGCCGAGTTCGCGTTCATCTGTGCCATGACCGGGATCGATATTTCCTGTCTAGCGGAAGAAATAATTATTTGGAACACCAAAGAGTTCGGGTATGTCACTTTGGACGATGCGTTCTCCACGGGATCATCGATCATGCCGCAAAAGAAGAACCCGGATGTGGCAGAACTGGCGCGCGGCAAAGCCGGTCGCATGATTGGGGATTTAACCGGCTTGCTGGCAGTCCTAAAAGGACTCCCCTTCGCCTATGCGCGTGACCTGCAAGAAGACAAAGAACCGGTCTTTGACCAGATCGACACTTTAGAGGTGCTGCTGCCTGCCGTCAGCGGGATGGTAGCCACTATGAATATCGACTACGGCCGCCTAGAAGAACTCGCTCCCCAAGGGTTTTCGCTGGCCACCGATATAGCCGAATGGCTAGTGGCGCGAGGAATGCCCTTCCGGCAAGCACATGAAGTATCCGGAGCCTGCGTACGTAAATGTGAAGAAAACGGGATAGAACTGGCGGATTTGAGTGACGAGCAGTTCGCCGCTATCGATCCGCTGCTGACTCCCGAGGTGCGGGAAGTGCTCAGCCCCGCCGGTTCGGTGCGGGCTCGCGCTGGACACGGAGGTACGGCGCCCGCGCAGGTCGCGCGGCAGATCGAATCCGCGGAGCAGCAGATAGCGCGCATCCGCACCGATTTCGCCGGCAAACACCTGGAATTCAAATAGTTCCTTCCTCAGCGTTCGGTCTGGAAAAACCTATTTCCGCGCGTGCGGGCGGATTTTGCCTGCGTACGTTCCACGCGGAGGCTAGGTTTTTCCTCCTGCCCCGGGCTTACGTGCAGATTTTGCGCTTGTCAGGAAGGGCGGAGGATGGCGAAGGGGTCAGTTACCTGCAGGGTTTGCTTGGTGAAGCGGAAACGACGCGCGGGGCGGCCACCTTTGGTGCCGGGGGCTTTACGTTGACCGGTGGGGGCGAGCTGCCCGCGGCGAGTTAGAACCCGCTGCAGATTGGTGGGGGAGACTTCATGTCCCAAAGCGGCCTGGTAAAGACGGGTTAGCTCCGCCATAGTGAAATCCGGAGGCGCCAAGGCGAACGCAATATTGGTGTAGGAAAGTTTCGCCCGCAACCGGTCTACCCCCTCGGAAATAATATCGGCATGGTCATAAGCCATTGGCGGCAGGTCGTTTACCGGTACCCACTGGGCATGAGGAGGAATTGCGGTAGTCACGTCGGCAGGCACCAGCCCTAAATAGGCGGTGGCCACGGTACGTTGGCTGGGGTCACGGGAAGGATCGGAGCGAGTGCCGAGCTGTTCCATATAGGAAAGTGCCGCAATATCCATTTTTTCGGAAAGATGTCGAAAAGCGCTGGCACCTAGAGTTTCTTCCGGTTCTAAAGGGCCAGAGGGGAGGGCAGGTAAGCCCTGAAAAGGTGGGTGCTCTCGGCGCGCCACCAGCACCATTAGCTGCGGGGAATCTCCACGAATTTGCAAGACTACGCTCAGTGCCTCATGCCGGTAGACGGCAGCTCCTTCGGCGTCTCGCAATTGGGTTCTCACAAAATCTTATGGTAGCTTAAATTTCAGTTTTCGACTATTAGGCGAAAACTGAAGAAGTTACCTCGAGAAGGAAAGTCTCCAAGATGAAACAACGTATAAAAGGCTGGTTATCGCTATTTTTCATTGATGCGATGACCGGTATGGCACACGGGCTGTTCGCCTCCCTGATTATCGGCACCATCATGGTGCAAGTGGGTGGTTTCATTCCGGGAATCATCGGGCGGGGACTGGTGCTGATCGGCTCAGTGGCCTCGGTACTTACCGGTGCCGGCATCGGGATGGGGGTAGCTCATCGCCTGAAGGCCTCCACCTTTGTGGTAGTTGGAACCGGACTAGCTGGAATGATTGGGGCGCATGCCGCCAAAATCTTGAGCGGTGGAATCGTGGATGGTCTTTCTATGCAGCTGAAAGGACCGGGCGAGCCGCTGGGGGCGTTTATCGCCTCCTTCGTGGCAGTTGAGTTTGGCCTGCTGGTTTCAGGTAAAACTCCGGTAGATATCCTGGTTACACCCTTCGTTACGGTTACCAGCGGCACTATCGTAGGTCTAGCCATCGGGCCAGGTATCTCAGAGCTAATGACAGCTTTAGGAGCCATCATTAACTGGGGAACTGAGCGCCAGCCCTTCCTGATGGGCATTATTGTGTCGGTGCTGATGGGAATGATCTTGACGCTTCCGATTTCCTCGGCAGCCCTGGGAATCGTCTTGGGACTATCCGGCCTGGCAGCCGGGGCAGCCACTGTGGGCTGTAGCGCCCAGATGGTAGGTTTCGCCGTCGCGTCCTATCGAGAAAATAAAGTTTCCGGCCTAATCTCGCAGGGGATCGGTACTTCCATGTTGCAAGTGCCCAACATTATGCGGCATCCCTTAATCTGGATTCCCCCCACTTTAGCTTCCGCGATTCTCGGTCCCATCGCGACCATGGTGTTCAAGATGGAATCGAATGCGGCCGGCTCCGGAATGGGAACTTCCGGCCTGGTGGGACAGATAATGACCTGGAACGTTATGGGGCCGACCACCTCCTGGCCGGCGCTGCTGGGAATGATTCTGTTGCTGCACTTTATCGCCCCCGCCGTCCTCTCCCTGCTATTTGCCGAGTTTATGCGGAAGCAGGGTTGGATTAAGGCCGGAGATATGCTGCTCGAAAAATAGGGAGTATTCCGGATAGGAGGCAAACCCCCAGCCGTGTCCGTCGGTGGGTTAGACTGAGCCGAGAAGAGTAACACCGTATTCACCTCAGAGGGTGAGCGGCGGGTTTAACCTGCAGGAGAAAGGAATATCGTGGCCGATATTATTGATGAGCTGGAATGGCGGGGCTTACTTGCCCAGCACACCGATCTGGAAAAACTACGCCAGGCACTTGCCAGCGGGCCGGTCACCTTCTATTGCGGTTTCGATCCCACCGCAGCATCGCTGCACCACGGACACCTGGTGCAGCTGCTGATGATGCGGCATTTGCAAAAGGCCGGGCATCGTCCTATTGCCCTGGTAGGGGGCGCTACCGGCTTAATCGGGGATCCCCGGATGACCGCCGAGCGGCAGTTGCAGCCTAAAGAGGTAGTCGCGGGCTGGGTGGAACGCCTGCGCGGTCAGATCAGTCGCTTCCTCGATTTCGAGGGCGATAACCCGGCAATCATGGTTAACAATATGGATTGGATCCAGAACCTGGGAGCGATTGAGCTCCTGCGTGACCTGGGTAAAAACTTCCGGATGGGAACCATGCTGGCCAAAGATGCGGTGGCGCGACGCTTAAACTCCGAGGAAGGCATTTCCTACACTGAGTTCAGTTACCAAATCCTGCAAGCCTACGATTTCCTGCAGCTTTACCGCCGTTACGGCTGCACTCTGGAGACCGGAGGCAACGACCAGTGGGGCAACCTAGTGGGCGGCATGGATCTCATCCACAAGGTAGAGGGTAAAGACGTCCACGTAATGACCACTCCCTTGATCACCAAGGCTGATGGCTCCAAATTTGGAAAATCCGAGGGCGGGGCGATTTGGCTGGATCCGGAAATGCTTTCACCCTACGAGTTCTACCAGTTCTGGCTGGGAGCCGAGGATGCGGACGTAGTTCGGTTCTTGAAGGTATTCACTTTCCTGCCGCGTGAGGAAATCGAGGCGCTGGCGGTAGAGGTAGCTGAGCGTCCTCATAAACGGGAAGCCCAAAAGGCGCTGGCCGCCGAAGTTACCCGCCTGGTACATGGGCAGGAGGCTCTTGACCAGGTGTTAGCAGCTACCGCAGCCCTATGGGGTAGCGGGGATCTGCACCAGGTTGACGGTAAGACTTTAAAGGGAGCGACTGCGCATTTGCCCAGCGCCAAGGTCGAAATCGGGAAAACGAACTTGGTGGATCTGCTGATAGAAGCCGGTTTTGAAAAGGGTCGGGGTGCGGCCATGCGCACCATTAAGAACGGCGGCGCCTATCTGAACAATCAGAAAGTAACTGATCCGGATCGGATTATTACTTCCGAGGACGTGCTGCCGGGTTCTTTGGTGCTTTTCCGGAAGGGCAAGCGTAATCTAGCTGCCGCTCACCTGCAGTAATAGGGCATTTTTGGCAGTGTGTGAGAGCTCACCGCGTCTGAGTTTGAAGTTTTCTGAGCGCAGTGGGTAAGTTATTACCTGTTGCCTCGGCAAGGGACTTCGGTTCTTGGTCAGTGGGCTAGATTGTTTGACTTAGTATTTAACAGAAAAAACTGGTTTTATGGCCTGTTTCACTTAGAAATAGGTTGAAATCGGAAAATCGAATCTGTTAGACTGAGACTCGCGCGTTTTTCGCGCAGCAACCCTTATTGATCGTTTTTGGTTGGTTTGTGGTTTGGTTGTTTGTGTTCTCGATAGTGTGTTTTTTTGTTTTGTTTGTGTGGGATTGAACTGGGGTGCCTGGCTGTTTGGTTGGGTGTTTTGGTTTTTTCTTGTTTTTGTTTTTTTGATGCTGATGATTTTGGAACGTTTTGTTTTTATGATTGTTGGTGTTTGTTTTTGCTGGATTGTTTTCTGGCTTGAATCATTTTTTTGGTTTTTGTTGGAGAGTTTGATCCTGGCTCAGGATGAACGCTGGCGGCGTGCTTAACACATGCAAGTCGAACGGGATCCAGGGGTGCTTGCATCCTTGGTGAGAGTGGCGAACGGGTGAGTAACACGTGAGTAACCTGTCCTTTTCTTTGGGATAAGCATTCGAAAGGGTGTTTAATACCTTATGTTCTGTCTGCCTCGCATGGGGTGGGTGGGAAAGGCTTTGGCTGGATTTGGGTGGGCTCGCGGTCTATCAGCTTGTTGGTGGGGTGATGGCTTACCAAGGCTTTGACGGGTAGCCGGCCTGAGAGGGTGGTCGGTCACATTGGGACTGAGATACGGCCCAGACTCCTGCGGGAGGCAGCAGTGGGGGATATTGCACAATGGGCGAAAGCCTGATGCAGCGACGCCGCGTGGGGGATGAAGGCCTTCGGGTTGTAAACTTCTTTTGCTCTGAACAAGGCATGCCTGTGGGGTGTGTTGAGTGTAGGGGTTGATTAGCGCCGGCTAACTACGTGCCAGCAGCCGCGGTAATACGTAGGGCGCGAGCGTTGTCCGGAATTATTGGGCGTAAAGGGCTTGTAGGTGGCTGGTTGCGTCTGTCGTGAAAGCTCATGGCTTAACTGTGGGTTTGCGGTGGGTACGGGCTGGCTTGAGTGCAGTAGGGGAGGCTGGAATTCCTGGTGTAGCGGTGGAATGCGCAGATATCAGGAGGAATACCGGTGGCGAAGGCGGGTCTCTGGGCTGTTACTGACGCTGAGGAGCGAAAGCGTGGGGAGCGAACAGGATTAGATACCCTGGTAGTCCATGCTGTAAACGTTGGGAACTGGGTGTGGGGGGCTTTTTTGTCTTCTGCGTCGTAGCTAACGCGTTAAGTTCCCCGCCTGGGGAGTACGGTCGCAAGGCTAAAACTCAAAGGAATTGACGGGGGCCCGCACAAGCGGCGGAGCATGCGGATTAATTCGATGCAACGCGAAGAACCTTACCAAGGCTTGACATGCACTGGACCGGCCCAGAGATGGGTTTTCCTTTTTGGCTGGTGTGCAGGTGGTGCATGGTTGTCGTCAGCTCGTGTCGTGAGATGTTGGGTTAAGTCCCGCAACGAGCGCAACCCTTGTCCTATGTTGCCAGCAAGTTGTGTTGGGGACTCGTGGGAGACTGCCGGGGTTAACTCGGAGGAAGGTGGGGATGACGTCAAATCATCATGCCCCTTATGTCTTGGGCTTCACGCATGCTACATTGGCGTCTACAAAGGGTTGCGATACCGTAAGGTGGTGCGAATCTCTTAAAGGGCGTCTTGGTTCGGATCGGGGTCTGCAACTCGGCCCCGTGAAGGTGGAGTCGCTAGTAATCGCAGATCAGCAACGCTGCGGTGAATACGTTCTCGGGCCTTGTACACACCGCCCGTCACGTCACGAAAGTTGGTAACACTCGAAGCTTGTGGCCTATCCGTTTTACGGGGGGAGCGGGTGAAGGTGGGGCTAGCGATTGGGACGAAGTCGTAACAAGGTAGCCGTACCGGAAGGTGCGGCTGGATCACCTCCTTTCTAGGGAGAAATTATTTATTTAGCGCAAATAAAACGAGGAAACACTTTCCTCCCTTCTTTTTGGGGGGCTATCGGGTATAGGAACAATCAGGCCTTAAGGGTTTGTTTGTTTGGCTCATTCACTTTTGAAAGTTTGTTGCTTTTGGGGTTTTTTGGGTTGGTTGTTTGTTTTTTGGAGAGTGGATGTGAGTGTCTTTGTGATGCTTTTATTGTGAGAATCTTGTTCGTTGACCACCTTTGGGTGGTTGGTGTTTTTTTTGTTTATTGGTTTGTTTTTTGTTTTTGAGCGTTTGGTGGATGCCTTGGCATCGTGTGCCGATGAAGGACGTTGTGGCTGGCGATAGCCTCGGGGAGTTAGCGAGCGAGCGTTGATCCGGGGGTTTCCGAATGGGGTAACCTAACCATAGTTGTGTGTGGTTGGCGCGCACTGAAGTTTTTGTAGGTGTGTGTTGGTAGGGTGGGAAGTGAAACATCTTAGTACCGCCTTTTGTGAGATAGTCCGTGTGTAGTGGTGAGCGATAGCGGGTGTTGGCTAAACCGTTTGCGTGTGATACTCGGCAGGGGTTGCGCAGGCGGTGTTGTGGGACTGAATCGTCAAGCAACTGCCGTTGTTTGGAACGTTTTTGTGTGTGTGAGGTGAATAGGTTGGGATGCCTTACCGGAGACCGTGAGAGTCGGGTAGCTGGTTACATATGCAGTGCGTTGGGTTTTGTTCCCGAGTAGCGCGGGGCTCGTGGAATCTCGTGTGAATCTGCCCAGACCATTGGGTAAGCCTGGACGGGCGCGGTGACCGATAGTGGATTAGTACCGTGAGGGAATGGTGAAAAGTACCCCGGGAGGGGAGTGAAATAGTTCCTGAAACCAAGCGTTTTTAAGCCGTCAGAGCCGCGGGGCCTTCGGGTTGGTGTGGTGGTGGCGTGCCTATTGAAGAATGAGCCTGCGAGTTATGTTGCGTGGCGAGGTTAACCCGTTGTGGGGTAGTCGTAGGGAAACCGAGTCCTGGGGGCGTTTTAGTTGCGTGGTATAGACCCGAAGCGGGGTGATCTACCCATGGCCAGGATGAAGCGGCGGTAGAACGTCGTGGAGGTCCGCACCCACCAGGGTTGAAAACCTGGGGGATGAGTTGTGGGTAGGGGTGAAAGGCCAATCAAACTCCGTGATAGCTGGTTCTCCCCGAAATATATTTAGGTATAGCGTTCCATTTTTTGCTTGCGTGTGGTAGAGCTACTGGTTGGTTGATGGGCCTTGTTGGTTACTGAGATCTGCTAAACTCCGAATGCGCGTTAAGTTGGTGGGGCAGTCAGACAGCGGGGGATAAGCTTCGTTGTCGAGAGGGAAACAGCCCTGATCATCGGTTAAGGTCCCTAAGTGTGTGCTAAGTGGGAAAGGATGTGTAGTTGCGTTGACAGCCAGGAGGTTGGCTTAGAAGCAGCCACCCTTGAAAGAGTGCGTAATAGCTTACTGGTCGAGTGATTGTGCGCCGATAATGTAGTGGGGCTTAAGCATGCCACCGAAACTGTGACTACAGCATTTTTTGTGTTGTGGGGTAGGGGAGCGTCCTGCATTGTTGTAGCGGCCTGGTGATGGGTCGTGTGTGGTGTGGGAGTGAGAATGCAGGCATGAGTAGCGAGTCCAGCGTGAGAATCGCTGGCGCCGATAAACTAAGGGTTCCAGGGGAAGGTTTATCCGCCCTGGGTTAGTCGGGTCCTAAGGCGAGGCCGTCAGGCGTAGTCGATGGTTGAGCAGTTGATATTCTGCTACCGGGATGGGACCGTTTTTAGCGCTTTTTCTTTTAAGCTTGACGCCCTATTTAGGTGTTTGGCTTCCTTCGGGTTGCTGAGTGTCTTTGGGGTTTTGGGTTTTTGGTTTGAGTGTTTTAGCTTCGTGGTGACACAGTGAGATTGCCTGGCGCGGTGATGGTTTACCGTGTTCAAGCCTGCAGCCTGTCTTCTAGGTCAAATCCGGAAGACGTAAGGGTCAGAGGTGATGGTGGGGCCTGTTTGGGCCGATAACAGGGTTGGTCTGTGCTGTCTAGAAAAGCTGCGTTGTGAGGTGTTATTCCGCCCGTACCCTAAACCGACTCTGGTAGTTGGGTAGAGAATACTAAGGCGAGCGAGTGAATCGTGGTTAAGGAACTCGGCAAATTGCCTCCGTAACTTCGGGAGAAGGAGGCCCCACCCCTTGAAACCGCTTTGCGTGGTTAGGGGGTGTGGGGTGCAATAGCAAGATGGAAGCGACTGTTTATCAAAAACATAGGTGCGTGCGAAGCCGTAAGGCGAGGTATACGCACTGACGCCTGCCCGGTGCCGGAAGGTTAAGAGGAACTGTTAGCATTTTTGCGAAGCGGTGAATTTAAGCCCCGGTAAACGGCGGTGGTAACTATAACCATCCTAAGGTAGCGAAATTCCTTGTCGGGTAAGTTCCGACCTGCACGAATGGCGTAACGACTTCTGTGCTGTCTTGACCGCGAACTCGGCGAAATTGCATTACGAGTAAAGATGCTCGTTACGCGCAGCAGGACGGAAAGACCCCGGGACCTTTACTATAGCTTGGTATTGGTAGCTGGTTGTGTTTGTGTAGGATAGGTGGGAGACAAAGAAGCAGGAACGCTAGTTTTTGTGGAGTCGGCAAGTGAAATACCACTCTGATGTTGCTGGTTATCTGAACCTGGGCCCATTATCTGGGTTAGGGACAGTGCCTGGTGGGTAGTTTAACTGGGGCGGTTGCCTCCTAAATGGTAACGGAGGCGCTCAAAGGTTTCCTCATCCTGGTTGGTAATCAGGGTTTGAGTGTAAGTGCACAAGGAAGCTTGACTGTGACACTGACGGGTGGAGCAGGTACGAAAGTAGGAACTAGTGATCCGGCAATGGCTTATGGAAGCGTTGTCGCTCAACGGATAAAAGGTACCCCGGGGATAACAGGCTGATCTTGCCCAAGAGTCCATATCGACGGCATGGTTTGGCACCTCGATGTCGGCTCGTCGCATCCTGGGGCTGGAGTTGGTCCCAAGGGTTGGGCTGTTCGCCCATTAAAGCGGTACGCGAGCTGGGTTCAGAACGTCGTGAGACAGTTCGGTCGCTATCCGCTGCGCGCGTTAAGACTTGAGAAAGTCCTGTCCCTAGTACGAGAGGACCGGGATGGACGAACCTCTGGTGTGCCAGTTGTACCGCCAGGTGCATGGCTGGTTGGCTATGTTCGGAAAGGATAACCGCTGAAAGCATCTAAGCGGGAAGCCTGCTTTAAGATAAGGTCTTTTAGGTTCCCAGTAGACTACTGGGTTGATAGGCCAGAAGTGTACACGTTGTAAAACGCAAAGCTGACTGGTACTAAAGAACCATTAAAAAACAAACACAAAAAACACGCTAGTGTTCAAGCATCCACACAAAAATGTCGTCACGAAGACGCTCACACCCACTCTCCGAAACCCCCCTATACAAGACAGGGGACACACCCAAACAAAAATGGTGAACAGCCCTAACAAGGTAACACCAGAAAAACAAACCGGGTGTGGAATATATAGTCTTGTGGTGGTCATAGCGCCTAGGACACGCCCAGTCCCATCCCGAACCTGGAAGCTAAGCTAGGCAACGCTGATGGTACTACGCCCCAACGAGCGCGGGAGAGTAAGACACCACCACAACCACATTACAAGGAGGCCAAACCCCAAACGGGGCTTGGCCTCCTAACTTTTAAAAGACAGGCTACAAAAACTAATAACAGTTTTTATACCCTGCCTTGCTATATACAGACGGCAGGATAGGACAACCAAGATAGTTTCCCCTAACCAGCCTTGCTTTATACAGGCAGCTGAAAATGATCACCACCACCGCTTTTTGCTCCGGGTTTTAAAAAAATATGTAAAACCTTCAGGCAAGAGCTTAAAAGCAAAGGATCCTAGATTAATTCGTAACGAACATAGTGATTGGTCAAGCCCGGGGGTACTTGATCGATCTGGGTAATAACCGTATCTTTAAAGCAAGCCTAAGTGTGAGGCAATGCACATGACGGAAAAATCTGTGTATTTTCGCTGAAAAAGCGTAATTCAGGTACTTATCTTAATTATTTCCCAATTTTTAACTCTTAACGTAGGTCATATTTTTATTGCATACTACCAGTGAGGAAGAAGCGTTCCCCTTCTCTTGAGTGTGCATTTCTATTCTCGGGTGGTAGGTGCGTGACTTTCGGCTATTTAGGTTATTGGAGTAGGTACGCAAATGCTTTTCAAGTGTCGTCGTGAGGAATCATCTGCGGAGCAGATCAACGACGGCTTTTTCGCGGTTGATGAGGGATCTACCCTTGCGAAAAAGAACTTAAGGACGCGGATATCTTTTCGACGCTCCTTTCGTCCTTTCAAAACCGCAAAAACTTGGGTACGTCTACTGGGGGCATTTGTTGCTTACACCCTGATTGCTGGGGCATTAGTAGTCGGCGTGCAAACTGAGGGCGGGCAGCTATCTAAGGCGGGGGCTGCCCCATATTTAGGCTCAACGGATCCGGTAAGTGGGGAAAGTCAGCTCGACCTAAGCAAGCCCTATCAATCGATTGTGGGTGCAACGAATCCGCCAAAAGTATTGACATTTACCCCGGGGCCTCCCGATCCCTCGGTGATGGGAAAACCGCCCAAAGTATTGCCCGGAACCCAAAAGAAAATCGGGGGCAACGTCTTGTATCAACGGTGGGGTAGTTCCGAAGTTGGCAGGATCGATTGGCTGTTAAATGATGCCGGGACTGCCTATGCGGGATATGAAAAACCTACCGCCATGCCGATGGTGGGGGTGCGGGTCTATGCCCGTTACATGAAAACCTGTGGTCCACTTAAAGGGTACGTTTCCAACACTTACACTGCCGTCACCGATTATCGCGGTCACTATGAGATTCAGATGGGCGATGAGATTACCCCTGGCGGTTTAGTAACATTCGATGCCGATCCCACCGTTTCAGCGGGGTGCGAACGCTGGAAAGTCTGGGCCACGAACCCAGACCCGGACACCTACAGCACGCTATACACTCCCGGTTTCGGAAACTATTTCCCCTCTAACGTCGGTGGCAATGTTAATGATACGACTTGGGCAACCAACGATGTTGCCGCGGACCACCTGTACAACACCAAGATTGCCTATGGGGATCGCATCAAGAATCAGGCTATGCATATTACCGATATCCATGGGAATATCGTTGATACCACCTATGAGGAAAACCAGAAATACGATGACAAACAGGGCGGATATGTTAACTCGCGCGTGGGGTGGAACCTAAATAAGTCCAAAGGATCGGCAACCTGGGGGCCAATAACTGCGCTAGGAGATCCCGGTGACATAGGGGCAAAAGGGACTAAGGTGTACGCCTCCTACCTGTCTGACTATGCCGTGGATCAGATTTATAACGGGAGTGCCGCGCGGGACATTGGCTGGAACGCGAAGATTCGGCAGGATAGCGCGGGATGGAATAACGCGTGGGAAGCCAAACTACAAAACTGGATTAAGAAGAAAATAGCGAAAGAGACCCAGACCTACTTAGCACAAGTAGATCAAGGTAAGGATGTTGCGGCGTGCCAGGCATACCGGCACCAAGATGAAACCAGTATTGATGCGGAAACCTGTAAAAATCGGGCATTTATAGCCGCACAAAAGAAGTGGATTGCCGAGACCGTTTCCGCCTATACCAAACCTGCCGAAAACGGTCCTCCCCCGAATGCAACAGATTCTGGAACCCCCGGAACCTGGGCTAGGTTACAGTTTGCGGGCACCTATGGCAACACCTGGGATGCTTGTGGATTGGCTGCGGAAGTACAGTTTTCCTGTAAAAAAGAAAACGGGCAGTATAAGTATTGGCGTCGGGTCGCCGGCAGCAGAGAAGGGGATCCGATTGGTATCTGGCCGCAATCTAATGTAGTGGCGGCATCAAAACACGTTAATGGTGACTGGTTGTTTGTTTCCACCGAGACGATGCCGGGAGTTTCGGCGGCTTCACCATTCCACGCTAACTGGTACGGGGCGATAGATCCCCTGTCACGTCCCATTAAAATACCTGTTCCCTACCAAAATGGAGGTGGCGACAGTACAACTAATGGTGCTGGCTGGGTCGGAATCGATTGGGATCGCGAAGGTGACAGCACCAAGCGGGTAGACTTCGCGCTCTTCCCGGCGGAGCTCTACTTTGATGTTACCCCCTGGGACGACAATGAGCACCTGGCGGTAGCTACTGACACCGCGCATACCCGGGCCTCGGGGGTACCCAGCGTCGGATTCCAGGAAGGTACTTTCCAAATCGAGTGGTATGACGAGCAGGGAAACAATGTGAAGAATTGTAAAGGCTTGCGCCCCTTAGCTAATGGAACGCTGCCTTCCTGTGATCTGGACGTGCCCAAGGATCTCGCGCAACCAACCAGGTACTATGCGCATCTATATACGGTTAACGCTCTGGGAGCAAAGAGTAACGACCCAATCGGGTCTGACTCTTTTACCGCTGTGCCAGTATATATGCCGCGGATGACCTTGCATGATGTCTATCCCAGTGCCCCTCAGGATGATATTGCAAAAAATTACCCGTCTGGACAATATCCAGACGGCAAAACCAAGGTAAGTATCTATCCCAAGAAGATGGGGCCGGCAGGATGCGCGAATGTAGCTACCCAACTTTATGACCTCAACCGCACCGGTACCCTACCGAAGGGATTAAAGGTGGACAAGTGTGGGGTAATTTCTGGAGCACCAGAAGAGACGGGTATTTTCAGGCAAGAGATTTCCGCGGTACGAAAAGTTACCCAAGGTCGCACGACTTACGACATACCGATGAAATACTTCCTGGATATCACGGTTACAGATTCCTCCTTGCCAGTTATTAAAACCGAGAAAGGTACCGAATACCACGCGCAAGTTGGAAAAGCCTTTACCGTTGATTTTGCCAATGTGAAAGGCAAGGCGCTACCCCACGGGTTTGCTGGGGCAATGCACGCGAGCGATCCAAATGCAGAACCAGCACAGAAATGGCGGCTCAAAGGGATTAAGTCCATAGAACTTAGCCCGGAACTAACCCAAGCGGGTTTGACGGTAACGGGCAGCAAGATCACGGGCGTTCCCACCCAGGTAGTCGAGGCTCATCAAAAGGCACCACAGGCGAACGATGACCCCGCAACTGTGGATATCAACGAAACTAAAGGCCCCAATGTTTGGGTTACCTATGAGCTGGAGCGGGACGGCGCCCCTCTATATAAAACTGATTGCAAAACCGATGAATCCGGGGTTCAAAAATGTATGAATGTGCCCCAAACTGATGCGCAGGGCAATCAGCTTTACGGGAAAGAGACGGTGCAGTGGACTGATGCGATTCCGTTGGCTATCGCCAAGGTTAGCTACGTGTCAGCCATCGTGGAAGGGAAAAAAGAACTACGTGAGGGGAGTAAAACTGGTAAGCTGCTCAGTCCGAAAGCTTTGGACCAGCAAGATATTCCCTTCCGTTTCCAGCTGAAACAGGATACCACCAGCGCGGGATGCGCTGGTGGTGGGGACGGATTCGATCCCGAAAACTACTTTAATCTGACCCCGGGAGCAGATACTCCCTATACGAAGGTAACCGATCCTACTTTGGCGGCGGCAACTGGCATCTGGATAAAGACTCTCACCTACGGGGATCAGACAGATAATATCGGAGAGTTTGAGTTCCCGAAGATGCAGTTCTCGAAAGCGGGAACCTACTGTTTCACCCTGAGTGAGCTTGCCAGCAATAAGGGTTTCGTCAGTGATGACACTTTGGCTCGGCAAGTGAAAGTTACGGTTACCGAGGATGCAAACGGGCTGGTTACCGGAAATCCGACGGTGACGATCACGAAGGCGTCCTCGCCGGGTGCAGGGGGCGGAACCGAGCCCGGAGATACTTTCGTAAATGTCTGGAATGGAGTGCCCGTACCTAGCCTTCCGCTATCCGGGGGACTGGGGGCGTTTATCTTTTGGCTGCTGGGGGCATTAAGCTGCGTGGTCGGGTTAGTAGCAGCTAGTAGGAACTTCAATATGCACCCTGAGGTAGTCCGCGGAGCAGATTCAGCTGACGCGCGGCCAGTTAAGAGGAATGGGGTGGTGCGGTCATAAAAATAGTGTGCCGTTTCCCAGCCCTTACCGGCCGCATTACCGGCTGGAATAGAAGGAGCTAGTCGGTATGACGGCTGCGGGAAGGCAAATAAGAAGAATCAAAGTTTATTTTTAGATCTAATAAAAAACTAAAGGAATGAACCATGAAACTAAAGAAACTGATTGCGGTTTCGGCGGCTGCTGCCGTTAGCGTGCTAGGTTTGGCGGTTGCGCCAGCCTTCGCCGCTGAGCCAGCACCGGGAGATATCCCTGCCGGGAAAACCGGAACCTTAACTGTACATAAGTACGCAAACCCCGGTATTGCCGATGGCGCGAAAGCGGACGGGACAGAGACCAGTAAGTTTGAAAGCGCAACCCCTATTAAAGGCGTTAAGTTTAAGGTCACTAAACTGAAGATGGATCTGACCACGGTGGCGGGGTGGCAGGCTCTGCCTACCAGTGCTGACACGGTTACCGATGCGCAAAAAGATACCTTCACTGCCGAGATGACAACGGGAGATGACGGCTCTGCCAAGTTTGAAAACCTAGCAGTGGGTGCATATCTGGTAGAGGAAACCGATATTTCCGGTGCGGCACCTAAGGTAAAAGACGATGGTAAAGCGGCATCGTTTATTGTTACTGTGCCTTATAACAACAAGGATGCCGGGTGGCTCTACGATGTGCACGTCTACCCGAAGAATGATATTGAGAGCGGTACCGCCAGCAAGACCATTAAAGAGGTGCCCGGTGCCACCTATATGAAGGGCGATGTCATCCCCTGGAGTTTTGAACTACCGGTTAACCCCTTGGCAGCGGGTAAAACCAGAACCGCCTTTGGCGCCTGGGATGCGATTGCAAACTATCTAACGTTCAAGGATGTTACGGGAGCTAAGTTTATTTCTGCGGCGGGCGTAGAACAAGATATCTCGGTGTCCTGTGACGCAACTACCGACACCTGGGCAGCGGCTGGTTATGGTCATAAGCTCTATAAGTGTCTGGTGGCTGCAACCGATCTCCCCAAGCTGAAAGCTGGCGGGAAAGTAGTGTTCACCGTTAACACCACCTTGGGAGATATTCCCGCAGATAAGAGTGCGGTTGAACAGGCATTTACGCCTATCGATTCTACCGAACCGGGGGGCACCGTGCCCCCTCCGGGCCCCGGTGATAACCCGATTAGCCCGCAAAAAACCCCGTATGTAGGCGACTTGGAGTTCAGCAAAGTTGATGCCAAGACTGCTAACCTCGCCTTGGGGGGAGCCAAGTTCGAATTGCATAAGCTGGGTGGGGACGGTACCTGTGCAACACCTGGCGACAAGCTCACTGGAGCCGAGGCAACTTCGGAAAAGAGCACCGGTAAAGTGGTATTTAACAATGTATTCGTCAAGCTGGACACTCCCGGCCAAGATGCCACTGCGCAAAAAGGGATGAAAGCGGATTACTGCCTGGTGGAAACCGAGGCTCCGGCGGGGTATGTAAAGGCTAATGCTACGAAAGTGACTATCACTGCCGGTACTACCGCCACAGCTGGCGGATTGGCAAATAAAGTCTTTACCAACACCAAAGATAATTCCATAATCCCGAGCCTGCCCTTAACCGGTGCAGCCGGACGAGTATTGCTGGGTCTGCTCGGCGCAGCGGTAATCGCTCTCGGGATTGGATTTGGGATTCGCAGCGCCCGTAAACAATAGGGCCATCGCGATTGTTTATTCACTGCGAATAACTCAATAGGTGTTTAACCAAGTAGGCAGCGCGAACATGGCGGGAAAGCCGCGATGTTCGCGCTGCTTTTTGGGTGTCACCTGTCTGGGAACTTCTAGTTTTTCCGGATATTGTTCCCGGAGGTGAAATCACCATTCCTGCTCTGGTTGTCAACCGGTGCTCCCTCGATATAAGAAATTATGAAAAAACAACTCGTTAATGCAATCTTCGTTTCGCTAATGGTTTTCACGGGCGTGATGACTCTGCTGTACCCGTCAATCGCTAGTTGGCGGATGCAGCTGGCGCAAAACCAGGTTATAGCGCAAAGCTACAGCAAGATACCCGAGGCTAATCCGAAAAAAGAGGAACAGTTGAAGGCGGCGCGGCGTTACAATCAGGCACTGGCGGCGGGGGCATTGGTAAAAGCCCACGAACGTAAAGCGCTGGGCACTGGTTATATGCGGGCTGCAAGTGAGGAAATCTGGGACTATCAAGATCTTTTGCGGATGAGCCCGGACGGGATGATGGGCAGGATAAAAGTCAAGAGCGCCGATATTGACCTGCCGATCTATCACACTTCCTCTGACGAAGTGCTGCTTAAAGGGGCGGGACACCTGCAGGGAACCTCGTTGCCGGTGGGAGGTAAAGGAACCCGCGCAGTTATCACTGCGCACCGGGGTCTAGCATCAGCGAAAATGTTTACTGACTTGGATCAGGTGAAAAAGGGCGATGACGTGGTCTTGGAGATATTCGGTGACGTATATGCTTACCGAGTCTTTGAAACCCGAGTTATCGATCCGGGAGACACCCAGGCCATTAAGGCTGATCCGAACCGGGATTTGCTGACCCTGATTACCTGTACTCCGCTGGGAATCAATACTCAACGCATTATCGTTACCGGGGAGAGGATCTATCCCACCCCCAAAAATTATGCAGATCAGGCTGGGGGGCCTTCGGAGTTGCCGCGTTTTCCATGGTGGAGTCTGGTGATTGCCGGGACTCTATTATTGATTGCCATCTGGATGTGGTGGAACGTGCGGGTCTATAAACGCAAGAAGGCTGTAATCGCCCAGAATCCAGACCCGGAGGAAAAGAAAGCACCTGTCAAACCAAGGCGCAAGGCTAGAGGAAGACACAAGAAGCCCTGATTAGCATGAGGAAACAGCTAGTAGAGCACGCTCTTAGGCTGCCGCTGCGCGTTAAAGACACCGGTTAACAGGTTTAGATGTTACTAGGCGCGAAAGATAGAATGACTGGCATGCGTATCGGGATAGTTACAGATTGCTACCCCCCACATATGGGCGGAATCGAAACCCAAACCTATAACTTGGCGCAACGTCTAAAGGCCGCGGGGCATTCTCCAGAAGTTATAACCGCTACCCGCGATGGATCTTTCGTGGGGCGACGGATTGAAGATCAGATCCCGGTACATCGCTTAGGAATGCCCACAATCGGGTTTACCCCCATGAACCCGTTTGCAGCTCCGCTATTCCGGGCTATTTTTCCCCGCTTTGATTTGCTTCACGTACACGTGGGGGTACTATCCCCCTTTGCCCACCTGGCACTGCAGGTGGCAGCGCAAGGGAACATTCCTACTTTGGCTACTTTCCACTGTGAGCTTTCTACCTGGGCGCCGATTATGCGTGCCAGCGGATTTTTTGATCGCTGGGCAGAGGCGGGAGTTTTATTTTCCGGGGTATCCTCCCTAATGAACTCGCAAATCAACCAGGTGCTACAACCTCGAAATCGCCGGAACTGGCCAATAATCCCCAATGGAGTCGATACTAACTTTTGGGCGCCTAACGAGTCCGCTGCGCAAATAGATGGCAAAGCTCCACAGGAAAAAAACAGCGGAGGCATGCCCGCGGAAAGTTCAAATCTTGGCGGGGCTAGTAGCTTTGAAGCCGTGAGCGCTATTCGTCTGATGCCCCGGAAACGACCCTTAGCCCTGATCAAGTTCACCGAAACCATAAATGATCTGTTGGGTGAGCGTGGCAACTTTTCCCTGAAAGTTTTTGGCGAGGGCGCATTGCGACCTCTGCTGCGCCGCCAACCTGCAGTCACCGCTGGACAAGTCAGTTTACCCGGGCGCGAAGACGCTGCAGGTCTTTTAAAGACCTACCGACAGGCGGACTTGTTTATTACCCTGTGCTTGCACGAAAGTTTCGGAATCGCGGCCGCAGAAGCACGCGCCAGCGGATTACCGGTAATCGTGCGCTCTCAAAGCCCAATCACTGATTTTATTAACGATGGTATGACCGGCATTACCGCTGGTAGCGATCAGGAATTGGCGGAGAAAACTGCCGCCGCCCTCCTGGATGGAAGCATTAGGAAAATGCAAAAAAACTGTCAGCAGCAGCCCTGCCCAGTTTCCTGGGAGCGTTGCTTAGCGGCCACTTTTGCCGCCTATCGGGAAACCCAAAGCCGTTCGGCGCGCTGAAACTATTTACCTTCCGCTTGCTTGCGCTTTGCGGCGATAATCCCTTCCGCACGCCGCATAAAATCCGAGAGCCTAGTGGCGGCAGCCACCACCGCGGGGCCATGAACCCTGCCCGGTTGGCGCCCCATACGATCGATGGGGCCGGAAACACTAAGAGCTGCGACCACCTTGCCAGAAGCTAAGCGTACCGGAGCGGAAACCGAGGCTAACCCGGGTTCGCGTTCACCGATGGATTGGGCCCAACCCCGGCGGCGGACTACCGAAAGCTGGGTGGCGGTAAAAGAAGCCCCCTGTAAGCCGCGGTGCAGGCGGTCAGGTTCCTCCCAGGCCAGTAAAATCTGAGCCGCAGAACCGGCTTTCATGGACAGTGCCGAGCCGGTAGGCGTGGAGTCGCGTAGCCCCAAAGGGGACTCGCAACTGGCAACCACGATTCGCTGATCTCCCTGGCGGCGATACATTTGAGTAGATTCTTGGGTGTGTTCGCAAAGCGCTTTGAGAATCGGGCGTGCGGAAGCAAGCAGACGATCTTCACCAGCAGCTGAAGCCAGTTCCCCGATTCGCGGACCGAGAATAAAACGCCCATTAACATCGCGCGCCACAAAACGGTGATACTCCAAAGCAACCGCCAGGCGATGGGCAGTAGGACGTGCCAGACCGGTACTGGTGACTAGCTGAGCCAGAGTACCCGGCCCCGCCTCTAGCGCACTTAGGACGAGTGCGGCCTTGTCGAGAACCCCGACCCCGCTTCCTTCAGTTTGATTGTCCATGTTCTGATACTGCCATCTTAAAGCGTGGAATTCCAACTACACTTTCCGAAGATACAGCAAATCAGGGGCGTAAAACCTAGGAGGTGCGCATGGCTAAGACCTTGGCAGAAAAAGTTTGGGCTGCTCACGTGGTTAAACATGGCGAAAACGGAGCGCCTGACCTGCTATATATCGACCTACATTTATGCCATGAAGTAACTAGCCCCCAGGCCTTCGCGGGCTTGCGGATGGCGGGACGAAAAGTACGCCGGCCGGACCTGACTATTGCCACCGAGGATCACAACACCCCCACGGTGGATATCGATTTGCCGATAAAAGACCAGACTTCCGCCACCCAGATTCATACCTTGCGGGAAAATGCTAAAGAGTTTGGAATCCGCCTGCACTCTCTGGGGGATGCTGATCAAGGGATCGTGCACGTGGTGGGTCCGCAACTAGGACTGACCCAACCGGGGATGACGATCGTGTGCGGCGACTCCCACACCTCTACTCACGGAGCCTTCGGAGCCTTAGCTTTTGGGATTGGTACCTCTCAGGTAGAGCAAGTATTGGCCACCCAGACACTGCCGCTAAAACCTTTTAAAACTATGGCGGTTAATATCCCCGGGAAGCTCCGCCCGGGAGTGTTTGCCAAAGATATTATATTGGCGATTATCGCCAAGATTGGCACCGGCGGTGGACAGGGATACGTGATTGAATACCGCGGGGAAGCTATCGAAAACCTCTCGATGGAAGGCCGGATGACCGTGTGCAATATGTCGATTGAGGCGGGCGCGCGGGCAGGTATGATTGCCCCCGACCAAACCACTTTTGACTATATTAAAGGACGCCCGCACGCTTCCGAAGGCGAGCAGTGGGAAAAAGCCGTGCGCTACTGGCAGAGCCTGCGAAGTGACCCGGACGCCGAGTTTGACCGGGAAGTCACGATCCCCGCTGAAAGCATCGAACCCTTTGTCACCTGGGGAACTAATCCGGGGCAAGGGGTGGCGCTGAGCGGAAAAGTGCCCGACCCCGAGCAGATGCGCACCGATAGCGAGCGAGATTCCGCCCGGCGAGCCCTCGAATATATGGGGTTAACCCCGGGTACCCCGATGCGTGACATTCAAGTGGATACAGTGTTCATCGGCTCTTGCACCAACGGGCGAATCGAAGATTTACGCACCGTAGCCCAGGTTTGGCAGGGGCGTAAAAAATCTGAGGACGTTCGGGTATTGGTAGTTCCCGGTTCGGCGCGGGTGCGTCTGCAGGCCGCGGCCGAGGGGCTGGATAAAATCTTCACCAGCTTCGGGGCCGAGTGGCGCAACGCCGGATGCTCAATGTGTCTGGGAATGAATCCCGACAAACTGGGGGAGAAGGAGCGCTCCGCCTCCACCTCGAACCGTAACTTTGAGGGGCGGCAAGGAAAGAATTCGCGTACGCACCTGGTGTCGCCGGCGATTGCCGCTGCCACCGCAGTTACCGGACATCTAGCTAGTCCGCAGGAGTTACCGACAGTATCTACCAGGAAAGAGGTATAAGCGATGAAAAAGTTTATTTCCCATACCGGTATTGGGGTGCCGCTGCGGCGCTCGAATGTAGATACTGACCAGATTATTCCGGCGGTCTATCTAAAACGGGTGACCAAAACCGGCTTCGAGGACGGACTGTTTGCTGCCTGGCGGCAAGATAAAGACTTTGTACTAAATCTCGCTCCCTTTAGAAACGGATCGATTCTGGTGGCGGGCCCTGATTTTGGTACTGGATCCAGTCGCGAACACGCAGTTTGGGCATTGCGTGACTACGGATTCCGAGTAGTGTTGGCTCCCAAGTTTGCCGATATTTTCCGCGGTAATTGCGAAAAGGACGGGATGGTAGCGGCAGTTATTAGTCCGGAGGATTGCCAGGCCCTATGGAAAATGTTAGAGGCGGAGCCGGGCAAAGAAATCACAGTTGACTTAGAAAAACGACTGGTTACTTGCGGTTCTTTTAGCTGCAGTTTCCAAATTGACGACTACACTCGCTGGCGGCTGTTGGAAGGGCTAGACGATATCGACCTTACTTTGCGTGATGAGGAGGCGATTAGCGCCTATGAGGAAGCAAGGCCGGATTTCATGCCGCGTACCCTGCCCGCTAAGCATCTGCCCCCAGCTGAGGTAGTTTCTGCCCGGGAAGTTACCCTCGGGATTCCTGAGGTCAAGCGCTCTTAATCTCGTAGCGTAAAACCTGCTTTTGTCCAGGTGGCTTTCCCCAAGGTTTATCTTTGCTCTTAGCCTAGTTTTCTTGAAAACACCCTTGTTAATAGGGTATTTTCTCCCAGTTGTCTACTTGAAGTCGCGCAGGCAGGTAGACTGGGAACACTGGGAAAAGCGGAAAGGGAAGTAACACGTGGAACCGGTTCTAGAAGTGCAAGGCGGACATCCGCTGACAGGTCGTATTAAGGTGCGGGGGGCAAAGAATTTTGTACCTAAAGCGATGGTAGCGGCGCTGTTAGGGAAAACTCCTTCCGTCTTGAAAAATGTGCCACTTATTCGTGACGTAGATATTGTCTGCGGTTTGCTGGAACTGCACGGAGTGAAAACCGACTACGATTCCGCTAGTGGACAATTGTTTATTGACCCCTCTAATATCGAGGCTGCCCAGGTGGCCAGTATCGATACCCTGGCAGGTTCTTCGCGAATCCCGATCCTATTCTGTGGGCCACTCCTACACCGCCTCGGGGAAGCGATCATACCTGACCTGGGTGGGTGCGTAATCGGGACTCGTCCTATTGATTTCCACCTGTCGATTCTGCGTTCTTTTGGGGCGCAGGTAGACAAGATGCGTTCCGGCATTCATATCGCCGCTCCAGAAGGTTTGCGGGGAGCAGTCATCGAACTGCCCTACCCTTCAGTAGGCGCAACTGAACAGACCCTGCTGGCGGGGGTACAAGCCGAGGGGATTACGGAGCTGCGTGGTGCCGCCATTGAACCGGAAATCATGGATTTGATCAATGTGCTGCAAAAGATGGGCGCCATCATCAGCGTAGATACTGATCGCACTATCCAGATTGAAGGGGTCGAAAACCTGGAAGGTTTCACTCACACCGCCCTCTCCGATCGCATCGAGGCCGCCTCCTGGGGGTCAGCCGCCCTCGCCACCCACGGAGATATTTTTGTGGAGGGCGCCTCCCAGCCGGAAATGATTACCTTCCTTAATGTGTTCCGCAAGGTGGGGGGCGCATTCTCGGTGGAACGAGACGGGATTCGTTTCTATCATCCAGGCGGGGAACTAAAACCGATTGTGCTAGAAACCAATGTGCATCCCGGATTTATGACTGACTGGCAGCAACCCTTGGTGGTGGCGCTCACCCAGGCTCACGGACTGTCAATCGTGCATGAAACCGTCTATGAGCAGCGTTTTGGATTCACCACCGCCCTCAATAAGATGGGGGCGCAAATTCAACTGTATCGGGAATGTCTAACCGGATTGGCCTGCAGATTCGGGCAAAGAAACTATTATCATTCGGCGGCGATTTCCGGGCCGACCCCGCTGCACGGAGCCGATATTACCATCCCCGACCTGCGGGGAGGGTTCTCCCATTTAATTGCGGCGCTGGCCGCCGAAGGGAAATCTACAGTCCGCGGAATCGATATGATTAGCCGCGGGTACGAGCATTTCCTTACTAAACTGGGAACATTAGGTGCGCAAGTCAAGCTGGAAAAATAAGGGGTAAGCATGGCCGGTAAATTTTCTCGCTTCTATAAGTTTTGTGTACGCGTAGCGCGTATACCTGTAGGGGCGGTCACCCGCCGGCATTGGGAAGGGCAAGAAAACCTGCCTAAAGAGGGCGGGTTTGTGGCTGTTGTTAACCACATTTCCGAGTTCGATTCCATGACCATGATGCACTTTATGACCAGTGCGGGATATCCGGTGCGAGTTCTTTGTAAAGAGGAACTTTTCAAGGTTCCGGTGTTGGGTTCGATTTTGCGTGCTTGCGGGCAAATTCCGGTTTATCGGGAATCCACCCACTCCCGGGACGCGCTTTCTGCCGCGATTAAGGGGCTGCAAGCAGGCGAATGTATCACGGTTTACGGGGAAGGCACCTTGACTCGAGATCCCGATTTTTGGCCGATGCGGATGAAAACCGGGGCGGTGCGGATGGCGCTGCGTGCGCGAGTGCCGCTGGTTCCGGTGGTGCAGTGGGGGGCGCAGGATGTGCTGGATCGTTACGCTCGCCGTCCAGACTTGAAGGGTAAAAAGGATGTGTGGGTACATGCTCTGCCCGCCGTAGACCTATCTGACCTGTATGATCGGGCTGATGATCCTGAAGCTTGGTATCAGGCTACCGAAAGAATAGAAGCGGCGATTTGCCGCGGCCTGGAACAGATTCGAGGAATAAAAATGCCGCACCGTCCTCTAGATCGTAAATCTGCCCGGATGCCCTCAAAGAAACAATTAGGGGTAGCTGCGAAGGCATGGCGAGCAGATCACCCCGAAAAGCCGGTAACTGCGCGGGAACTAGGAGAGCTCGGCCCTTATCTTAAAGGCGGTTCTACCAGCACTAACCCTGAGTCTCAACAGGAGGGGTAGTTCGTTATGTCCGCCTCCTCCGTTCGCAAAGTCGCTGTGCTCGGCGCCGGAGCTTGGGGAACCGTATTTGCGCAAATACTTGCGGATGCTGGCAATGAGGTACGGATCTGGGCGCGGCGAGCAGAACTTGCCGAACAAATCAACGCGGGCGAAAATCCGCGGTACGTGCCGGGAATAAAACTGCATGGACTCAGTGCCGCTAGTGACCTGGAATGGGTTTGCCAAGGTGTCGGGATGGTAGTGGTGTCGATTCCTTCAAATGGGGTGCGCGCCCTCATGGAGCAAGTCCGTGACTTTCTTCCCCTAAATGCCACCGTGATTTCGCTGGTAAAAGGGTTAGAAGCAGGAACCTTGCAAGTAATGACGGAAGTTATCTCCGAGGCCGGACGGATACACCCTTCCCGGATAGTGGCGGTGTCGGGGCCGAACCTTTCTGGCGAGATTGCCCGACACGAACCCACCGGAGCCGCCGTTGCCGGGGAAGACTCTTGGCGCGCAGGCTTGGTGGCTTCGCGCATTCACACCCATTATTTCCGTCCCTATGTGGCAGAAGATGTAGTGGGGGTAGAAATCGGCGGGGTAGTCAAGAACATTGTCGCTATGGCGGTTGGCGCCGCTGAAGGTCTGGGACTGGGAGTCAACTCCCGTTCTTTCCTGATTACTCGCGGGCTGGCCGAAATGGTGCGTCTCGGGGTAGCGATGGGCGCAAAGTCAGATACCTTCCTGGGACTAGCGGGACTGGGCGACCTGGTAGCAACCTGCTCTTCCTCATCCTCCCGCAATTTTGCTTTCGGTTATCGACTAGGGCAGGGGATGGATATTTCCCAGGCGCTGGAGGCTTCGGCGGGCACGGTCGAGGGGGCACGCTCGTGTCCGGTAGTGCGCGAATTGGCGCATAAGAAGGGAGTTTCAATGCCGATTAACTCCGCCGCCTATCGGGTGATTAGTGGTAAACAGACTTTAGAAGAAGCGTTAGTATCTTTGAGTACTGGGCCGCGGGTAACTGATGGACCCAGCGCGCGAATGGTATAGAGAGGACAGGCCATGACGCCAAGCGATAAAAGTAAACCTCGGGTATTAGTGCTGTTCGGGGGAGAATCCGGGGAGCATGGGATTTCTTGTGCGACCGCGGCCGGGGTTGTCGAGGCGATCGACCATGACCGTTTCGAGGTAGTTACCGTAGGGATTACCCCGCAGGGACAGTGGGTACCGGTAGATTTTAGTTCCGACCAGTTCCAAATATCCGAGGAGGGAGTGGCTCAGGTTCCTGCCGCAAACCGGCAGCTTTTCTTGTCCCCTGGAGACGGTCATGTGGTGAGCTTGCCCACCCAGCTGGGACCAGAATTTTCCCTTGCTGATTTGGGCAGTTTTGATGTGGTGTTTCCCTTGCTGCACGGGCCTTTCGGTGAAGATGGAACTGTGCAGGGACTGCTAGAAATGATGCACTTGCCCTATGTGGGTTGCGGGGTATTAGCTTCGGCGGCTGCGATGGATAAACCCACCACTAAGATACTTTTACATGAGGCTAATCTGCCGGCCGGAAGATGGGAAACTGTGACCGCGAGTCAGTGGAGCCATGACCGTTCCGGGGTGCTGGAGCGGTTGGCACACCTGGGACTGCCGGTCTTTGTAAAACCCGCGCGCGCCGGCTCCTCTTTAGGGATTACTAAAGTGAGCAACGCAGACGCTATGGAAGCAGCAGTTATCAAGGCACAAGCGGTGGATCCCCGGGTGATTGTGGAACAGGAGCTAACCGGTTTTGAGGTGGAATGCGCGGTGTTGCAGGGAGCTGACGGGCGTCCTCGTACCACTGAGCCGGGGAAAATCGCTATGCGCGATGACGTGGTATTTTATGACTACAAAACCAAGTATTTCGGGGAAGACAGCGTCAGTTTAGAAATCCCGGCGAAGATACCCGAGCATTTGGCTACCCAGGTGCGCGAGATTGCCGCCAAGGCGTTCGAGGCGCTGGGGTGTGAAGGGTTAGCGCGGGTAGACTTTTTTGTCGATCCCGAGAAGGATTCGGTGGTAATTAACGAGGTGAACACCATGCCCGGGTTTACCCCGTTTTCTATGTACCCCAAATTATGGGAACATATGGGTATTGGGTATTCCCAGCTTATGGAGGAATTGATTTCTTTAGCGCTGGCGCGTCCGGTGGGGTTGAGATAACAAACATCGGAAAAATGGAGTTCATTTCCTGAGCTAACGAAGAACTAAACAATTAGGGTTGGAGATATGGCGAAGAAACGCGTGACCTTGGTAACTTGTGCACAGTATCCGAATTTATCTGAGGACGAGGCGGGACTGGTTGATGAATTAAACTCTCGCGGAGTCGATGCCCGGATTGCGATTTGGAATGATCCCGAGGTGGATTGGGAAGAAGCAGGGGTATGCGTAATCCGTTCGGTGCGCGACTATGCCGCTCACCAGGAGGAGTTCGTGCAGTGGGCACATCAGGTTCCCCGCTTGTTAAACCCGGCAGATGTTGTCAAATGGGCAACAGACAAACACTACCTGCTGCAGCTGGAGGAGCGGGGAGTTCCGGTGATTCCTACTACCTGGCTACAGCCGGAACAAAAGCTTAATAAACACCAGGTACATACCCGTTTTCCCGCTTCCGGTGAGTTCGTAGTTAAACCGGCGGTTTCTTCCGGGGGGCGCGAAATGGGACGTTACGACGCCAATAATGGGACGGCCCGGACGGCGGCCATCACTCACGCCTACAGCCTGTTACAAGAGGGACGTTCGGTGATGGTTCAGCGTTACCTCTCGCAGGTAGATGAACACGGCGAATACTCCCTGGTCTATATGAATGGAGTGTTGTCGCACTCGGTAGAAAAAGCCGCTATGCTCACTAACCCGAATACCACCGAAGTGCAGGCCGACGAGGAAGTCACCGGAAACCGGCAACCCAAACCGGAAGAATGGATGTTCGGGGAAAAGGTACGTTCCGCAATCCACTCGATGATTAAAGACCGCTTGGGACACGATCAGCACCTGCTGTTCTTGCGGATAGATATCGTTCCCGATGGCAAAGGTTCTTACTACCTGATGGAAGTTTCCCCGGTAGACGGTTCGCTATATCTACGTACGCGCGAGGACGGGATTGCTACTTTTGCCGACGCGATTTGTAACCGGGTCTTTTGGTAAGAACAGTATTTGACCTGCGCTAAGGGCAGGTGTGAGCGGATACATAGGCTAGCTTAGCGACAATAATTTTATCTGGAGCCTTTGGTTAGATAAAGTGGGTATTCGTTGCTATGCGATAAATGGTGGCTGTAGTTCAGTTGGTAGAACGCCTGGTTGTGGTCCAGGAGGTCGCGGGTTCGAGCCCCGTCAGCCACCCCATACGGCAGCTGTGTTGCAGTTTGCCGCAGAGGCGGTTCAAATGATTCCTTGGGCTTGCGGTGGCAGATAACACACTGTCTGGACAGGGATTTTGTTTGATAAACGCCGCTGGTATCGACTAGCCTAGTTAGTCGGTGCCGGTTGTTTGGAAGACCGGCTGGGTTCGGTTTTCCGGACAAAAGAAAATGTACGTGACTAAGGAAATGAGCAGCAAAGTGGTCTACGCGATCGTCAAGGCGGGCGGACGTCAAGAAAAGGTCTCCGTCGGGGATGTAGTCGTCGTCGACAAGCTGGCAGCAGAGGTTGGCGATACTGTCGATTTCAAGCCAGTGATGGTAGTTGACGGTGACAAGGTCACCTCCGACGCCGCTGATCTAGAGAAAATCAAGGTAACGGCAGAGGTCTTAGAACAGACCAAAGGACCGAAGATTCGGATTCAGAAGTTCAAGAATAAGACCGGTTATACTCGCCGCATGGGCCACCGCGCAAAGCTGACCCAGGTAAAGATCACCGAGATCGCCTAACCTCAGGCAAGAAAGGAAAAGAAAATGGCACATAAGAAAGGGCTGGGTTCCTCTTCTAACGGCCGTGACTCTAACCCGCAGTACCTGGGGATCAAGCGTTACGGTGGGGAAAACGTCAACGCCGGAGAAATCCTGGTTCGTCAACGGGGCAGCAAATACCACCCGGGAATGAACGTAGGGAAGGGTAAGGATGACACCCTCTTTGCTCTGGCCGCCGGATCGGTAGAGTTCGGTCGCCGGCGTGGCCGTAAAGTCGTAAACGTGGTTTCGGCTTAACGCAAAGCTAATAGCTTAGAGGTAGCGGGGTCGCCTAGCGACCCCGCTACACTTATATAGCAACAGGTGTGTGGTTAGTAATGGCTTTTCAGCCAGGGCGCTAAGGAGTAATCATGGCCAGTTTTGTAGATCGAGTAAAAATCGATGTTACCGCCGGGAATGGTGGTAATGGCTGCGTCAGCATCCGGCGCGAGAAATATAAACCGCTGGGTGGTCCCGATGGGGGAGATGGGGGACGTGGCGGCAGCGTTTTCTTAGAGGTTGATCCCCAGTCACATACCCTGCTCGACTACCACCATTTGCCGCATCGTAAAGCCACTAACGGCACTCCCGGAATGGGGGACAATCGCGAGGGCGCGAATGGCGAAGATCTGGTGTTGCCGGTTCCTCCCGGCACCGTGGTTAAAGCCGAAGATGGCGAAATCCTGGCTGACCTGCAAGGAGCGGGTTCTCGCCTGGAAGTTGCACGCGGAGGTGCTGGCGGGAAAGGCAATGCGGCACTGGCTACTCGCAAACGTAAAGCCCCTGGATTTGCTCTTTTGGGTGAGGAGGGTGAATCTTGCGTCCTCATCTTGGAACTAAAATCAATGGCCGATGTGGGACTGGTGGGGTTCCCCTCCTCCGGAAAGTCTTCTCTGATAGGAGCGATTTCCGAGGCTAAACCGAAGATTGCGGATTACCCGTTCACAACCTTGGTTCCGAATCTGGGAGTGGTCAAGGCTGGGGAGGAACGTTTTACGGTGGCGGATGTTCCGGGTCTGATTCCTGGTGCCTCTCAAGGTAAAGGGTTGGGTCTGGATTTCCTGCGCCATATTGAACGTTGCGCGGTGATTGCGCACGTGGTGGACTGCGCCAATATGGAAGCTGACCGTAATCCGGTCGACGATATCAAGGCTCTGGAAGCGGAGCTGGCAGCCTATGAAAGTGACCTGGACGAAGTTTCTGGTTATATTCCTTTAGCTGATCGACCTCGGGTGATCATCCTCAATAAGATGGATATTCCCGACGCCCTAGAGATGGCAAAATTGCAGGCAAAACAGCTTGCGGAGTTCGGGTGGCCGATGTATGCGGTTTCTGCGGTCAGTGGCCGTGGTTTGGAGGCCTTGGTATTCGCCCTGGCAGAAATGGTTATGGAACTGCGCCAGCGAGAGCCAGAAACTGAAGCCCAACCCTTGCAGGTACTGCGACCCCGTGCCGTGGGGGAAGCCGGGTTTACGGTCACACCCCAAAAAACTGGGCAGGGACTGGTATATCAAGTGCAGGGAGAAAAACCGGAACGCTGGGTTAAACAGACTGATTTTGCCAATGATGAGGCAATCGGATTTCTCGCGGACCGGCTTTACACTTTGGGAGTAGAAACCGAATTAATTAAAGTCGGTGCTACCAGTGGAGATACTGTGGTGATTGGTCCAATGGAGGGCGGAGTTATCTTTGACTTCGAGCCTTTCCAGTCGGCTGGTGCCGAACTATTGGGGGCACGGGGGCAAGATCTACGTCTTGAGGAATCGACCCGGCGCACTAACCAGGAACGGCGCGAACAATACCACCAGATGATGGACGGGAAAGAGGAAGCCCGCCAGAATCTGCGGGAGGAAGCGGAGGCCGGGCTATGGACGGATCCTTCCGCAGACTAAGGGATATCTTCCCCAAGACAGCTGTTTTGCAGACAAAATATTTACTTAAGTCAAGAAGCGCGATAAAGCATATTAGCACTGGCTCACTTTTGCTAGGATTGGAATAACCGGCCAAGCAGACAAGCTGGCAAGAAGGGGAACTCAATGACGGTAGGCGTCGGCGTCGACGGTAGACGCATTGGAGTAATGGGTGGAACCTTTGACCCTATTCATAATGGTCACTTGGTGGCTGCTTCCGAGGTGCAGCATCGCTACGGCCTGGATGAAGTAATTTTCGTGCCTACTGCCACTCAGCCTTTCAAGAGGGGGCGGCGGGTAACTATCCCGGAGCATCGCTATTTAATGACTTCCATTGCCACCGCTTCTAATCCGCGTTTTACAGTGTCACGGGTGGATATTGAACGCGGGGAAACTACTTACACGGTGGATACCCTGCGTGATTTGAAACGTGAAAGGCCGGGCTGTCATCTATTTTTTATTACTGGCGCCGATGCTTTGCGGCAAATCATGGATTGGAAAAATGCTGAGGAGCTATTTCAATTGGCGCGATTTGTGGGGGTAACTCGCCCTGGTCACCGCTGGGGCGATACTGATCAGTTACCTGCCGAACGGGTGTCACTGTTGGAGGTGCCCGCGATGGCGATTTCCTCTACCGATATTCGTCAGCGGGTGGCGTCCCGGGCGCCGATCTGGTATTTAACTCCGGATGGGGTGGTGCAATATATTGCGAAATATGGTCTCTATCGGAAGGAAGCCCAGCAATGAGTGAATCAGATTTTCCCACTCGTGTCCCTGGTGAACAGGCGTATTCGCCGATTTCGAAATATGGGCAGATTTCCATTGCCGAACAGCTGGCTCGTCTTGAGGAGATCCGCAATGGAGGACGCCGCCCAGCTTATCGCCCTCAGACCTCGTCCCAAGAGTCGCAATGGGGACAGATTCAAGAAGGTTTTAGCCAGGTAGAAAGCGATTTGTCCCGGCAGTTACGGCAGATGCCCCCGGAGAAGCCTAGCCATCCACAGCGCACCCTCAGTCCCGATCAGGATGGGCGTAGCTGGGTGCAGGAGTATCGCGAAAAGCAGCGGATGCGTAAAGTTGCACAGGAGGCGCGGGCACAGGCCGAAGCGGATTTGCAGCGACTACTTAAAGAACGCGAAGAAGCGCAAGCGCGGGCACAGGAACAAGAGCGTTTAGCCGCTGAGGCAGCGGAGCGTTTACGCAAGTTAGAAGAGGCCGAGCAAGAGGCTTTGCGCACTGCTGCCCGGGAGCAGCAACGCCGCGAACAGCGAGTTTTAGATGCCCAGGTGGCGGAAGAAAAAACTGAAGCCGAGAAAATGGCGGAGCTATTGGAGTCTTTCCAAAATCCCCCGGCTGCACCCGCGGTTCCAGATGTTGCTGAGCCCCCGGCTACGGCATTGCCGGCGGTGCCGATTGTGCACGCACCTGCACCTGAGCAGACGGTGGCAGCACCGGAGTCAGCCCCTGGTGTACCAGTGTCTGCTGAGGAAGTTACCCCACAAGCGCCTGCCATGCCAATGTCCGCCGCACCCCAAACCTTATCGCAGGTATCCGCCCGTCCGACGCCGCCCCCTGCAGTTTCCACACAACATTCGGGGATTACCCCACAGGCACAACCGGTTCCGGGTTCTGCTCAAACTCCTCCACGTATTTTCACTGATCAGCAAGGAGCTGCGGGACATAAACCAGCCGCGAGCTCTGCTGCTACCAGTGGTTTTGATCAACCCAGTGTACTAGCTGCCGGCTCGCCCGATGGTGACACCACCCAACCGATTAAAGTAACCCCCATTGATTCTTTAGCCGATGCCGCTGATGATCGGGCGTTGGCAGATCAGCTAGCTTTGGCCTCTGGAGGCAAACCGGTTTCTCCGCGGGGATCTGCGCCTACAGCTGCACCCGCGCCTTTCACGCCCGCCGCAGCGAGTAAGCCTGCTCCCAGCACGTTGCCCACCCAGTATGCGGCGCCGGCAGCGGAGCTTGCCCAGCAACGCGGCAGCACTCAGCAATATCCTGTCGGTTCGGCTGATAATCTTGATCGCCCGCAGCTGCCAGCTAGTGCAACTACCAGCGTAAATATGCCTGCCGGGATTGCATCTAAAGGTGGTGCGGCAAGCGGAGTTCCCTTAAATATAGCTGCGGCTGGGGCAGGATCTGCTGCCGAGTTATTCCAGCAGGCATTGGCACAAACCCGCCAGGCCGGGGCGACTACGGCCGCCCCTGCTGGTGCAGCTGCAGCAATTGCCTCGAACTTGGCGGCTCCGGCACCCGCGTCGCCCAGGGTTACACCAGCGCCGACGTCTCCCGATGTAACGACCTCTGCAAGTTCTTCCCAGGTAGCAGCGTCGCCGGCAATAGTCCCCACGGCAGCGCCGGTATCACCAGCTAAGCAGCAAGCGGCTCCTTTAGCAGCGCGCACTGGAAGTTTGGCGGAGCAAAGCGGCAACCAGGTTTCTCCGCGTCCGGCTCCGGCACCTCCGGTTACAACTATGCAGCCGTCACCGGGCGCAGCACTTGCTCCCGCTGCCGCGCAACCAGCGCCGACAGTGCAGCCGGCTTCTGCGCCAGCTCCTGTTGCCGGGCAGGCAGCACCGTTAGCTGAAATCGATTTGCCGGCGGCTGCTGCCGATAGGCAAACAGCTCCTGCAGCTCGACCGGTGGTTATGGCTCAACCAACGGCTCCTGCACAGCCCTATCATCCTGCCCCCTCGTCGGTAAAAGCCAGCCCTGCCGGGATTTATGGTGCGCAGGTAAGCCCGATGGCTGCGACTACTGCGGCTCCCGCGCCCTCTGTGCCTACTGTGGCGACTCCTGCAAGCCCGGCTCCTGCAGTGGCTGCTCCGGCGGCTGAGGTTGGGGCAGCTCCAGTACAGGAAGCTGTACCCACTCAGGCAGTTGCTCCGCCAATAACTACCGCGGCGCCCTCGGAAAGTGAAAAGAGTGCTCCGCCATCTACTTCCGAAAGCGAGGAGCCTCCGGAAGAAGAAAAAACCCGGTGGTGGCAGCGGAAGCGAAAAGCAAAAAAAGCTGAGGCCCCGGAGCCGGAGGATACTCGCTACGGGGCGTCGCTAGAATCCAGTGAAGACCAGGGCGAGGAAGAGCCGCTAACATTTATCCAAACGTTCTTGCGTTGGACGTTGCGGCTGTCAATCTTGCTGATTATCGCTTTGGGAATGGTATTGACCATGGATCGCCCGGTTATTTCTCAGACAATGGGGCAGGATATGGTGCAACCCGGTATCGTAGATGAGGTAAGCGTTTTACAGATATAGGAGTTCTTCTTGGTCGATAAGCCTGAACCGCGCCAACTGGCAGAGATAGCTGCCAAGGCTGCCGCCAGCAAACTGGCAACTGATGTGGTAGCCATCGATGTTCATGAGCAAACCATTATCACTGATATTTTCTTGATCTGTTCCGGGGATAATCCGCGGCAGGTGCGGGCAATTATGAACGAGATTGACCACGCCTGTCACGATTGCGGTGCCGACCCGATGACTATCGAGGGCAATGACGAGTTTCGCTGGGTGCTAATGGAATTACCGGGGGTAATCGTCCATATTTTCCTAGCTGAAGAGCGGGAATACTACGGTTTGGAGCGGCTGTGGAATGACTGTCCGCGAATCGATTTGCCGGATTTGGAGGAAGCCGCTCAGGTGGGGAGGGCGCAGGCTCAATCTCCGGACGCGCAGCAGGACGCTGAAAATCTGATTGTTGGTTTAGAGTAGGCGATTCATGGCTACTAAGATTATTTTTTGGCGACACGGTCAAACTGACTATAACCTGCAAGGACGGGTGCAAGGGCAGGTTGATATACCCCTTAACGAGACGGGTATTGCCCAAGCTGAGGCGGCGGCGAAAGAACTGGTGAAAGTAAATCCGGAACGGATTATCTGTTCGGATTTGCGACGCGCTCAGGCAACCGCGCAGGCGCTGGCCGATACTTGCAACCAGGAGATTGCACCGCTGCCGGATGAACGGTTACGAGAACGGGCATTCGGAGATTTTGAGGGACTGTCCGCGAAAGAACTAAAGGCAAGGTTTGCACCGCGTTATGAAGAGTGGCGAGCTACCGGAGAATGCCCGATGGCGGGAGTAGAGTCGCGCGCGGAAGTGGGCTCGCGGGTCGCTAAATGCGTACTTGAATATTTTGAGCAGGTTGAGGGGGTGCTAGTGGTGGTTTCCCACGGTTCGGCGCTTACTCAAGGGCTGGTGAAGATTCTGGGATTGGATCCTGTGGCCTGGCAGGGACTGCGCGGTTTAGATAACTGCCACTGGTCTACGTTGATTCCTTATTCGCGTGAGCCTGGATGGCGTCTGGTCTCCCATAATCTCGGGGTTGCCGATCCTGCCGGCTCGGCGCTGCCTTCCATGGCCTAGTCGCTTTCGGGGCGGTTTACGCTGGCTGAAGGCGGGTATGTCGCAATACACAGGCCAGAGATTTGAAGAAGAGGCACCCTGTTAGTTAGAGTTATTTGGTGCCTACCGAGCAGGATTGCTGCGGTAGAAATAGCTTGGGGCTATAGCGCAGTTGGTAGCGCGCTTCCATGGCATGGAAGAGGTCGCGGGTTCGATTCCCGCTAGCTCCACTAACTGCCTGCTGGAGTTGATACAATTTCGCGCCAGCAGGTTTTGTTTTGTCATTTTGCTCCAAAAATTGCTCGTTTGCTCCAAAATAGGGGTTACGCGAAATTGTTGTGTTGAGCTGGGTAAATAGAAAGCCAGCAACCGAAATGATCGGTGCTGGCTTTCTATTTGGGGAGCTTTCTGGCTATTGCGCTTGTGTGCTGGTTCCGTCTTTCCAGATCACGGTCGCTTTGCCACTTGGTGCTATCTCGATGCGTTGGCACAGGGCGTGGAAGGTGGCGGGGTTAAAGTCGCCTACACTGTCTAGTGTGGTGAGGGTGCGCCGGTAGTGGTTGAGTGTGGCTTTGATGCCTGTGCGCCGTTCAATCTCCGCCGTGGTTGCTTCGTAGGCGGTAATGGTTTCGCGCTGGCGGGTTTCGAGCTGGGTGAAGCGCTGGTGGTAGTCGTCTTGATTTTGGGAGTGATGCGCATTCGCGTTGATAGCTTGCTCGATCAGTTTCGTGGCGATTTCTACTTCAGCAGCTTGCTCAGCAGCTTGGGTTTCCAGCTCGCTAGTGTCGGTGAGTACAGCGGTGAGGAGTTTCCAGTCAATGAGGCCGCGTTGCTCAATGAGCTGGGCGAGCGCGCTCTGGAACATGGCTTGGAGCTGTTCATCGCGCAGGATCGGCATTTTACCTGGGTGAGGTGTAGAGAATTTGTGGTTGCATTGCCAGATGACGGCGCGATACTTGCTTGTGGAGTGCCACGTTTTGCTGCCATAGGCTGCGCCGCAGTGAGCACAGTAAACCTTGCCTGTGAACACTCGCTCGCGTCGGCCGTTACCTCGAGCCGCGAATTCCGCTTGGGTGAGTTCCCAGGTTTCAGGGTCGATGATGGCTGGGTGGGAGTCGGTCACGTAATACTGGGGCACTTCGCCCTCGTTGGTTTTTACAGCCTTGGTGAGGAAATCGACGGTGAAGGATTTTTGTAGCAGAGCATCACCCTTATATTTCTCGTTGGTGAGGATGGATTGGATGGTGGTGTGGCTCCATTTGTGTTTACGGCGAGGGGTCAGAATCCCGTCTGCATCCAATGCTGCGGCAATCTGCGGGATGCTCATGCCTTCGAGGTAGTGGCGGTAGATGCGGCGTACTGTTTCGGCCTGTTCGGGGTTAATGACGGGCTTGCCGCCTGGGCCGCGGTCGTAGCCGAGGAAGTTCTTGAATGGCATATTTACTTTCCCGTCGGCAAAGCGTTTGCGCTGACCCCACGTGACGTTCTCGGAGATGGATCTGGATTCTTCTTGGGCAAGGCTTGACATGATGGTGATGAGGAGTTCGCCTTTGGAGTCGAGGGTCCAGATGTTTTCTTTCTCGAAAAACACCTCCACGCCTTTATCCTTCAACTTCCTCACGGTTGTCAAGGAGTCGACGGTGTTGCGAGCAAACCGGGAGACGCTTTTGGTGACGATCAAGTCGATGCGACCAGCTAAGGCGTCGGAGATCATGCGGTTGAATCCCTCCCGGTGTTTCGTGGAAGTGCCAGAGATTCCTTCATCGGTGTAGATGTCGACGTATTGCCAGCCGTCGTGGTTTTTGATGTAGCGCTCGTAATAATCCACTTGCGCCTCATACGAGTTCGCCTGGTCAGCGTCATCGGTGGAGACGCGAGCATAGCCAGCTACGCGGCGAAGCGAGGGCAAAGCCGTGGGTGAGGTGTGTATCTTTTTGGTGGCAGGGATAGCGGTAATCCGTGGCATCAGGCAGTCACCTCCTCACCGTTGCGGTAGTCAACCGTGGCAGTGTTTCCACTACTGAGGTGGATGGTCAGGAGCCAGTTTGGGCTGGCCTCAATTCGCTCGATCCGATCAACCACCTGCTGGTCGTCCCAAGCATGAAGCCCAAGCAGGCGCTTGATGATGGCGTACAGGTGTTCTTCTCGTAGTTGATGAACATGGCAGGGGTTGCCCTTGCCCTTCGTGGCGGTTTCGCACCACCAGTATTTATAAGTCGAGTGCGCCAAGCGGCGGGTACGCCGATGATAGTTCCTGCCACAGATAGTGCAGGTGATACGGTGCGTAAGAGCGCTACTCCCACCGGTTGGGGTCAAGCCGCGTCCGCCCGTGGCACGCCGCCTAGCTAGCTCTGCCTGGACGGCATCAAAAACGCTACGCTCGATAATCGGTGGGTGGGAGTCTTCCACAATATATTTATCCAGCTCGCCACGATTCAGAGTCGGTGTGTTATCTCCGGCATGAGCACTGAAGTACTGTTGCAAGATTGCGGTACCGATATAGGTGGGGTTTTCCAGCCAATCCCGGGTCACCGAGGCGCGGAACTTGCCGCCAACACGTGAACGCAAACCCTCTTGGTTCATTTGTTTGCAGGTTTTCTCTGGGCTGATCCCTTCAAGAAACTCGCTGAATACACGCCGCACAATAACGGCTTCTTCTTCAACGATGTCGAGCTGGCCGTGGTGGTAGTGGTATCCGTAGAGTTGGCGCGAATGCAACAGCCCATCCTTGTACTTTTTTCTGATGCCCCACTTCGCATTAGCCGAGATAGATTCGGATTCGGCTTGCGCGAACGAGGCTAGTAAAGTGAGGAGGACTTCGCCCTCAGCGTTGGCGGTGTCGATGTTTTCACGTTCAAAACGCACGCTCACCCCAGCGGCTTTCAGGGCTCGCACAGTGGTGAGTAGGTCGACGGTGTTGCGGGCAAACCTGCTAATCGATTTGGTGAGAATAATGTCGATGCTCCCTGCGAGTGCTTGCTCGATCATCTGGTTGAACTCGCCGCGCCCCGAGATAGACGTACCTGTCGTTGCGTAGTCGCTGTAGACCCCGGCGTATTCCCAGCCTGGCGTTGAGCTGATCAGCTTGTTGTAGTAGGAGACCTGAGCAGAGAACGAGTGAGTGAGGCGCTCGGATTCGCGTGAGACCCGCACATACGCCGCCACCCGCGTGAGCTTCAACGCTGCTGGTTTGGGTGGTAGTTTGCGGATTTTCATGCGCGTCTCCTTGTATCACGTTCGGTGTGAACCTTTGCTTCTATACATCACTCTGAAGCCCAGATTTATCCAGCCGCTGCGGCAATAACAGCGCCATAATCGCAGGATGATACGAACCAATGAGAGTATCTCGTATCCGCTGATAATCACCCTGACAGATGGCACCAGCTACGCGGAGTTTTTCGGCAAGTGCGAGCGTGACCCTGCAGACTGCCTCATGTTTCATCTGAACCGCTTTCATGCCGTGCCTCTGTGGGTCACGTAGCAGGCATGGGAGCAATACTTGCGTTTCTTGTTGCCGTAGGCAGTGAATGTGGTTGCGCAGCCAGCGCAGGTGAAAGTATAGATAGCAGTGCGCCTTTTCGCCTCAGGGTGTGCTTTCCACCAGGCACGCCGATGCTCGCTACAACAGAATCGCTGCTTTTTGCCGTCAAGGCGTCGATATAGACGACCCCCACACCACGGGCACCAACCGAGCACATCATCAGGAACACGGGTGGTGCTTGCTGGAAGGTCATTAACAAAACGAAGAACCGATGTTGGTGGCAAACCCAGGATCTGGCTAATGCGCCGATATGGTACGTGGTCAGCGTGCAATCGGCGGATTGCCTTTTGCTCTCTGGTATCAAAACCCATAGCATGCTCCTAACTCGATGAACTTGCTTTCGCTTTAAGCCACCCCAGAAGCCCAATCCGGACGGTCTATTTCTGCGATGGCGCTATACGTCCGTGAAGAAGAGGCGAACCGGATGGGTAGAAACAAAAAAAGAGCCACCCCAGCAAGACGGTGACGTCTCGCCAGAGCGGCTCTTATTCAGCGTGGTTATTCAGTTGTTGCCTTCGGCTGGTTAGCCAAGGATTTGGTTGACTCGGTTTTGTACTTGTTGGTAGCTGTAGCCAGCATTGGTGAGGCGGTTGTAGCGTTCTTGCCCGTTACCCCAATCCCCACGAATCACCTCACGCGCCAGGGTCTCGATGGACTTGCCCGCAGGTTTGGATTTGAGCCCGAGGATTTCGTTGACGCGGGCTTGCACGGCGTCGTAGTTGAACCCGGCCGCGGTGAGTCGCTGGTGGCGGTCATTGCCGTTACCCCACGAACCATTGATGACTTCACGTGCGAGAGTGTCGATGCTCTTGCCACCAGTGGTGGTTGGCTTCGAGGCAGGTGCTGGCGTAGCGGATACTTTGCTGGAGGTCATTTGGTCGTACCAGTAGCCGGCTCTTGCCATGTAAGCGGCGTGTTGGGATCCGGCTATGGAGGCGGGGCATTCGGTTGCGGAAAAGTCGCGGTGTCCGAATATGTTTTTGCCCCAACAGGGTCGGCCGAGCTTGTAGTAGTGACACAGGGCGGCGACCAGGTGTGCCCCGTTTTCTAGGCAGGCATCGGAGATGCGGTAGGGGTGGGTGGATGCGTCTGCGTGTTCGATTCCAATCGAGGTGGTGTTGGCTACCCAATTTCCCGCGTGCCAGGCAGTATCCCGATCCCAGACGAGTTGGCCGATGCGGCCACTGGTTTCTACTTGGTAGTGCGCGGAGGCGGGTCGGGTTTGCCATACGTTCCAGCATCCTTGTATGGAAAGGTTTCCATCGTTGTGGTGCAGGATTATTTTGTTGATGGATCGGCCTTGTCTGCCTTTGGTGAAGTGTTTGTTCATCAAAAGGTTCAGGTCAGCTTCTAGAGTGTTCCAGTTCTTCATTTTGGGTTCTCCGTTTCTTTGTTGGTTGGTTTAGCCGGTGGCCAGGATAAAAAGTGCGAGCAGGTAGATAAGCGGGGTCAGTATCCATGAAAGGAATAAGGCGAAAAGGAGCCAGATCCCGGCGGTAAGTAGCGTTAAGACTGCTAGGAGTGCCAGGAATTTAAGAATTGTTTTCATGGTTTTTCTATTTCGTCGGGGAGGGCGTGTTGGGGCAGATATTTGCCCGGGCTGGTCTGGCCTGCCTGAGGGGTTGGCGGGGAGTATTTATCTGGACTGCTCGCCTTAGCGGGTGGTGTTGAGCTGGTTTTTAAGGCGGGCTGGTTTTGACCGGTTTGCTTGATTGTGTCTAATGCTTGTTTTAGTCCGCCCGGGATCGGCAGACCTAACAGTGCAGCGTTTTCGAGGACGGAGATGCCCTCGTTAGATAGGTAGAAGAAGATGGTGGCGGTGCGTAGCACTCCGGGGGTGCCAAGAATATGCACGTCTAATAAGTGGGCTAGTCCGATGAGGGCGAAGATTAGGATTTTGCGGGCGATACCGCGAAACCCTACCGAGCTGGATAGTTTGTGGGCGTTGATTGCGGCTAGTATTCCGGTGGCGTAGTCGATGATGGTGAAGGCTACGATGGCGTAGAGCAGGGAGTCGGTTCCACCGAGGAAGGCTCCTAGCCAAGCACCTATAGCGGTGATTACGCCTTGGAATAGCGTCCAAATGGTTTTGATAGACAAAATTCTTGCTGTCCTTTCAAAATAGTTAACGGGTTAGCACAAGCGTGGGGGATTGCGGATATAGGAAATGCCTGCACAAGGCAGGCATTGAAACTTCAAACAAGGCGGTGCTATTCGGTTTGTATATATGGGCGCTTTAGGGCTTGCAGCGTGAGGCGGGTGATATCCATAGTGTTTTTTCTAGGTATCACCATTATGGGATTGTCTGTGTTTTTTGTTTTTCCTGGCGGGGCTGGTTTTGGGTCAGAAGGGATCGGGATTATCGCTTGCTCAATCATGAGGTTTCTCCTTTGCTTATGGCTTGTTCTACTGCTTCGCTTAACGCGCAGAATGCTTCTGCTTGTTGCCCGGATAGCTCACCGTCATAGGTTTCTATGAGGCTTTTTACTTCTTGGAGATGGTTTTGGTAGGTAGGCCCAGATACTTCGGCCAGGGAATCGAATAGGCTTTGACGAGCGGCGAAGAATTCTTGGGCTTTTTCTGGGCATGCCAGGGTGAATGTTCCCCCAGCATCGATGCGGGGTTTGCCGTTTTCGTTTAGGGAGGCGTATTGGGTTACCAGTTCGTATTCGTCATCGCTAAAACGCTTGGTGGCCTGCCGTACTAGCTCGAGCAGTTTGGTTCTAGCTCTAGAAGGGCCAGGTTTAAGACTCATAGCGGCTAATAGTTCTGTTAGTCCGGTTAGGTGCTTGTTAGCTATCCAAATTTTCATGATGTATTCCTTTCTTGAATACAGCCTGGTTTAGGCAGTGTTGGTAGACATTGGTTGATACCCGGTGTTATGGAAGTAGGTCCAGGAGATGGTGCCATCCGCTTTGGAGGTTATGGTGCTGATCCATCCCTGGTTAAGCAGCCCGATGAGCCCGTTTACCCGGATCATAAGGTCTGAGAGCCGGTCGAAAAGTCGGGTCATGTTATAGAACGTGCCGTTGGTGACGATCATGACGTCATAGGTGTGGAATACTACTTTGGCTAGCTTTGTCGGCCCGACCCATCCTGGATGCGTGCCCCTATCGGTTAGTACACAATCTTCCAAGGTGACCGATCTGTTTTCGGTGGTATAGAACTTGTAACCATTCGTGCGCAGATCAGCCCCAAGGTGGATGCCAGCCGAATCATAAAACCGTCCCTTTGGGTCTAGGGTCAAACACGTGAAATAGTCCCCGTTTGGAGCGTCTTGGTAGGTCCAGGCAACATAGTCACCCTCGTTGGCTAGCGACGTGGAGATACCCTCTATTTCCTCATGATCCTTTTTATGGCCCCTGCCTAACTGTCCGATATATCGATTCCCGTACCAAAACTGCATCCCGGTACTAGCGATTTTTCCTTCCAGTTCCGAACCGTTATACCAAGAGATCTGGGTGGGGTTGATGCGAATATTACTTGTCCACCCGGCAAGACCAACCTGGATCGCGTTAGCGGAAAGCTTATCTGCCGTAATGGATGCCGCAGCGATCCGGTTGGCGTCAAGCAGACCAGTGGTGATCTTGCTGGCATCTATGTAAGCAATCTTCGCTGAAGTTATTGCAGCGTCGCTAATCATTACTGTTTGGATGTATCCGTTAGCAATCGTGAGCTTATCGCTAGTGATGCTCCCGGCAGCAATCCGCGCGGACGCTAGGGTACCGGTGGTTATTTTATCTGCGGACAGCTCACCGATTTTAGCGTTAGTGATAGCCGCATCGGCAATCATTGCGGTACCGATTACGGCGTCATCTATTGAGGTTTGCCCACTGATGTGTACTTTTGCTGCATCAATCAGCACGGTTTCATTCGACAGATTGATTTGGGTAATAATCTCGGCTCTTTTAACTCTCAGGTTCACGTTGTCTGAAACCATCGTCAAGGAGGAGTTAATGTTTTTGGTTTCATCTGCTACCTGCACTTTGAACGCTTCTAGAGCATTTTGAGTGCTGGTAGCATCCTGGAGAGCTTTTTCGGCTTGAGCTTTTGCAGTCGCTGTATCGCTACTGGTTTTTACTAGCTCGCTTTGGGTTTGTTTAAGGCTTGCTTGGACTTGCTCAACGCTAGCGTTTGCTTGCGCGATCTGGGTTTTAGCTGCTTGCAGGTTCGCCGCCAGTTCGGCTCCGTTCAAATCGGTGGCAAGACTTATCCATCCGGGCTGGCCAGTATCGGTGGCCTTATAGATCCAGATTCCTACTTGCTCACCATTTTCTTTAAACCACACATCCCCAAGCCGGGCGGATACTGGTTGGGTGGTGCCATAGTGGTTGGTGTTTTTCCCGTCCGCGCTAGCTAGCGCAATACTTGCCACCTGCTGGGCTTGGATAGCCTCGCTGCGGGCAGCGGTGATGGTGTGGGTGATGTCGGTGAATTTAGAGGCGGTGCTACCTAGCTCAATGCTTATATATTCTTGGCCAAGCGGGTTGTAGTCATAGGCCAGGACCCGCGAGGTTAACTCCACGCCTAAGTCGCTATGACGTACGGTCACGCTATCACCCAAGGCTAGGGTTTCTACCTCGCGCAGATCTGCGTATTCTTTGGCGGAGGTAAGGTCAACAAATGAAATCTTGTAGGCACAAGATGGCTGATCAACCAGGCCAAGTTTGTACTCGCTTTTGGCTAGGTCGCGCAGCCATGCGTGTGCTTGCTCTAGGGGCAGTTCGTCCTCACGTGGCTTGCCTGGGTCTTTGATGGCCTTGACTTGCCCATAGCGGATTACCTTGATACGCGGCGCAATATAGTCGCTGATGCGAGGGCTGTCCACGTACAGTTCAGGTAGGAGCAGACCGTCGTAACCAACCGGCAAAATCCGGGTAACTATGGTGGTGTAGTCCAGGCTCGATTCGTATCCGGACAGGTTTTTACGATCCCTTATAACCACGCCATGATTAGCACCTATGCGCGGCGCGTGGTGGATATGCCAGTTATCGAAAGTAAGCTCGCCGCCCCAACGCGAAATAAAACTGTTGTCGCTGTCACCTAACAAGGCCGCGCTGAGTGGGGTTCTAACTATGCGGGCAGAGGATCGATGGGAGTTATCAGAACTACTGGCGCTAAAACCGTGCGGGCTATTGGCCGCCCCTAGCAGCTGATCTAGGGCTGCTTTTGCGGTTTTATTTACCACATAGGTGTCAGCGATAAGGTTTGCAGAAAGGTCATAGAACAGGTGATGGGCAACTACTTCGAGCGTCCCGTCAAGGCTGGTGGTGACTTCGCTGATACGAAATCCTTGCCTACCGTTTATTCCTGGAACCGGGGCGGCCACGATGTTTTCTATTACCAACAGGTTCGCTGCTGGCCCATCAAGGGGGTAGGAAAACGTTAGGGAAAACTTTCCGTTTAGTTCCTGAGTGACTTTCGGGTCTATAAGGTGGCGATCTAGCACCGCTAACCCACTGGCAGTGAAATCGTTAGCGCTACGATCGTGAATCGTAATCATCTGGTTAGTCCTTTCTACAAGGTACGCCAGTTACCTTTAACTTCGATTCTTGAAATACCTGTGCCCAGCTCGATGTGGTTAGCACCAGGAGAAAGTTGCGGGAACGGCCCTGAAATCCCATCGGTTTGGGTTTTACCTGCAACGTGGGCTGTAAGCCGGGCAGTATCGATAGTTAATTGCCCGCTAGGAGCACAAACTATCAAAGCAGTATCGTTTATTTTTAGTTCCAACTCCCCGGTACCAAAAACAGTTATTACCGGATCGGAAGCTAAAAGACCAGGATTACTAATCGTGCCCGAAGCGCTCAAAGTTAGCTGTTTAAGCCCGGTTTCCAGGTAGGTAAACGGCTGGCAACAAAGCTCGGCTTCAAACATTACCCAAGTGGCCAGCGAGCCTAGCGCTGGTGATATTTTGACGTGTTTAAGATACCTGAACATGCCAGGCTCACCGCTAAACCCAATCGTGTGGGCCCCAGTCAGCGCGTGAGCGGCTTTGCGGTATGCTTCCAGCCCGCCACGCACCGCTAGTTTCAAAGTTATTTCACTGTCTTGCCACCCTTTAAAGCGGGTAAGAGTACCGGCCCGCCCTGACACCTCAATATCCTCTATCCCCATGGTGGCAGTAGGGATTTCTACAGGTGCGCAAAAACGGATACCCAGGCTTTTAGAGCTAACCTTATGGTCGAGAACAAACCCGTACATTGATTTACACCCCCGCAGCTAGCAGATTGGCTCGCCGAGATATCCGTGATAGTTGCTGATCAATTTTGGGTGCGAGTTTGCCGACCAGCGTCCCATCACTTAAAACAACCTTGATATCCAAACCCTTAAGAATCCGGGTAGCTGTAGCATCTGCTACCCCTTGAACATCAACGCTGCGAGTTTTAGTTTCCTTTTCAGTTTGCGATGTTTGGTTAACCGGGGCAGGGGTGAGATCGGTGCTTGGCAATGACAAATCCTTACTGACCTTGATAGGTACGTTAACCCCGTTAGTTAACTCGCCCATAGCGTCCATGGTGTCTTTTGCCATGTTCGCTGCCGCATCTACAGCCTTATGGCCGCGCGTGGTTATTGCTCCGGCTAGACCAGCAACTAGCATGTCACCAACCCACGCCATTTGCTTAGAAGGAGAATGGATACCGAAAAACCCGAGAATCCCATTCCAGATTGAAGACACCCAGTTAGCGACCCGGTTCCACAACCAGCCCGCTAGTGACTGAATACCCTGCCATAACCCAGAAACCAGGGATGCCCCAGCGTTAATCATCTGTCCGACCCCGCCCATCACTGCTCGAACAATGCCGTAAATAATCCTCGGGATAGCCGAAACGACAGTGCCGATAATGGTCGGTAAAGCCCGTATCAGGCTGGTTAATAGTTGGATGCCAGCTTGTACAAGAAGGGGGATAGCCCCACCAATAGCAGACAGTATGGCAGAGATGATTTGAGGTAAAGCCGCCACAATCGCGTTAATAATAGTTGGTAACGCCCCAATAAGAGCCGTCAACAATTGCACGCCCGCGTTAATCAACTGGGGGATTGCCTGGATGATCGCGCTAAGGATAGAGGTAATAATCAACGGCAAAGCCCCGGTGATAGCGGTAATAATTTCAGGCAAGGCACCAACCAGCGCGGTTAACAGCTGGATACCAGCTTGGATAATCTGGGGGACGGCTCCGATTACGAAAGAAATAATCGCACCAATCAACTCCGGTAGAGCCTCAACAAGCACCGGGATAGCCGCAATTAACCCCTCAGCAAGACCAGTAATTAACTGCAGGGCTGCATCCAAAATAAGTGGCAAATTATCGATGAGCCCCTGGATCATGGTCATCAGCATTTCTACCGCCGCCGGGATCAGTTCCGGTAGAGCCTCGCCGATACCAGCTACCAAGGTGGCGATAATCTGGACCGCTGCCTCCAACAGGCTCGGAAGTGCCTCAATAATTGCTTCCACCAATGCCACAATTAACGTCACGGCAGTGTCTGCCAAGGAAGGCAGAACAGCGATAATGCCCTCCAACAAAGAGGTGAGGATACTCATCCCGGTATCTACCACTTGCGGGAGCTGGCTAGAAATAAACTCCAGGGCTTCCTTCAAGATTTCTCCGAGGGTGTCGATAAAGGCCGGTGCGCCCCCGGTCTCGAACGCTTCGGTGAGTTCATCGACCCAACCATTAACCATCGGCATCACCGTGCCGGCCAAAGCCGTGGTCAAACCTCCAGCAAGTAGGCCTTTAAGGTTATCGACCCCGTCTTTTAGCGTAGCTAGTTGGCCAGAGAAGGTTTTGGATTGGGCATCCATCGCCCCATAAAACCGGCCACCCTCACTTGTGGCACTAGCAAACGCATCCGCAACCATATCCGCACTGATCGCGCCCTTAGCCATCTCTTCTTTGAGCTCACCGATACTTTTACCGGTCTTACGGGAAATCTCCTCTAAAGGGTTGAACCCCGCGTTAATCATCTGGTTCAAATCCTGACCCGTCAGCTTGCCAGTAGAGCTCATTTGAGCAAACGCCAACGTTAGGGATTCGAACTTTCCAGCATCCCCCTGGCTGATATCACCTAACTGTTTGAGGCGTACCTGGGATTCTTCAGCGCTCATGCCGAACCCCATCAACGTTTGGGTGGCCTTGGCTAGATCCTCCATCCCAAATGGAGTACGAGCCGCTTCCAACTTGAGGTTATTAACCAGTTTCTGAGCCTTGGCTTGATCACCCAGCATCGTGGTAAACGAGGTGGTGTATTGCTCCATCCGGGCGTTATAGTCCAAACCATCCTTCATCGCTGAGCCGAAGCCTTTAGCGATACCCGCGATGGCGTGCCCGATAGCTTTAACCCCACCAACAACAGCTTCCGCTGCCAGGCTGGCTTTAAGCACGTCACCAAAAATGCGGGTCTTCGAACTGGTACCGTCCATCTGAGAGCCCAGCTCATCTACAGCATTTTCTAGGTGTCCGGTGTCCTTAGCTGCAGTTTTCGCATCATCACCCGCACCGTCAGCCTCATCGGCAAACTTGGAAAGAGCAGAATTATTCTCTTTAAGCTCACCCTCAAGACCATTCAAAGTCGCCTGAGCGTTATTGAGCTGAATCTGCCAATTCTTCGTCCGAGAATCATTTTCCCCAAAACTGGTAGCAGAGTTATCAAGAGCACTCTTAAGGGTCTGGATCTTGGCTTTTTGCGCCTCAATCTCTTTGCCCAAAACCTGGTTACGAGAAGTCAACGCTGAAGCGGACTTATCGTTCTTATCGAACTGAGAAGCCACCAACTTCATCTCGGATCCCAAAACCCGCATCTCACGATTAATATCCGTGATCGCGCGCTTAAACTCCCGCTCACCCTCAAGGCCAATCTTCAAACCAAAAGACGAATCAGCCATGACGGGATGTCACCTCCTATGGGACACTGGAATTGTCTGGGTTAGCGGATGAAGGGATGAACCATGGAAACGAGTGCAGAAGACACCGAGGAAATGCGGGCGTATGAGCTCGCCGCAGTTCTCGGCGAGTTGGCAGATCATCTACCTCTATCGGACGCCCTCGAAGCAGCGACAATGCAGGAAAGTGGGCGCTGGTGGTTTTCTCAACGAACCCATTTGACAGGCTGTTTAGCAGGCACCGCCCTTAAGGAAAATTGGGAAGGTGCTATTGCTAAAAATATTTGGTGTAATCAGCAAAAGCTCAAGCGCGTGGATGCCAGGCTATGGGTCCTTGAGGCTCTCGGTCTCGTTACCGAAAACGATCGTTATATCCTCGAACACCTTTTGACCATGCATAAAGAAAGAACTGGCGGTCACCAATTCAACAAAAAAGCGTTCGAGTATTTGAATGAACTTTTCCCGTGGGACTTAATCGAGGCAAGAGCAAGAGAACATCAAAGAAATCTCAAGAAAACAGATAAGGCTAGATACCCGCTGGAATTACGTCGTCGATAAACCAGAGGCGAGCAGGTTTGGCTCTGCCTGTTTCGATGCGCCAGCAGTCCACCAGGTCCAATAGTTCACCGAATATGGTCAGGTCGATTTGTCTGCGGGTTAGTCCCAGGTGGGCGAGCCCGATATAGGTCAGGCGGGTAAAGATTGCCTCGTCACTATCTATTAGGTGTCCTTTTTCTTGGTTTGCCCTTTTGGGTCTGGGGTCTCGGTCATGATTGCTCGCCGGGTGCCGCGCTGTAATGCCTGGGCGATAGCCTCCCGATAGTCAGCTAAATCTGCAGGCACAGTTAGTAACTCTACTGCTTCTTCGGTCAGTTCTGGGCGCTTATCGTCTGGATGGGTGAGGTTGTGTATTTGTACGGACTGGTTAGCGAGCAGGGCGATAAGCCAGATTACCTCACCGAGTGACTTATCCATATCTTCGCTAGTTTCCAGGGATTGACCTAAATGTTCTAGCCCTCCGTAACGTTGAGCTATAAGGCGGGTCGCACGGGTAGTGAGGACGAGCTCGTATTCTTGACCTGCGATAGTGATTGTCGCGCTCTTTAAAGCGGAGCTACCTGTCGGGCTGGTTTGGGTTTTCGCTGTCATGGCTTACCTGCTGTTCTAGTTGTTTGTCGGTTTAATGCTGGTTGTAGCGGCAGGCTCATACACCTGCCTGTACCAGCTGGAGATAGTCTCAGCTTTCACGCCGGTGGCTCCTTCGGTGACTTCGGCTTTCCACGGGTGCTTGCCGGTAGCGTCTGGTTTATTACGCCGCAGAATCGTTCCCTCAATACTCGGGGTAGAGAACGTGATCGAATCAGCTTTGGTCGCCAGCGTGGTTCCCGGCAGAGCAAATTTGACGCGGTAAAGCCAAAAATACTGGTACTTCCCGTTAGAGCGTGCAGCTCTAAAACCAATAGCCACGGGTGTGCCACCATCCTCAGAAGTGCTGATAAGTACCCCGTTGGCGTCCAGTCTCGCACCAGTTAAGGCAGCTGCAGCCTCTGCCCCGAGATCATCAACCCCAAGAGTGAGCGTTCCAGATTTGAATTCCTTGACAATCTCGGATGCCCCGTCATCGGCATACAAAATCGCCTCAGCCACCTCCACAGACAATTCTGCAGATATTGCTTTAGCGAGCGGTTTAGGAACGGCATAGGTTTCCTCACCGCTAGTGGGATCCTCAGTGATGGTTGCGTAGTAGAGCTTGTCTAAACCAATAGTTGCCATGATGTTTCTCCTTTTGGGTAGTAATTTTCGTGACATGGGTGTCTTTAGATGTCATCGAGAGATAGAATTGGGGAATGAGAGAGAAAAAGCGATGCTTGACCTATGCGGTGTTCGGGATTTATCTGCTCTTGTTGTTGTGGATGGTGCTGTTCAAATTCGCCACCAGCGTTGACGACATACTGGGCATGCGGCATGGGCGCTACTTAAATCTGATCCCATTTACAGATTCTGCGAATCTTTACGGGTCGAACTTCTTTGATGAGATCGTGGTCAACTTCCTTATTTTCATCCCGTTTGGCTTGTACATGAGGATGTTGTTGAAACGGCGCTCATGGTTAATTCAATTGCTCCCACCGTTTTTAGCAAGCGTGGCATTCGAGGTCGTTCAGTACGTTTTCGCTATTGGGATCAGCGATATCACCGATGTCATAATGAACACTGCTGGAGCCGCTACTGGCTTAGCAGTTTTTGCTCTGCTAGCCAGATTCTGGCCTGAAAAGAGCGAAAAAGTCATTAACGTCATCGGGTTAGTCCTGGAGATCTTGTTCATCGGATTTTTGACTTTCCTGATCATTGCAAACTCTTAAGGACAGGCTCTAAAACTCGAAACATCGATGGAATAGTGGTGAAAACCGGTATCCGCCTCGTATCCGATATAGCGCCTGCCTGTAATAACCAGGCGAGCGCTGATTAGAGCTTTCGTGATCTGGTCTCTTAGTGCCAGGTAGTTGGTTTTCGTGAACAGGCTGATTCGGGCTTCTTCTATTTCGACGCCGGGGGTGTTGTCGGCGAAGATCTCGAAAGAATCTGTTAACGGGGTGAATACTAGATACGTGTCTGGGGCTGGGGAGGCGGTGTAGCAGCTGACTGCATAGGCGAGCCCAAGTTGTTTAGCGATTTGGCTTAGGTTTTCTAAAAGCCCGTTCATGGTTTCACCTGCTGAATTCGCGCGGCCAGGGTTTGTTTCATTGCGGTGATTGCGGCTCGCCTGGTTTGTGAACGCGTGGGGGCTAGGAAGGGTCTAGCGGGCTGGTTGGAGCGTCCGTGTTCTAGAACGTTAGCGATTAGTGCGTTAGCTCTACCATCGTCTCGGTTCTCGGCGAAACCAACTTTGACGTTGTAGTCTCCTCGGCTATTGACTTTTACTGGCGCGGTTCCTAACGCTTTGGCGAGCTGTCCGGTAGAGCGGGAGGGCTGTTTCGTTGAGCTGCCGATGGCGGCAGAAAGGTTAGAGCGCATACCCGGCTCCACTATGTTAGCCCCGGCTTTAAGTACTTGCTCAGCGGAGTTATCAATGAGGCTGCTGGCTGAGTCGAGTGCGTCAATGAAATCGTTGGGAAGCTTGATTTGTACTCTAGCCATCAGGGTGCTCCTTCTGCTTCGGTGCGGTGGGCGAGGATCTCGATATAGCGGCCGAGGTATTCGACAGCATCAATCACACACCTGCCACGTGCGGAGCTGATTTGCATTGCCTCGGTTATTTTTATGCCGGGTATTGCTCGGATCCTAAATAACAGGTCTGCTTTGGTGTAGGCGGCGCGGTTGACCCACGCACCACTTGCGTGCCGCACTTCCATATATGCGCGCACCGAAGCAATAATCTCGTTACCAGTAGTGGCGAACCCGGCAGCGTCTTTAGTAACCACTGGCTGTATCAGGTCGATGTGCTCGCTCATTTTGCCTAGCGTTGCCATGGGGCGCGTCTTTCTTTAGATTTTCCAGTCCCGATCCAGACGAAGCAGGGTGTTAACTGCGTTCCACACGGCGCGGGCAGCATCGGTTTTGTCTGCCCAAAACCCGGCGGTTGCTCCATCTCTGGATTCATAGAAATGGGTGGCGAGCATGATAATGCCTTGCCGGGTTGCCTGCGACATGGGCTCCGTTTGGTAGTAGCCCTCGGGCAGATGTTGATAAGCGGTAGCGTAGGAGATGGCAGCCAAAACAAACGAGGCAATCAAAGAATCATCCTCGCTATGGTCGACCAGCAGATTCTGCTTGACTAAAGCCATGAGTTCGTCTGTTTTCATGGCTGCCACCTCCTAACTATTTTTCTGGTTTACCCGGCGGTCTTCTGGGTAAGAACCTTGATCGCCTCGGGCAAGACGAGCTTGCCGTCTAGGCGTTGGGAGGCGAGGAACCCGATCTGCCCGGTGGTTGCAAATAGCTCGTTTAGGCGTTTGAAGGAGCGACCTTGCCGGTCAGCAATCCAATAAAAACCGAGGTCACCGAACGCTACTGTGCGCGCCCCGGCTTTGACCTCAGGTGCAAAAACACTGGTGTAGACGGGTCGGCCAAGGATCATGTCTGGAGTCCCAGCAGTTAGGGCTGGTTGCCACAGGTACTGCCCGTTACCGTCTTTGAGCTTGCGTACGGTCTTTACTGTTGCATCGTTCATCAGCCACACCGCGCGCGCCCGGTACGGGGCGCGCAAACTATAGTGCAGATCGATGAGTTCATCAGCGCTAATGTCGGTAGGCTTACTGGTGGTCACGCCTAAGTCTGCTCCGCCGGTGGGGTTGAAGATACCGGTGGGTTTACCTTTACCATCGCCAACCAGGAAGGCTTCTTCTTCAGCAGCTCCAATACGGCGAGCAAACTCGCTCGCTAGGTATTGTTCAACGTTAAATGCTGCGTCGTTGAGCAGTTCTTCGCTGATTTTGAGGAAGGTACCCAGCTTGAACGCCGACAGGGAGATTTGGGTGAAGGCTTCATCGGATTCGTTGTATGGTTTGCCTTCATCCAGCCAGGTAGCGGTGCCATGGGTAGACACGACCGGGATTTTACGATCCCCGCTAGTGGTCTGGATAACCTTGGCGAGGGTGCGCATGATGTTTTGGTCGGCTAAAGACTGCACTAGGGTGCGTTCGAACTCGTCAGGCACTAGGTATCCGCCCTCAGAATCCACCCCCTCGCTTAGCGCATTCCTTACTTCCATGGGGGAGGTGTTAAGCCGCATCGCATCCCAAAACGCCCGCTTGTAGGAAGCTGTAGCACGGGCAGGCTTGACCTTACTGTCTTCGCCCATGGCGCTTCCAGGAGCGGAAGTGATGGGATTACAGGTCGCCTTGGCAAGAGTGTTTTCTAGGTGTTCGGCTCGCTCACATCGAGCAATCTCGCCGCTAAGTGCCTCAATCTCGGCCTCCATTTTGGCGTAGGCCGCGTCATCTTCGGCGTTTAGACAGCCAGTCTCGCTATCGCGCCGCTCATCTAGAAACTTCTTAGCTTTATTCCAGGTTTGGGCACGGCGGGTATACAAATCAGTAACAGTAGTCATAATGGAATATTTCCTCTCTTAGTTAATGGGGTTGGTTGGTTAAATGGGCGTATAAATCAACAACCCGCCGACCACAAGAGGCAGCGGGCTTTAAACAAGGATGCTCACTTACAGGAGGCGGCGGCCCGGGAGGGGCAGCACTTTTACCGTGCATATCTAGTTGGGCAACAAGTTGTTGCTCTGAAACCTTTCTGGAAAACACCACGCCGCGCTCATTTTTCGCTCGCCCCGGTACTTTCTTGCTCGCGGATTCTTCATCCTCTCCATCACCAGGATCATCACCCTTGTCAGGATTGGCCTTATTGGGTTCGTCATCTTTGTCTGGAATAGAGCCCTGTTTACTGGTGAGGATTTTATTTGCGAACCCCAAGTCGATAGCAGCTGTTGCGTCCATCCATGTCTCCATATCCATGAGCTTGGACAGTTTCGCCCGGGACAGGCCAGTTTTTAGCTGGTAGGCGTTGATAATCGAGTCTTTGACCGATTCGAGCATGTCGAGGGCACGCGACAGCTCGGTTTTATCTCCCATAGCGAGCGTGGCGGGATTATGGATCATGAGCATCGAAACCGGGCTCATTGCCACCGTGGGCGCCGCCATAGCAATCACAGATGCCGCCGATGCCGCGATCCCGTCAATATTCACCGTGACTTTATCGGGATAATCCAGCAGCATGTTGTAGATACGAGCAGCTGCCACTACGTCACCGCCAGGGGAGTTCAGCCAGATAGTGACCGGCCCAGACCCCGCGTTTAACTCGGAGGCAAAAACCGCTGGGGTTATGTCCTCATCTAGCCATGATTCCTCAGCGATAACCCCGTTAATACGCAAAACCCTTTCACCCCCATCACTGTCCGGGCTGGTTTCCTCTGGGGTTAGCCAGTTCCAAAAACGCTTCACATTCTCCTCCTCAATAGTTGGTTCTCTCTAGGTTCATCACCAGACTCGCCTTCTTTAGCTTGTTGTGAGTCGGCATAAGCCCCAGCCATAGGAAGCGGGAGCATGTTCCCGTTCACCAGGTACAGATCCCCGCCATCAGCCGCCTCGATCCGGTCAAGGTTTTCTAACTCTCGGATATCGTTGGCGCTCATCCACCCGTTTTGGCGAGCTACCGCGTATCCCTCCATACGTGACTGGTAATCCCCGCGCAGTAGGCCCTCGACATTGAACTTCACAAACAACTGCTGCTTTTCACGCGGGTTCAAGAGAGTTTTCGTGATGGCTTGTTCCCAGCGGATTACCCACGGATCAAGCGTGTATTTCACAAACTCTAAAGACTGCTGTTCAATATTGGAAAACGAGGATTTTTCCAGGTCGCCAATCATGTGGGGCGGAATACGAAATATTCGGGCGATCTCATTGAGCTGAAACTTCCGTGTTTCTAAAAATTGTGCCTGCTCCGGGCTTACCGATATCGGCGTGTACTTCATACCCTCTTCCAAAACAGCGACTTTGTTGCCGTTACGAGCGCCACCGAAGGTTGCCTGCCAGGATTCGCGCACCCGAGAAGGGTCTTTGATCGTGCCTGGATGCTCTAACACCCCGCCAGGAGCCGCCCCATTAGCAAAAAATGAAGCACCGTAATCCTCGGTGGCCTGCGCGAGCCCGATAGCGTTTTTTGCCATCGCGATCGGGGAATAACCAACCAACCCATCAAAACCAAGACCTGGAACATGAAGCACATCGTTAGGGGTAAGACGGATGGTTTTATACTCTCCTGCGGGTTCGTCCCAGGAGGTCTGGTACTCGTAATACAAAGCCTTGCTGTCTAGATCCCTGCCTACGCTCATCCGATTCGGTTGCAGCGGATACAGTCCAATGACTTCGCCTAGACCGTTACGCACTACCTGAGCAAACGCATTACCCCACAACAACAGGTGCGTCATGAGGGTTTCTCTAAACACGAAGCTCGTCATCTCTGGGTTAGGTTCATCATGCAACAGCCGGTATAAGGGGTGGTCTAGGGCTTTTTTCTTGCCGCCACCGTCCTTGTAACGGTAGACGTGCAGTGGTAGCCCGGCTATCGCCTCAGCCAAGATCCGCACGCAGCCATAGACAGCAGTCATCTGCATCGCGCTACGTTCGGTCACCGGACGCCCAGCAGACGTCGGCCCAAACAAAAAGCTGTAGCTGGTGGACAGCTGGTGATTCTCGACTGGTTTCACTCTGCCGCGTAGCCAGTTGAATAGGCCCATGGTTTTTCCCTTCTGCTCATGAAAAAATGAGTGCATGCAAAGGTGGAAAAGACGCGGCACCTGCATGCGCTTTGGCGGGCTTTTCGCGTGCTATCTTTTACTGCCTGCTCTCATGACAGCCGCCATCGGAGTATTCAGCGCCCCTGATTCAGGAATGACGCTGTTTATCTTGATGCTGTTCATAGCGTTTCCACTCGCCACTATTGCGCTAGCCGCCTGGGACGCAGTCACGGAGGGATTCACGGTTTTATGGATAGTGATGCCGATACTGTTTTTCATGGTGCCCACGGTTATCTTTTTCAACGAATCCGCGCTCATCTACGGAGCCATCTATTCAGTGCTAGCAATAGTGGCCAATGGTGTCGGTAGCCTGTTTCACCCAAAATCTCACAGCACCAATAGTCCCCGCGAATCATAAACTGAGCTCGCCTCTGGGGTATTGCCGCACCTGATTGCCCGATCCAAGGCCATGATGGTTGCGACTACGCCGTCGATCTTCTCCGTGGACTTTTGCTTATCTGGCTTAATGTTGCCTGCCGGGTCGGTGCGCACGTGAATGTTATCGACCATCCAGGCCAGCACCGGGTGCCCTCCATGCGCCAACCGTCTTTCGAGGGCGAGTTTCATCAGTTCCTTTGATGGTGGGGACATGTCTTTGAAGCCTTGCCCAAACGGCACCACCGTAAACCCGGCATCCTCCAAATTCTGTGACATTTGGACAGCGCCCCACCGGTCGAAAGCGATTTCTCGGATATTGAATCGGGTGCCAAGATCCTCAATGAACTTCTCGATATACCCATAGTGCACCACGTTGCCTTCAGTCGTGAGTAGGTGGCCTTGCTGATGCCATAGGTCGTAGGGGACGTGATCCCTAGAAACTCTGAGTTTGAGGTTGTCTTCGGGTATCCAAAACCAGGGCGCGACCGTGTATTTGTCATCGTCATCCGTGGGTGGGAATACGAGAACGAAAGCAGTGATATCGGTGGTGGATGCCAGGTCGAGCCCGCCGTAACAAACACGTCCTTCTAACTCATCTAAGTGGACTGGGCCATCGTTTTTGTTCCAGGTGTTCATGGGCATCCACCGCACAGACTGTTTGACCCACTGGTTCAAACGCAATTGTCTGAAGGTGTTTTCTTCAGCCGGATTCTGCCTGGCACTATTACAAGCGTCCCTAACTTTCTGGATTGGCACCGTCACGTCCAAGGATGGGTTGGCTTTATGCCACACGGCTTCATTAGTCCAATCATCATCTTGCGCTGCCCCATATATGACTGGATAAAAGGTGGGGTCGTGCTTTTGTCATCTAGAATGTCTTGGGCTTTTGGTGTTGCTCGTAGCAGATGCTGTGGGTGTCGGTGCCGGCGGTTGTGATCAGGAAGTACAGCGGCTGGGTGCGAGCATCCCCACTGCCTTTGGTCATCACGTCGAAGAGCGCCCGGTTGGGTTGGGTGTGTAGCTCATCGAATACCACTCCGGAAATATTGAATCCGTGTTTGGAATAGGCCTCGGCGGATAGTACCTGGTAGAAGGAATTAGTAGGGGAGTAGATGATACGTTTTGGCTTCTAAGGATCTTTACCCGCTTGGCTAGTGGGGACACATTCTCACCATGTCGGCTGCCACTTCGAACACGATGGATGCTTGTTGCCGATCGGCAGCACACCCATAAACTTCAGCGCGTTCCTCGCCATCGCCGCAACACAGCAAGAGCGCGACGGCGGCGGCTAGTTCAGATTTCCCTTGCTTTTAGGGATCTCCACGTAAGCGGTAGTGAATGGCGAAACCCGTCAGGTTTGACCACCCCGAAAAGGTCGCGAATGATTTGTTCTTGCCAATCAATCAACTTAAAGGTTTTCCTGCCCACCGGCCTTTCGTATGCTTTAAGGCTTGGATGAACGCGACCGCAAAATCGGCTCGACGCTTGTCGTAGCGCGAGCTTTCAGCCATGAACCGTGTCGGTTGATATTCAGCTAGCTGACGCATACGAATCAGTTACCTTCTGTTGGTTAAAAGTCAGTTGCTACCGGCGATAGCAGGTGCCCTCATGCCCGGCGGACTAGGCTTCGGGCAGATTAGCTAACGCCCAGGCGATCGCATGTCCTGCGTCAGCGAAAAGGTGGTCTGACTCAGCGATGAGTTCGAGTTCGCATTCTCCGCGGCCTCGAGTTGGGCTGAACCCGCTGACGGGTTCTTCCATCAACCGGTAGATTTGGGCGTTATTGCCAAATCCTTCAGTCTTGGTCAGGTAGCAAAACTTGCTAGCGTGTAGCCTCCGTAGGCAAGAACCGTCCCGTAGGAATCAACGCTCATCTGGAGGGTTTCGCTGGTGACCTTTGTGCTGTTCATGGCTGGTGCCTTTCTGTTGTGTACCGTTTCGGTATGTATATACAGCCATAGACTTCGCTACTTATCCAGTCATTTTCCGCCTATTTTCAAGAAAACTTAGAGATGTACATCTCTAGGTCATAACGCTTCACGATAAAGGCAAACCCCACGCCAGGTGGGGTTTGCCTTTGTGTTTAGTTTTAACGGGTCAGGTGGTAGTTGACAACGTTTCCTGGTGTAGCATGCTCAAGTTCACGCACCATCGCTGCTGCCCGCCCGTATCCCTCGGTGACTTGTTCGATGTTGTCTAGGTTCAACGCTCCGTAGGCGGTGGTTTGCATCCGCCATTGATCGGTTTCAAAATCCCGGTCAAGCTCCGGGGTGTAGGGAACAGCGGGGAAGGAACAATAGAAATCGCGACCCGGCCAGGTTCAATCTCAATGCTGGTGATGGTGTATCCCAACCGGTTAGCACGTCCGATAAGGCGTTCGGTGTTTTCTTCCTCGACGCTGCATTCAGGTTCTTTGGTGTTCATGGCTGTTCTTATGTGTTGTGTACCGTTTCGGTATGTATATACAGCCATAGACTTGCCTACTTATCCAGTCATTTTGCCGCCTATTTTGCCTAATAAATAGTGGTTTACATCTCTTGGTTAGTGTTTACTTGTGGCGGGGTTTTCCATGCAGAATCACCGTTTAATGGTGCAAGTAAGATCTTGCGTACTTCCTTATTTTCTTTACCAGAAAGTCCGATGCGGTAAAGCAGGGAGCGCAGTTCATACTTCTCATTCACCACCTTGTCACTCGCGGCGCGGTGGGTGGTGAGCCCGATGCGTTTCGCATATGCGACCATTTTGCTTAGGAACTCGGTGTATGCCGTGATCTTCTCGAACTCTGGCAGCTCATCCCACCAAGGAAAACTCAGCCCCTCGCTACTGGTGGTGATGCTAAGCTGGCTCGCGCCGAGCGCTTTAGCGATCAAGTCTTTCTTGGCTGCGATAAGTTCATGCAGCCTTGCCAGCTCAGTCTCATCAAGCGTGGCGGGTAGGGTGACTACGAGTCCGTAGTTTTCAGCCTTTTTGGTGTTCACCATTGCTCATCCTCCTCACCATCAAATTCGATGCTTTGAACGTCCAGCCATGTGCGGATGAGGCGCATGAAGTCGTGCGGGAAGTTGGAGACAATCATTTCTACGTGCTCGTAGCCGTGGTCTTCGGCTGCATCCCACACCGCACCAATATCGGTCAGGTCGACTCCGAGGTTTTCGATTTCTTCTAGATCGGCGTATAGCTGTCCCATCATCACCAAACCCTCTCTTTCTTGCTGGTTGTTTGGTCATGTACATACAGCCATAGCTTCGCGGGCTTATCCAGTCATTTTCGCCTTAAAATCAAGGAGTTTTAGTGGTCTCGGCGACTATCTGAGTGAGCACGAGTTTGGCGCACGGCAAAGCTATCCCGTTTCCCCACAGCTTGTATAACGCCCGGTCAGTGACGGGATTGGCGAGCCATTTTTTCACTTGTGCTCTTGTTTTGGTTTCCTTCAAACCTGCCGCTACTGCCCACCTGGCCCAGACCTGCCACCAGTAATCCAACTGTGAATCTGTAGGATTGCTGATTGCTAAATCTCGTGTCCAATCGTCAGGGAAGCCTTGTAGGCGGGCGCACTCGGTGGGCGTAAGCCTGCGCACCCTATAACCGCTAGGTTGTGGCGCGGTGACAATAGGCGGATCAGTAAAATCCGAGGCAAGTAGAGGCCCGGTGAGGTTGTTGGTGCCCTTGCAAAAGAAATCACTCTTTGATGCCGAAACTACCGTGTCGACTATCGCGATCCCACCCTGATTACAGGTCGGGCAGATACCGCTTGTATCTAAAGTTTTTGCGACCTCGGTTTCGTAGCCGTACCTGCCAGTCCGGCTTTTACGCTTGGTATGTATAGCGTTGAAACCATAAGCGATCGGCTCAAAAATCCTCTGATCGTTATTACAACCAAGCCTGCCAGAAATATCGGTTTGGATAAGCGGGCCTTTACCACCTCCAGGTTTCCCGCCATGCATCCGCAACGTGAACGAGCGCGCTACACCATTTCTGCTGCTTGCTGTTTGAGGGCTTGATGCAGGATTGCTGGTAGCGGCTTGCCCCTGGTCGCAGCCCGCCTGAGTATTCCGGCGCAGGCTCGGGGGCTCAAAGAGTATGTGTCCGGCACGCTCGCTTGCAAAATCTGCGATAAGGAAGATCCGTTTGCGTCGTTGGGGCAGGCCGAAAAATTGCGCGTCCAATACTCGCCACGCAATACTCCATTGGTCTGCCACGATCGCTCCAGCTTTATGCCACTTTTGTACTCGAGGTAGGTCAGCCGCTGCCGTTTCGTCGACAACCGAGATGAGGTTTTGCAGGACGCTGTGGAAGTCTGCCCCTTTATTGCTTGAGAAGGCTCCGGGCACGTTTTCCCAAACAGCGAATCTTGGATATAGACCATGACTTGCCTTTCTCATTTCTCTGATGACTCTGACGGCTTGGTGGAATAGACCCGAGCGTTCGCCAGCTAAACCTGCCCTTTTACCTGCTACCGACAGGTCTTGGCAAGGAGAGCCAAACGTGACCACATCCACCGGCTCTAGCTGACTGCCGTCAATGTCGCAGATGTCGCCTAGGTGTTGCATTTGCGGAAGGCGCGTGGTGGTGACCAGGATCGGGAAGGGCTCAATCTCACTTGCCCACACCGGCACTATGCCAACCTTGGTGGCGGCGAGTGGGAAACCACCTGAGCCATCAAAAAGCGAGCCAAGCCTTAAAGTTTGTGTCAAGGGTTAGCCTTTCTGCTTGGGGCGGTCGACCTCTTTGACCAGATCCAGGTAGGCGTATTGCCCACCGCCTCGCTCACACGTGATCCCTGCTGCGTCTCCGGTTGCTTCGGCATAGCGGCGCACAATCACGGAAGCGTATTTCTCATCTAGCTCCATGCAATAGCAAGTGCGGTCTGTGGCTTCTGCAGCCATTAGCGTGGAACCAGAGCCAGCAAACGTATCTAGCACTATCGCGTTGGTTTGGGTGGAGTTACGAATCGGGTAAGCCAACAGGTCTAGTGGCTTCGAAGTCGGATGGTCACTGTTTTTGCGGGGCTTGGCGAAATTCCACACCGTGGTTTGTTTGCGGTCGGCATACCAAGCGTGAGAGCCGTCTTTCTTCCACCCATACAGCACCGGTTCGTGCTGCCACTGATATGGGGAACGACCAAGTACGAGGGAGTCTTTGACCCAAATACAACAGCCCGACAGGTAGAAACCAGCATCAAGAAACGCTTTACGGAAGTTGAGGCCTTCGGTGTCGGCGTGGAAAACATAGGCTGACCCTCCCTTATCTAGGGATGCCGCCATGTTGGTGAATGCAGCTAGTAGGAACTGGTAGAAGGTGTTGGCGTCTTGTTTGTCGCCTGCGATTTTCAGGCCGCTGTTCGATTTGAAGTCCACGTTGTAAGGCGGGTCTGTGACCACCAGATTAGCCTGTTTGCCATCCATCAAGGTTTCGACGTCGCTTGGGTTCGTGGCATCCGCGCACATTAGGCGATGCCTACCAATCCTCCAGATATCGCCTTTTTCGACAAAGGCTGCCGCTTCTAGGGCGGCGTTCAGGTCGAAGTTATCGTCCTCGATACTGTCGCCGTCAAGAGAACCTATTAACTGTTGTATTTCGGATTCGTCGAAACCGGTGAGTTCAACCTCGAAATCGGAAGCATCCAGGTCGGCTATAAGTAGGGCGAGTTTGGAATCATCCCAATCGCCACTGATCTTGTTTAGAGCAACGTTGAGCGATTTTTCGCGGGTTTCGTCTAGCTCGACGACCACGCAGTCCACGGTTTTATAGCCCAGATCAGCCAGTACTTTCAGACGCTGATGCCCACCCACAATATTTCCGGTGGTTTTGTTCCAGATGACTGGCTCCACATACCCAAACTCGCTCAGGGAGCGCCTTAACTTTTCGTAGTCCGCGTCCCCAGGTTGTAGGTCTTTGCGGGGGTTGTAGTCAGCTGGGGTGAGATCACTTATAGCTATTTGCTTGATGCGCATGGTTTTTCACCGCCTTGACAATTTCGCGGCTAGTAGTCCAGGTGTCTTCCCACTTGCGTGTGTAATCCCCGAAATGCCCATACGTCGAATAGCGCACATAGCCGGGTGCTCGCAGCCCAAACTGGTCGATGATTGCTGCTGGCCGAAGATTGAACACATCTCGAGCCGCAGCCGTGATTATTTCGTCGGTGTATTGGCCGGTGCCGAGCGTGTCAACACTGAAAGCAACCGGGTCGGCTTTACCAATCGCGTAACTAATCGCCACCTGGCACCGGGATGCAAGATCCGCATCCACCACGGTTTTCGCGATCAGCCGCGCCATATAAGCACCCGAGCGGTCAACCTTAGAAGGATCTTTACCACAGAAAGCTCCACCACCATGAGAAGCTAGCCCGCCATAGGTATCAACCATAAGTTTTCGACCAGTGAGTCCAGTGTCAGCTTTAGGGCCGCCCTCCACGAACCGCCCAGAAGGATTCACCAAAATAGTCGTGTTCTCATCGACAGGAAGATACGAAGAGCAAGCTGGACCGATAATCAGCGAAGTTATTTCACGGCGCAACACCTCGAAATCCTTGGATTTATCGTGCTGGACGGAAACCACCACCGTCTCTACGGCTTGCGGTTTTCCTGCGTCGTCGTAGCGCACCGAAACTTGTGCTTTACCATCCGAAAGGATCCCAGTGATGGTTCCTTGCTTGCGCGCATCATCTAGCCGCTTACAAATCTCGTGGGCTAAAACAAGAGGCAATGGTAAACGCTCAGGAGTATCAGTGCAGGCATAACCGTAGACCGTGCCTTGATCACCAGCACCCTGAAGACAATAAGCAGACTCATCACCATGGCGAGCCTCTAAAGATGTGGTCACCCCGCCGTTAATATCACTAGATTGACGCCTCACCCACACATACACCAAAAATCTCCACGGCTTATAGCCAGCCGCAGTCAGTGCAGTTCGTACGCAATCACGCAAGTCCACACGAGCATTAGTGCTGATTTCACCAGTAACAATAATCCGCCGCCCAGTAGCCATGACCTCTACCGCGACGCGGGCGTTGCGATCAGTGTAGAGAATCTCGTAGAGAATCTGATCAGCAATTAAATCGCACAGTTTATCGGGGTGACCGATACACACTGCTTAAGCACTGCGAACCATAGTCATAGGAATGCCCTTTCAGTAGAAAAATCAAAAGAAATAAAAACTCCCCACCATGTCAGCCAGGAGTGGGGAGCGAAGATAAAGAGGCGAACCCGAGTCAGGTGTTACACTGGAATACGTGCAAGACGAAACGAGTAAACCTAATCCGCCAGAGCCTTCCGGCGGCGATGGTAGGGCCGTGGTTTACGGGATGATTGCTGGGATGATGGCCGGCATTATCTTTGGGTTCATTATGAATAATATTGCCTTAGGGGTAGGTATTGGCACCGGAGTTGGAATCGCGCTAGGGGCAGGCTTTAGCGAAACAAAAGGCTCCAAATAGCCCCGGGAAACAAGTAGGACGCATCTACGAGCGTGCTTTCAACAACTGCTCCATAACCTCATCACCCGGAGCCGCACCCGAATAGTCACTAGTGCAGTTAGCCCGCACAATCTCAAAAATCTCATACCAATACACGTTTGCCTGTTTACCAAAAGACTGGGACATCGCAACGAACGGGGAAGCGATAGCAGCCCCAGTGGTCGGGTGCTTGCCGAGCAAACCGAACTTGGAAATCGCCTGCTCACACTGCACATAGCGGGCGAACGCCTGGGCGTAGGCCTCAATCAGACGCTTAGAAACAAACCTCGTGCAACCACGCTCATCCAACCACCGCCAGGTTTCTTTGTAGACAAGGTCAGCACCCAAGGGTTTGCCATCGCGCTGAACCTCCGACAGATACTCAGAAGGCTCCGGCATCACCTCACCAGCAAGCACCGCGCCATCACCAACATCTGCGCCCTCAAAATCAAAAGGGGTCGCTAGCGGATCTTCCAGGCGAGTAGCAGGCAGACCCTTGGCGAGTTTCTCATTGAGCGGGTCGGGTTTCGCGCCAGCCCTCACGCGGCGCCCACCGCGATTGGTTCCGTCTTTCGCCACGGCTATCAGCCTCCTATCTGACCTGCGGTGGCCAGAAAAAACGGCCTTCAAATATGCGCTAGGTTAATACCCTGTTTGATTCGGTCTTTTTGCGTACGGTTGGCCCCGCCCGCTGACCTTCGCCAAGGCTGTAGAGATTCGAGGCCCCCAACCCCTAACCGAATCCTCGACTGCTCCCGTAACGTGGCGTGGGAACAAGATCGATATTTTTAGGGTGGGGAAGTGCTTGGTGGTTATGTCGCGTTTTTCAAAAAATCTAGTAGGTGTAGACCTGAAGGGCTTGCCTCCATCTGTCACCGTCTAACGCGCTCTGCCTGGAGTGGCAGGGTTTGCACAGGCTGCGCAGGTTAGAAAAGTCGTGGCTGCCACCATGCTCTAAGGGCAGGACGTGGTGGACTTCCTGAACTGGGGTGGTCACTCCTTTTTCCAGGCAGTCTTCGCACAAAGGATGTTGCGCGATGTATGCGGCGCGAATCTTGCGCCAGCGCGCACCGTAACGCTTGTTGATTCTCGGGTCACGTTGAAACTTACGGTAGTTCTTGTCCGCCTCCTGGGCGTGGATCTCGCAGAATCTTTCGCGGGTCAGTTCGGGACAGCCAGGCGCAGAGCAGGGGTGTTTGGGTTTGCGTGGCATTCCCGTTATCTCCTGTGGTGATGGTAAAGCCCCGAGGGAATGTATCCGTTCGGGGCTTTGACCTTTTTCTAACTAGTTACACTATATCGGGTTTGATTCGGGAATGTCGTCCGGGTTTTGTCCAACCGGGTTTAGCGTCCGTAGAGGAGACTGGTGAGGTGGTCGAGGGCGGTTTTGCGCCGGTTGTAGGCGGTGGAGCGCTCCACATTCAGCCGCTCTTGCACCTCATAAATCGCATCAGTGGCGGACTCGTACCCGGAAAGGAAGCAAACCTCTAGCACGTCACGCTCCTCATCGGTGAGCGCTTGCCAGGCGGGGTTGAACCAGTCCATGTAATCCTTGGCTTGCAGGTACTTCCTCGTACGGTTATCGATCCGTTCCAAGTGGTTAAGGATTTTGTCCTCGGCCGCGGTGGGATTAAACGCACGGCGGCTGCCATCCAAGACGGGGGAGGACAGGCTGGGCAGGTCTGCTTCGATAGCTTTCAGGTCGTCGGGAGTGTTATCGATGATGGTTTCCATAGTGGCGTAGTCACGCAGCGCGTTGATAGCAGCGGCGCGGCGGTCAACGTAGCGCCAAGTGATGTCGGTTTCTTGATGCGTAACGCTCATTTGGTTTCTCCTTTCAAGGTCTGCGCTACCGCGTCGATGAGCGCCGACTGGGTCATGTTCTTCGATTCGAGTGCCGATAAGATCCGCTGATCTACCGAATCTTTGGTCGCAATATGCGTAATAGTCACCGGCTTGGTCTGGCCTTGCCGATACAGGCGGGCGTTGGTTTGCTGGTAGAGCTCAAGGCTCCAGGTGAGGGAATACCAGATGAGGATTGAGCTGCCTTGTTGGAGGTTGAGCCCATGCCCAGCGCTGGCTGGGTGAATCAACCCGAGTGGGATTTCACCGTCATTCCAAGCCTCAATATCCGCTGAAGTTTTTAACTGTCTGGCTTGCGGGAAGCGCTCACGGATGCGTGCTAGGTCGTGCTGCCACCAATATGCCACAAGCACGGGATTTCCATTCGCTGCTTCGATGAGGTCTTCGAGAGCGTCGAGTTTGCGGCCGTGTACCACAATGGGGTCGCCGGCTTCGGTGTAGATCGCGCCGGACGCTAGCTGGGTGAGCTTGCCAGCCAGGACGGCAGCATTGCTTGCGTCAATCACCTCATCGCCCAGCTCGACTACCATCTCTGCCGCTAGCTGGTTGTAGACCTTGCGCTCCCTGCCGTTCATGGTCACCTCGGTGGTCGTGACAGTCAGTGGTGGGAGGGTGAGGTAGTCGCTGGTTCGCATAGACAGCGTGATATCCGAGATTGCTCGGTAGATTTCGTCCTCAGCGCTAGGTTTGGGCTTGTAGGTGAACACCTGCATCCCACTGCGCTTATCGGGCACGAACCATCTAGCGCGGTAGTGGGAAATGTAGCGTCCGAGCCGCTCACCTAAATCGAGGAGTCGGAACTGGGCCCATAAATCCATCAACCCATTGCTGGCCGGAGTGCCGGTCAGGCCAATAATCCGCTTCACTTGGGGGCGGATCTTCATCAGCGCGACGTGGCGTTTGGCGCGGTGGTTTTTGAAGGAGGAGAGTTCGTCGATGATGACCATATCCCACTGCCACTTGATGCCACTATGGGTAATAAGCCAGTCAACGTTCTCCCGGTTCATCACTGTGATGTCTGCGCCTGAGTTGAGTGCTTGGCGGCGTTGGCGTTCGGTGCCGACAGCCACCGCCAGGCGTAGCTGGCGTAAGTGGCTCCACTTTGCCTGCTCAGCAGGCCACGTGTCTCTCGCTACGCGCAGCGGTGCGATAACCAGCACCTTGTGTATTTCAAAGCTGTCGAAGAGGAGATCTTGTATTGCTGTCAGGGTGATGACGGTCTTGCCAAGACCCATACCCAATAGCAGTGCTGCAACCGGGTGTTCCTCAATGAAGGTGGTGGCTAGGGTCTGATAATCATGCGGCTGATATTGCATGGCACACCTCCTCAACCTCATCAGGGTTATTGAGGACGAGTGCGGTGAAGCCTAGGTGCTTCAACTGCCTGAGCCTGTGTTTTTGGATTGCGCGAACTTTACCGCCGGGTGCCTTGACTTCCACGAAGCCGACATGCCCATCAGGTAACAGCACGATTCGGTCAGGTACACCGGCGGTTCCGGGGCTGACTAGTTTCCAGCAGACCCCGCCCAAAGCCTCAACGGTTTTTACGAGTGCTTGTTCTAAATGTTGTTCTTTCATCACGTGTTGCTTTCTGCTCACGTGGTGACGGTCTATGACGGTCGTCTACATAACCTTTTATAGAAAGAAGTAGTAAAAAATTGCTTCCTATGTAAGGACTAGTACACGACTGGCACTGACCGTCACCCGCTCACTGTTAGAGGTCGAATTCGCTCTTGAGCTGCAGGCCGTCAACGAAGCGCCCGCTCTTGGTGCGGCGACGGTTGAAGCCCATTTGTTCGAGTGCGGTGTAGAAATCGGAGGTGGATCTGGCGTACTCGCCAATCGAGAGCGCGAAAGCCCGATAGTCGGCATACAAGTCACCAGACTTCTGCTCAAAAGCCGGGTTTATATCGCAGCGCTCATCGAGAAAGTGCTGCAGCCAATCATTCGATGACTTATACGAATCAATCGCGGCCTGTACTCGCGGCGGTGGAGTCAGGTGGTAGTCCTCGGCGATAATCTTCTTGGCCCCGTCCACAATCCACTGCAAAATCGCGCCGCCAGCATCCTGCAATAGGAACTCTGCATAGTTTTTTACGTCAGAGTTGCCTTCGATTTTTGCCTCGAATGGGATCACAATCAGCCGCCTCCAGATGCCTGCGTCCATGGCACCAACCTTGGGTAGATGGTTGGTGTAGAGCACGAGCGTGTGGGTTGGCTGATAAGCAAACGGAGCCTTGAACTTCTTTTCCGCATATATCTCGTCAGTGGAAGAAAGCTGCTTCGCATTCGAAGTGGACAGCCTCATACCCTCTTCCATCTCCGCTGCAATCAGGAGCCTTTTGCCTTTAGCCTCGGCTAGTTCGGGTTTGACGTTCCTGCGGTTAGAAACCGTGAGCACATCAGCAGAAATATGACCCGCATACGAGCCCAACACCCTGGCGATCGTGTTCCAAAACGTGCTCTTACCGTTACGTCCATCCCCATAAGCGATGATGAGGGCTTCGACGTAGACTTTGCCGATAGCGGTCAGCCCCACGATTCGTTGCACATAGTCGATCAGCTCGCTATCGCCTTGGAAGAACACCTCGAGCGCAGCCAACCACGTGTCCATGCCTTTGGTGGCGGGGTCGGTGGTGGTTTGTTTGGTGATGAAATCCCCATAGTCGTGCTCGTACATTTGCCCGCTGGTGAGGTCAATGGTGCCACCAGGGGCGTTGAGAGCGAAAGGGTCTGCGTCAAGGTCCGCTTGGGTGACTTGCAACATCGGAGCTGCCTCCTTCAGTGACGCTGTAATCGCCTTGCTATCCCTGCGTTTGAGCACATATTTCTCATAGGCCTGAGCATCAGTGAGCTGCTCGTAAGCGGTCCACTGCTCGGTGGTAAATAGATTTTTCGCTTTGGTCAGGCTCATTGCCGACAGCAACTGAGTGACCCCAGTGGAATCACACGCCTCACGGGCTTTCTCCAACAGGTCTGTGGCTTGCTCTAACTGGCGCGTGGTGAGTTCTTGGGCGATGGCGCGCGAGCCGGGTCTGGTTTCTTCCCAAAACGAGCCGTTATACACCAGCCAATCTGTTGCCTCAGAGAATGCGAGTTTTTGTGCATATTCGTCTGCCAGGACGGTGGCTTGACCGACATCGGTGAAGTCGGTGGGACGCAGTCCTTGGATTTCGGCGTAGCGTTCGGGTGGAATATAACCCGGTGTTGCAGCTACTTTTGCACCAAACTTCAATGCCGAGGCCCAGATTGCCTCCAGCTCGGCATCGGGCAAGGGTGGCACGCAGGTGTGTGCTTTCGTCTCGAAAAGCTGGCGTGCTTGCTCAGTATTGCCAAAACGCACAATCACTCGCCCAGCGAAAGCGCTCATGGTCGCATTGCGTGCGCCTTCCCGAATCTCACCAGTAGCCATTTCGAGCGCGGCGAACGCGTCAGCATCAAGGAAATCGGTGATGGATAGGGCACCGTCTACCCAGGTGACCTCAGCTGTCGGGTTTCCGTAAATAAATCTGGCGGCATCGAGAGCGTTGCGGTCGAAGATTCCGGTGTAAGAGGCAAGCTTCTTCTTGATTCCCGTATAGACTCCAGAGTCGGTGACTGGCCTGATAGGGAAGTAGGCGTGGAAGCGCGGCCTGGCGGTCTTTTCGCCCTTCGGCTTTAAATGATTACGCGAAGTGGCGGTCGCTAGGGCAACGCCTGGGAATACGAGAGCCAAGGATTGTGGTGTAACCCAATCAGCCGGAGAGTTCGACTGGTCGTTATCGATGTCCATCACCACACACGCGGAGTTCAAGAACTTGTCGGTGGAACGGATATCGCCCTCATATTCGGCCGCCACATGGTCACGTGCCACAGCGTTTTTCAAATCAGCCGCGCTCGTGATGTGCCGGTGATTCGGGTATTTGAGGTTGCGTTGCGCGCTCACCAGATTAGTCGTGCACAAAATGAAGTCAGTCATGTAGTTCTACCTCCGCGAAGTTGTGGTCAAAATAGGTAATCGGGAGTTCGAGTTGGTGTGCCCAGGAAATTTCGGCTTTCATGCCTGGAGAGACGCGCGGCGTATACACCCACATTGCTTCGCACTTGGATAGCAGCACGCGACCCATGAACATGGCGAGGTCGCGATCCCACGGATCGGTATCATCCATAAACTGCGGAAACAGCAGGTGAGGTGCAAGTGGGATACGGCGACAGCGCACCGCATAAGCTGAGAAATTCCTTGCCAACTCCACATTCATCTGCACGTCCCCGGAGTAAGGTGAGCAGATATAGGTCAAGGGACGGTGGCCGAATTCGGATATTTCCAGAGCCCGCAGCGCCCTATATGCAGTCGGGTCTGCGTAGCCTTTGGAGTTACGCCACGGTGTTAGATCACTGATTAGTGGTCGGTCATCTTGGAGTGTGTTCATTTGGTTTCACCTGCTTGTCGTTCGATAACCGGCAGGATCTGGCAGCGGTTTTTCAACAGGTCATAGATGAACAGGCGGCCTTTCTGCGTCCAATACGTGTGCATCACCGTCTTGCCGCTCTCCAGCAGGTGGGTTTTGGATTGGGTGTAGCCACATTTCGCATACTCGGCATACAGATACCAGATGCCTGACTGTTTGAACTGGATATGTTCATCAGCTAACAGTCGGTTGAGTTTCTTCGCACTCAGCCCGTAGTCCTTGGCGATAGCAGTAATCGGCATCAACGACGGCGATTGCAACACGATATCGTAGTAGGAGAGCTTCGGTGCTGCCTCGAGTAGCGCCTGCTCGGCAGCAAGACGCTTGACACGCTCGGCACGTAGACGTGTGAGGGCTTGTTCGAGCAGATCATCGTTGTCGAGTAGTTCATCGATCGCGTACAGGCCGTGGTGGCGGATCGATGGCAGCACCTCATCAAACACCCAGGCTTCGAAGTTCTCTGCCGCTGGCAGGTGGCTGGAGACAATCAGCCGATAAACATCACCCTCGGTAATGAAGCGGGCTTGCTGGGTGCGCCCGAGGCTATCGACGATGGGGTGGTATTTTGCCACCCCACGGCAGTGCAGTTTGATCGCATTTACCGGGTCTTTGTAGCCGAGTGCGATGGCGACGTCTTTACCAGCAAACGTGGTGGTGCCATCCACGGTGATGGTGCGAATCTGCCCAAACACGGGATTGGTAAAAAACTGAAGGTCAGCAGCCATTCCTGGCTCCTTTCATGGACTCACAGAGAGCCACCTTGTGTGGATCTCGCTATAAGCCACGGCAGGAGCCCAATCCGGACGGGCGCGCCACAATTCGTTTTCCGGCAATGGCGCAATACGCCCACGGCAAGACCCAAAACCGGACGGGGTTGGAGAAAAAACGGACTGTTTCGAAGCGGTAGTATTTCGCTATTGCTGATGACGGTAGGGCTCTGGTATATTTACCTGTGGACGCATTTCGGTGCTCCACTTCCGAAGCCCGCGATTTCGCGGGCTTTCGTGTTCGTAGCGGGAGGTGACGTGTACGTCGGGTATTTCGATGAGTTTGGGCATAACGGCGCATACGTGAGTCGATTCGACCCGTCCTATAAGACTCACCCAGTATTCGGACTCGGCGGTTTCGTGATCCCAGCCCAGAACATTCGCAAGCTATCTGGTATTTTCCGTTTCGTTAAGGAGCGTGGGCTACGTGAAGAAATTGAGGCGAAAGTAATCTCGGCAGGTAAGCGCGTGGAGCATTGGGAAAAGAAAGGCTCAGCGCTGCTCACCACGAAGAATATCGAGAAGTATCGGGAAACTCGCCGCCTCATTTTCAGGGTTTTAGAAACGCTGAAATCGTTGGATGCTCGCGTGGTGTTTTATGGGCAGGAGAAACTGCGCGGTACTCCGATTGAGGCCCCTGAGACGAATGCTGAGCGTTACGACCATGCGATGAAGCAGCTGATTCAACGAGTGAATTGGGATTTGCCTGATGCTGAGAATCTGTTGATGGTGCTCGATAAACAGGGTGAGAAGGAACGACTGGAGATTTTCGCTGGCGCAGCAGCGTTCATGTTCAGCAGTGAAGATGCCACGAAACTTGTGGAGCCGCCGATGGAGGTGGAGAGTCATCTTTATCAAACGGTTCAATGCGCGGACTGGATATGTGCAATCCTTGGCCGCATTGCTGCATACAAGTATGATTCGAATTTTGCTGAATATAGGTGGGCACTCAAGTATTTTGGCGACCGGCTTAGCAAGATCACGAGCGAACACTCCAAAATCCGCGCCGCAAGCAGCGCCACGAAAGATCTCTACCCGAAATTCCTCGGCAACTACGCCACCTGCTACTAGATCGCGAGCCGTGCACTCAATCCTTCTGATAGAAGTCGCACTCGTACCCAGTAGCATCAATCGGTAAACCCTCAGCCCATTCGGGTAGCTCGTTCATGAGGGCGCATATGTCAGCAACGGTGATGTCAGAATTGATGGGTTCGTCGATGACGACCTCATCGTGAACATGCATCACAATCCGGTGCCCGGCACTCTCGATACGGGTGATGGCTTCTGCGAGGAGGTCTCTGGCAGTTGCTTGGACGATGTTTTCCACTAGCTTGCCGCCGTAGGTTTCGAGCTTCTGCCACTTCCGAGCAACACCTTGACCCCAATACGTGATCGCAGTGCCACCGAACCGATTTACCCCGATACCAGGTTTCACGTATGCCAAGCGTCTACCCGAGGATAGAGTAATGAACAGCATCCCGGATTTCTTCTCGAAGACGAGGTTCCGTAGGGTCACAGGTCTACCCGTGCTGATTACCCTGGTCGCAGCATCATCGACCTCTCGCCACAGCTGCACAATGTGCGGGTTTGCTTCTCGCCAAGCATCGACGATTAGCTGCAGCTCGTCTTCAGCAAGTCCCATCTTCAAAGCGCCCATAGCTTTGAGCGCACCCACGGAGCCGTTGTAGCCGCAGGCCAAAACGGCGATTTTGCCTTTCTGCCGAAGCTCACTATTGGCTCCGTGCTTTTCCACAGGTACACCAAACATCGCCGAAGCGGTAGCACAATACAAGTCCTCGCCGTTTTTGAACGCGGTGAGCGTGGTTTCCTCGTCAGCGAGCCACGCCAACACGCGCGCCTCGATTGCGCTGTAGTCGGCAACGATGAACCGATGCTCCTCGCTCGGGATGAATGCGGTGCGGATGAGTTGGCTAAGGGTATCGGGCACGGAGGGATAGAGCATATCCAGCGCCTCACCATTACCAGCACGCACCAAACTACGTGCCTGAGCGAGATCCGGCAGATAATTCCTCGGCAGGTTTTGCACTTGCACGAGACGTCCAGCCCACCTGCCGGTGCGGTTAGCCCCATAAAATTGCAGGAGCCCATGCGTGCGTTGGTCGGTGCAGGTAGCATCCATCATCTTCCTATATTTCGCCACAGATGAGCGCGATAACTCCTGGCGCAGTTCGAGAGCTTCTTTCACCTCGCCACTGGCATATGCCAGGGCATCATCGACTGATTCTTTAGCCATCGACTCTATCGGGCAGCCATGCTGGTTTAACCATTCTTGTAGCTGCAATGGTGAGGCAGGATTATCCAAGCCAGTGAGTTCTTGCGCACGGGCGAGTGCTTGCGCACGGTGTTCTTCGTCAATCGTTATAGCGTTTGCGGCCAGTGTGGTGTCTATACGGATACCACGGTCGTTAATCCGCTGATCCACCTCATACTGCTCCCAGAGGTAATCAGGTACTGGAAAGTTGGCGAGCTTTTGACGGATAGCCGTTTCTACCTGGACGTCGCGGGCGTTGTAGCTCTGAAAAAGTTTCCAGCCAGCCGGGTCGCTGCTGGGGAGCCGCCGCTGGCTGTTTTCATCCGGTACGCAGAAGTGCTTGATGAGTTCTTTACCTTCATCCATCTTTTGCGCGTCAAGATTCAGCACTTTGCCGACATCTTTAAGAGAAAGTGGCAGGCCAAGGGTTGCCGCCCACACCATGGAGCATCGCCACCCAGCTGGATCAAGTCGTCGTCCGAGGTAGGTGCTGAGACAGGTGCGTTCAAAAGCAGCGTTGTACGCCCACTTGGTGACGGCCGAATCATCTAACGCATCAAGAACGGCATCCGGGAGTGGCTCTCCAGATGCTAGATCCACGGTGCGCACCGTGCAACTGTCGATCGCGTAGGAGAAAAGGAGAATCTTGAAGTCAGGGTGGTTACAGTATTTGTAGACTCCGGCTTTGGCTAGGTTGATTGGTGAGTAGGTTTCGATGTCGATACTTAAGGTGCGCATAAGGTTCCTTAACGAGTGAGTGGGGCGGAGCCAACCGACTTGACTCCGCCCCTTGAGTGGATTGGTTTGCTTTAGGCGAGGAAGTCTTCGTCTGCATCCCAGGTATCGAACTCGGATGCCGCGCTCACGTGCCCGCCGAGTGGCTCACCATCACGGGTCTTTTGAATATTGCCAAGACCGCAGGCCACGCCACGGTTCCCGTTGGTGTTGAAAGCGTAGAAATTGATGGAAACTCGCCCGTAGCAGCCAGAATAGACTTCGGAGCGATCAAGGATGGGGTTTACGTCTTGATCCACGATCTGCGGAGCATTAATACTGTTGGCATTCACGAAATAATGTCCGGCATAAGCGTCATCGTCACGCTCAGTATCTCCATCACGTAGCGGCAGCTTCAGTGATGCGCGTGGCGGGATCTTCCCTCCGAACTTCCCAATACCCTCGGTGATTGCTGCCTCGATAGCAGCATTAATTGCATCGATAGTTGCAGCATCATCTTTAGGAATAAGAAGCGATACTGAGAACTTCGGTTTGCCGCCGTTAATGGATTTTGCTTCCCACACGTTCGCGTAGCTCAAGCGTATTTCGCCGGTAATAACCTTGGTCGGATTATTCTTCTTATTCTTGGTGTTCACGCGGTTCGACATTTTCGTTACCTTCTTTCTTTTCGTTATTTGTCGATGTTTGTGAAATCATCAGCCGCAGTACTAACCTGCAGTTCTGGGCGTTTGTCAGTGACGGGAACCAGAGTGGGTTTACCCTCGGGCTTGACCACTAGATTCCCGAGGATTTCGGAAAAGTTCTTCTTTCCCATGAGCTTTTCCATCGCGGTAATAGTGAGCAGTGATCGTTTATAGATATCGCGGTAGCCTGCAGCTTTCGCAGCCTCAGCCACCGCAGTCTCATCGGTGTATTTGCGGATCGAGCGGCCAGCAACCAACTTGAACCCCTCGTAGAGCTCACCGCTTAGGGCTTGACTGAGTGCATAGTCCTGCACGTCTGACGCCCACCGCGTGAGTTCTGGTATTTGCGCCAACACCTCAGCCACCTCATCAGCCGATAGTTCGGCGGGCGGGGTGAAATCGAATTTAGCCAGCTCAAGGTTCGCTTCAGCCCTGGCTCTACAGGTGGAGGCGATGCGGCAGAACTGACACCAGGTACCAGCACAAAACTCGCCTTCACCTTTCGCTGCTAGTTCGGCGGCAGGCTTGAGCGTCTGCTCGGCCCACTTGTTCAGTTCAGTGACGCTAATCGTCCAGGTGGATACGTTTGCGCGCCGTGGCTGAAAAACAGTTAATGCCACCTGCTCAATGTCGTAAAGAGCGTCGAATAAGGCAAGTGCACCGAGCGCGTAGAGCATCATTTGCGGGTTCCACTCAGCTTCTACCAGCACGCCCAAGCCATATTTCAAATCGATAACGTGCAAGGTGCCATCAGCCACGATGAGGCAGTCGCCAGTGCCGAAGCCACCAGGCACGACATAGCTGAAGTCGAGGCGCTGTTCGATATAAATTACCGCGCCAGGCGTCGCCTGTTTGGCTTGCTCGTATTGTTCGAGCACGTAGGAGACGTAATCATCGGTGTGGGCATTCATCTCGTCATCTTCGTATTTGGAGACGGGGCGTTTAGATTGCTGCTTGAGTGCTCGGCGCAGCTTATGTTCTGCCAGAGCGTGAGCCGCCGTACCTTGAAGGGCGGCTTCACTTGGAGCCTCTGTCACCCCAGCCGTGAGTTTCGCGGATGGGGGACAGTGCAACCATCGATGCGCCGACGAGGCGCTCAAGAGTGCGTGTTTTTGCGGTGGCATCAGGCACCACCAGCCTCAGCCTCAGCTGCGACGAGCACCGCGTTGGCCTGCTCCACCGTCAACTGCGAGAGCTTAGTGTGCCCATGCTCGCGGATCTGGGATTTGATGAAGTCGCTCAAGCCCGAGCGTGCATAATTCGCCAAGACTGCACGTACCTGCTCAATTGGCAACAGCTCAACGATCGGCTCGGGCTCGACTGTGGTCTGTTCTTCGTCGGGTTCGTCTTCGACGAGTTCTGTATCCAGAATGTCCTCATCCGCATAGGGGCTTTCGAGGCGCGCTGCCGTGATTGGGCGCTCGCCCGGCATTCCGGCGTGATCTTCGATACCGTCCCACGCGGCCTGCTCGACAATCGCGCTGAGGCGAGTCACATCCTCAGCAATCGAGTTCAACAGCCCAATAATGCTGTTCGCAGTACTAATATTCATTCCTGCTCACCGCCTTGGCGCTCGTAGCGCTCGGGGTAGAGGGCACGTGCCAGAGCCATCAAATCGTCATCGTTATCCACGAGGCTGACCGTTTCTGGCACGGGGCGGCGCATCGAGTGTTTCTCAATGGTGGTGCGTTCGGTGCGTCCAGTGATTCGCCGCATCAGTCGGCGCAACCGGCTTTCGTTTCGCTTATGTCGCATCGCAATTACTCCTTCACTTGATTCGGTTTTGTTGCTTCGCTCTATAAGCCACGCCAAAGCTCGATTCCGGACGGTCGGCCTCGAGAATTCTTCGTGCCCGCTTAATCGCACGGTTATAGGCATGACGAATAGCTGACTCGTCCTTGTTTTCGGCTCGCGCTATTTCAGCAAAGGAGTAGCCGTCTAAGACGACTGCTTCGATTAGGAAGCGTTGGCGCTCGGACAGTCCAGCGAATGCCGTAGCGACAGCCTGTTTGTTGATGAAGTCGCGTTCGATATCAATATCGGCAGCGAAATGCATACCCTCCTTGGGAAACTCGGATGGGGAGGAGTGCCGATCTCGGCGGGTGTCTGCTCGGTTTGTTTTCTTCCACCGCGCATCATGCTCAAGCAGCGCCTGCGTAATCGGGCTATCGGTTGGGAGTTGGACTTCGATGCGCTCGTCAGTGACGTAATCGAAGCTGAAAGTGACGTGATTTTGATTGTTGTCGGTCGTGCTCATGGCAGCGCCCTTTCTTTGTCAGAAAGAGCCGCATGAGCGAGCTGCCGTTATTCACTTGTGTCTGTAAACCGAAGTCGTCTTGAGCGCTGATAAAGAAGCGGCGGGCAACCCGTTCGGATTGCCCGCCAGCGTCAGCTCACTCAATTGGCTCCCTCGGTTTTACAGAGGAATCTGCCTGTGTAGCTTGCACCGGCATCAGTGGAGCCACACGCCGATGTTTGCAACCATCAGCGATCTAGCTGGGCGAACCTGCCACCAGCTTTGCGCACCAAGCGAGCTGAGCTATTTTTAGAGCCAATTTCGATAGAATTAACTCTGGAAATCTCTCGCACAACTTAGGCTTCGATTCGCTTGGCTTCTACGATAGAAAACAGACATTCGCCGATCGGTATGGTTTAGGACAGGGCAGGACAGGCAGGACAAAACTGATGGGGTGAGGTGAGCGATGAGCCTATTCACAGAGCTGATGAAAGCCGCTTACCCGCACCTTAGTGAGGGAATGAACGTTGCTCCTTACATGCGGAGCATGATTAGTCGACTTTGTTCTGTGCCCGAAGAACTCTGGTACACCTCACGAGACAAAACCCCAGACGTTGCCCGGTCGGATAGAACCCTAGAGCAGTACTACAAACGCGGAGCATCGAAGAAGTTAGCGCGGGAAATGCTGAACAATCCAACCCGCAGGGAGTTCGTTGATTCGCTCGATTATATTGAGGGCGTCCCAACTGAGGCCGCAGATGAGGTAAAAGCAGCACTTGCCGAATCCATCGCCCCATTTATCGACAAGGAAGTAAGCGTCGATAACGTTGGAGACGTATTCTTCGATCTGATTCAGGAATCGCTGCGTTTAACTGTCGATCCGTCTCTTGAAGCTGGTCGTAAGCTGCAGCGAGCCAAAACAGGCTCGATGGCAGCTATTAATAAATACGGGTCGCTTCTCCTCGAAGACTGTAAATACGTGTGCTCAAAACCCGGTTGCGGAGAATCTCTACAAAATGTTGCTCCTAGTGGGCAATCGCAGGCTGTATATGAAGCCGCACGTATCGCCGGAGATAAAGCCGAATACGGAAACCTCGTGGCTTTGTGCTCCAAGTGCTTCAATCAGTATGTTCTCGGCCATAAAAAGGCCGAGGAAAAAGAACTGAAAAAGATTAAAGAAATTCAAGAACGAAGCGCCAGAGCTAGGCAAACCCTCAGCGCTGTCCAGATTGAGCGTGGCATCACGAGGGTAGTAGAAAACCTGGCACGCGCGAATCCGAAAGACTTCGAACCACTTAACTTCGATCCCGTAGCGGTTAAAAGCAAAATAGACGAGGCCTCCGACTTTTTCCTTTTCGATGAGGTCATGCAGCACGTGACAAGATTCTTCAGATTCATCCAAAACCAACTAAAAGAACAGGCCCGTATTAAAACTTTCGATGAAGAACTCCTGCGCGCTCAAATAAAAGCTTCCTATCGAAAGCTCGCGGACAAGAAGTTCGACAAGCTCATCATTCACAGCGAACTATCAAAACGCCTGAGCCAAATCACGAAACAAGACCAAAGATACTGCGCCTACGTGATCTCCTATTTCGTTCAATCCTGCGAGGTGTTCGATGCTGCTACCAAGTAAACTCTTCGCCTACCAAGACAGCGTGCTACCACTGCTACCAGAAATCCTGCGCCACCTCGATACCCCCAAAACGCCCAACGAAATCGCTCAAGATCTTGCCAGCACCAATACTGATCCGACTAGGCTCATTGAAGCCCTAGATTGCCTGTATGCGCTTGGCCGGATTGCGCTCAGCGAAGAAGGGAAACTATACCGATGCTAAAACAAATCAGCTGCCGATTATTCCGTGAAGACGGACAACTACGCCCACCTATCAACTTCACTAAAGGCCTGAACACCATCCTCGGCGCGATCAAAGGCGAAGCAGGCTCTATCGGCAAATCAACCATGATGCTCATCATCGACTTCGCATTCGGCGGCAACACGTATGTTGGTAGTGATGCTGTCAAAGAACTGGACGACCACACGATTTACTTCACATTCGAATTCGCTGACGGGCAGTACCACTTCGCTAGGACTCCCACCGATCCAAAACTTGTCGCACAAGTCGATGAAAACCAAACCGTCATTGGAACAATGAAAATTGAAGAGTTCAACGCGTGGCTTGCTGCGAAATACCACATGGACCTGCCAGGACTGAAATACAGGAATACGCTCAGCCGCTTCTTCCGAATCTACGGCAAGAACAACCACAACGAACTCAAACCTCTCCAAACCCGAGGAGGAGACGAATCCCAAAAGGACGCAATTACCGTCCTAATCGCGCTATTCGGGTACTATGACGAAATCAAGGACTTCAAAGAACAACTGCAACAAGCCGAAAACAAAATCTCAGCGTTCAAAATGGCACGCCGCTATGAATTCATACCCTCAGCTGTAGATGGGATGACCAAATACAAGCAGAACGTAGTAGAAATCGCTGCTCTAGAGGAAGACCGTAGCAAACTCGCCCAATCCGATGAGACTGATGTAGAACCGGCAGAAATCGAGAAAGCGAACGAACGTAACGAGCTCAAGCGCCAGCTCAATGATCTGCGCCGCGAGATTACAAGCAAGAAAGACGAGCTACACCTGCTTGACCTGAATATTCACCACGGCGCATACCCAACCGAAGCTGACCTCAAAAGTCTGAAAGAATTCTTTCCAGGGGCGAACCTTGCAAAGCTCATGGAGATTGAAAAGTTCCATACGAAAATACAAGCAATCCTCGGTGAAGAACTTGAAGCCGCTCACACCCACGTTACCAGGCAACTCGCTACGCTCGAGGGGCAGGCCACCGAGCTACTATCTAGCATAGATTCCATACCAGCATCAAAAGCATTCACAGACGAGTTCCTGGATGCCTACACATCCTTAGACCGCCGTATCAATAAGCTGCAAGACGAAAACGATGCTTTTGATACTCGTGACAGGCTCCAAAAAGAAAAGCAAGAAGCGAACACACGCTACCAACAACAGCTCGATGCGGTGCTCTCGTCTATTGAAACTGCAATCGACAGCCAGATGGAAGCCATCAATGAAGAAGTAACCGGCGGCGAATACAACGCTCCAAGGCTCTCGCTTAGCGCGTTCAACAGCTACGACTTTGAAACCCCGAGAGATAAAGGCACTGGCACTAACCATCGTGGCGTCATCATTTACGATCTGGCGATAGCGCAGAACACAGCGCTTCCGGCCATCGCGCACGACTCGATCATGTTCGACTCCATGTCACGCACCGACCTCAGCAACCTCATCCGCGTATACAACGACCAGGTAGAAAAGCAGATCTTCATAGCCGTTGACAAAGTTAGTGACTGCACTGACGAAGCCAAAGCTATCATCAAGCGAACCATGGTGCTCAAGCTCGACAACAACGAGCACGCCCTGTTCGGGGAGAAGTGGAGCCGAAAGGAACGCCCGTGAAAATCAAATACAACAAACTCCGGAAAATCCTTTTAGGCAAGAACATGAACAGAGTACAGCTCCGTGAAGCAGCAGGCGTACGAGAGAAGCAGATACTTCGCAGGCGTTTTTCAATTACACGCCCTTGGAACTCTGGCTAATACCGGGTTAATACCTAAAAATGGGGGTGCGGATTGTTTTTTGGACAGTTACAGCCAGTAGGTGCAGGCTTCGAGGCAGGTGCCACTGCTGGGGTGGATGTAAAGAACCTCGGTTACTTATTCTTGACGAAGCTACCTCGGGGCTGGACCAGAGAACTGAGGCAAGTCTATACGAGTCGTTAAGTAGATTGGGTTGTGCCTTTGTGACAATTACGCACCGCCTCGAGACACGTGGAGACGGTGTGTTTGATGACGCGAGTGTAGTCGCGGAAAGCCTTGTTTATCAGGGGTTTTGCGTGATTTAATTTGAATGAGATTTGGTGGCGAGGGCTGATTGGATGTTCGGGGGAACTGGTCAACGGGTTTTCGGGGCGAATTGCTCAGAGGGTTGAGTAGTCGATTTTGCTTTTGTCGTTTTTGAGTGGGTGAGATTGATATTTCGGCTGCTGAGTGGGTGAGATTGATGAAGGCTGATGAAAAGATCGAATGCGAGGAAGAACAAATTTGAATTCATAGGAGGTAACGATGAACAAGATTACTTGTGTTTGTTTAGGTGTCAAAGATATGGAAAGGTCAATCAAGTTTTATAGAGATGGATTAGGATACAAAACTGATTGTAGAGAAGATAATCCGCCGGTATGCTTTTTTGATACTCCGGGAACTAAGTTTGAACTGTTTCCTTTGGAGCAATTAGCAAAAGATATTGATGAAAATAATCCACCAAAAGGAAGTGGATTTTCAGGAATTACCTTGGCTTACAATGTTGAACATAAAGAAGATGTAGATACCGTAATTGAATTAGTAAGAAAAGCAGGTGGAAAAATCGTAAAAGAGCCACAGGAAGTTTTCTGGGGTGGATATCACGCATATTTTTCAGATTTGGATGGATACTATTGGGAAGTATCATGGGGTTCAGATTTTCAATTTGATGAAAATGGATTGCTGAAATTTTAAGAGTGCGTGGGAAAAGATTATGGCATCTTCAAAGGACTACCTGGACTTCATTTTAGAACAGCTCGCTGGTTTGGATGAGATTTCTCATCGGGCAATGATGGGTGAATACATTCTCTATTGCCAAGGGAAAGTCTTTGGCGGGATTTATGACGACCGCTTTTTAGTTAAGCCAACCAAATCAGCCATAGCAATGATGCCGGATGCAAAGAAAGAGCTGTCCTATGAAGGAGCAAAAGCAATGCTCCTCGTAGAAAATGTAGATGATCGAGCGTTCTTGCAAAACTTAGTTCAGGCGATGATCACGGAATTACCGGCGGTTAAAAAAAGAAAACAGCTGATGGGTGGTAGAGAGATAAATTGAAAGTTGGAGGTGAATACGCGTGAAACGAATCTTCTTTGTCGAAGATGATTTGAGTTTAATAAATGGCCTGTCTTTTGCAATTAGGAAACAGGGCTATGAAGTTGATGTTGCTCGGACAAGTGTAGAAGCAGCAAATCTATGGAAGCAGGACAGGTATGACTTAGTCATATTAGATGTATCTTTGCCGGATGGCTCTGGTTATGATCTGTGTAAAAGAATCCGACAGACTTCAAGGATACCGATTATTTTTTTGACTGCAGCAGATGAAGAAACCGATATTATTATGGGCCTTGATATAGGTGCTGACGATTATATTACGAAGCCTTTCCAATTGGGCGTATTTTTATCAAGAATTAATGCTCTCCTCCGAAGATGCGAGAACTTCACTCAACTTAATACAGAGTTGAAATCTAATGGAATAACGGTGCATCTATTAAGGCATGAAGTTTACAAGGGTGATATTCCTATTGACTTAACAGCAGGAGAATACAAATTGCTATGCCTATTTATGGAAAATCCCAATATAGCATTATCGTCAGAGCAGATTTTAAGTAGACTCTGGGATTCTGAAGGAAACTACATCAACACTAGCACCCTAACGGTATACATCCGAAGATTACGAACTAAAATTGAAGACAATCCAGATTGTCCACAAAAGATCATCACTCTTCGTCGTGTGGGTTATAAGTGGAATGTGATAGCATAAGGCGCACGATGAGATTATTGGCAAACCGAAGAATTAAAAATCTCTTTATTTATATTCTGTTGATTATTGTTGGTTTTTCATCATTTTCTATTGCTGCTGTCATTATGCAGTGGGAGTTCGCAGTATTACATATATTGATCTCTACAATTTTAATGGGATTTTTGATTTTAATTTTTCTGTATTTCTATTTTAGAAAACAGGAGAAAATTATGGAAAATGCAGTGACACAGATACGAGAGTATATTTCGGGTAACCACAATGCCAGAATTAGCTGCGATGATGAGGGTGAACTGTACCAGCTATTCCATGAGATAAATACTTTGGCTACAATCTTAAATTCTCGCGCGGAAAATGAGGAAAAAGCAAAGATTTCTTTAAAAAATACTATATCAAATATTTCTCATCAACTAAAAACACCTCTTGCAGCGCTGAACATATACAATGGAATTCTAAAAGAAGAAACAGTGAATTCCCCGACAATTAAAAAATTTACAGATCTTTCTGAACAAGAGCTCTACCGTATAGAAATTCTCGTCAAAAATCTTTTAACGATTGCGAAATTAGATGCTGGAATAATTATTTTTGACAAAAGTAAACACTATATTGATGACATAATGAAGCAAATCCAGCAACGTTTTGCATTTCAAGCACAGCAACAAAATAAAATTTTAAATTTTATTGAACACGATACTGCTACCATCCTGCTTTGTGATCCATATTGGCTTATGGAGGCAATCAGTAATGTTGTTAAAAATGCTTTGGATCATACAACAGCAGGAAGTACCATCGAAATTTCATGGCGCAAGTCATTATCAATGGTGCAAATTATGATAAGAGATAACGGAAGTGGCATACACTCAGAAGATCTCCCCCACATTTTTAAGCGATTTTATCGTAGCCGCTTTTCAAAAGATACACAGGGTGTTGGATTAGGACTTCCTCTTACGAAAGCGATCATAGAAGCTCATAGCGGAACAATAGAAGTAGATAGTGACTTAGGCAAAGAAACAATATTCATAATCAATTTATTGATTCCTACAAATTTGTAGGAAAAAAGTCATTTAGCTGTAGGGTTCACGTAATACTCTTTCTATATGAAAGCAGAAAGGGGTGTTAATACAGTGAGCTTACTAGAAGTGCAAAACCTATCAAAAACCTATGGAAATGGTGAGACTGCTGTTCATGCATTAAAAGATGCTACTTTTTCCGTTCCAAAAGGTGAATTTGTTGCTGTGGTTGGTGAATCTGGCTCTGGCAAAAGTACTCTACTGAACCTGATTGGCGCGTTGGATACTCCAACTTCAGGCAAAGTGTTTATTGATGGCAAGGATATTTTTGCCATGAAAGACCGTAACTTGACTGTATTTCGTCGTAGAAATATCGGCTTTATTTTTCAAAGCTTCAACTTGATTCCAGAGTTAACAGTCGAACAGAATATCATTTTCCCAGTGTTGTTAGATTATCAAAAACCCGACAAAAATTTTCTGGAAGATTTGCTTTCGATATTAAAACTGTCTGCGCGGCGCGATCATCTTCCCAATCAACTTTCTGGTGGACAGCAACAACGTGTTGCTATTGGACGCGCGTTAATTACACGCCCTGCTCTTATACTAGCAGACGAGCCAACTGGAAATCTGGATACTCAAAACACTAGTGAAGTCATTGCTTTCTTGAAAGAAGCATCCAGAAAATATGAGCAAACAATTATCATGATTACTCACAGCAAAAGCATATCCCAGGTCGCAGACCGCATTTTACAGGTATCTGATGGTGCATTGACAGATTTTGGGAGGTGCCGTGAATGAAAAGTTATCTCAGTCTTATCCCGATCTCAGCCAAAGCGCACCACAGACGAAATCGCATGACACTATTTTGCATTGCTCTTGCAGTGTTTATGGTAACTGCTGTATTTAGCATGGTCGAAATGGGCTTACGAATGGAACAAGAAAGACTGTCTAGTAAGCATGGGAGTATCTCTGTTCTAGATATTCTTACCAGCTCAATGGGACAAACTCTTCTTTCTGTCGCGACTGTTCTGTTTCTGCTAATTTTAATTGCAGGCGTTTTGATGATTTCCAGCACAATGAGTAGTAGCGTCGCACAAAGAACCAAGTTTTTTGGAATGATGCGCTGTATTGGAATGAGTAAACAGCAGATTACACAGTTTGTCCGTTTGGAAGCTTTAAGCTGGTGCAAAAAGGCTATACCTATCGGACTTGCCTTAGGGGTTGTTGCTACATGGATACTATGCGCAGCCTTACACTTTATAGTGAGAGGAGAGTTCTCTCATATTCCTCTTTTTGGCATCAGCGTTTTGGGTATTGCCAGCGGTATTATTTTAGGCCTAACTACTGTACTTATCGCTGCGCATGCTCCGGCAAAATGCGCTGCAAAAGTATCGCCTATTACGGCAGTATCAGGAAATGCAAATCATGAGAAAACAACACGTTGTGCATCATATATAAGATGTAGAAAAATTGAAGCGGCTCTCGGGATTAATCATGCAATCACTAGGAAAAAGAATCTGTTCTTGATGACAAGCTCTTTTGCACTTAGCATCATCTTATTTTTAAGTTTCTCTGTCCTAGTCAGTTTTGTTAACTACCTGATACCTCAGTCAGCTGCCACATCAGATATTGATATCGCAAGCACTGATGGCAATTCTATTCCTAAAGAACTGCTCGCATCTATTCGTAGAATGGATGGGGTCAAGGAAGTTTACGGTCGTCGCAGTGCATTTGATATTCCTGCCAAAGTGAACGGCGATAGTCACTCTCTGAGTACAGTTGATTTGATTTCTTATGATAATTTTGATCTGCAATGTCTGAAAAAAGACAGTGCTTTAAAAACTGGGAGCGATCTATCAAAAGTATATGGAGACAGCGACTCTGTTTTAGCAACATCTGACCAGAACAGCACATGGAAAATCGGCGATACGGTTCAAATTGGAGAGAAAACTCTCACAATAGCTGGATTGTTAAAGAATGATCCATTTAGCGATAACGGATTGACAAACGGAAAACTCACGTTGATTACCTCTGATGATACGTTTGTTCGTCTAACAGGAAATGAAAAGTATTCTCTCGTGTTAATACAGACAACAGCAGATGCTACGGATAAGGATATTCAGACAATCCATAATTATGTAGGTAAGGCATACAGCTTTCAGGATAAGCGCAACGAACGCACCACGGGAACCTATGTAGCTTTTGTCTTTTGTATCTATGCGTTTTTGGCTGTTATTGCACTAGTAACAGTGATGAATATCATCAATAGTATTTCCATGAGCGTATCTGCTCGCACAAAACAGTATGGGATGATGCGTGCAGTAGGAATGGATGGACAGCAAATGACGAAAATGATTATTTTTGAAGCGCTCACTTATGCCCTTTTAGGGTGCCTATCCGGTTGTGTTTTTGGTTTGCCAATTAACAAAATGCTGTACGATTTCCTTATTATTCAGCATTTTCCATCTGCGGTATGGCAATTCCCAATTCTCTCTCTAGGCATCATTCTTTTGTTTGTCTCACTAGCGACAATTGCAGCTGTATATTCCCCGACAAAGCGGATTCGTGATATGTCAGTTACTGAAACGATTAATGAACTATAGCTCTATGATTGTCACATAGAAACTTTTTATAGGAGGCATATTTTGAAAGTCGCTTTTTTAGATAGAGATGGAACGTTAAATAAAGATTATCCTGATAATGAATGGTTTGATAAAAGGACTCCCGAAATCCTACCAGGCACAGTGGATGGACTAACTTATTTAAAAGAAAAAGGATATGAATTAATAATTATTACCAACCAATTATAGGGGAAGGGTATATTTCATATTCACATTATGAAGAATTTAATGATAAGTTAATAGCCGCATTGAGGAAAGAAAATATAGAAATATTAGATATATTTCGCTGCCCACATAGCAGGAAAAGTAAATGCAATTGCCATAAACCCTCACCGGGTTTGATCGTTCAAGCTCTTAATAAGTATCCTGATATTGATTTGGAAAGCTCTATTTATATTGGAAATTCTATATCTGATTTAGCTTTAGCCAATGAATTTAGGTTAGAATTTTTTAGGTTAGAATTCTATGGTATAAATTTTAATTGCAAAAATCAATTTGATAGTTTATCTCAAATTAGAAAGTATATTCTGTGAAGTAGATAAGCAGGTATTTTTAAAATGTACTACACACAGCAAATTCAACATATAGGCTGGAACTATTATGAGAATATAAAAGTTCCTGTATCATAAAAACTAGGGATTAAAGAATTGGATTCGTCAAGTCCAAATACCGAGATCCTCTTCTTCTTTATGCATAAATTTGCATGGTGTGTTCAATGCCTACAATGATGCCGGATGCAAAGAAAGAGCTGTCTTAGAAGGAACAAAAGCGAAGCTCCTCATAGACAATATAGTTGACCGCGAGTTCTTGCGAGACTCAGTTCAAGCGATGGTTTCAGAATTACAGGCGCTAAAAAAGAAGCATACTAGTAAGAGTCGATAATGCAGTAATTGACTTGAGTCGGCTATCTTTTAAATCTGATTGTTTATGCATTCATCTCCACCCCTGACTTGAACTGCACCTTGATTCTCCCCTCCTCGATGGTAATGCGCTCGATGAGGCGACCAACGAGGGCTTCGTCAAAGCCATCTTTTTTGGAGCTGCAATAATCGCCTACATTTGTGCCGAGTGGGGTTCTGGTTTTATCTATACCACTTTCGGGGCAAGTCGTCGACCTGCAAGGTTTATCGCATCTAAACTTTTTTGGCCACTAGCGTTTTCGCTATCAACATTCTTTGTAATTCTAATGGCGATTATTCCTCTCGAAGGCATCTTAGTATCACATGACACGCCATACACGATCACTCTAGCTGATGCTACAGTTTGGAGGCAGATCCTAGTCGCGTGTTTCAATTTGGCTACTAGTGTGTTGTTTGCGGGTGGATTGGCGTTTATCTTTCGCCATGCTGCTTCCGCGATCGGATCATATATTGCGATAAGCCTGATAGCTCCTATTGTATTTGGTCTTATACCGCTAGACATTTCAAAGACAATCAGTTCTTGGCTGCCCAACAATGTTTACGGATACTTGATTACACAAGATCCTGTGATGACAGGCACATTGAACTATCCACTCCTATTTTGTGCTGCTATAGCGTATCCCGTGATTTCGGTTTTGGTTGGATTTGTTAGATTCAAAAGGAACGTAGTCTAAGCCGGTGGTAGCGATTAAGAGCTTGCGGCGTGTTCTCCGCATGAAAAGTTCTCACTTGGGTGGTTTTAATCCGGTTACAAATTGCCTGGAAAATCAGAACGACCTGCTACTATGTTCCGCGACCGCAGCAGAAACCAGCGCTGCCAAGGAAAAACCGCCCTATACGACAAAACAAGAGAACACCCATTTTGGTACAGAGTGCTGGGCGGGTACAAAAGTCAATAGCCTGGGTACACAAATTTTTATTTCGAGAGAATATTCTAAAGCAGTGAACTTTAGATTTACCAGATTGGTTACACGTTTTTATACCACAAGTTTTCCGCTCTTTTCTTGGCATTCTTCCACTGTCTCGTTGAGAAATTAAGATCAATTACGCGACGTGCGATCAGATCCATAGTCTCCCTATTTCTTTTCTCAGCATCGCTGCGGTGGCAAGCATCTGAGCTTCCCACCAGCGTTGCAAAAGCTCCCACTATAAAAGTTAGTATTGTGATGATGGCTTCTTTTGACAGCTCTCCTAAGAAGGAAAAGAATGCTGGAATACTGTCGACGGCGCCTTCAGAAAAAGCAACGAAAAGACATACCCCCAGTAGAACCAAGCCGAGAACAATCTTCAAAATTGAACTTTTAACCCGTGATTTACGAGTCTTGGTAACAACATTTTTTCTGTGACACCATTCGTACGCTAGGTCATCAATATCAAAGAGGTCATATATGGATTTGCCACCAATATTTTGATTGAAAATGTTTCCATCGCCAGAGTTATTTATGTTATTGATGGACATTTTATGACTTCCTCCAAAATATATCTGACTGCTAATATAGCTTATACAAGCATCTATTCTTGCCCCAAGATAAACTGTCAACGAGCTTTGGGTTTGATGAAATACCAGACAATTGGCCAGGTAATGTGGATTATCGCCAGTCACGACCGTTGGCTGATTGACCACTGGCACGGTCATCGCCTTAATCTAAATCCTGTACTCCCGTCAGCTTCACCACGAGAATGACAATCCGTCACGGAAAGTGAATACAATGATGCCGTCTGCGTCTACTACGGAAGAATCAATGATCCGGCAGAAGAATGTGGAGCAACCTTTGCGCGGGAGGAGTAACTTTTTCGCGGCACGGCTTTCGCGGGGTAAAGCCCGCTCCAAAATTCGTAGACAGATAATCCATTAGTGATGTGCTCCGATCATTTGCGACCAAACCAATGCCTCCCGGCTCAGGTCCGTAATCGGCATTTTGGCTTGTTATCAGGCGGAAAAGCCTGCTTGCACCGTCGCCCTCGAGCCGAACATTTTGTATCATCTTCAGCAGCTACATAACTAAAATGTTGGAGCCCCAGGTTTATCCTGGGGCTCCAACATTTTATAAGCTGAGGGAATCGAACCCGCGAGGGCTGGCGCGGGGAGGTTGCGAACGCGGGTTGAGCATTCGCCCGCGCCAGTGGTTTTAAAGTGCGCTGCGGGTCTGGCACGGTAAAAGCACTCCGGGGACCCCGTGACCGGCTTCGCTGGTCAAGCCCCTCTCGTATCTTTTACCGGCCGCGCCCCTTGCTCACACCGTGAAGTCAGATTCCACGGCACCCATTCGGATAAAACCTAGCCCCCGCACCTCGGGGTCGAAGTTCGTGAAAGCATGTACAAAACCCTAAAAGCCCTAGCAAAACCACTAAAATCAGCGGCTAATGCCCATTTTGTGTATCTTTTTCCGGGCGCGTCGGTTTTTATTAGTGCGGGTGAGGAAACGGTGCGCAACACGAAGTGTTGCTGGCACGGCGAACCCGAACGGTGCGAAAACCGTTCGGGTTTTCGGTATTAACCCGAAATGCGTGAGGTATGTCAGATTATTGACACCAGGGAAGGAACATGCTTTAATCAAGTATTAAATCGAATGATTGAATATTCTTTGGTTAGAGTCCACCACCGCACCTCAACCACTCTTTGCTCGGATGTGGTGCGACCCAAATTTAGAAAGAAAGTCGTGGTTATGAGCTTTAGCGTACGAAAAATATTTTCTAGTCTCGTTGTCAGCGTAGCAATGATCTGTTCACTGGCCGGCTGCGGTGCTCCGGGAGGGAGCTCTTCTGCCTCTAAATCGGATCAGGCAACAACATCCGCGTCCCAAGGCGTAACTATCACGGATGTTACAGGCAATACTGTTAAATTGAAGAAACCGCTTGAGAAGGCGGCTATTCAATTGTCGGGCTCGGGCGGACCTCTCTTGACGATGGCGGCTCTCGACCGAGACAACTACACTTCTAAGATTGGCGCAATGGACAAGGGGCTGGAATCTAACCGCCAAGACCTCTGGTCACTCTTACTCAAGGCCAACCCGGAGTTAGCTGATATCCCGAAAATTGGTGATGCAACAAAGGATCAGCTCACCGCCGAGCAATTGCTGGCGGATAATGTCGATGGAATCATCGCTCCTGTTACCCAAAAAGCAAAGATGGACGTTATCGCTGATAAATCAGGGTTGCCAGTTATCTACATTGATTATCATGGGCAAGACCTGAAAAACCATATCAAATCCACGAAGATCATCGCGGAGGCAACCGGCCTAACTAAGAACGAAAAAGCAATCACAAAGTTCTATTCTGACATCGTCGGGGACATAGAAAAGCGTGCTGCGAAACTTAAAAAATCTGAATCAGTGTATTTTGAAACTACGTCGAGTGGGCCAAAGGAATTTGGAAACACCTATGGCTCAGGAACGATGTGGGGTGCAATCCTCGAGGATGTTGGCGCCGATAACATCGCAAAACAGTTTCTCGATGCAAAAGATGCGCAACCGCTTTCCGCTGAACAAGTGCTGGTAAGTAACCCAGACAAAATTATCTTCTCGGGTTCCCTGTGGGCGGATCAGCCGGATTCAGTGAAGATGGGTTTCTCCGTGTCGAAGGAAGAAGCGCGGGCATCTATCGCCCCCTTCCTGGAACGTGACGGCTGGGACAAACTAAAGGCAGTAAAGAACAAAGAGATATATGCGATCGGCCATCCGCTGACCCGTGACATGCTTGACTTTTACTCCTACGCAAGACTTGCCAAACTGTTCCATCCAAAGGAATTCGATGATCTCGATCCGGATGCGTTAATCAAGGAGTACTTCGACAAGTTCATGCCTATTAAGTACCAGGGGACATGGTTTATCAAGTATGAGTAGTGCGAAAGTGCGGCATCTTCCGCGCGGGCTGTGGATCGTACTTGCCGCTTTAGCGGTCATCGCTCTGTTTGTGGTTGACCTTTGTGTTGGCCCTGCGAAGATCACACTCTCGAATCTGGCCGTGGTGTTTGACCCTAATACAGTCGAGCATATTGCATTCTTCCGAATACGCATGCCCGCAGCTCTCATGGCAGTCGGGGTGGGCTTAAGTCTTGGGTTGGCCGGCGCGGTAATGCAAACAATATTGAACAACCCGCTGGCCTCTCCATTTACTCTCGGTGTTTCTTCCGCAGCGAGTTTGGGGGCGGCAATTGTATTTGTGATGGCAGTGCCGATGGTGTTCGTCACCGGTGGCGCGCTACTTGTGGCGCTCCTTTCGGTGTTCGTGATCTTCGCGGTGGGAAAGTACATTGCGATGAGCAACTCTTCGCTGGTACTCGCTGGTATTGCGCTGAATTTTCTATTCGACGCATTTTTGTCGTTGATTCAATACCGTGCCTCAGAAGAAAGCCTTTCGTATATTGTCTTCTGGACCATGGGTGGCCTCACTCGCGGCTCGTATACTCAAGGCTGGATAATGCTTTCAGTGTTCGTCATAGTATTTGCCGTGCTCTTGCGCAATGCATGGAATCTCACAGCGTTGAAGTTCGGTGAAGCACGTGCGGATGCGCTTGGGGTGCCAGTCCAACGAGTAAAAATTGTGTCGCTGATATCGGCATCAGTGCTCACAGCACTGGCGGTGAGTTTTTGCGGGAAAATTGGTTTTATCGGGCTGGCGGCGCCGCACTTGGCACGAAGGCTCGTGTCTGAGGATCAGCGATTCTATTTGACCGGTTCTGCGATTCTTGGCGCAATGATTCTGCTTTTCTCTTCGATTGTTTCCAAGCTGATTGTTCCCGGTGTGGTTGTGCCAATCGGCATCATCAGTTCCATTATCGGCATCCCATTCTTGGTGTATGCCCTAGTTAGCCAGCGGCGTCAACGATAGGTGTAGAACGTGATTAATGTCAGTGATTTCTCGTTTAACTATGGCAGTCGCCGAATCATCGATGGTATTAGTTTCCAGGCGAAACCTGGTCAGGTCACCGTATTTATGGGCCGCAATGGCGCTGGGAAAACCACGCTGATGAAGGCGATTGTGCATTCGAGCAGGGAGAAGCCGCGCCCGGGCACGGCAAAGTCGATTGAGGCCGTCGGTACGATGTCATATCTCAACCAGCATACCGAGGCCGATTTGCCGTTTTCGGTGTTCGAGACCGTGTTGATAGGAAAGGTAGCGAAACTCGGGTTGCGGACTGCGCAACAGGATGTTGACGATGTTAACGAGATCTTAGACATGCTTGAACTGCAGCCCCTCAAAAACGTTGCCATCAGAAACCTGTCCGGCGGTCAACGTCAAAAGGTATTCATAGGCCAGGCAATGGTGAAAAACCCTGATGTCCTTCTTCTTGACGAACCTACGTCAGCACTCGATCTAGAAAATCAGTACCGTATTCTGCAGCAGATAAAATCACTAACCGTGGCTCGGCACATCACAACTGTGGTTACCCTGCACCAGATCGACCTCATTGAGCGTTTTGCGGATCACATTGTCGTCCTCCACGAAGGCAAGATTTATGCGGAGGGCGCGCCCAACAAGGTTTTTACGAAGCAACTCTTCAGGGAAGTTTATACGGTGGACGCAATATTGGAGTCAGTTAAAGACCGGATTCTTTTCGGGTTCGACCTCTTGGACGACCCGCATAAGTAGGCCACTCAGCAGCACACCTCCAAGTGTTGCCAGAATTAGCGTTAACTGAGCAAGTTACATGGCCAACCCTGGCCAAAAATCATCACCTCGCCAAGTGTGTAACTTCTTCTTCTGGATAATCTGGCGCTCAACAAGGAAGTGCTCACTAGCTAGTTTTCAACATGTTTGCCTGCCCGAAACGATGGTGATCCGTTCCGTATCGCTTTGGAACCAATGCACCACCAGGTGTTTCCTACTCGACGAATACAAGTACCGTCCCTAGCGAGACTGCGGCGATTAGGACACTCAGGATTATTCCGAGGATGAGGGCGCGCCCTCCGGATTTTATAACGTTGCGTAAGTTTACCCCCGCCCCCATTGCGCCCATCGCTACGGTGAGCAACAAAGTAGCTACTGTGCCCCCTAGGATACTGAAAACGTTATTGACAGTGGAAATACCGGCAAACACTGAGGCCAGCGCGACTGCGACCAGAAACCCCACAACAAATCCGGGAATCAGCGGCGGGCGCTTGCCAGAGCTAGCTTTTTGTGCCTGTTCATGGCGTACTTGCACCACGCGCCGCTCGATAATCCCCACAATCGCCACTACGACCGCCAGGCAGGCCACGCGCCCAAGCTTGGTGGCCGTGGCCAAATCAGAGATCGCCGGGTCGTAAATATTTGCTGCCGCCACTACCTGGCCGACCTCATGAATGGAAGCACCCAGCCAGACGGCAGCTTGGGTGGGGGACAGGTGCAGTGCGTGGGCGGCAGCCGGCAAAGCAACGAGGGAAATCGTCCCAAATAGGGTAACGCAAGCGATAGCGGTGGCGACCGCGTCATCGGCGTCCTCGCGACTGCGGGCAGACACCACTGGGGAGATACCGGCAACGGCAGACGCTCCACAAATAGCCGTACCCGAGGTAGTGAGAATCCCAGTGGCGTGACTGACCCGCATAAAGTAAGTCAGCAAGTAACCCGCCACCATAGTTACCGCAACCGCGCAGATGATAGTCACAATCGCGCCAGTACCTAGCGCGGCAATAGCCGGTAGCGATAGTCGAAAACCAAGCAGCACCACCCCGGCGCGCAGAATAGTCTTCGCGGAAAAAGCGATTCCGGGTTCGCAGACAGCCGGAATTAGCTTAGTGTTACGGACTGCTACCCCCAGCAGGATCGCCACCAGCATCGATGACAGCAGGGGGATAAACAGGTTAATCAGCCAGGCGATACCGGCGACTACGCACGCGTAGGCTACTCCCGGCAACAAGCGTTTAAAGTTATTCCAAAAGTCCACTTGCCAGGTATACCACATGTTTTAGGCGATGGAGCTTAGTGAACCGGCAGAGAAAACCTCGATAGAGGCAGATAGTTGATAACCGGCAGTGAACAATTCGAAGAAAATAACTTTCAACTCGTCTGTCAGATATTTGGTGGCTATCACTAGAACTATGGAACCAGCTACCTGCTCCCTTGCTGTTTGTAGTACCCGCGCGAAAGTCCTTCAATAATCTGCTAATAAATCAAGGTGAATTCCTCGTTTGCCAAAGCTAAGTACGACCTTCTCGACGCGCTCAAAATAAGTGAGGCACCAGTCCCAGCATGCGTTCAATATACGTAGGGTACGTCGTTTATGGCTGTAGCTCTGAGAGAGCCGGGAACGATTGCTAATTCAAGGTAAGGTGACTGATAAGTAACAATTTCACCAAGAAGGGTATGCGGTGAGTGAAGTAGGCAGCCGGCGGCGGGCAGCGGAGCATTTCGTGCAACAGTGGACAGGTCGCGGCTACGAAAAGGGCGAAACCCACAGCTTTTGGCTCTCCCTGCTGCAAGACGTGCTGGGGATGCGCGAAGTTTCCACTAAGTGCCGTTTTGAGCAGCGCACCCGGACTCGCGGATTTATTGACGTGGTGATTCCATCAGCGCGCACCATCGTGGAACAAAAATCTTCTGGCGTAAACCTAGATGGGGGTGAGCTGCGTCAGGGGCAGATAGTTACCCCGTTTGAACAGGCTAAACGTTATGCCGATGCGCTGCCGAATCGGCAACGCCCAGACTTTATTATTGTTTGTAACTTCGAGCATTTCCGGATTCATGACCTCAATAAAGATGATCCGGCCGGCGATTTTATTGAATTTTCCTTAACGGAACTGCCTGAACAGTCCTATCTGCTGGATTTTTTGATTGACCCGGCATATTCTCGCACGGAGAAGGAACGCCAAGTTTCTATCCGTGCCGGGGAACTGATAGGAAAGCTGCATCGCGGGTTGCTGGTGCAATACCAAGACCCCGATTCTCCCTGGTCGCAGCACTGTCTGAATGTGCTGTGTGTGCGCTTGGTGTTCTGTCTTTTTGCCGAGGACGCGGGGCTTTTTGGTAAGGACGCGTTGCTGCGTTACCTGCGAGGTTTTACCGCCTCCCAAACTCGGGTGGCGCTGCAACGCCTGTTTAAAGTGCTAGATACTCCACTTGAGCAGCGGGATCCCTATCTGGAGGAAGAACTCGCGGTTTTCCCCTATGTGAATGGGGGACTGTTTCGGGACTCCGCTGCCGGCGCTCCTCACTTAAAGGGTGCTGGGGAAAGTTCGGATGAAGAAGGCGGGGAGAGCACATTTCCCTCTTCGTTTGCGGTTGAACCGGGACGAAGTTTAGAGATTCCGAACTTCACCGCGGAGTTACGCGACCTGCTGCTTAACGAGGTATCGCAAGGAACCGACTGGTCACAGATTTCTCCTACCGTTTTCGGGGGCGTATTTGAGTCGACTTTGAATCCGGAAACTCGCCGCAGCGGAGGGATGCACTACACCAGCCCAGAAAATATCCACCGGGTAATCGATCCGCTTTTCCTTGACGGTTTAAAGAATCAACTAGAGGGGATCCTGTCTGATCCCGGGATTTCCGATAGGTCACGGCGGGCGAAACTGCGGGCTTTCCAAAACCGTTTGGCCAGTTTGACCTGGATGGATAGCGCCTGCGGGTCCGGGAACTTCTTAACCGAAACCTATATTGAGGTGCGACGCCTGGAAAACCAGGTGATTGCGGAGCTAGAGCGGGGGCAACAGGCTTGGGAGTTCGAGCAGGAGGGCGCCACTACCAACCAGATAAAAGTGAATCTGGGACAGTTCTACGGGATTGAGATTAATGATTTTGCGGTCGCGGTGGCGCGTACCGCGCTGTGGATTGCCGAGCTGCAGGCTAATGGGGAAACAGCCGCGATTTTGCAGCGGGAAGTAGCGGATTTACCGCTGCACGATGACTCCAATATTGTGCTGGCAAACGCGGTCCGCATGGACTGGGAGCAGCTGCTACCTGCGGAAAAGTGTTCATATTTAATTAGTAACCCTCCCTTTATTGGCTATTCGAACCACACCGCGGAGCAAAAGCAGGATCGGGCAGACCTATTTGGTAAGCGGGGGGGGGTGCTGGACTATGTGGCCTGCTGGTACCAGAAAGCCGCCAATTATATGCAAGGCACCGAGATTCGGGCCGCCTTCGTATCTACCAACAGTATTTGCCAAGGACAGCAGGTTACCCCGCTATGGCGACCGCTATTTGAGCAAGGGATTCGCATTAACTTCGCCCATCGCAGTTTCGTCTGGGACAACGAAGCCGAGAATCAAGCCCATGTACACGTGGTGATTATCGGGTTTTCTTATCAGGATGACGAACCGAAATATCTTTTTGAGCACCCTAAAGAGGGAGAATCCCGCCGTCAGCAGGTAGGACATATTAACGGCTATCTGACAGACGCCCCGGATGTGTTTGTGGACAAACAGATGAAACCGCTTTCTGATGTGCCAGGAATGGCGCAGGGATTCAAACCTGCTGACGGCCAAAATCTATTGCTTTCTGCCCAGCAACGCGACGAGCTACTAGCTAAAGAGCCGGCAGCCGAAAAGTGGGTTCGTCCCTTTTCTATGGGAGCAGAATTTATTAAAGGCATCGACCGTTATTGCCTGTGGTTACCGCAGATTACCGGAGCGGAACTGAAAAAAGTGCCGGAAGTGCGCAAACATATTGAGGCTTGCCGCGCCTGGCGTGAACAGCAAATCCCGACGGGTGATGCCTATAAGTTGGCTGATCGTCCCCACCTGTTGCGTCCCTGTGGAAAATTCCGAGACGGAACCTATCTCGGGTTCCCAAAGGTGTCCTCAGAGCGTAGACACTATATACCGATTGGCTTTGTGACTGATGGGATGATTCCGGGAGACATGCTGTACTTCGTTCCCACCGCTGATATTTACCATTTCGGTATCCTCTCTTCCCAGTTCCATAACGCCTGGATGCGGGCAGTCGCAGGCCGTTTAGAGATGCGGTATCGCTATACGAATACTCTGGTTTATAACACTTTTATTTGGCCAGACCCTACGCCGCAGCAAAAACGAGCAATTGAGGAGGCCGCCGCCCTCGTCCTCGAAAAGCGGAAAGTCTATGCCCCAGCTACCTTGGCGGAGCTGTATGACCCGGACAATGATTTCCTCTATCCGGAGTTAACCCGGGCGCACGCCCAGCTAGATCGGGCAGTAGAAGCTGCCTACGGGGTGAACTTTGCCGGTGACGAAAGCAAAATCACCGCCCACCTGTTCACCCTCTACCAAGCCGCCACCACTTCCTGACCGCGGTAAAAACCTCAAGCCCGCAGGGGAGTCGCTAACTGCCACTAACCCTGGTACGCAGTAGAGACACCTGCCGCTCGCGACTTATATGTAAAGCAGTTTTACATATCGGGAAAACGAATAGGTTGACGTGAAGTCCCTTATAACCATAAGACATGTGTTTGGAATGGTTATTTCCACCAGTATCGCCTAGTTCTCTGGGTAGGAACTCTATTTTGCGCAAGTGTTGCGATATGCGATACATACGCAGTATATTGGTTGCGTGGGTGAAAGAAGGGGGATGGTCGCTGTGAAATCCGCAAGCGTGAATGTTCGTATTCAGGAAAACGTGAAGGCTAAGGCCGAAGAAATCTTGGATACTATGGGGGTTTCTCGCGCGACCGCGATTGATATGTTTTATCGGCAAATCATCATGCACAATGGGATTCCTTTTCCCCTTACTATCCCTAGTGAGCTCCCATCTCGTGATGCTCTGGACGAGAAAAAGTTTAACGCCCTGATGAGCGCGGGGTACTCCCAAGCTCTATCAGGTGACTCCTACGGTATTGACGAAGTATTCGACGATTTGGGCAAAAATCTGTGATGGATCAGTATGCAATCCGCTTTACCGCACAGGCGCGACAACACCTGAGGCTCATTAGGGACTATATTGCTGTAGACCTGCGAGAGCCTGAAATCGCGAAAAAACTATTGGAACTGTTGCAAAAAGAAATATCCACGCTGTCATTTATGCCCTATCGGGTGAAACTAATCGAAGAGAAGCCTTGGCGTGATATGGGTTTCCGCAAAATTCGGGTGAAAAATTATTACATTTACTTTTGGGTCAATGATGATACTAAGGAAGTCAATATCATTGCCGTAATTTATGTCAGACGCGACCAAGCCCAGCAATTGGAATCGCATATTTGGTGAAGCTCGTGAGCTTGTCTATCTGCGCCAACTCTAACAAGACGCTAGTTCGCTCAAATATGTAAAGCAGTTTTACATATCAAGGGAACGTGTAAAAAAATCGGCGAATTTTTTACACGTTCCCGATTTTACCCAGCCTGCGGGCAAGGTTTTGCAAGCTTTTATCGGCTTGGCGATACTTTAAGGGAAGATACCTAGATGCTTGAGAGGTTACCGATGCTCACTTGTCCCGAACCTGCGGAAAATCCCGTGCTTTGGCCTTGGGGAGCCAAGCGGGAGGATGATGGACAGCTATCTTTTGCCGGACAAAAAGTAACTGAGCTGGCTCAGGGTTTCGGCACCCCCTCCTACCTGTTTGACTTGGATGATTTTGCTGCCCGCGCCCAAACTATTGCCTCGGCGATGGCCGAAGAGTTTTGGGAAGGTTACGGATTTTCCGGTGCCAGCGTCTACTACGCGGGGAAGGCTTTCCTGTGCACCGCTTTAGGTGATGCCATCACCAGGGCGGGGATGGGAATCGACACCGCCAGCCTGGGAGAACTTACGGTGGCGCTTGATCCGGCGATGGGGGCTGAACCTAAGAAAATCGGGCTGCACGGGAACAATAAATCCCTTGAATGCTTGCGGCTGGCACTACGAAGCGGCATCGGACGGATCATCGTAGATTCCCTACCTGAAATCGACCTTTTGCAGTCTCTGAGCGAGAGCGAAAACATGACTGCTCCGGTGATGGTGCGGGTGACCACCGGTGTCCACGCTGGGGGGCACAGTTTTATCGCCACCGCCCACGAAGACCAAAAATTTGGCCTCTCCCTGGCATCTGGAGCTGCCCTCCAGGCGGTAAAGAAAATTATTGCCGCCCCAAATCTGCGCCTGGTGGGGCTGCATTCCCATATCGGCTCCCAAATCAAAGATTTAGAATCCTTCCAGGTGGCAGCGGAAAGACTGCTGGCATTCCGCGCCCAGGTGCAAAAACTAGGTGAGGCCGTCCCCGAAGTTGACCTGGGTGGGGGCTTAGCTATCTCCTATCAGGGGGAGGAAGTGCCTACCGCCAGTGAATATGCGCGCTCTCTGGCGGCCTCGGTAAAGAGAGCCTGCCAGCAGGCGGGCACCGATATTCCTCATATTTCGATTGAACCCGGACGTTGGTTGGCCGGTCCGGTATGCGTCAGTCTGTACCAGGTGGGGACGGTTAAAGACGTGCAGCTAGAGGACGGCAGCATCCGCAAATACGTGAGCGTAGATGGCGGCATGAGCGACAATATTCGCCCCGCCCTCTATGACGCCGGATATGTGGCCACTTTGGCCTCACGGGTGTCGGATGCGCCTGCGGTCAGCTGCCGGGTAGTGGGAATGCATTGCGAATCCGGGGATATTTTAGTGCCTGAGATTGCCCTGCCTGCTGATATTTGTGCTGGTGATTTACTGGTGATTCCGGCTACTGGAGCCTACGGGAGGGCGATGGCCTCGAACTACAATCTGGTGCCTCGCCCCGGGGTGGTGGGGCTTAGCTGTAAAACACCCCCGCGCTACATCATTGCGCGAGAAACCGTTGCTGACCTGCTGCGACTTGATACTGGAGCGCGCGGTCTATCTCAGTGAAAAATCTCGAACGCGCCCAGCCACAAATAACCGCTAGAGTAGAAAGCCCCGGCAGGAAAATACGCCCTGCTGGATGCGACGAAAAGGGTGAGAAATGAAGCAAGCGGTGAAAATAGCAGTCCTCGGGTGCGGAACCGTGGGCGCCCAGGTAGTGCGCCTACTGCAAGAGCGCGCTGCCGATTATCAGGCTAGGTGTGGAGCCAACCTGGAGATTATCGGTATTTGTGTAAATAATTTGGCTGCCCCGCGCCCCGATTTTATTAGCCGCGATCTGCTCACCGACCAGGCGGAACCCTTGATTGACCAAGCGGACCTGGTGATTGAACTAATCGGGGGAATCGAGCCGGCACGCACCTACATTACCCGCGCCCTCGAAGCCGGAAAATCCGTGGTCACCGGCAATAAAGCGCTGCTGGCGCAACACGGCCCGGAACTTTTTGATCTCTCTCGCGAGCGGGAAGCCGACCTTTACTATGAGGCCGCAGTAGCGGGCGCCATCCCGGTAGTCTATGGTCTGCGGGAATCTCTGGCGGGGGATCGCGTCGAGGTGGTGCAAGGAATCGTTAATGGCACCACCAACTACATGCTTGACCAGATGGAAAAGAAAGGATGGTCATTTGACCAGGCGCTTTCTACCGCACAAGAACTGGGCTATGCCGAAGCTGACCCGACTGCCGATATTGATGGGCTAGATGCCGCCGCCAAATGCGCCCTGCTTGCGCAGTTGGCTTTCCATACTCGGGTTTCCCTAGATCAAGTAGCGGTGAAGGGAATTCGCCATATCACCGCTGACGATATTCAAGATGCGAAGGAATCCGGGCACACTATTAAACTGCTGGCCATTGCGCAGTTGGCGCAAGATGAACAAGGACGCGAATGTGTATCTTGCCGGGTAGAGCCGGTATTGGTGAAACCAGAAAATCCGCTGGCAAACATCGCGGGAGCCTTTAACGCGATTGTGATTGATGCTGAGGCCGCGGGCAGACTAATGTTCTACGGTCAAGGCGCCGGCGGGGTACAGACCGCCTCGGCAGTGCTTTCGGACGTGGTCGCCGCCGCGTTCCACCTGGTATCTGGGGGTGCCGCACCCCGCGAATCTTCCTATGCCGACTTGCCGCAAATGCCGGCCGGACAAGTGCGTTCTAAGTACAGCATCCGCCTAGAGGTAGAGGACGCAACCGGGGTATTAGCCGAGGTAGCGGGGATTTTTGCCCGGCGCGGAATCTCGATAGAGCAGGTGCGTCAAAGCAATGACAGCGAATCCGGTAAAGCGGTAGTTTCCCTATCGACTGCCTGGGCGCGGGCGGACGCCATAGACTTAACAGTAAAAGATTTGGAAGCCGCACAGCCGGTGAGCCGGGTAATCCAAGTAATCAGTATGGAGGGCTAAAAAATGGCGCATCTTTGGCAGGGAATAATCAACGAATACCGTGATTGGCTCCCGGTAAAGGACGAAGAAGAAATCGTCACCTTACAGGAAGGTGGCACTCCGCTGGTTTATTCGGATGATCTGTCTAATGAAGTAGGGGCGAAAGTCTATATCAAAGTCGAGGGTGTGAACCCCACCGGCTCTTTTAAAGATCGCGGGATGACCATGGCCATCACCAAAGTGGTCTCTAGCGGGCAAAAAATGGTGGCCTGTGCCTCTACCGGAAACACTTCTGCTTCGGCGGCCGCCTATTCGGCGAAAGCCGGCTTGGAATGCGCGGTGATCCTACCTGCGGGGAAAATCGCTGCCGGTAAACTTGCCCAGGCGATTGTGCATGGCGCGCGGTTAGTGGCAGTAGACGGAAACTTTGACCAGTGCCTAACCATTACCCGCCAGCTCACCGAAAGCTATCCGGTAGCCCTGGTTAATTCGATTAATCCCTACCGCCTGCAGGGCCAAAAGACCGCGGCCTTCGAAATCGTTGACTTCCTGGGGGATGCCCCTGATATTCACGTACTACCAGTAGGAAACGCCGGAAACATCTCGGCCTATTGGATGGGGTACAACGAATACGCTGGTCGGCGCACCGCGGCCTCTTTAGAAAAAGAAACTAAACTCGGGCAGGCACGCGCTAGTAAAGTACCGCAAATGTGGGGTATCCAGGCCAAAGGGGCAGCTCCCTTCGTAGCCGGACACCCGATTGACAACCCGGAAACGGTAGCCACCGCCATCCGGATTGGTAACCCCGCCTCCTGGGATTATGCATCGGCGGCGCGGGATGATTCTCACGGTTTCATCACCGCAGTCACAGACGAAGCTATTTTGGCGGCACAGGCGCGGCTCGCGGCCAGTACCGGGATCTTCGTAGAGCCCGCCTCGGCGGCCTCGATAGCCGGACTTTTACAAGCTGCCAGCCAGGGGAAAGTGCCTGAGGACGCGACTATTGTTTGTACCGTTACCGGCAATGGTCTAAAGGACACTGCCACCGCGCTGGGGGAGCGGGATATCAATCCGCAGGTAATCGCGCCCACCCTCGAGGCTGCCCTGCATGCCCTCGACCTGAAATAGCGGGAACTAAAATAGCGATATGCGAATCGTAAAGGATGAAGCGGAAGTCAAAGTTCCCGCCACCTCGGCTAATTTAGGTCCCGGATACGACTGTATGGGGCTGGCGGTTTCCCTCTATGATCGAGTTGGTTTTCGGGCGACTGTGGGGAAAACCCAGGTTCATGTGCGCGGGCAAGGCAAAGATCAGTTGCCAGAGGACGAAAATCACCTGGTAGTGCGAGCAATCCGCCTGGGGCTAGACGCGGTAGGAGCATTCCAAGTGGGGGTATCCCTTTGGCAAGAAAACCAGATTCCCCAATCGCGAGGCCTGGGGTCTTCTGCCTCCGCGATCGTTAGCGGTTTGGCTATCGTGCGGGCGATTATTTCCGATCCCGAGGTTTTGGACGCCGATACTATGCTGCGAATCGCGACCTACCTGGAAGGACACCCCGATAACCTGGCGCCGGCAATTTACGGGGGAATCACCCTAGCGGGCATCCATCGCACTTCCAGTGAAGAGGCTGCCACTACCAAAGAACTCACCTCGCCCTTTTTAGAAATGGGGGAAGATGACGAAGCTGCGCAGGATACCAGCTCTGACCAGCCCGTCCTCAGCGGGGATTTTCCCAAGACCTGGGCAGTGAAAATCGAGAATCAATACGGATTGCGCCCCACGGTGTTTATCCCCGACTTCGAGTTGGATACTTCCCAGGCACGCGCCCTGCTGCCTGAACAGGTACCCCACGCAGATGCTGCCGCGAATGTGGCTAATGGAGCGCTTTTGGTGCGCGCTCTACAAGATCATCCTGAGCTATTGATGGCGGCAACCACCGATTATTTGCATCAAAACTATCGCCGTGCCGGCATGCCCGCCTCCTTGGATCTAATGTATTGGTTACGCGCCCAGCAGCTACCAGCAGTTATATCCGGAGCGGGACCGTGCGTGCTAGTGCTAGCAAACGTCGATGACCAGGTGAAATCACGAGCGGAAAAAGTGGGTTGGAAGGTGCGCACCTTGGAATTAGACACTCGCGGGGTGCGGGAACTCTAAGGAGCTATTGCCACCTTGACCTTTATTGTTAGCTCGACGCCAGATATGCCGATGGCGCCAGCAGCATGGTCAGGTTCACTAAGCGCAAGTTACCGACTGGCCGCAAATCCTGGTAAGCTAAATTCACGAAGGCAAAAGCACCTGGCGGCTTGAACGTTAGGAACGCTCAGTTCCAGCCTTCAAAATCGAGACCTATTTCTCTCGGTTCTTAATATCCAGGCGCGTCTGCGTCATACCTACATTCAGAAGGAAAGTTTGTGAGCACAAACGAGAACGCTAATGATCTTCGCACTATGAAGCTGGATGAGCTAAAAGCCCTAGCAGCAAAAATGCAGTTGCGAGGGATTTCCCGGCTGCGCAAGAACGAGCTAATCGAAAAAATATCCGAGGCTCGCCAATCCTCCGGCACTGTTGCTGAGGATACTCAGAAGGCTGCCGTCACGAAAGATGACTTACCTAAGCGGACTGCGGATGCGCGAGGACGCAAAGGACGCCGTCACGGTGCGGTGCGCCAAGATTCCGGCAGCAAAGAAGAAGCGAAGGAACAGCTAAAGCAAGACTTGGCGCAGCGCGCCAACAAGAATAATAAGCAAAATAAAGCTGGTAAAAGCAAGGCGGAGGCTCCGCATTCCGTTGATGAGATCGCTCTCCCCAGCGCAGAAGATGAGGAACGCGGGGAAGGTCGCGGACGCGGACGGCGTAATCGGCGCCGCGACCGTAATCGGCGCCGCGACGACAATTGGAATGACAATCGCGGAGAGCGCGGACGCGGCAAATTCGATAACGACGAAGACTCCAGCGAGGACAACGAGGAAGAACTCCTGCCGATTGCAGGGGTTCTGGACGTGCAAAGCAATCATGCTTTCGTGCGCACCTCGGGATATATTGCCGGTCCCAATGACGTTTATGTGACCCTCGGCCAGGTGCGCCGTTGGGGATTGCGTTCCGGGGACGCGGTACAGGGAGCGGTGCGTCCTCCCAAAGAGGGAGAAAATAATCGCCGGCAAAAATACAATGCCCTGGTGCGTTTAGACACCGTAAACGGCATGAGTGTCGAGGAGGCGCGGGCACGCACCCAGTTCAAAGATTTGGTCCCGCTGTATCCGAATGAACAGTTGCGCTTGGAGAACACTCCCAAGAACATTACTCAACGGATAATCGACTTGATTGCCCCTATAGGTAAGGGTCAGCGCGGGTTGATTGTTTCTCCGCCTAAAGCCGGTAAAACCATTATTTTGCAGCAGATTGCCAATGCGATCACTACGAATAATCCGGAATGTCACCTGATGGTGGTACTGGTAGATGAACGGCCCGAAGAGGTCACCGATATGCAGCGCACGGTGAAGGGGGAAGTTATTGCTTCTACCTTCGACCGGCCAGCTTCAGACCATGCTTCGGTAGCAGAACTAGCGATTGAACGAGCAAAACGCCTGGTAGAGCTAGGTCAAGACGTGGTGGTACTGCTGGATTCGATTACTCGCTTAGGGCGTGCCTATAACTTGGCGGCCCCGGCTTCGGGACGAATCCTCTCCGGTGGTGTGGATGCTTCGGCGCTTTATCCTCCCAAGAAGTTCTTCGGGGCGGCCCGCAACGTTGAAAACGGTGGTTCGCTAACTATTCTGGCTACTGCCTTGGTGGAAACTAACTCCAAGATGGATGAAGTTATTTTTGAAGAGTTCAAGGGCACCGGCAATATGGAGCTGCGCCTATCGCGGCAGCTGGCTGACAAGCGTCTGTTCCCGGCCGTAGATGTGAACGCTTCGGGTACTCGCCGGGAAGAACTGCTGCTAAACAAAGAAGAGTTGCAGGTCACCTGGAAGTTGCGGCGGATGCTTAGCGCCTTGGATTCTCAGCAGGCTACCGAGTTTGTGCTTTCGAAACTGAAGAATACTAACTCTAACGCCGAATTCTTGATGATGATCGCCAAGATGAGCACCCAAGTTTAGCTGCTAGCAGACTTAGTGTTTAGATAAATAGATAAAACATCAGGCGCCCCGCCGATTCTCGGCGGGGCGCTCTATTTTGTCTGCCCAAACTGTGGTAACGGCTACGAATATAACGATTTGGTAGCGAAAAGGTTGCGTATTGGTCTAAACTGATTTCTGCCTGGTTAAAACAGGCAGGTTATTGTGTCGACTGAATGGGATAATCGTGGGACGTCATTGCCAAAAGAAGAAACCATTCCGCCATTTGCTCTGGCAGGCCGGATTAGCCACCGCAGTGATCGCGGGGGCAGTCGGCACCTCAGGGGCGGTAGCTCTGCATACTTCCTCGCTGCCTGCCGGTCAGCCGGTACCGGAAGTTACCGCGCAAACTATTTCCGCCACCAACCCAGTTGCCCAAGCGGACGGTGATTTGGGGCTTCAGGTAATTAATGCGAAAGTGCTTACTGGCGCGGAAGCTGATCCTGCCGGTGGCGCCGCCTCACCCGGACAGTATTCTTTAGCTGCGCTGCGCAGTGCCGGGGTTATTAACTGGGGTGGATACAAGTTCACCTACTATTCCCAACAGGTTTTACCTGGTGGCGGTCTCAATATTCCGGGACGTCACGTAAATGGGGGCGGCTTTGTAGCCGATGGGGACGGATATATCGTGCTGGCAAACGATGCCCCCAAAGGTACGGTTATCAAAACTCCGTTTGGCGCTCCCGGCAAAGTCTATGACCGGGGTACCACAGGTAACCATTTCGACGTTTACACTTCCTAAGCCTCCGCCTTATGGCCAGGCGCATCCTCGAGAATGATTTTGCCCTGTTAAGCAGGCGAAGTGAACTAGCTAGCGCTCTCATCTAGGATATAAACGATGAGTTTGCAAGCCGTTGTAGAAGAAATTGCCAGTGAACCGGCAGCTAAAGAGTTCTTTTCTCACCCCGCCAGTGCCCAATCACTGTATTGCCCCGTGGGGCTACGACCGGCGCTAATCGCTGCAGCAGCGCAAACCAATGCGACTACCGGGAAATTTTCTCCTCTTTTCTCTCCTATACAGAAGCTCCCGGAAGCCTCTCAAAGTAAACAGATAACACCTGCGCACGGATTAATCCTGTATGTAACCGCGTCAGGACGCTCCGCGGAACAGGTAGAGGCAGAACTGGCAGGTTATCTGCCACGAGTTGCCCGTTTTCCCTCTTGGGAGACTCTGCCTCATGAACGTCTCTCGCCCCGCGCTGACACTATGTCGCAGCGGATAGCCGCCTTGCGTCGCCTGACCCATCCCGAAAAAAGCGGACCGGGGGAAACGATTTCTATATTGGTTGCTCCTATCAGGGCGCTATTACAGCCGGTAGTAGCAGGTCTAGCCGAGATTGAACCCCTAAAAATTTCCGAGGGTGAAGATTACCCCCTAGATAAACTGGCGGCGCGCCTGTTGGAGTTGGGATACGAGAAAACCGATTTGGTATCTAGCCGGGGACAGTTTGCGGTGCGAGGAGGAATCGTCGATGTCTTTGTTCCCGGGGAATCACATCCCCAGCGTCTAGATTTCTTTGGCGACACTCTCGAGGAAGTAACTTATTTTTCCCTCTCTGATCAGCGCAGCCTAGAAAAAAGTCCTTCCGGGGTATGGGCGCCGGCATGTCGGGAACTGTTACTGACCGACCAGGTGAAGAGTCGCGCTAGCGAGCTGCAATCCTCCTTGCCGGGTGTGGCAGATATGTTAGAACTGATCAGCCAGGGGATAGCAGTACAGGGGATGGAATCCTTAGCTCCGGTATTGGCGCCGGGGCTGCAAAGCGTGGTTTCTCTGCTGCCGGAAGATACCACCATCGTGATGGATGAGCCGGGGAAGATAGCGCGCCGGGCAGCAGACTTGCTAGCTACTTCCCATGAGTTTGAGCAGGCCGCCTGGCAAGCGGCCGCTGGCGGAGGAAAAATTCCTGTCCGAGCCTCCCGCGCCCTCCAAAGTCTCAATGATTTCAACCAAGAGGTGCGCGATAGAGGTTTAGGCTGGTGGGAGCTAAGCGGGCTGCCTGGCGCGGATATTTTGGCCACCGAAAGCGAGGAATCGGCGGGGGAGGAACTCGCGGATCTGGGGGGAGAAGCGGCAGAAAATACGGGGGAACTAACTGGCGGTGAAGAAGACAGAGGGTTGAGTGAAACCACCCGTCCTACCTATGTTTTTAGTGGTCAAAAGACCCTAGAAGCGCGGGCGGCTAAAGGCTATCGCGGACATATTGACCAGGCAGTTAAAGACTTAAATCAATATCTAAATGCTGGCTGGAAAGTGATTTTGTCTTGTTCTGGGCGCGGCCTGGCCAGCCGGTTTGCGTCCAATCTTTCCGAGGCAGGCCTGCCTGCCAAAGCGGTAGCAACCCTGGCTGCGTCCTCGGATATAGAAAAGGGAAGCGTACTGGTCACCCCCGGTAAAATCACCGGTGGCTTTGCCTTGAAAGCCTCGCACCTGCTGGTACTGGCCGAGGCGGATCTGACGGGACGGTCTCCGCGCCTAGCGCAAGCTCCCCGCAAATTGGCTAGTCGGCGCGGGAAATCGATAGTTGATCCCCTTTCTCTAAAACCCGGGGACTATGTGGTGCATAGCCAGCATGGGGTGGGGCGTTTCGTGCAGATGACCAAACGCACTATCGGTAAAGGTCAAGACGCGGTTACCCGCGAATACCTGGTGATTGAATATGCCCCTTCGCGGCGGGGACAAGCCGGTGACCGGCTCTATGTTCCTACCGACTCTTTGGATTTGGTGTCCCGCTATGCCGGGTCTGATACCCCGCAGCTCAATAAGATGGGGGGAGCGGATTGGGCGAAAACTAAGAATCGCGCCCGCAAAGCCACCCGGGAAATCGCGGCGGAGTTAATCCGCCTCTACGCGGCGCGGCAGGCTACTAAAGGTCACGCTTTCGGTCCCGATACTCCCTGGCAAAAGGAACTTGAGGACGCTTTTGAGTACCAGGAAACCCCCGACCAGCTCGCCACTATCGATGAGGTCAAGGCAGATATGGAAAAGCCTGCCCCTATGGATCGGCTGCTTAGCGGAGACGTGGGATTCGGGAAAACCGAAGTAGCGGTGCGCGCGGCGTTTAAAGCTATCCAAGAAGGTTATCAAGTCGCGGTACTGGTCCCGACCACGCTGCTAGTAAAACAACATTTTGAAACTTTCTCAGACCGCTTTGCCCCCTTCCCGGTGAAAATCGGGCAGCTTTCGCGCTTTTCCACTCCCGCCCAGGCGCGGGAAGTCAAAGACCAGTTGCGCGGCGGAGAAATTGATCTGGTGATTGGCACCCATAGCTTGATTACCGGGGAAGTGGGGTTTAAGAACCTGGGGCTGGTGGTAATCGATGAAGAGCAACGTTTTGGGGTCGAACACAAGGAAACCTTGAAAGCTCTGCGCACCAATGTGGATGTACTGTCTATGTCGGCCACCCCGATTCCGCGTACCTTAGAAATGGCGGTCACCGGGATTCGGGAACTATCTACCCTTTCGACTCCCCCGGAAGAACGCCACCCGGTACTAACCTTTGTTGGTCTCTACCAGGATAAACAGGTAAAAGCGGCGATTCGTCGCGAATTGCTACGTGATGGACAGGTCTTCTATGTCCACAACCGGGTGGAGTCTATCGACCGGGTGGCTGCCCATCTGGCAGAACTGGTGCCAGAAGCCCGGATCGCAGTGGCACACGGGAAAATGCATGAAAAACAACTGGAAGAGGTGATGATTGATTTCTGGAATCACCAGGCTGACGTGCTAGTTTGCACCACTATCGTGGAAACTGGGCTAGATATTTCCAATGCCAACACTCTGATTGTTTCCGGAGCCCATCGGATGGGTCTCTCTCAGCTACACCAACTGCGAGGACGAGTAGGGCGCGGGCGGGAACGCGCCTACGCCTACTTCTTCTATCCGGGCGATAAACCGCTGACGGAAACCGCGCAAGAACGCCTGCAAACCATTGCTACGAATACCGATTTAGGGGCAGGTACTGCGGTGGCGCAAAAAGATCTGGAGATTCGCGGCGCAGGGAATCTCCTGGGCGGTCAGCAGTCGGGCCATATCGCCGGGGTTGGTTTTGACCTCTATATCCGGATGGTGTCCGAGGCCGTGCGCGGCTTTAAAGAGGGCGCGGATCAGGAAGAAGAAGACAGCGAGGTTCGAATCGAACTGCCGATCGATGCCCATATTCCGCCTGAATATATGGATTCGGAGCGGTTGCGCCTAGAGATGTATCAAAAGCTCTCTAGCGTGCGTAAAGAAAAAGAGTTGGAGGCGGTGCGCGAAGAAATGACTGATCGCTACGGAGTGCCTCCGGCAAATGTTGAACTGCTGTTTACGGTGGCGAAGCTGCGGATGCAAGCGCGCGTCCTGGGAATCAAAGAAATTGTGGCGCAAGGGCGGTTCGTGCGCTTTTCCCCGATTAGTTTGGCGGATTCACAAATGCTGCGGATAAAGCGGTTACATCCGGGGACGGTGATTAAACCGGCGGTACGCCAAATCTTGCTGCCCGCTCCCAAAGGGGAAAAACTGGGTCAAGGCTCGCTCCATGATGAACCTTTAGCGCAGTGGGTATCGCAGTTGCTACAAAATGTGCTTACCCCCTTTGGGAAAGTAAAAACAGATGCCCAAAAATAGAGCTGGCCGCGCCCTCTTGATAAACTAACCCTAGCTATTAGCTTCAGAAAGACAGTCTTATGAATAACAAAGTTCTTCGCGTTATTGGTATTTGCGCCGGCACTGCCCTGTTAGGGGTGGGGCTTGGGGGATGTTCTTCCTCTGAAAAGGCGAAAGATAGTTTCCCCGTGGAACAGGTGGCTTCCGAGTTAAACGCTGTCACCCCTACTGACACGCAGCAAGCAGCCGGTATGCAGCAGATGCGGTTAGACGTGCAAAAACAGCTGGGAACCGGAGTGTATCCCCAAGCTGTTTGGGAGTCATTTGAAAGGGGAGAAATACCTACCCAATCCCTCGCCTCGTGGGCACCAGCGATGAAGGTTGCCAAGGAAGAACTGCGGGGCCAGCCCGGATACACCGATGCCGATATTAATAAGTGGCTTTCTGAACAGGTGAAACAAGGGGTTTTGCGGAAAGCAGATTTTTCTAAGGACACCCTAGATTTCTGGCGGCTGCAAAAATTATCTAGCGATCAGCAACAGGGGAAGTTAAACCCAGATTTAGCGAAACGAATTCAGCCGAAACTCCTGGCTGCTCAAAAAGAGGGTGCCAAACAGGCTGCGGGATTGAAAACCAACGCCCTATTAACTCAAGTGTTGTCGGCGTCAACCGGGACACCAGTGCTAGAACCTGACCTGGGTCCGGGAGTTAAACTACAGGGGTTTGCCAAAGCGGAGCAAGTAGTGCAAACCCAAATGCAGCAAGGCGCACAGCCCGCTAAATAAAAATTCCGTATTTCCCGTACAAGAACGGGACTTTTGCAACCTGCCGACTGGCTTTGCTTCCAGTAGACTGTAGTTAAGTCATCAACAAATCTATAAGGAGCATGACCGTGTCACTAATCATAGCTATTAATGCCCGTGAGATTCTGGATTCTCGCGGAAACCCCACAGTGGAAGTAGAAGTCCTTTTGGATTCCGGCGCTTCCAGCCGCGCCGCGGTTCCCTCCGGTGCTTCTACCGGTGCCTTTGAAGCAGTAGAACGTCGGGACGGCGATGAGCACCGCTACCAAGGCAAAGGCGTACAGGATGCCGTACAGGCAGTTATTGACGATATCGCCCCGGAGCTAATCGGTGAGGATGCTTGCGAGCAGCGCCGTATTGACGACATTATGATGCGTCTGGATGGCACCCCGAATAAGGGCAAACTGGGCGCCAACGCGATTTTGGGTGTTTCCCTAGCCGTCGCTCATGCAGCAGCGGAAGATTCCGATATGCCGTTGTTCAAGTACCTGGGTGGGCCAAACGCCCACGTACTGCCGGTTCCTATGATGAACATTTTGAACGGTGGATCCCACGCGGACTCCAATGTGGACATTCAAGAGTTCATGATTGCCCCCATTGGTGCCGAAACTTTCGCCGAAGCACTGCGGATGGGTGCCGAGGTCTACCACACTTTGAAGAGCGTTATTAAAGATCGTGGTCTTTCGACCGGTCTAGGTGACGAGGGCGGTTTCGCCCCCAACCTGGACTCCAACGCAGAAGCTTTGGATTTGATTTGCGAGGCTATCAAGAAGGCCGGATACGAACCGGGTAAGGATGTAGCTCTGGCACTGGATGTGGCGTCCACCGAGTTCTTCGAGGATGGCAAGTACAACTTCGAGGGCGAGGCGCGTGACACCGAATACATGGTGAAGTACTACGACGAGCTGGTTGCCAAGTATCCGATTGTATCCATTGAAGATCCCCTGTCGGAGGACGAATGGGATGCCTGGAAGGCTCTGACTGCCCATATTGGTGACAAAGTTCAGCTGGTGGGCGATGACCTGTTCGTGACTAACCCCGAGCGTTTGGCGCGTGGCATTAAAGAGGGTATCGCTAACTCTCTGTTGGTAAAGGTAAACCAGATTGGTAGCCTGACCGAAACTCTGCAGGCGGTAGAGGACGCGCACCGCGCCGGTTACACCACTATGACTTCGCACCGCAGCGGTGAGACCGAAGATGTAACTATCGCTGACCTTGCGGTAGCCACCAACTCTGGTCAGATCAAGACTGGCGCTCCGGCGCGCTCCGAGCGGGTCGCGAAGTACAACCAGCTGCTCCGGATTGAGGATGAGCTCGGTGAAGCCGCCGTCTATGCTGGGCGTAGCGCCTTCCCGCGCTTTAAGGCCTAGTAGCTGACGCAAATAATAACTTAATAAAAAAATGGGTGGGGGCGAAACTAAGTTTCGCCCCCACCCCTTTTATCCGTTCAAACTATTCGCTGTCGGCGTCAGCTTGGCTATCAGATAACTCTTGGGGCTCCTCATTTTCGGAATACTCGGGGAAATCCTCCTTAAAGCGGTGATAGAGATCTAGGCGGGAGGAAGCGGGTCTGCCTTGAGCCGCATAGGCGCGCCTAATGCGCTGTACATAGGTGTTCACCGTGTTGGTGGTGAGCCCTAGCTGGCGGGCAACCGTTTTCGCTGGCAGTCCCCGAAAACCGTAGAGTTCTAATACTCGCAGTTCATTAGGGCTAAGCAGTAAACAGTTAGGTTGGGGGGACTCTGAATTTTCATCGGCCTTGTTGCTTTGCCCCCGGTTCTTTTCTCCGTGGGGTTGACAGAGCGCAGTAAGCAAGTGTGCTAGCGGCTCACATTTGAAAACTGTTTTATTGCAGCAGGGGCGCTTGGTGACTGCGGGTACCAAGGCGGTTTCCTCTGATTGCAGGTAGGGCAGAACCGTAAAACCTAAGGCACATAGCCTGTCTAGGTTGTCCAGAAGTTGGGAGTCGTCAGCTAAATTACCGGCTAGGATGACCGCAATCGAGGAGTTTTCATCCGCTTTCTCTTCCGGAAAACTCTGTAAAAAACCATTTATAGTGTTGAAACTTCCCAAAAAGGTCATGGCGGTGTCCTCTAAAATCACCTCGCGAATCCCGAGGCCGATTGCGGGTTGTTCGTCCAATACCGCTACAGATTTAAGCATCTTCCTCTCCTGTCTTAAAAATTAGACACCCTTTATATAAGGGAGGAGTTGAATATCAGATTAGAGAAAATCACGTCTAATTTCCGGTGAATTCAGACTTAATACTTAGACAATGTACGGGCAGGTAGAAGCGATTTAAGTGGTTTATTTACCCTTAGGTTCGCACACAACCGACTCTGACCGAACCTTATTGTAAACCTAGAAAAAGCAGGACTTAGTGCCTATGGAAACCGCCTTATATGAGGAAGGGTAACGATTAGAATAAAAATAATCAGATTAAATCCTCACGAGTGTCACGATGTTAGAAATATATTCCTCTCAAGAATTGGCAGCTGTTTTAAATCAGGCCCGTCAGACGAAAGTGTCGGCGGGTGAAAAGGGCTACTCTATCCGTGACCTCGCTAAACGTCTTGATCTCGCACCTAGCACCCTGCAGGGGTGGCTACAGGGTGCGCATCTGCCCACCCTCGCCCTACGCGAGAAATTCTTGCAGCTGCTGGACGAGCTGGGATTATTAACCCCCGAGGACAATGAATCTTTCTGGCAGCGCACTCTAGATACACTTTCCCGCTCTAAACAGGGATGGATCGGCTGTCCCTACCAGGGGTTACTGCCTTATAGCGCACAGACTGAAAGCGTATTTTACGGGCGTGAACAGCTGCTGGGGGAACTGGAAAACGCGATCACCACCGCTCAAGGCAAACGTACAAAACTGGTAATAGTGCTCGGCGCTTCCGGTGCGGGAAAAACTTCTCTGCTTTCAGCCGGTTTAGTAGGTAAATCCTGTCAACCATCTGGGCGGCTCAGCCACTACCAACCCCGGACTCTGTCGGCGGGAGAAGTGATTAAACAGCTTCCGCAGCTATTAGCGCCTGCCGATAAAACTCAGTGGGCAAAATCCTTGCTGATAATCGATCAACTTGAAGACTTTCTGATTGCAAACCCGGATAAAGTTACTACCGCGCTGGATGCCCTCTATGAACTGGCAGAAACCCGGGTAGTAGTTTTGGGGGTGCGTTCAGATGCCCTGGATGCATTATTGCAGGATGTACGCTTTTCCCGAGCTCTTTCCAGTCCGCTGATCGTCACGGCTCCCAGCGTCGTTGAATATGGGGAAATTATTTCCCGTCCCGCCCTGGATGCGGGGCGAAAGATCACTCCTGAACTTAAAGAGCTGCTGCTTTCTCAAATCCAGGAATCTACTGCCGAGGACGCCAGCGTACTTCCGCAGCTGTCTAACTTGCTGTTGATGGTTTGGAAGTCCACCAATAACTCGCTTTTGACCGTTAGTGATTACCTGAAAGTAGGCGGATTGGCGGGTAGCCTGGAAAAACTAGCCGACCAGTTTTACCAAAAACTCTCGGCCTCTGAGCGCGAAAAATTACGTTCTCTGCTGCTTTCGCTGGTGGAAGTGGGCGAACATCGGGTTACGCGGCGAGTAATAGCTCTTAGCGATGTTCCTGAAGAGTATCTGGAACTACTGGAAAGTCTCAGCCGCGAACGCCTGGTGGTAATCGATGGAAATAACACTCAGATCAGCCACGATACCTTGCTTTCTAGCTGGAGAACTTTAAAAGGGTGGATTGAAGAATCCCGGATTGATTTGGGCTTGGTTCGCCAGATTCAGATTGCCGCCCAGCTGTGGGCGGAATCGGGGAACTCCGTAGAGGCCTTGCGCCCCTCCCTATTTTATGCGTGGGAAAACCGCAAAATAACGCGGCAGGTGGCTTTCACCAAGCAGGAAGAGGAGTTTTTAGCAGCATGTGCCCGGGAGGCCAACCGCCAGGAAGAAGAACAACAAAAGCGAATCGCAGATTTGCGCCATCGGAATCGGGTAGTGACCTTGATTGCGACGGTAGCGGGGGTGCTGCTGGTAGCAACGATTGCCGGTTTCTTTCAGGCATATCACTATCAAAAGCAGGCAACTGCCTCCAAAAAGGATGCAGAATCGCGGCAGATGGCGTTGATTTCGCGGGAAGTGCGTAACTCGGACACCAACTTGGCGGCGCAGTTTGCCTTGGCCGGGTTGAATATCGCTAACACCCGCGAGGCACGTTCAGCGCTGATTGAAACTACCTCGGTTCCGATTCCCGAACGGATCCTGGGTGAGGGCGGAACGGTACGGGTGGCCGGCACCAGTGATGGCAAAGTGATTGCCCGTGCTGACTCTAAAGGGGTAGTGAGCCTGTGGCGAGGAGGCAACATCAAAGAAAAGCCGGAAACCTTCTCGCCCAGTTCCGGTCAGCTTTTTACCCTGGCGGTACGTAAAAATGCCGGTAGAATCCTTTTGGCGGTCGGGGGACAAAAGACCGCTTCTCTGTGGGATGTGACTGCTAAGCCCCGCCGGATTGGCGAATATGGGGCAAATGACGTGGCCTATTCGGTAGCTTTAACCGATCGGTATTTGGGGTTTGGGTTCCTGAATGGGAAGGCGAGTCTGTGGGAGCTGGATCAGATCGATAAACCTCGCGCGGCCTCCTCCTTCCAGCTAGATACCCCCACGGCGGTGACTGCTTTAGCTATTTCCCCTGATCAAAGCCAGGTAGCTTATGGAGGGCAGCCGGGGAAACTCTATCTTTCCGACCTTAGTGGAAATAATAAAAAGCTACTTGATTTGGGAGAAGGCTCTGCGTTAGATGTGAAGTTTTCTCCCGATGGTCAGGAGCTAGGGGCGGCGCTGACCAGCAGGGAGGTTCGTCGCTGGCAGGCGCGTGGCGACAATGCTGCACTCTCCAGCCTTGGCGGCTTCTTTTCCTTCGTAAACACCCTGGAGTATGACCAGGATCAGATCATTGTGGGCTGCTCGGATACCACCACTACTATTTGGGATCGCGCGGGACGCAAACTGACTTCGCTGCCGGGTCGTGAAATTATCACTGCCGCCACCAAGGTCGGAAACCGAATTATTACCGGAAGTGTCGACGGGCAGCTGCGGCATTGGCCGCAATCTGTGCTTCCTTTAGTTAATGAGGACGGGTATCTGATTGATTCCCACACTGATCGCAAGAACTGGGTGTTTGTTTCCCGGCGCCTAAAAACTCCCGCGTTGTTGAAGACTGAAAAAGATGGTTTGCACCGGATGAAAGACCCGGTGATGCCGGCGAAATTTAAGTCTGCCACGCGCACCGAAATTGCCGAAGATGGAGAGTTCCTGGTTACCGGGACCCAAAGCGGGGAGCTAATCACCTGGCCGCTAGGTCAAAAGGGTGCAGGTAGCCCGATTGTTTCCAAGATTGGGGACGAGTTTCTGGGGGAAATTCGCCTCTCTAGTGACCATAAAACCGCGGCGGTAGCCAAGGCTGATGAACTGGGTGTTTATCTGCTCAACTGGGATGGCAAGGGCTGGAAACAGTATGGGGAACTACCGGGGCAGCATTACATAATGCGGATTTTAGGGAATCGGGGACTGATGGCGACCGCCGCTGAGGATGCTTCGGTGGCGATATATACCTTGGATGCCCACCCTAAACGGGTGGGGACTATAAAAACTGAATCTTTGGCTTCTGCGCTGCACTATGACGCTAAACGAAAATATCTATATGTGGGAGAAACCGGCGGCAGGATCACTATTAATGATGTGAAGAACCCGAAGAAGCCACGTCTGGTTGCCCAGTTGCGGGGATTGCAAGCCTCGGTCAATGAACTGGATGTTACTTTGAGCGACAAATACCTGTTCGGGATTTCGTCAGATAAGAAACTGTGGGTGTGGTCTCTGGAGCCGCTAAACCCCAACCCCTATCTATCTGTGCAAATCGACCAGATTCCTTATGCTATCGCGGACACGCCAGCGGGTTACCTGATTGGCGGGGATAAAGGAGTGGCAACCGTATATCCGCATTCGATTTTGGAAGCGCGCAAACAGGTTTGTAAAACTATCGGCGAACCAATCAGAAAGCAAGAGTGGGATGCGGTAGCCCCCGGGGTGCAGCCGGTTTCTGCTTGCAAGAATAAGTAACTAGTTTTCCGGCAGTAAACAGCGAATAGCGGCTGCCCTCAGAATGCCTGACTGCCAATCACTGATATCAATGGAATAATGAAGCCGTGAAGTCGCCGCAACCGCCAAAAAGTGTGCAAAGAGAGAACACCCGGAAGCAAGGGTCTGCTTTCCGGTCGGTATCGCCTTTGGTGCGCAGTGCGCGGCGTAATCGAGGACGCTCCCCGGTGGCCAAGGCAGCTAACCGGCGAGTAAAGCTAGGATCGCGGTTTTCGGTAACCGTAGGTACCATTCTGGTGGTGGCTTCCATCTTTTTGCTATTAGTAGGGGCGCCCCTATTTGACCTGGTAAGCCAGATAGAGCAACGCAATAAGGTACACGGGCAACTGGTTGCGGCGCAGCAGGAGAATCGAGAACTGCGTCGCCAATTAGAGCTATGGAATGATTCGGACTATTTAACCCAGCAGGCACGGGAACGGCTAGGTTACGTCAAACCCGGGGAAACCCGGTATGCGCTGGTTGATCCCGGCAAAGATTATCAGGCTCGCCGGGAGGCCCGCCTAGAAAAACTTCCGGAGCGCCCCTGGTATTTAGAGGTTACCCATTCGGTGAAAATGGCTGGTCAACGCGGGCAAGGTAAAGATGCGTCCGCGCAAAGCCGCCCAAAACCAGCACCGGGAGCCACTGCGCAAAGCGAAGAGGAAAACAAAAAGTGAGTTTACAACCTAACCAGGTTACAGATGCTGATCTTCAAACCCTGTCTTTACAGCTAGGGAGGGTTCCGCGAGGAGTGGTGAGAGTAGCCGCGCGCTGCGTATGTGGCGCTCCAGCGGTAGTAACTACCGCGCCGCGCCTAGAAGACGGATCTCCTTTTCCCACCACTTTTTATTTAACCCTCCCTTCTTTGGTACGCGTCCTCTCCGGCCTGGAAGCCTCCGGTAAAATGGTTGATTACCAGCAGTTACTATCTGAAGATGAGGATTTAGCGGCAGGGTATCGGCGCGCACACTTGGAGTATATTGCAGCTCGCCAGCGCGTAGGGCAGAAGGTAGGGATGGGCGAAGTTCCCGAAATTGCGGGAGTAAGCGCTGGCGGAATGCCAGAGCGGGTTAAATGCCTGCACGCCCTGGTCGGGCACGCGCTTGCAGCCGGTAAAGGAGTTAATCCCATCGGTGATTTGGTATTAGCCGACCTAGCGGCCAGCGGACTATGGAACAGCGAACACTGCCAATGCGAATAAGGCTGCACTTTCCTGGAACCCTTCCCGTTTAGATATATACGCCTCCTATTAGTTGCCAATCCTGATTCCGTGGAAATATAGGGGTATGGCATTAGTTGCAGGTATTGATTGTGGCACCAACTCCATTCGTTTAATCATTGCGCGCCGAGAAGCCCCGGACGCGCCCTTAGAGGTACTAACCCGGCAGATGCGGATAGTGCGCCTGGGAGAAGGCATCGATAAAACAGGGGAATTTGCCCCCGCTGCCCTGGAGCGCTGCTTTGCGGCGGCCGAAGAATATGCGCAGATCATCGCGGAATATGGGGTGGATAAAATCCGTTTCGTTGCCACTTCGGCTAGCCGGGATGCTAAGAATCGCGAAGACTTTTTCACCGGTATTAAGGAACGCCTGGGGGTAACCCCGGAAGTGATTTCGGGAGAGGAAGAAGCCACCCTATCTTTTAAGGGCGCCACTTCCTCCTTTAAAGACGAGGATGAACCGGTGTTGGTAGTCGATATCGGCGGAGGATCTACCGAGTTTGTTCTCGGGCAGCGCGGGAGGGTAATAGACACCATTTCCACCAATATGGGGTCGGTGCGGATTTTTGAGCGCTACTTGGCTCCGGTGATTTTGGCGGCAAAGGAAGGGGATGGCTCCCTGGATCCCCGCCAGACCCCCGGCATCGCTAAAGCCCTGATAAAAGCCTCTTTTGCGATTGATGGACTGATTGATGAGGCCGATAAGAAACTGGGGTTAGATCGGGCACGTACCTTGATTGGAGTGGCCGGAACGGTCACTACTATTACCGCTCACGCCCTCGGTTTAGAGGAGTACCAGCCCGAAAAAATTCACGGTTCGCGGATTACGCCCGCGCAAATGCTGCGTTCTTGTAACTGGATGATGAATCAGCCGGTATCCGTGCGCGCTGCCCTGGGCTATATGCCCACCGGGCGGGCAGATGTTATCGGAGCGGGCGCGCTAGTGTGGTCGCGGATTATTGAACGTGTCAATGGGGAAATAGAATTGGATGGCAGCGGCTTAAAAGAAATTTTGACTTCCGAAACCGATATTTTAGACGGTATTGCCCTCTCGCTTCTGCCCTAGCTACGTTTTCCTCCTCGCCTCCCTAATAGAAGACGAGAAGCATCCTAAATCCAGGAACTAAACCACATCCGCCAACCCCAGTGAGAATAGGGAATCGGCATTCCGCTCACAACCGGATAGAAGAAAATCGCGACTAGTAAAATCACAATTACCAGGGCAATCCCCATCGAAACCGCGATATCGGGAGTGCGTTGCGGTGGGGGAACCAGCTGATCTCGGCGAGCTAGCAACGGCTCAGGGAGGGGGAGCAGCAGCCCCAGTAAAAGCCCGATTAGATAGGTAACCGCTATGGCCAGGAAAGGGGTTAACACCACCATATAGAACATGAAAATGGTGCGGTACCAGTAAAGCATCCAGGGAGCCCAGAGCCCTAGGTAGCCGAGCAAGATTATTCCTGCACGCCAGTCACGGCGGATAAGAGTACAGTAAATAATCACTGCCAGGGCGATTACCCCCACCCACCACAGCATCGGGTTACCCAACGAAGACATGGCTTCTACCGTGAAATCTCCGTTATCACCATGCGGTTTTTCAAAAAGCATCGAGGTGGGACGCTGATTGATCAGCCATTGCCAAGGGTAAGACTGATAAGGATGTTTACTGGTTACCCCGGTATGGAACTTCATTACCTCACTCATATAGGTGACGTAATCAGAAATTGGGTCCAGCCAGGAGGTATGCCCGGCGGCGGTGGCGGTTTTTCCGTGACCCCAGGCGCGCGGGTGGGTAAACCAGTTCCACCAGTTCAGCAAATACACCCCGAAGGCCACCAACACCAGTTGCGCAAATGCCGGCAGTCCTCCCCGCACAATTGCTCCCAGCCAGGCGCGGCCCTGGCCTTTTACCCCGGGATATTGCTTGCTGAGGGAGCGCGGAGATATCCGCAGCGCCGAAAGCCTCAGGGTCAGATCCCGCAAGAACACAAAAATCCCGCATACTGCTAGCAGATAAAGCCCAGACCATTTCACTGCGCAAGCACAACCTAGCCAAATCCCGGCCGCGACCAGCCACCAGCGCACCCCCGCCAGGTCATTACCCAGCTCTGCTCCCAGTAGCCGGCGAGCCAGCGTCTGGCGCACCTGCAGCTGGTCATAAACTATACAAAGTACCCCCGCCAGGCAAAACGCAGCTAAAATTCCGTCCAGCAGTCCCACTCGAGAAAGAGAAATCGCCACGCCATCGGTGGCGATAAACATGCCGGCAATCCCAGTCAGGATCCACGAGTTAAATAGCGCCCAGGCCAGGCGGCAAGTCAGGTAGACCAAGATAATCCCGCAAATCGCGGTAGCGATCCGCCAACCGAAGGGGTTTGACCAGCCAAAAATCTTCATTCCCAGGCCGATGATCCATTTACCCAGGGGAGGATGCACTACGAATGCGGGATCCGCGGAAGCTAGCGCAAAATCACCCACCGCGAACTTAGAGTCGGCACTCTTAGGCCAGTTAGTTTCGTAACCAAAACGCCACAGGGAATAGGCATCCTTCACATAGTAGGTTTCATCGAAAATTAGCTTGCGGGTAGCTCCCAGTCGTACCAGGCGGGCGATCGCCGCAATCACGCAGACGATAACGGTAACTATCCAGGCGCGGCGGTTTTCGATTGCCTCCCTTTCCCGCTGCCCGCGCCATCCATGCAGGTAGAGACGAGATAGCGGGGTAACGGAGGTCCACAGAGGCGCGTGCGGACGGGGGCGACGGCGTGTAGTTTTCCGCCTATCGCCTTTCGTCAAAGTTTGCCGTGCCGCTGCCGGCGGGGGCGGAGCGGGACGTCCAGGCATTGCTTGCATATACTCGATATTAACCGGATAGGGCATAATTGTGAGAGTGGAACAGTTTTCCTGGGATACCGGCACCATCGCTTTAGCAGCTACCCCGATTGGTAATCTTGCTGATGCTACCCCCCGCCTAGTTAGCGCCTTCGAACAGGCAGATTTGATTGCAGCTGAAGATACCCGCCGCACCGGGTTGCTGCGCGAACGCCTCGGGGTAGGTAGGCGTGCCCCTTTAGTTTCGTGTCACGAACATAACGAGGCCGATAAAGCCGAACAAATAGTTTCTTGCGCGGCGGACGGTCAGCGAGTTCTGCTGGTATCTGACGCGGGTATGCCCACGGTCTCTGACCCGGGGTATGTGATTGTGCAGGCAGCGATTAAACGGGGGATCCCGCTGACAGTCCTGCCCGGCCCCTCGGCGCCCTTGCTCGCCCTCGCCCTCTCCGGACTTCCTACAGATCGTTTCTGCTTTGAAGGATTCTTGCCCCGCAAACAAGCGGCCCTCATGCGGCGTCTAGAGGAGCTTTCCGGCGAGGAGCGCACCATGATTTTCTTGGAATCTCCCCGCCGTCTAGCAGCCAGCTTGGGGGCACTCGCCCAGGTTTTTGGGCCTTCTCGCCCTGCTGCGGTCTGCCGGGAACTCACCAAGATGCACGAGGAAGTGTGGCGGGGAACCCTCGGTGAGCTTAAAGAAAAAGCTAAAGACGTACGCGGAGAAATCGTGATTGTAGTTGCCGGAGCCTCGCCGCAGGCTCCCCTGGAGGAATCGGAAGCGGTAAAGCTCGTCCTCAGCCGGGTGGAAAGCGGGGAAAGACTAAAGGATGCCGCCAAAGTGGTGGCAGCCAAAAATGGACTTAGCGCCAAGACGCTTTATAACCGGATACTCGCTGAGCGAAAATAACCGGGTCTTTAGGTATATTTTGCTCCCGGCAGCGGGGCATTAGGATAAAGGTATGACTCATGTTCTATCTGCTGTTGCTTGGCCCTACGCCAACGGCCCGCGCCATATTGGGCACGTAGCCGGTTTTGGCGTCCCCTCCGATGTTTTCAGCCGCTATATGCGGATGGCAGGCTACGAGGTGCTGATGGTTTCGGGAACCGATGAGCACGGCACCCCGATTTTGGTGCAGGCCGAAGCAGAGGGGATCTCTCCCCAAGAACTCGCTGATCGCAATAACCGGCTCATCGTCGAAGATTTGGTGAACCTGGGACTGTCCTACGACCTGTTCACCCGGACCACCACCGGCAATCACATTGCGGTCACTAAAGCCATGTTTGCGCAGGTGCGCGAGAACGGATACCTGATTGAAAAGCGGGCAATGGCCGCGATTAGCCCCTCTAGCGGCCGGGCGCTACCTGACCGCTATATCGAAGGTACCTGTCCGCTGTGCGGAGCCAGCGGCGCACGCGGGGATCAATGTGACAACTGCGGCAAGCAGCTAGACCCCATTGATTTGATTGACCCGGTTTCGAAGATCAATGGCGAAACCCCTAAATTTGAGGAAACCTCTCACTATTTCCTAGATTTGCCGGCTCTTGCCGATGCCTTAGCCAAGTGGCTAGATGAACGTGAGGCCTCTGGAACTTGGCGGCCCAATGTGATCCGTTTTTCCAAGAACATTTTGGCGGAAATCAAACCCCGCGCTATGACCCGCGATATTGACTGGGGGATTCCGGTTCCCGGGTGGGAAGATCAACCAAGCAAACGCCTCTACGTGTGGTTCGACGCAGTAGTGGGATACCTATCTGCCAGTATCGAATGGGCGCGGCGTATCGGCCAGCCGGAACGCTGGCGGGAATGGTGGAATGATCCTCAGGCTCGTTCCTACTACTTTATGGGCAAGGACAATATCGTTTTCCACTCCCAGGTTTGGCCGGCCGAGTTGCTTGGCTATAACGGTGAGGGCGACAAGGGTGGTGAGCCCGGAGACATGGGGCGGCTCAACCTGCCCACCGAAGTGGTTTCTTCGGAATTCCTAACCATGGAAGGTAAGAAGTTCTCTACCTCTAAATCCGTGGTGATTTATGTACGGGATATGCTTTCGCGCTACCAGGCCGACGCCTTGCGCTATTTTATTTCCGCAGCTGGCCCCGAAAATCAAGATGCCGATTTCACCTGGGCAGAGTTTGTACGCCGTACTAATGATGAACTGGTAGCCGCCTGGGGGAACCTGGTAAACCGGGTGGCCTCCATGATTCATAAGCGGGTCGGTTCCATTCCTCAGCCAGGGCAGTTACACCCCGAAGACCAACAGCTATTAGACCAGGTAGAAGTAGGTTTTGCTGAAGTTGGGGAACTGATTGAAACTCATCGGCAAAAGGCGGCGCTGCAGCAGGTTATGCACCTGGTGTCACTCGCTAATCAATATGTGGCTACTACCGAGCCTTTCAAGTTGAAAACTCCGGAAACCCAGGAGCGTCTCCACACTATTTTGTGGGTGTTAGCGCAGGTAATCGCGGATCTGAATCTAATGTTTTCGCCTTTCTTACCGTCTTCGTCGAATGCGGTTGACCGTGTGTTCGGGGGAGCGGGGGAGATTGCCCCTATGCCTCGTATTGAAGAAGTTACCGATTTAGACCAAACTAGAGAAGATGGTTCAGATTTCACCTATCCCATCATCACGGGTGATTACACCCAGGTTCCGCGGTGGGGAAGGCACGAAATTGAAATCGGAAGATCGGTTTCTAAACCTAAACCCGTGTTTATTAAGCTAGATTCTGAGATTATAGAAGAGGAATTAGCCAGGCTCGCATAGAGCTGAGGCATAAAGGAGAAGGTACGTGGCTGGGTTTTGGCAACGCTTGAAAAGACTCTTTCGGGGGTCTTCAGCTCGTGATGACGAGCGCGACTCCCGCCTGCCTTTAGCATTGGAAAGCGCTGATAAAGAAGCAGACAAAACCGAGGGTGAACGTAAAGTTTACGAATCCTCCGGGGTGGTGATTTTAGAAGGCGGCGCGGTCGAGGACTCGCCAAGCGAAGAAAAGCCTGCCGCTTCTCCCGCGCCTAATCCGCCGGAAGAAAAAACAGCTTCAGAGGTAGAAGAAAAGGTTAAAGATAGCGAAGCTAGCAATAAAGAGCAGATGCAGACTGCTCCGCCAGCAGTCCAAAGTCCTGAATCTGCTCAGCAAGAACCCGGGAAAGATGACTCCGCTTCCGAAGATGAAAGCTCTCAACCTCCAGCTGAACCGGTGGTGGAGCCCGACCGGAAACTTCCGGTACACGGGGTGAAAACTGCTGATATTTGTGCAGCTAGTGGCAATGAGATCTATGCTTCACCCGCCATTGACCGCACCCCGGGACGCAAACTGATTTTAGCTTTCGAAAAACGCACTCCCCAGGGGCGTTGCCAAGTGTGGTACACCCGCAGCAGCGACCACGGCATCAGCTGGGAAGAACCGCGCGTCCTCTTTGACCCGGAAACCTACACTGATTCTGGCGAATGTTTTACCTCCCCACAGATTATTATTTCCCAGGTGACTGGCCGGGTGTTCATCGCAGTCACTACCCGTACCGCTGGCGATGACTCCAAGAATCGGATCGCGGTGGCTTTCACCGATGATGAGGGCGACTCTTGGGGTTACCGGGATTTGACCAGCCTAGTAGACGGGGACCAGAACTGGGTGTCACGGCGCACCGCCCATGGACACGGGGTGCAGATGCGTCACGGAATTTGGACCGGTCGGCTGGCCTACGTGGCGGTAGCTACCGACAAAGAAGGCCGGCGCGGCGCAGTAGCGGTTTGTTCCGACGACCAGGGTATCTCCTGGTGGGCAGGTAAACTCACAGGTGAAAGGGTACTGCAAGCCACTATCACCGAGCTCACCAACGGTGAACTGGTTTTGGGCTGCGTTGAGGAAACCGACGAGGGGCTAACTTTTAACGCCTATGCCTCCGCTGACGGGGGACGCAGTTTCACCCGATCCTTAGAAAAGAAAGCTTTCGGGAAAGCCTTACCAGTAGCGGTCGAACGCGCTTTTTATTCCGCACCTGAGCATACTGAACAGTCTCGGGTGATGCTGGCGGTGGCACGCGATCAAAATGGGCAAGGAACTGTGCGCTCCATGTTCGATTTCGCCTCTGAGCTCTTAGGAATCGTACCGTTCACCTCCCATCCGGTGAATTCCCTTGACGTGGTGTCTTTGGAAGATATACGGATTGTATGCGTGGCCTATGAAACGGATTCCGGTATTTCAGTGGCAGTGTTCTGCATTGATTCTTTGTCTTTGAAATATCTAGCGGTCGGCTGGAACGCAACCGAGGCGGAACAGAACCAAGTCTTGCGTCGTGCCGGTCTGCTTTCTAGAAAATAATCTTCGATAACCAGGTTTAATGATCGATTTTAACGCTCTTTTTGCTGGCGATACCCCTGCGCCCCAAACCATGCTTCCCGGGGGAGTTTTTACCTCTCCTGACCCCACCTATGCAGATGCGCCCACAAACCCTGAAGAGATAGTTTCCGGGTTAAATGACCCGCAACGACAAGCAGTCGAACATCAAGGTAGCCCGCTGCTGGTAATGGCTGGCGCGGGATCCGGTAAGACCCGCGTCCTCACCCGCCGGATTGCCTATTTATTGGCCACCGGGAGGGCACGTCCTCAAGAAATCCTGGCGATTACTTTTACCAATAAAGCTGCCGCGGAAATGCGGGAACGAGTCAGCGCCCTAGTAGGGGCACAAGCTGGGCAAATGCTGGTCTCAACTTTTCACTCTGCCTGCGTGCGGATCTTGCGTCGCTATGCCGAGGCTGCCAATCTAAAATCCTCTTTCACTATTTATGACCAGAACGACGCCACTCGTTTGGTGTCGATGATTCTCAAAGAAGCCCAGCTTGACCCTAAGCGCTTTGCCGCGAAGAAAATCCAAAATCGGATCTCGGATTTAAAAAATTCCCTGATTGATCCCGATACTTTTGTCAGTTCTGCAGGGCCGGGTCCGGATGAGGAAGTACTGGCCAAGGTTTACCCGATTTACCAACGCCGCCTAATCGCCGCCAACGCCCTGGATTTTGATGACTTGATTATGCGCACGGTGCAGCTGTTCCGCAACAACCCCCTGGTGCAAGCCAGTTTCTGCCACCGTTTCCGCCACGTTCTGGTAGACGAGTATCAAGATACCAACCATGCCCAGTATGTGCTGGTAAAACTGCTGTCGGGAGTCGCAGGCGCGGCAGTTAATCACCCGGAGCAAGTATCGGGGGAATCGGTCACTCCGGCGGAACTTACGGTAGTTGGAGACTCTGACCAGTCTATCTATGCTTTCCGCGGTGCCACTGTGCGCAATATTGAAGAGTTCGAGAAAGATTTTCCCGGGGCGCGCACTATTTACCTAGAGCAGAACTATCGTTCCAGTGGAAATATTCTCGCGGCCGCTAACGCAGTGATTTCGCATAACCAGAGTCGGCATAAGAAAAGGTTATGGACTGATTCTGGCGAGGGCGAGAAAGTGGGGCTGCGGGTATCTTCGGCTGACCGCGACGAGGCGTTAGCGGTAGTGGAAGAAATAAACAAGCTAGTAGCCGGGGGATACACCTATGGCGATATTGCGGTTTTTTACCGGATAAACGCCCATTCGCGTCTCTTGGAAGAAACTTTGACACATGCGGGGATTCCCTACCGGATTATCGGCGGCACCAAGTTCTATGAGCGCAAGGAAATCAAAGACGCGATTGCCTATCTGCAGTTGGTGGTTAATCCCGATGACACCGTGTCTTTCACCCGAGTGATAAATACTCCCAAACGTTCTCTGGGAAACAAGTCGCAAGAGGCGCTGCAGGCCGCAGCCAACACCTATGATATTTCTCCAGGGCGGGCGGCTGCGTTGGTGTGGAAACAAGAGCTAGGGGAGGAACGCTCTTGCGCCGCCGCCGACCCCAATCTTTCAGGAATCAGCGAGGCAACTGCAGATTCCGCGCAGGTGCCAGGATTACCACCGCGGGCGCGTACCAATATCGCCAAATTCTGGGATTGTTTAGTTTCCGCACGTCAAGCCTATATCGAGGGTGCGCCGTTAAAAGATATTTTACAGACGGTACTGACCGAATCGGGATATTTGAAGTCTTTGGAGGGCTCTAAAGATCCCCAAGATGGGGTGCGCTTGGATAACCTTTCCGAGTTCTATAACGTGGCTTCTCAGTTCAGCGAAGATGAACCAGAAGGTACTTTGGTGGATTTCCTAGAGCGGGTCGCCCTGGTGGCAGACGCGGATCAACTTCCAGGTGACCAGCGCGGACAAGTTACTTTGATGACCGTACATATGGCTAAAGGGCTAGAGTTTCCGGTAGTTTTTGTTACCGGCCTGGAAGAAGGAACCTTCCCCCATTCGCGAGCTTTGGGTGAGGCTGGGGAAATGGCGGAGGAACGCCGTCTGGCCTATGTGGCGATTACACGCGCGAAGAAAAAAGTATATTTGACCGCCGCGCATAACCGACAGATGTGGGGGGAAACTCGCTGGCAGCCGCTGTCACCCTTCCTGCTAGATGTTCCTACTGAACTTTTGGATGAGCCTGAGCAATTGAGTAAGGACAGTGGGCAGTTGGATTTTTCCTCCGATACTTCCTCTTGGAGTTACGGAGGCAGTTGGGGAAGCAGTTCCCGCGGGCACACTGGCAGTTCCGGGTATCGCAGCCGCGGCCAGGGCTACGGACAGCGCCGCTCTGGCAGCTATCGGGATGAGGACGTCTCGGGTCCTGCTTTCGGAGCAGGCGGTACTGGGAAGGTGTCGCGGCGAGAGACCGGGAAAGTAAAACGTCTGGGTACCGAGCTGAACGCGCGCACCGATGCCAATGCTTCCATTGGTAAAGCCGCCGGGGTAGGAACCGGGGATCGGGTACGCCACGACAAGTTTGGTGAGGGCAGGGTGATTGCGATCGAGGGTCGCGGTCGTTCCCAGAGTGCCAAAGTGGAATTTGCTGGGGGAGTCACCAAACGCTTACTGCTGCGTCTAGCACCGATGGAAAAAATCTAGCGCACTTGCATTAGCTGCTAAATGATTATCTTGATTAGTTCTACTTAAAAATATTGGGGGGTTGGGCAAGAATGCCCAACCCCCCAATATTTTGTTCTCCCGTCCCCGCAGGGCGGGAAAACCGAAAAGGAGTTTAGAGGATTCCCAGTTCCTTAACGGTGGCGATTTCCTCTTGCGCAGCCTTCGCGTTCTTAGCAATATGCTGCTTGGTCTTTTCAGGTAGTTCTAGCCCTTCTACCACCTGGTACTTCCCATCTTTGCAGATGACGGGCATACCATAGATGAGGCCTTCCGGAACTCCGTATTCCCCATGAGAGGGGCCGGCGAAAGTAGACCAGTCGCCCTCGGGAGTTCCTAGTGCCCAGGTGTGCATATGGTCGATAGCCGCCGAAGCCGCCGAAGCCGCCGAAGAAGCGCCCCGTGCCTCGATAATGGCAGCGCCGCGCTTGGCTACCGTGGGTACGAAGTAGTCGTCCAGCCAAGCCTCGTCTACCAGTTCCGGAGCCGGCTTGCCGTCAACGGTAGCGAAGGTAAGGTCGGGATATTGATCAGCAGAGTGATTGCCCCACACAATCATCTTCTTAATGTCTTTGACCGCGGCGCCAGTCTTTTCTGCTAGCTGGGAGATAGCGCGGTTGTGATCCAGACGCATCATCGCGGTAAAGCGTTCTGCCGGCACATCCGGAGCTGACTTGCAAGCGATGTAGGCGTTGGTATTAGCGGGGTTGCCCACTACCAGTACCCGAATATCCTCTGCGGCATGGTCGTTAATGGCCTTGCCTTGCGGACCGAAAATACCACCATTGGCGGCCAGCAGGTCTGCGCGCTCCATACCTTTGCCGCGCGGACGAGCACCTACCAAAAGGCCGTAGGAGCAACCTTCAAACGCCTGGTTGGGGTCATCATAAATATCTACGCCTGCCAGTAGCGGGAAGGCGGAGTCGTTTAGTTCCATCGCAGTACCCTCGGCGGCCTTAACCGCTTGCGGGATTTCCAGCAGGTTCAACTTGACCGGCTGATCCGGTCCCAGCATAGCGCCCGAAGCGATGCGGAACAGTAGGGCATAGCCGATATTACCGGCAGCACCAGTAACGGTTACGGTAACGGGTTTCTTGCAGCAGCATTCTGCCATGTGATTCTCCTTCAGTGAGAAATTTTCTTACCGACCGCGCGCGGCCGGCCAAGCCAACTAGACTTATGCTTTAACCCTAGCGCTTTAAGGTGGCATCTGCCACTACTAATTTTTATTTACAGCAATAAAACTGCAGATAACATGGTGCGTCTCGATATCGAGAAATAATTTAGACCTTCGTTTATTCGGGCTGGTTGGATTTATCGTTCCTAAATTTTTCCCGAGGACGCGCAGGGGTATCCGCGCGTACGACTATTGCTTGACTCCGGTAAAAATAGTGTGTTCGTAGAGGAAAAAACGCAGAATAGTACCCAATACCAGCCCAATCACATTAGCGGATATATTATCAGCCAGCAGCGAGGTGAATCCCAATAAGTAGTGGCTGATCCCTAAACAGATAACTGCAGGTAGCATCCCCAGTACATTAACTACCGCGAATCCCAGGAATTCTTGCATCCGCCGGTTAGTTCGTTTATTGCGGAATGTCCAATAGCGATTAACCACCCAAGAAAAAATGGTAGCTACTGCCGCGGCCAACACTTTTGAAGTTAGCGGATGAGAAGATAAAATCCCGGTTCTTAATAGGTTGAATGCTGATACGTCTACTAGGTAGTTCATCCCGCCCACCAGGCAAAACTTAACTATTCGGCTGATGCGTCCCGGGGAGCGTAGATAGGCGTAAAGTTTTCCCACAGCTTAAGATTACAGGCGGGAATATACCGGAGTTAGTTGCGCGGTACGAGCATTTGAAAGCCGGTCGCTGCGCCGCCCATCTGCGAGCTGGCCTTGCGCCCAATTGCCCAGGCAATACATGCTGTTCTGTTTATCGAGCATACAGGTGAAGGTATTACCCATAAACAGAGTGGAACGGGCATTCGCCCCCAGGCGAGCATCTAAACCGCTGAGGGCGGGAGCAGCTCCAATAGCCGTTGAGCCATTGGCTGCAACCCGCTTGGTGAGACCGATACTGGGACCGAGTTGTCCAAAGTCATTGCGCCCCCAGCAGTAGGTGGCGCCGCCAGTGGTAACTGCGCATCCGCCATAAAATCCCAGGTAAACTTGCCCTACTTCCGGCAGCGAGCTGACCAGTTCCGGTTGGAGGATCCCCAGATTATTGGACATATTTCCGGGTTTTCCTGCCTGGCCGTCGCTGTTGATCCCCCAACAGTAAAGCCGTTTATTTTCGGCGATCGCGCAGCTGTAATCACCGGCTGCCCGCAAGGACACAAACTTCATATCGGATACTGCCGTCGGGCGAAGTTGGTAATCTACCACTAGCTCGTTATTCCAAGAATCTAGGCGAGACTTAACTCCCCAGCAATACACGGTGCCATCTTGTTTGAGGGCGCAGGTGTGGTCATTGCCCGCGGCGACCTCTTTCACATCGGTCATTACCGCTACTGGTTTCAGTTGATTTCCGATATTGGTACTGTTGCCCACTTGTGCCATTTCATTAGCGCCCCAGCAGGTAAGTACCCCGGAGTTTGAAAGGGCGCAGGCGTGACGTCCTCCAGCAGCAATCTGCACGGTATCTGCCGGTAGCGCCGTAACCCGCAACGGATTAAAAGAGCCGGAGAGCTGATTACGAGGGCGCGCCTGCCCCAACTGCCCATAGGCGTTATCGCCCCAACAGTAAACAAAGCTGTCGGTACCCAGGGCGCAGGTATATTCGCGTCCAGTGGAGATTTGGGTAAACTTCACTGGCTGGTTAGCGATAGTTTGGGGGGTAATCGCCGGTTGCCTGGTGATAGGAACCCCCAACTGGCCGGACTTGTTAACCCCCCAGCAGCGGGCAGTGCCATCGGTGCGCAGACCACAAGCGAAAGAACCAGATGCTGAGGCGCGCCGCAAATCCTGGGCGACCCCTACCGGTTGCACCGTTTCCGAGGGTGCAGGAGTTTGATTGAAGGTAGGAACCGGAGAAGGGCCAGGTTGTACTGGGCGCAGTGACAAGATGATGCGCGGCCCGTTAAAAGTAGGAGTCGGAGAAGGCCCGGGTAGCACCGGATCGTAATCAGAATCAGAACTAGGAGAAGCGGATGTAGGCTGAGGATTCACCGGGGTCAGAGTAATTTCATAGGTAGGTTTGGTATCTCCCGCAATCGAAAAAGTAGGGGAAATAACTAGAGCTCCCAAGGCCACTAGCAGCGCTAATACTGCCAGGGTTACTTGCAGACCAATGCGCCGTTTCGACGCTGCGTCACGCACCCCGCTCACCTCCCGTCCTACCTCGGGAATCCTACAATCCTTCTGAGTACATTCTAACCTATTTTTAACAAACTTTGAAGTTAAAAATAGGGGAAATCCAGGCTAAATTCTACTTCGAGGGTCGTTAACGATAGCAGGACTTACGCACTAGGGTAACCTGTCTATATGAGCATTTTAGTAGTAGGTGGCGCCGGTTATATTGGCGCGCACGTGGTTCGGCTCCTAGCTGAGCGCGGGGAAAAAGTAGTTGTTATCGACGATTTGTCTTATGGCACTCCAGATCGGATTGGTGACGCCAAACTGGTGCAACTAGACGTGGCCTCTTCCGGAGCGCGGAAGAAGATTTTCCAAACCCTGATTGATGAGGACGTAACGGCGGTTATTCACTTTGCGGCGCGCAAACAGGTCGGCGAATCCGTAGAAAAGCCGATGTGGTACTACCAACAGAACGTGGGAGGCCTAGCGAACGTGATGTCCGCTATGCGTGATGCCGGTACCCGGCAGATGATTTTCTCCTCTTCGGCAGCGGTTTATGGCCAGCCCGATGTGCCGGTGGTTCCCGAAGAATTAGCTGGTAAACCCATTAACCCCTACGGGGAAACCAAGCTGATTGGCGAATGGATGATGGCGGACTGTGAACGTGCCTGGGGTCTGCGCTGGATTGGTTTGCGTTACTTCAATGTAGCGGGTTCCGGTTGGGACGATCTGGGTGATCCCGCCCGGCTCAACCTGATTCCCATGGTGTTGGAGCGCCTATCCAAGGGGCAAAACCCCAAGATCTTCGGCACTGATTATGAGACTGCTGACGGTACCTGTGTCCGGGATTATATACACGTTCGCGACCTCGCCGATGCCCATCTGCATGCCCTCGACTATGTGGCGTCCGGCCAAGAAATGGAAAACCATGTTTTCAACGTGGGAACTGGGCAGGGAACTTCGGTACGGGAAATCGTTGAGGGAATCCATGAAGTTACCGGCATTGATTTTAAGATTGATGAGGAAGCGCGTCGAGCCGGAGACCCGGCGCAGCTAATCGGGGATACCACCCGGATTCGGGTAGAACTCGATTGGAAAGCGGAAAACGGGATTAAAGAAATCCTGGAGTCCGCCTGGAGTGCCTGGCAGGACGGCCCCGATAAAATCCCGGGAGTATAGGGCGGCTTTAGGAAAAACACTTTCTGTACCCTGGTAAAAGGTGGCTTTTGCAGGGTACGGGAGGGGAGGCAATTCTCCTTACCCGAAATATGCGAGGGATTCTTGAGCTGCTTGCCGCATGCCGCTTCCCTGTAGCTACTGAAACTGGTGATATTGACTAGGTTGCAGCGTACCCTTTTGGAAGGCAGACCAGAAACTCGGGGTCTTCTGTTTATCGAGGAGCACCATTGCCCCGTGCGCACCATCATAGTAGGCCATATTGGCGATCGGAGGTGCCCCAGTGAGTCTATTCTTAGCGGCGCTGCGGTAGGTGAGTAACAGTTTTCCGAGCGCCCAGGCACCTGAATCAGTATCGCAAGTAAGGTTTTGGGCGCCTGCGATTGCCAGGTCGCGCTGCTTAAAAGGATTCAAAAAGGTAGAGGGGGTAATCAGAGTATCTGCCAGTTTGGAAACTACCTGCCGCTGTCGCTCCGCCCTACCAATATCACCTTTAGGGTCTTGCTGGCGCATCCGGGAGAACGCTAGCGCGGTCGCCCCGTCTGCCTGATGGCAACCGCTTTGCCACTTCAAAGCAGAATCGGGGTCATCAACGTCATAGTCAAGGCAGAGTTCAATTCCTCCCACGACGTCTACTAGCTGAGTCACCGATCCCATAGTGACTTCCACATAGTGATCAACTTTTACTCCGCTTATCCCTTCGACCGTTTTTACCAGTAGTCTTGGTCCCCCGAAAGAGTAGGCGGCATTGAGTTTATTTTGGCCATATCCGGGGATAACTACTGCAGTGTCCCGGGGGAGGGATACGATTGCTGACATTGAATTTACTTTGCGTACCAGCATAATCGAGTCTGAGCGGGCTCCTATATCCGCTCCAGAAACGCCGCCATCGCTACCATCGGAACGTTTATCGGAGCCGGCAATCAGCCAAGTTTCGCCCTCGCCAGCCGGCAGAGTCGAAAGGGCCTCAACTCGGTTTAACTGTGAATTCGCCAGATGGCAAAGATAGAGTGGCCAGGCAATAACAAAAATAAGGGTCAGAGTCAGAACTGCTGCGAAAATGCGGCGGAATTTAAAATTGGGGCGAGAAATCCGACGTTCTTTAGTAGACGGAATTGGCTCTAAACGGCTAGGAGTTTTCGGGCTTTCCTGATCTACCCGTGATTTCTCTGCTCTTTCTTGGGGCAATACCCGGGTGCGCGAGGGGGCTGGACGTCTGGAAAATCGCGAACCAGTGCGTGATTGCACCGGAATTTCTTGGGCGTTAGCCAAGTGCGTTTCTTCTCGCCGCGTCGGAGTGCTTTCTAGCTTTCTTGAGATTGCAGGGCGAGCAGCATGCCCACCAGGGGTATGGGAGTGGTGACCTGCTTCCTGAATATTGCCAGGAGAGGAGGATGTTTGTTGATTAGTTTTGTTTGAGCCCCCTGGGCGGATTCTTCGTTCCTTAGGGGAATAGGAAGGAGGATTTTCCTGCCTGCGCTGGGGGCGAGGTCGTTTAGGCGGGGTGAATGACTCTGGCAGATCCTGCTGACTCAAGTTGCTTACTCCCTGATTAAAACTTGGGTATCTGACCTATTTTTTCGCTTCGCACTTCCTTTGCAGTTCGACTAGGTCATCGTTTGGTTTCTGAGAACTGGTGGCATCCCCGTTATTTTGGGAGCTCGAAGAACTGGTGGTAGGTTCAGGGCTCTTGGTGGCGCTTTCACCGCTGGAGCTGGTTGAGGGGGAAGTTGAGGTTTCCGCTTCAATAGTGTAAACCTTGCCATTAGCGTCACGAACTTCGATTCCTGCTGGTAGCGGGGTGTCATTGATAAAAGTATCCCAGATAGGTCTTATTTCATTCGCGTTTACAATCACCCGATTGGGGTCATTTGGTGCAGGATATACCGGCAGGGTAACGAAACGGAGATTCTCTGGCTTTAAGGATTGCAATGACCAGCCTAAACCAGCCATTTCGGACACGGAAGATATCCCGTCAGAAATGCTTAATGAGCTCAAGCCGCTACCGATAAAATCGTAAAGCTGATTGAGAGAGGTTAACATATTTTTTTGCAGGGCGGTGCGCATCATAATCCCCATGACCGCCTGTTGCCGTTCAATCCGTTGCAGGTCAGAACCGTCCGATCCTTGCACTCCGTGTCGGACGCGGGCATAACCTAATGCTTGCTTACCATCGAAATGGACGCATCCGGGTTCTAATTCTAGGCCAGAATTCCGCTGGTCATGAATCTCGGTGGGAATATAGACATTAATCCCTCCCAGGGCATCGATCATGGAAGCAAATCCGCTGAAATCGACCACTACTGATTCGTCAATCCGCATCCCAGAAAGCTTTTCTACGGTTTTCCAAGTGCAAAGAACCGCTGAAGTCCGGTCACCGTCTTCACCGCCAATGGAGTATGCCCAGTTAAACTGAACTCGTTGCGGTCGCGATTGTGTTCCGTCTTTATGTTCACAAGCGGGAACATCAACAATTAAATCCCGGGGTATCGAAACTACGTTTACATGGGAACGATCCTTGGAAATATGCATAACCATGGCAGTATCGGATCGCTCTCCCTCGCTGCCATCGTTGATTAGAGCCTGATTGTCTTCCCCGGTGCGAGAATCAGAACCAATAATCAAAATGTTGATAGGACGCCCACTATAAGAATCAGGCGGAGTACGTCCTAACTTCTTGGCAGTGCTGATATTGTTCACACGACTAGATAGGTCGTGGTAAACCAAGAAAGCCCCGGTGAGAGAGAAGGATAGGGCGAACACTAAGGCACTGATTACCCCCCGCAGCAGCCTACGCGGGTAGGGCGGATTAACAGCGTGACGGATGCGCCCTAGGTAGGTTTTTGCGCTTTTCTTGTGCGAACTCACGTGTGCCACTCTATACTGTCTTGACTAAATTGTAACGATTTGGATAACGAATTATGGAAGTTGCCAGTTAATGGGGCTTGTTCCCAGCTGTTGCAGCAAAGAATTAGTGCGCGAAAAAGGACGGGATCCGAAGAATCCGCGAGAGGCCGATAGGGGCGAGGGATGCGCTGACTGAACAATCGGAGTATTTCCAAGGGCGGGAGCTAGGGATTGAGCTTGTTTGCCCCAGAGAATAGCCACCAGCGGACGATCTCGCGCTACTAAAGTGGAAATGGCGCGGTCGGTTACCTCCTCCCATCCGCGTCCGCGGTGAGAGCCAGCTTCGTTAGGGGTAACCGTAAGAACCCTGTTTAGTAGCATTACCCCCTGCTCTGCCCAGGGGCGAAGATCTCCGCTGGTGGGGACGGAGCACCCTAAATCGTCATGGAGTTCCTTAAAAATATTGTTTAAAGATTTCGGGATAGCCACTCCCGGTTTTACCGAGAAGGATAGCCCCATCGCGTTCCCGGGAGTCGGATAGGGATCCTGCCCCACGATTAGCACTTTTACTTGATCAAAGGGGTAGGTGAAAGCGCGAAAAATATCCCCACCGGAGGGAAGGTAGTTGTTGCCTTCATGGCGCAGCATCTCGCCCATTTCGGAGATCTTCGGGGCGGCAGGATTCATTACCTCTGCCCAGGAAGGGTGCATGATCTTTTCCAGGTTGGTGCTCATAGTTTCATTTTAACCTGTTCGCCTAGCTAAGCTAACGCGGGTAAATACTGATTCTCGGCGTGGCAGTCGCCCCTTGACTGGTCGAATACGGTTAATCTGTCTTTGTGAGTAAACAAGAGTTTCCGGAAGATGAGTTCGATGCACTGGCCGAAGAAGGCCCTTCAGGTGCTCATCGCCGCCCTGTAAGGCGCTGGCAGGCGTTGCTACCTATTCTAGTGGTGCTGGTGCTAGGACCGGCTTTGGCCTGGGGTGGGGTGGCGCTGATGAAAGGTACCGGGCATACGCAAACTCCTGCTGCCACTAAAACTGCAACCACAACTACTGCAGCGACTCCTACTACTAGCCCTAAAAAAATTGCTAAACCCAGTGAGTCTTCCAAAAAGGAAACTGCCACCAGCCCCACTGCCAGTGCTTCGGCTACGAATAAGGCGGAGGCGCGAGTGCGGGTGTTGAATGCTTCTAATCGTTCTGGCTGGGCAAAAGAGGTCGCGGATAAACTGGCGGCTGACGGTTTCACCAACCCGAATGCCAGTAATTCTCAAGCTCGCGGATTAAAGGATTCCACGGTGCTTTATCGCGGTTCCCAGTTTGAAGCTGCTGCTAAAGAGGCCGCTAAGGTTGCAGGCATCAGCAATGTGCAGGACGCCGATAGCGGCGGATATCAAATCGGGGAAACCGATATTGCCATTTATCTAGTTCGCTGACGGTTGCTACTCTCGGATAGGAGTCAGGGCTGTTACTGCGGAAACCAGCTGCTTCAGCTAGCTTGATTCACTTTCATTCCCGATAACCTATTGCAAAATCTAGAAGTTTCACTCAGAGGGTATTTTCTATTCTGTTTTCGCCTGAAAGTTTGCACTTGCCTTAGGAGAGTGCCAAAATCATATTTAGCACTCGAACCTAGAGAGTGATAAAAACCGAGTCCTTGGTGAGGGGGCGACGTTCCGAGACAGGATCGGCGCGGAGTCCTCGTCCGTCGCGGGCATCAGGGCTGGGTCAAAGATCTAACCGCGTGACGCGAACGTGTCGCGATGGAGGGAATACAAGCATATGAGCAAGATTATTGCTTTTGATGAGGAAGCTCGTCGGGGAATGGAGCGGGGTCTGAACACCCTGGCTGACACGGTAAAAGTAACGCTGGGGCCGCGTGGTCGCAACGTAGTTTTGGAAAAGAAGTGGGGAGCTCCCACCATCACCAAAGATGGCGTGTCCGTAGCCAAGGAAATCGAACTCGAAGACCCTTACGAAAAGATTGGCGCAGAGCTAGTCAAAGAGGTCGCTAAGAAGACCGACGATGTAGCAGGTGACGGTACTACTACTGCTACCGTATTGGCGCAGGCGCTGGTACGCGAGGGGTTGCGCAACGTGGTGGCCGGGGCGAACCCGATTGCTCTAAAGCGCGGGATTGACAAGTCGGTAGAGGCAGTTGTGGATCAGCTGCACGCCGACGCCAAAGAAGTTGAGACTCGTGACGAGATCGCGGCTACCGCGTCTATCTCCGCAAATGACCCCGAGATTGGGGCTTTGATTGCGGACGCCATGGAAAAAGTGGGCAACGAAGGGGTTATCACCGTCGAGGATTCCAACTCTTTCGGCACTCACCTGGAAGTCACCGAGGGTATGCGCTTCGATAAAGGCTACATCTCTGGCTACTTCGTAACTGACGCCGATCGTCAGGAAGCGGTGCTCGAAGATCCCTACATTCTGCTGGTGGAATCGAAAGTTTCCCAGATTAAGGATCTGCTGCCGCTACTGGAAAAGGTAATGTCCACTGGCAAGCCGCTGCTGATTATTGCCGAGGACGTTGACGGAGAAGCGCTGACCACCCTGGTTCTGAACAAGATTCGTGGCACCTTCAAGACCGTAGCGGTTAAGGCTCCGGGATTCGGCGACCGCCGCAAAGCAATGCTCCAGGATATGGCGATTTTGACTGGCGGTCAGGTAATTTCCGAGACCGTGGGGCTCACCCTGGAAAACGCGGAACTGGATATGCTGGGCAAGGCGCGCAAAGTGGTTGTCACCAAGGACGAAACCACCATTGTAGAAGGCGCGGGAGCTGGCGAAGATATCGAGGCGCGTGTCAAGCAGATTCGTCAGGAAATCGAAAACACCGAATCTGATTACGATCGCGAGAAACTGCAAGAACGCCTAGCCAAGTTGGCTGGCGGAGTCGCAGTTATCAAGTCGGGTGCGGCCACTGAAGTGGAAATGAAGGAGCGCAAGCATCGGATTGAGGACGCGGTTCGTAACGCGAAAGCGGCAGTTGAAGAAGGCATTGTCGCTGGCGGCGGGGTTGCCCTGCTGCAGTCCGGTCTGAAGGCTTTGGACAGCTTAAAGCTAGAGGGCGACGAGGAAACTGGCGCTTCTATCGTGCGGGTGGCGCTGTCCTCCCCGATGCGTCAGATCGCCGAGAATGCCGGTCTGGAAGGCTCGGTAGTGGCTGAACGGGTAGCGCATCTGCCTGCTGGCCAGGGCCTAAACGCTGCCAATGGCGAGTACGAGGATCTGCTCAAGAGCAATATCGCTGATCCGGTGAAGGTGACTCGTTCCGCTTTGCAGAACGCGGCCTCTATCGCGGGGATGTTCTTGACCACCGAAGCTGTGGTAGCTGACAAGCCAGAACCTCCGGCTCCCGCTGGTGGCGATGATGCTGCAGCAGCCGGTATGGGCGGAATGTACTAAACCGGGTGTAGGCTGAGCGGTCTAGCCGCTATAAAGCTGATACCAAGAAGTGGGGGCGAACCGAAAGGTTCGCCCCCACTTTGTCTGCCATTTTGATTAACCCCGAAAGTAGGTTACGGCTATTTTTGATAGTTGTTGCCTGGTGTTTTGTTTGGGTTGGTTTATTTTCGGGTTGTGGTTTCTTTGGCTACTTCTAGGAAGGCTTTGGGTTCGTGTGCGAAGCGTCCTAGGAATAGTCCGTCGATGGTGTTGTCGAGTTTGGTTATTAGTCCTGGTCCTGCTGAGCCGCCGTAGAGAATGGTTAGTGAGGCTAGTTCGGGTAGGCCTTCTCGGATGTTTTGGCATATCTCAGAGACGTATTTTGGGCTTGCTGGCTGCGCGGCGCCGATAGCCCAGTAGGGTTCATATCCCAGCCATATTTCTGTGGGTGTGGCGTATCTTAATGCGGAGCGTACTTGTTGGATGCATAGTTTTGCTGCTTGTTTGGGGCTGGTTTTTTCGGGTTCGCCTATGCATAGCAAGGGAGTTATGTTGTTGCGTTTAGCTGCTGCAACTTTTTTGGCGATCATGTCGTCGTCTTCACGGAAAATGGTTCTACGTTCCGCGTGACCAATTTCTGCTACTTTGACACCGAAATTTGCTAGATCTGCTCCTGAAACTTCACCGGTAAAGGCTCCTCGGTCTTCATAGGCTAGATCTTGGGCACCTAGGATAATGTTAGTGTCTTTTAGAATTTCCGCCGCTTGGGGGATGGCTAAAAAGTCCGGCAGGATCGCCAGGCGTACATTATCGATTAAACCCTCTTCGCTGGCAATTAAACTTTTTAATTCACGACAATATTGTAAAGTACGCGATTGCGAAAAATACATTTTTAGGCTTACAGCAGCCACTGGTTTATTCATTTAATTCTCCCGAATAGGTGAATAGATAGCTAGTTATTCTGCTTCGTATTCACAGATTCGGGCAACCTTATCTTTGCTGCGCGAATTAGGATCGAAATCGTTTTTAAGATATTCCTCTAAAAACACTTCTGCAGATTTAATACCTACTACCTGGGAACCAATAGCAATCATGTTTGCATTATTGCTAAGGGTGGCTCGCTGTGCCTGGTACACATCAGCGATGCAAGCGCAATAAGCTCCTTTTACCTTGTTTGCCGCTATTGAAACCCCGATACCGGTACCACAAACCACTACGCCGCGATCATATTCACCAGCTGCCACGGCCTCGGCTACCGCTACCGCAACATTAGCGTAAATAGGATCATCGGAACCAAAATCTTTAACCTCATGCCCCAAATCCTCAGCCTTAGCCATAAGAGCCTGCTTAAGATCCGTAGCGTTTGGATCACAACCAAAAGCGAGTTTCATTATTCACCTAACCTTATTAAAAATAAATACTTACATTCTAGGTTACCTTATCTATAAGAAATTCATACCTTTTAGGTGTTATTTCTTCCTATTTAGGAGTAATAAAGACATCTATAGAGCACATTCGAGATACTTTAAGATTATGCTGGTTTGTGGTTCACAACTCGTCTAATATGGATGGTATGAAATATAGGCGGTTAGGTAATTCTGGTCTTCGCGTTTCTGTTTTGGGATATGGCGCAAATAATTTGGGTCGAAAGGGATCGGCTTCTGAAAATATCGCAGGTGCGAAGAAAGTTGTGGATGCGGCGTTGGATGTAGGCGTGACCTATTTTGACACCGCAAATGTTTACGGGCATGAACCGGGACTATCAGAGACCTTGCTGGGACAGGCACTAGGTAAGCGGCGTGGCGATGTCGTGATTGCAACGAAATTTGGGTTACCCATGGCAGGAGAGCCTAGGGAATTAGCGCGTGGATCGCGTAGATACATTATGAAGCAATGCGAAGCATCTTTGTCTCGACTAGGTACTGATTGGATTGATCTTTATTACTATCATTCCCCTGACACCCTCACCCCAATCGATGAAACCATCGATGCGTTGGACACTTTGGTAGATCAAGGAAAGATTCGTTACTACGGAGTGTCGAATACTACTGGATGGCAATTGGCGGATGCGTGGCATCATTCACGTCGAGGGCGACTTGTTGCGACGCAAAATCATTACAATCTTCTCGATCGCCGAGCCGAGCAGGAGATTGTTCCGGCAGCGCAAAATTTTCACTTAGGCCTCGTTCCGTATTATCCATTGGCGGCAGGTATATTGACAGGAAAATACACTCAGGGAGTGCCCAAAGACGCCCGATTGAAGCCGGGAGATCCAAAACTTGCTGCAGCCAATATTGAGGTCTTGCGTGAATACCAGGACTTTTGCTCTCAACGCGATATGCAACAGGCATCAGTAGCAATTGCGTGGCTTGCTTCGCAGTCTCCCGTGGCATCTATTATTGCAGGTGCTACCCGTCCTGAGCAGATTTGTGCAAACGCCCAAGCTGTTGAGCTTGAGTTGAGTGGGGATGATTTAGCTGCGCTAGACAGGATTTTCCCCCGTCCCGAAAAGGTAGCGTTGTTCTAATGGATGATGAGATTGAGGCAAAACTTGCTGTTCCACCAACAAAACAAGATTTGAGACGGGACGCTATTACTGAGCGCGTTCTTGAGATTGGATCTGTCCGCATCGATACGCTGGTTGATGAACTTGGCGTATCGAGGATGACGATTCACCGCGATCTGGATGCCTTGGAAGCAAGAGGCGTGCTGCGAAAATCTCGGGGTGTCGTAACTGCGGTCGCTTCGAGCCTATTTGAAGCGTCAACTGATTATCGTTTGCGGCAGCAGTCCGTTGAGAAACGTGCGATTGCCAAACTCGCCTTTGAGTTGATTGAACCCGGGGAAGCGATTGTGCTAGACGACTCGACGACAGGCTTAAATTTAGCCGAATTGTTGCCCCAGAAAGAACCTTTGACAGTTATTACTAATTTTGGGCGCGTACTCGACATGCTTGGTAGCAAGAGAGGCATCTCCCTTGTCTCTACGGGGGGAGAATATTACCAGCTGTGCGATGCCTATAAAGGTAACCTGTCGCTTTCGGCTTTGAGTCAATTGAGCGCAGACACCTATTTCATGTCGACACCTGCTATCAGTAATGGTGTGTGTTTTCATCAACAGCCTGAGTTAATCCAAGTTAAGCGCGCCATGTTCAAATGCGCGAAGAAGCGTGTGCTAATCGCTGACCATACGAAATTTTCTAAGCGAGCGTTGTATTCGATGATGCCAATCAGTGAATTTGACTTTGTAATTTCCGATGCAGCGTTAAGTCGCGAACATGTTACTGAACTTCGGCGAAGTGGTGTGCAACTAATTATTGCGAAGACGCGCTCGGGAAAAACTGAGATTAGTTAGTCCCGAACGCGTCTGCACTGGATTCGATGGCGTTCCTATTACAGTGTAGTCAGCTTATTGTTGAGAATTTTGTCGGAGAAATTATTATATTTTCCGATTTCCCATTCACCATTAATCATGTCCCACACTATGGTGTTCAACAGGTCAGCGAATTCTTCGTCAAGAATATGGTGATCTGTCCAGATGAGATCTACCACATTTGTATCGACCTTCGACCACATCCGCTTCAGCATGGCAGTTGCCCGGCGCGACCACTGTGGATGCTTCTCATCGGGTTCCCAAACCGGCCCGTCGCCATTCCCTTCTGCCCAGCCGCGCTCACGCGTACACAGGGCAGCTTCTTGGTCATAAGCGGACCAGCCGCGCATAGGAATTACGAATGCGCAGGGCCCCTTAGAACCATTCAAGGTATCGGCGAGAAAATCAGAGAGTTCGATAACTTCTGGAATGGTAGGAACCATCTCAGTGACGTTCTCATTGTGAATGTAAGGCTTACCTGTATCGCGGAAGCCTTTACGCTTGCCGGTGCGGAAGTCCTCTACATATTCTTCCTTCATGGTTTCAAACGCGCCATAGGCGCATTGATCCAAACCTCCAGGTACAACTACATTGGGGATACCCATATCCGGCGCAGCAGTCATACGTTCTCCCTGCCAAGTTTTCGGTGTTCCATAGACGGAGTCGTACATATTATTGGTTAATTCACCGGGCGTCATATCTACAACAGCAGTGATATCACCGGAGCGAATCAAATCTTCCATCGTGGCGCCAACTCCCACAGCGTGGAAAGTCGAGCAGTCCCATCCATGATCGTTGAAGAACTTAGTAATTCGCATCTGGGTAGGTGTCGTCGTTCCATAGCTAGTAACAGCGGCAAGCGGACGTCCAATCGGCGGGTCGTCAACCTTGGCCATGGCAACAATACCGGCGCAAGCTTGCGTGACAATCTTTGAGGTCACTGCAGTGATACCTTGTTCAGCGGTTGGCGAGACAATGAAAATATCTTTATTACCCAGCCATCCTGACACGTCAGATGATGCCATATCGGTCATCAGAATCTTGGGAACCCCAAATGGTAGCGCCCTCATCGCAATCGAAACGGTGGTGGATCCTACTGAACCCGCCCAACTAATGATACCGTCGCATCGTCCTTCATCATGTAGCTTGAGAGCCATTTGCGCGCCGGCTTCCCCAATTTTTTTAATCGCGTCAGCTCGCGGACCAGCAAAGACTTCATCCATGTCCAAAGAAGCCAACTCGCCAACCTCCTGGTTGGAAATGTCAGCAAAATCTACACTGCCACCAAGCGAAAGATCCATAATCAACGGTTCACCACCGTTGGCACGTACCTGTTCGGCAACGAATTGGATTTCCGTACCTTTTGTGTTGCACATCCCCGTACACAAGATGACGGGTTTATCTTTTTTATTCATCTGTTACTCCTTTGTCACAGGTGACTACTAGTCATTGAGTATGTTTTTGTATTCACGAGTAATTGCCAAAATTGCTTTTTCAATTGGCATGCGCTCCGCAGCAGAACCGCCGATGAAACCATGCGCAGAAGTATTTTTAATTACGTGCGCTGCTTCGGCGGGACCTTCGATGGGGCCGCCGTGTGCGAATAGGATGACATCCGGATTCTCTTGGAGAGCCGCGTCGAACATTTCTTGGCTGCGTTCGGTGGCTTCTTCGAGTGTCATATCAGATGCGGCGCCTTTGAGCCCACCGACTGTAGAACCAAAGTGAGTGGCGATGGAATGGGCACCGACGCTGGCCATCACTTTTGCCTCTTCGGGCGTAAAGGCATAAGCGAGGGTAAACATATCCATCTTTACAGCTGTTTCAATGAATTCGACTTCGCGCTTCCAGCCAATGCCGATCTTGTCCATCTGCGCTACCGTTTCATCTCCGTAAATCTTGATCATGAACGGGTTAATTCCGCTCACGCCGGCATCCCGCAGCCGCTCCAGATGCTCTTTATGCGGCAACAGCGGATTAAAGGCTCCAGATAGGGTCATGACCGGCGCTTCAGAAACATTGGCGACGATTTCGGGAAGTAAATCAAAAAGGACCTGGTTGATATCACTGTTCGGCATGAGTGCAGAGAGAGATCCTTGCCCCTTCATCCGCCAGTAGCTCGTCCCGGAGGCGATAATTAAATCAGCCCCGCCCATTTCCTGTAGTTTTGCAGATAGTCCGAATCCACAGTTCGGTGCGAATAACGGCCTGCCCGCGTCAATCTCTGCGCGTAAACGGGAGGTAACTTCTTTTGCCGTGTAGAGTTTTGCCATTGCATTCTCCTTTGAATAATCGGGACCGGTCATTAGGTTCCGGTCAGAGTTGGTAGCGATTCAAAAATGCAGACGAATTGACGTCACGAATTGCGACGACGTCGTCTGTTGAAATCACAGGATCGGGGGTCTCCTGCAACTCCGCAATAAGCAAGTCGAGGTTACCCAGTGTTTTTTCGTAACTATAGAGGGGCATATCAGATCCGAATAGAATTCGATCAACCGCCCCCGCCCACGTCTTGACCATCGTAATGAGATGGCGCAAGGGGTGGGTCTGGAAGTTTGGATCGCGTCCAATTACTGAGCTGATATCTACGTATACATTGGAGTGTTTCCGCAGTAATCCCGCCGTTCGAGAAAAGTCGATACGCCCCGCATGCCCCAGGATGGCTGGCATTTGCGGAAAATCGCAAAATACTGAGTCAAAGCGATTGACGCTCGTATACTGATCATTGAGCGGAAGGACGCCGATATCACCCGAGTGAAAAAGGACGGGTTTCTGTGCTTCTTCCAGAACTTTATAAATTGGCCACAGCTGCGGATCATCTACACCCATATTTTGAAATGCGCCGTGGAATTTTAAACCTTTATGGCCGTTCGCGAGTGCTTCCGCCACAATTTTCTCCGCATGTGGGCTGCGCGGATTCACACAACAAAACGGAATCAAACGCTCAGGATATTTGTTACATTCGCGTAAAACGAAATCATTGATGCGTCTAATATGTGCATCAGATAAATCTGGTTCATATGCAAGGGCGACCGCAATCGACAAATTAATGCCGTTTTTATCCATAGCAGCGATTAAAGCATCGGCATCGCAGGAAAGTGAACGGCTGGAGTCGTAGCCGCTAATCTGAGGTGGAATATCCGATTCTTCCCAAATATGGGAGTGGACGTCGACGCGTTTGCTCATTTGACTACTCCAAATACATCTAAAGCGGTTGCTAATTCGCTATGTTCGCGAGCTGCTTCTTCCAATGTCACACCATCCATGTAGGCGTCAATTGCTTGGCGCATCGCCCTAACGCCTGCCGCAGGTCCTTGGGGGTGTCCTTGAATGGCTCCACCTGATGCCAGAACGATATCTGTGCCTAAGTCCTCTAAATATCTGTATACGACCCCGGGCTTAACTCCCCCCCCAACGACCGGGAACGACGGCTGAAGGTTGCTCATTGGCGTGAGCATTTTGCGCGCGGTAGCTAGATATGCCGCTTTCCGCATGGGATAACCACTGTAGGGAGTGTTAATAACCGCCATGTCGGCACCCACGAGCCTTGGGAAAAACCCGAGCGCTAAGGCAGCTGACATGCCGGAGGAAGCGTTTTCGTAATAGGTATTAGCCGAGGCATAGTGGCCGAGAATTGGCACATCAAACTTTTCTCGCAATTCGACGACGCTGCCGTACCCGACCGCGGCATAGCACACCATGAGTGCGCGCGCTCCGGCATTGATAGCGCGCTTGGCATTTTCGAATAAAGCCGTGCCTTGCGCAGTGATATTAGGTACGTAGATGGTACGGTGGCCAGTTTCTTCAAAAGCTTGCTGTGCAGCTTTGTTATAAGCGGTAACACGCTGATCAATAGGAGAGAATTCGGGGTCTCCCATGAGTTCATCATCTTTGATTAGATCAGGGCCGCCTAATGCTGTCTCGCGGAAGATTTCACTTCCCTGAGCTGGGGTAAGACCAGTGCATGGTTTGATCATGTTGAGTAGAAGCGGGCGCGAAGGGATGCCGAGAAGCTTTCTGATCCCAGCCACACCATGCTTTGGACCTGGAAGCTTGCTTGTCATCGACGCAGGGAGCTGAACGTCAACGAGTTTTGCCGCCATGGAAGTCGAGGCGTCATTGCCCAGCAGCGAGGTAAAAAGCCTCGGTATGTCAGCTCCTATGCTCACCGCCGGCAAGGAAAGAGTTGCGGTGTACGTTGTGGTATTTCCGCCTTCGGTTACCAGATCGCTGGGATCCAGGGTTTTAATGTCGACGACTTCACCTTGGTAGTTGTCAACCATTTCTTGTGTTAGACCGGGAACATCAACCCAGGTTCCAATAGTTTGACCGATTGCGAAAGCGCGAACTTTTTCTAGGGGGTCAACATCGGCAGGGATGGAAAAGGTATATGTCGCAAGAACCGCGTCATTCTTGTTGGAAGCCTGTGGCATGTTGCTCCTTCGCATTGCTTAAAATGTTACATGTACATGATATATGAACCAATGCGGATGTTGCAAGTATGTATAAAAAATGTGATATTTTGGTATAGAGCCCATTTATTTTTAAGGATTAGAGCTATGCAAAAGGTTGACGCACGTATTATTCTTCTCGGTACAGCAGGTGGCGCAGTGACTTGGGGAAGTGCGGATTCGTCAGCTATGTGCCGCTACGGGACTTCAACGGCTCTAGTTATTGGTGGAAAGATTTACGTCGTCGATTTCGGTATGGGTGTTGCGCGGCAGTTAACTAGAGCGAACCCCCTAGGGCGTCCGGAATCACAAATATTCGAAGACTTGCAAACGTTGTTTATCACGCATATGCATTCTGATCACACATTAGATCTGTCAAACCTGTTGTTGTGCGGATATAACCAGGGGTGGCCGTCGCATCGAGTGGAAGTGTATGGTCCTTGGGACAGAGTTCTTAGCCCTAGTTTTTACTCGGATTTGCCAGAGTCGGATGTATGGACGCCAGGTGCTGAAAAATTCGTCAATGATCTACTGGTCGCATTTGAGGCCGAAACTTTAGACAGAGTCTATGGCGCAAAAAAACGCTCTCCGCAGGACATGATTGTCGGCGTTAATGTCCAACGTCCTGGGGTAATAGACCGCGACACTCATGGGAAGTTTTGCCAATCTGGGGAAGCTGACCCTGAGGTAAAACTTAACCACAATGAAGCGCCTGTGGATCCGTTCTTCGTTTACGAAGATGATCGCGTGTATGTGACCGCCACACTGGCGGAACATGGAACTATGTATCCTGCATTTGCCTACCGTTTTGACACGGATGAGGGATCCGTAGTCTTCTCTGGAGATACTGGTCCTTCTGAGAACCTAGTACGACTTGCTGCGGACGCAAATGTGCTGATTCATGAAGTAATTGATCCAAACTATGCGCGTTGGCAATTTGGGAATCCTCCATATACCCCCAAGCAGCAGCAAGCACTAGATGTCGTATTTAAGAAACACTGTTCGGTCGAAGTTGTGGGGACGATTGCCCAACGCTGCTCAGTGCAAACATTGGTGCTTAACCATTTTGTTCCGGGTAACCTGCCACAAGGATTATGGGCTTCGAAAGTGAAGGGATTCGATGGGCGCATTATCGAAGGTCGCGACCTGGACACCGTGTATCTTGCTAACGTTTAGCGGAACTACTGTGCGATCTAACCGTGTGCAGGTGTTTGGATACTAGAAGGCATTCTCTAACAGCAGAGAGCCTCAGTAACTAAGCAATATAAAATTTTAAAGATTGACCGTGCGTTGCTGAACTGCAAAATAGAGCTAGCTATTTCTGTAAGAGAGCAGATGAGGGCGATTACCCTCTACAAATAGTGACTTTGCGCAACCCAATTTTTTCGTAGCCACCCGCAAAGAATTTGAAATAAAAGAAGCCTAATAACTGGGCTGATATCCACTTTTGTTTTTATTTCACTATTCTTACGGGTGGCTACAGATAATTTGTGGTTTTTTAGCTTTTGGATAACTCACGCATATCCATAGCTGGTTCTGTCAGCAGGCAAACACTAAGGAGAGGAAAAGTAAGTTTCGACCAGGGTATTAACCAGCAAACATGGCGGCCGCGCCACTTTCGGCATCTTCATAACTGACGGAAGCAGCCTGCAAGGCTTGGCCGATGGAATCGAGTGCGGCTTCCATCTGAGCTTGGGCAGCGCGCCAACGGGTTGCACAATCGGCGAAGGAACTGGCGGCTGCCCCGGTCCAGGATCCTTGCAGGGACTGTACTTGTGCCATCATGGCTGCGGCGTCGGTGCGCAGTTGCCCGGCAATAGCGGCCGCCTGAGCTCCTGCTGCGGACACCTGACTAGAATCTACATTGAACTGTGCCATATTGCTTTCTCCTAAAAGTAGTTGATTGATTGGCTATCGCCCTCAATCTAGAAGCGAAGCAATAAAGACAGAATAGTTCCTATAACTTCTCCAGGAAATGACAGCATTAAGTGCTGCTGGGTACAAATCTACAAATCTAACTAGCACCAACAGGTTTATATCTGGCAGCGCCGTATCTAGATCTCGGTAAGCGAATCTTCATCGTCGGCCGAAGAATACATAGTTTCCTCTACTTCTTCTTCCTCTGGCTGCGGAAGGGATTCTTCATCTTCGGTTTCATCCATACTTTGAGCAGCACGGCGTTCAATTTTTGATAAATCGATCTTTCGCATGGTCAAGGTGGAGAACTGGTCAGCTACATTCTCCATTGAAGACAGCCCATTTTCGGTGGCGCTAGCAGCATTTTCTGCTTGAAGCTGCGCAGCGCGTTCTTCTAAGGCTTTTCTTTCGGTGGCCGACAGTTTCACTACCGGAATCTTGGTGGAAGTAGTTTTATCTTCCGGTGTCAAGATGGATTGGCGCGACACTGTGCGGTTAGGGGCAGCTTTAATCACCACAATTTCTGAGGTGTCGGCATCGGAATTTTTCGGTTTATTCTTAGTACGCGATGCAGTTTTTTCTTTCCCGGTGGGTTCTCCGGGAATCAGCGCCGAAAGTTTCGCGTATTCGCCCTCCAGATTCTGTCGTGCCGCACTCTCGTTTCCGCTGCCTAAGGGGGAATGGAAAATAGTGTCGCGCGCCAGTAGCTTCGAGATTAACGAGCGACGCAGCCGGGCGTAACGGAGTTGATCCATAGCAGCCATCTCCGCCCTCATTAGCTGGCAGTAACTGCGATAATCCTGAGGGGAGGCACCCAAATATGAAATAGCGGCATCTACAAAAACACAGGCGTCTAAATCGTCAGTAGGAGGCTGTCGCCCCTCCAACATCAAAATCAGTTCACCGACCCGAATCGTATTTTCTTTTTGCGCCCCCAGGTGCAAGAGACGATCCAGCGCAAAATCGGAAGAAGCAGGATAGTTTTCGTAGTTAGTGGTATTTTTAGCTCTCGTCTGTGACTGGGTAATTACCCCGTGATACCAGGCGGCGACGGTTAAAACTGCAGGTCGCTGCGATGTGTTAGTGAAGTGATCCAAACAGGTTAGTAAGCGAATCAAATGGGAAGTGGTGTGAAATTCGCGTCCGGACGACTGCCACATTTGTAGGAGTTTATCTGCTTCTTTTCGCAATAAGGCATCGTCGGTGACCCCTAGCTCCCGCATGGCTTTGACGAATCCCGTCTGCAGCCAAGATGGTGCACCTGGCATAGCCTCTGTACCCCCGACTAATGAATGTTGCAGTGGTTATCCTACGGCTAAAAGCTCAGGAGAGAAAATAAAACATAAAAATACTGCTCAAACTAGATAATATTAAAGCAGGTCTAGGCAAAATCTTTGCCCGGAATCTTTGGGGAGGGCTTATCTGCACCCTTCTTGAAGACCTTCCCCGTCTTTTTTCCCGCTTTTTTCTCGGAGCGCAAAGGGTCGATTGCGGGGAAAGATACCCGAATGGTAAGTCCGCCCCCCGCAGTTGCTAGCGCCCGGGCGGTTCCGCCGTGCACCGCGGCAATAGCTGCCACAATCGAGAGGCCAAGGCCGGTGCCACCGGTTTCTCGCGAACGGGAACCGTCCCGGCGATAGAAGCGCCCAAAAATCTCATCGAGTTGATCCTCGGGTACCCCCTCACCATGGTCACGCACCTCTAAAATGGCCTCCCCGGCGCTAATCCCCGCCAAGATTTCAACCGGGACTTGCGCGGAAGTATATCGTTCCACATTGCCAATTAGATTGGTCATCACCTGGGTTAGCTGATCGCGATCGGCTAGCACCAGTGCGCTTTCTCCCCGGTCTAACTCTAGGTTGGAACCGTTTAGGTGCAGGAGACTGATATCTCGCTCCGGCGAAAGTGCAGTTAAATCCAGGGCTCCCGCCGCGGCAATTCGATACAAATCGACTGCCTCCATTTTTATCTGTCGCCCCTCGTCCAAGCGCGCAAGTTTCAGCAGATCCTCTACCAGCAGCCCCATCCGGGTGGCTTCGGACTCGATGCGCCCCATTACCTCGTCAACCCGTTCCGGGGGTACCCCGCCCATTTTGTAAAGTTCCCCGTAACCGCGAATAGCAGCCAGGGGGGTGCGCAACTCATGAGAGGCATCAGATACGAATTGACGCACTTTTTGTTCACTGCGCTGCTGGGTGACAATAGTTTCCTCAATTCGAGAAAGCATAAAGTTTAGCGCTGACGCCAGGGATAGAACCTCGCCGGCGCGTACCTGGGATAAATCAATACGTTCATGCAGGTCACCGGAGGAAATCTTTCCGGCGACCTCCTCCATTTGCCGCAGTGGACGTAGGGAGACTTGCACCAACACGTAGGCTAAAACCCCGCCTATCAAAATAATGATGACGGAAGTACCCAAAACGTTAATTCCGGTGGCAGTAACTGTTTGGGTAACGGTTTGCAGCGGCAGTGCCACGATTAAAGTTCCGGTGATTTTAGCGTCTTGAGCGCTGCGAACCGGCAACATAATCGCACGCCAAGCCGAGGACGATTCGCCTGCAATTGTGAAAGGCTTTTCCCAAGAGATATCTCGCGATTTTTCTGCGAGTTCCAAGGCCTTAGGATCCGGGCGCCCCATATCTGCAGTTGCACTAGAGGAAGTAGCTTCCGCGACCTGCCCGGCGTAGTTGACCCTCACGAAATAGTTAGTGGGTTGATTGCCTTGGAAAGTGCCTTTATCCAGCAGATCCACCAGATCATTAGTTTTTATCCGCGAGGCGGTAGCTTTTAAATTGGAATCAATCTGCGCCGCCAAGTGGGAATGTAAAATCCCTAGCATCGCGGTTCCGGTTCCTCCCAACCCTCCAGCAAGGAGCGCCATAATAATTAACACTAAACGCCAGGTGAGTGGGATTCTTTGCCAGTAGGTGCGGTGCTGTTTACTTTCTTTAGGTGCCAGATTTTCCGCAGATTTTCCTGCTGCTTCACCGGCTTTCGGCAAGGTCATTAGCGCTTTCCAGAACGAATCATATAGCCGATACCGCGGCGGGTAGTAATAATATCCCCGCAAGATCCGGGCACATCTAGTTTGCGTCGCAGGTAGGAAATATAGGATTCCACGATGGCGGCCTCGCCGTTCCAGTCATATTCCCAAACGTGGTCAAGGATTTGAGCTTTAGAAACTACCCGCCCTTCGTTAATCATCAGGTAGCGCAGCAGCTTGAACTCGGTGGGAGAGAGATCTATTACTTGCCCGGCGCGGCGTACCTCGTGCGCGTCCTCGTCTAAAGCAATATCGGCCACCCGGATGACCGCATCTTCCCCGGCAATTCCCCGGGTGCGCCGCAAAATCGCGTTGATGCGTGCAACTACTTCTTCTAACCCGAAAGGTTTAGTTACGTAGTCGTCTCCACCTACGGTTAAGCCCTGGACTTTATCGCTCATATCGTCTTTTGCGGTCAGGAAGAGGATGGGGGTGGTGAAACCATTTTCGCGGAGGCGGCGGGTGACAGTGAAGCCGTCTACATCTGGAAGCATTACATCCAATACGATTAGATCCGGGTTGGCGGATTCGGCCTGTTTAATAGCTTCGGAGCCATTGGAGGCAGTGAAAACCTCGAATCCGGTATAGCGTAAAGAAGATGCGAGAAGATCACGGATATTAGGTTCATCGTCTACCACCAGCAGGCGGGCAGCGTCTTTAGTAGTCATGCGGTAATTATCCCTAAGAAACCTGAATGGTAGCTGAATGGGCTCTGGAAGGCGAGTGGGTAAAGTGTTAGAGAGTTCGGGTGTTAATCCTGCCCGCTCGCGGGTAGAATCAAGCCAGCAAGGAAAAGATAACTTGAGGGAAATAGCGTGAATAATCTGAAAGAACCGCTGGTAGTACATGACCGTCAGACCTTGGCGCGGGCAGAAAAAAACGCCGGAACCGTGGGGCTGATTGTTACCCGCGGTAACTGGCATTCTGGACATCAGGCTGCTTTTACTGAGGCTAGCGGGCGGGTAGATACCCTGGTGGCTTCGGTTTATACCGATCCGGTAGGGCCGGCCTTTGAAACTACTTCCGATATGATTAGTTCCGCCGATTTGCAGCTAGCGGCACGTAGTGGGGTAGATATTATTTTTGCGCCCTCAACCGAGGCTTTCTATCCTTTCGGGGCGGCGCAAACCGTGCTTGATCCGGGACAGATTATCCGGCAATACGAGGCTGCTCATCATCCGCAGCAGGCGCTGGATCGGCTAACCCAATTGGTGAAAATGTTGGGGATCGTCCGTCCTCATAAGGTGTTTATTGGACAGTGTGACGCCCAGTTATTAGCGGCAGTGCGCCTGGTGGTGCGGGATCTGGATATTCCGGTGACGGTAGAATCGGTTCCTACTTTCCGGGATTTAGATGGGCTTACAGTTTCCCAAACTACCCGGGCGCTTTCCCCTGCGCAGCGCGAGGATGCTGCTGTTTTTGCGAAAGCTCTCTTTGCGGGGGTGCGCCAGGCGGCGGCCACCGGATCTGGGGAGGCAGTAATTGCTGCTACCCGGGAAGCGCTCAATGATAGTGATGCCGAAATTGAGTACCTGGATTTGGTAGATCCGATTTCCTTTGAGCCCTGGCAGGCAGCTGCTCCTAGTACCGCCTGCCTAATCGCCGCGGTTAAGTTGGGCGAAGTGCGGCTGAGCGATAACCAGTTAGTGGTACTTTCCCGCCCCTAAACCAGGTCAAATCCCAGGGCGTAATAGCTTTAAAGCGGTTTGCGGGTCTTCCTGTAGTTTTAGGAAGACCCGCAAACCGGTTTTATTTGTTTATTTTCTAGCTGCTAGTTAGGGCGGCGGCGCAGTAGCGCGAATCCCACCAAGAACAGCACACTCGCCCCGAATCCCAAGATGGTGGTATCCACGGCTCCGGTTTTGACCAGGGAGTCGGGAATCGGAACTATCTCTGCCGTACCCGTTCCAGGTTTTCCTCCTCCCGGCTGAGTGCCCGGCTGGGTTCCCGGCCGCTGACCACCTGGCACGGCACCAGGATTACCGCAGGGTTTACAGGGTTTGCAGGGAGTATCCGGCTTTTCTGACCGTTCCTTGTAATCCAAAATCACAGTGAACTTAACGGTTCCGTCTTCCTGGAGTTCACAAAGCGTATCAGCCGGGCATTTCATCTTGGAAAAATTCTTTTTACCCTTTTCGGTAAGGGGAACCACTACTTCCGCTTTCTTCCCCCTACTTACCGGATCTTTGGGATTGAAAGGTTGTCCCGCATGGTTTAGATATTTTACATTGGCGAGATCATAGCTAAACATCCCCGCCAGCGGGTTCGGATTTCCCTCATCATCAGGGTCATAGGCAGGCATTACTAGCTCTTGCCAATTGCCTTCCTTGACCTGGTCATAATCTTGCGCGGTGGGAGTTTCCGGAGTAGCAATCGGCTCTACCGATACGGGAGCAATCGCGATGCGCTGCTTGATTCCCGCTTCATTAGAGCCGACTTTGGATTTCGCCTTAGTATCGGCGGGGAAAGCGGCATTAGCGTAAGACAGAGTAACCGGAATTTCCGCTCTATCGCCTTTCCTGGCATCTTTGTGCGGGGTTACGGTCAGTTCTCCGGTGGTGGCATCAATTGCCACCTTCCAGATTTTTCCGTTAACTTCTACCGTTTCTGGTGCGCTATAGGTGGCCGTGGTGGCGTTAGCAGCGTCCTTAGTGTAAGTAGTAGTTTTCACCGGGGATTTAACTTCCTTGCCGGGTTCGGTTTTTACTTCCTCGTATTTGGGAGGCAGCATCGATAGACGCCAGGCGTCTACCTTCTTTCCGGCTTCGTCAGCCACCCCCGGGTTCACTGCGCTTCCGGCGACTGGCAGGTAAACCCCGTACCCATCCGCAAAGTTGATGCCGCCGGTAGCTCTCAGCGAAGAACCAGTACTACCGAAGCCGATAACATCACCTGGTCCGGAGAAATTGGCGCTTCCGGACGCGGCAATAGCGCTTCCTTTTGGAGTGGTAATGGTGGTGTCTTTGGCGGTAGAAAAGTTGGCATTTGTCCTAGGCATAATACCAATCGGCGTCGATTCTTTCGATGTTGCGTTAATGGTTAGCTGCGACTTTTCGGTTACATTGACATTTTGGGCGCTATAAATTCCGATAGTGCCGGCCTTGCCAGGCCCTTTAAGATCGATATTTACCTGCGAGTTCCCCGCAATAGTGGTATCAGTTTTAGCGGGTGAAAACATGCCGATGACATTGGAGCCTTTAGATGCGGGATTCGGATTACTGTTGATATTCAACTTAACATCCCCGGAAATATTTAGCTTCCCGCCATCTTCGGACGGCTTGGGTCTGAAATCAATCCCGAAAATCTGTACAAACTTTCCGGAGCCGTTGTACCCAGGATTAACATTGACAGTGCCTTTACCTCCGATATTGAGCTGGGAAGCAAAACAGCGCAGTCCAGTTATCGTATTGGGGTTTTTACTGTCGGCAACGCCAGCATCTAGAGTCAGGGTTGAATCCGGTGTTTCCCCTTCTAGATTAAATGTGAGTGGGTCTCCTGCTTCGAGAGCTAATGCCAAACCGTCATCTAAGTTACTCTCGCCACCCTCGATGTGTTTAATCAGGTTATTTCCCTTGAATTTGACCGTAACCTTGTCAGTTCCTGGCTTATCAACATCGAATTTTATAAAAATGAGGCCAGCGGTTGAATGGGATTTAAAGTTGGTATCCACGAGCTCAAAGTTGTCGAAGGTGAAAACTTTGTTTTCGTTGTCCCAGTACCACCAGCCCTTTTGGCCTTTCCCCTTAATGTTGTCGGTCAAGCAGTAATGACTGTTCCCCATATACATATGGGGATTTTCGCCACATGCGCCGGTGTTTGTCCTGCCCACATCGGTCGCATCCTCGTATCCTGACGGGGGATCGGCTTGGGCTACCGGGGATAGTAGCACCCCGGTCAGGATCACAAATGCCGCGGCCAAGGCGGAGATTACTAGGCGTACAGTTTTCTTCATGTTTACCTTCTCTTAGTCGCGCGAAGAACTCTCAACTATCTATTGTTAGCACATAAAACATGGCTTTGACAAGGGAAAATAGGATAAAAAAGTCTGATGAAGTGTAAATCATAGGTTTCTCGGAATAGGGATCTTATAGAATGGTGATCGCGGCGAGGATTCTGAAGTAAAGCCGCTAACTTTCGCCCCTCGCCCTCGGCTAGCTAACATGGAGGGCGTGAGTGAAGCTAATAACCAGAGTGTGCCTGAACAGATTCGTATCCGCGCTGAGAAACGTCAGCGGCTGATTGACGCTGGACGCAACCCCTATCCCATTGCGGTTCCCATTACCCATACCCTGCGCCAGGTGCGGGAAAAATATCCAAACCTAGCTGCCGGGGAAGAAACTGAGGACTTTGTAGGGGTCGCCGGGCGGGTAGTGTTTTCCCGTAATACCGGCAAGCTCTGTTTCGTAACTTTGCAGCAAGGCGATGGTACTCGCCTGCAAGCTATGCTTTCTGCCGCCCAGGTAGGTAAAGAATCCCTAAGTGACTACAAGACCGATGTTGACCTGGGAGATCACCTCTTTGTCTATGGGCGGGTAATCGCCTCCAAACGCGGGGAACTGTCAGTAATGGCGCAGCCGGGCGCGGACGGTCAACCCGCCTGGCAACTCACCTCAAAATCTTTGCGTCCTCTGCCGAAAACTTTCAAAACCGAAGACGGACAGGAAGTTTCCCTCTCTGAAGACCAGCGGGTACGTCACCGGGAAGTTGACATGATTACCCGGGCAGCTGCTCGAGAAATGGTGCGCACCCGCGCGCAAGTGGTAGCTTCTCTGCGCGCTACCCTGAGTGGGGAAGACTTCATTGAGGTAGAAACCCCGATGCTGCAGACCCTGCACGGCGGGGCAGCCGCGCGCCCCTTCGTTACCCATATGAACGCCTATGACACTGACCTTTACCTGCGGATCGCTCCCGAGCTGTTCTTGAAGCGTTGCTTGGTGGGCGGGATTGACCGGGTTTTCGAAATCAACCGCAATTTCCGTAACGAGGGTGCAGACTCCTCCCATTCCCCCGAGTTCACCATGTTGGAGGCCTACCAGGCCTACGGGAATTATCGGCAGATCGCGGAACTGACCCGCCAGCTGGTGCAAAACGCGGCGCAGGCGGCCCTGGGAACCACCGTTGCTACTTTGCCGAACGGGGAATCCTATGATCTGGGGGGAGAGTGGGAATGGATTGACCTTTATGGGTCGCTGTCAAAGGCCTTGAACCAAGAAATCTCCCCGCGCACCCCGCGAGAGGAACTGGTGAAACTAGCGCAGGCGCGCGAGATTGAAGTGGAGAAGTTCTATACTCCTGGCAAGCTCGTGGAGCTGCTGTGGGAAGCGGAAGTAGGGGACGACCTCTACGCCCCCACTTTCGTAGCGGACTTCCCCGAAGACACCTCTCCGCTGGTGAAATCGCACCCCGAAAAACCGGGTCAGGTGCAAAAGTGGGATTTGTATGTGCGCGGATTTGAGCTGGCGACTGGCTATTCAGAGCTCAACGATCCGGTGATTCAGCGGGAACGTTTCGAAGCGCAATCCCTAGATGCCGCCAACGGCGATCCCGAAGCCATGCAAGTTGATGAAGAGTTCTTGCAGGCAATCGAAGCGGGAATGCCACCAGCCGGAGGTATGGGAATGGGCCTTGACCGCCTGCTAATGGCGATCACCGGTCTGGGAATTCGTGAAACTATTACATTCCCGCTGGTAAAGCGAATTTAAGTAACCTGGTCGCGCCGGAAAACCTAGCGCGTCCTCCAAAAGTTTTATTTCAGTAATTAGGAAGGGAAAAATAATGCCCGTAAAAACTACCCATGTGGGTTCCTTACCGCGAACTCCGGAACTGCTAGAAGCCAATAACCTGCTGTCCGCCGGGAAAATCAGCCCGGACCAGTTCGAGGAAATCATCGAACGTGCCGCGGCCGAAGTGGTGGCTAAGCAACGTGAAATCGGGATCGATATCGTCAACGAGGGCGAGTACGGACATATAACCTCGGGGGCAGTCGACTATGGCGCCTGGTGGAACTATTCCTTCTCCCGCCTTGGGGGGCTTACCCAAACCGATGAAGATCGCTGGGCCAAAACCGAGGTCATTCGCTCCGAACCCGGCAAAATTCGCCTCACCACCTTCACTGACCGGCGCGACCGCAACCTATTCCGCGAAGCCTATGAGGATCCGGATTCGGGAGTGCTTGGTAACCGCAACTCGGTAGGCAACCCGGTGATTACTGGCCCACTCAGCTATATTGGGGCTGACGCTGCCAGGCGAGATGTGAATCTATTGCTCAAAGGGCTGCAAGCTAATGGTCTAGATGCTTCCTCCGGTTTTATTGCTGCCCTGTCACCCGGATCTTGTGCGCGGGTAGATAACCGTTATTACCGCACCGATGAGGAAGTGGTTTGGGCGTGCGCGGATGCGATGCGCCAAGAATACAAGATCATCACCGATGCCGGGCTCACGGTGCAGATTGACGACCCTTCCATCGCGGAATCCTGGGATCAAATCAATCCGGAACCCTCCCTGGAGGACTACAAAAAGTTCATCGGGGTGCGCATTGAGGCTCTGAACTGGGCGTTAAAAGATATTCCCACCGAACTTACTCGATTCCACGTGTGTTGGGGTTCGTGGCACGGTCCGCACACCACCGATATTCCTTTCGCCGATATTGTGGAGGACGTGCTGCGGGTAGATGCCAAAGGCTACACTTTCGAAGCCTCTTCCCCGCGCCATGCCCACGAATGGCGCATCTGGCACGAATATCAATTGCCGGCGGACAAGGTGCTAATCCCGGGGGTGGTTTGCCATTCCACGAATATCGTGGAACATCCCCAGCTGGTAGCCGATAGGTTGTCGCGTTTCGTGGCGGCAGTTGGCCCCGAGCGGGTAATCGGTTCAACTGACTGCGGCTTGGGCGGGCGTCTGCATTCCTCAATCGCCTGGGCAAAACTGCAGTCCCTGGTGGACGGCGCACGGCTAGTTTAGGGCAGGGAAGGTTCGTAAAGTGCTGAGGCTTTCCGGGGCGGTCAAAGATTACGCTTGGGGATCAACCAGCGCTATCAGTGACTTTACCGGGATTGATTTTGGGGGCCGGCGGGTGGCCGAACTTTGGTTCGGTGCCCATAACGGAACCCAGGCCTTAGCGGGAGGACGTCCCCTTGCGGAAGTTATTGCCGCAGATCCAATCGGGATTTTAGGGGAGGACGTTTCGGCGCGTTTTGACGGGCAACTGCCGTTCCTACTGAAACTAATCGCTCCCGAACAACCACTATCCTTGCAGGTACATCCCGGTAAGGAACTGGCGGAGTCCGGTTTTCAGGCGGAAGAAGAAGCCGGGATTCCTCTGGATAGTCCCCGGCGAAACTATCGGGATCGTAACCATAAGCCGGAGATGATTTTCGCGCTTACCTGCTTCGAGGCTTTCGCCGGTTTTCGCGCACCTCGTCGGGCTATCGAGGTGTTAGAGAACCTAAATGCACCTTTAGCACGGGAAATGCGGGAAATCTTGCGGGCAAATCCCGGATATCGCGGTTTGCGGGCAGTGGCACGCAAACTTTTAGCGCCTTTGGATGAGGAACGTCAAACCCAAATAGAGGCAGTAATCACCGCCTGCCAAGATCGTCTGGATCGGGGAACTTCCCCCTCGCTTAGGGTTGATCGCCAAGCGGTCGCCCTCGCCCGCACCTATCCGTCCGATCCCGGAGCGGTGTTATCTTTGCTGCTTAACCCGGTTACATTGCGCCCCGGGGAGGCTTTATTTATCCCTACCGGTGCCGTTCATGCCTACGTTTCCGGTCTCGGTATTGAAGTGATGTCTTCCTCCGATAACGTGTTGCGTGCCGGGCTAACTCCCAAGCACATCGATGCCGGAGAAGCCCTGCGCTGTATGGATTTCCACGGCGCACCCCCGGTACGGATTGCCCCAGAGATGAACGGTCGCGGAACTGGGATCTACTATGCACCGGTGGATGATTTCGAACTTTCCGTATCTGAGATTACCGGCGAGGAATGGATTCCGATTCCCGGGCGCGGACCGCGAATCCTACTGGGAATCTCCGGGGATTTAGAAGTGGGGATTGGGGGCTCCATAGAAACTATCCGCACCGGTGAAGCCGTTTTTATTGCTGCTGCCGAGGGTGCAGTCCGCTCGCGCGGAAACGGAAAACTAGCACAGGCGGGAGTGCCCTAATGGAAACCAAATATTCCTGGGATAACCACTGGGTGAGCGCGCTTGCCGGGATCCCTTCCCCCCGCCTTACCTGGTATGGAGAACAACGCATAGAGCTATCTGGCCAGGTAGTTAGTAACTGGGTAATTAAAACCCAAAATCTTTTGGCCGGTGACCTAGCTGCCGAGCCCGGCGGAGTCTTGGCTCTAGAATTAGGGCTTTCTTGGCGAGATCTGCTCTGGCGAACCGCAGGCTGGGGACTGGGACTGACCGTTAAAAACCTGACAGATTCGGTGGCTGCTAACCAGGAGTTAGTCGCTAATCCGAATTTAGTTGCTTGCGCAGTTACGAGCCCAGAAACCGGTTCCTGTTTTCTGGATGCCGGAATCGAAACCTATCTGGTTAGCCTGTCCCCGCTAGCCTGGCGCTACCCTGGCTCCCTCCCGGCAGGATTCCTCGATGGCAACCGGGAAGTACTTTCCCAAGCTGACCAACTGCTGTATCCCTTACCTGGGGAAAATCTTGCGCTGGCGGATGCCGATTTCAAGGTACATGCAAACGGAAAAGCAATAGCTGATTTTCCTTGCTGGTGCGAACAAAACTGTCCGGGCGGCCGAATCCTAATCAAAGTAACCGCGGATTCGAATCCGCAAGCTTTAGCCCTAGTCATCGGGCAGATTTGGCGTTATCAGGGCGCCGCGGTAGTTCTGGAGCCAAATTGTGGTGAAATCGAGAAAATTTCTTCTCTAGAACATATTACTAAAATTATTGAACTAAACCGCAGGTAGATAGGCTTTTCTAGCCTTTAATAGGGGTAGAAACCATAAAAAATACATACCATTTTTTTAGCTGACTTCCCCGAATGACACGCATGTAGTTTATACTCGTAGAGAAACCTATTTTTGCGAGGAGAAAAGTATGTGGAACATATTCGGCGAGGGTCCCATCTCGTCTAATCCGCAGTCCTGGCAAATTGGGCAGGATGACCAAGGCCCCCTCTCCTGGCAGGAACAAGCACTATGTGCCCAAACCGACCCCGAAGCGTTCTTTCCTGAAAAAGGCGGTTCCACTCGGGAAGCAAAAGCGGTTTGTGAGCTCTGTGAAGTTCGCGATGAATGCCTCAGTTATGCCTTAGAAAATGATGAACGCTTTGGAATCTGGGGGGGCCTCTCAGAGCGGGAACGGCGCAGACTGCGGCGCAATGTAGGTTAGCGCAGTGGCTTCCGCCTCGGAAACTTCCGCTCCCTACCGGCACCCCAGCGTGCAGGTTTTTGTAGCCACGCGGGGACACACTCCCTATCTTGAGCAAACTTTAAAAGCGCTCCGCTCCAGCCGTTACTCGATAACTTCCCTGGTAATAGTGGATTCTGATCCCGCGAGTGACCTCACCCCTGATGACCTCCGTCCCTATGCACCCTTGCATTATTCGCAGGTAAAAGCCGCTAACCTGGGGCAAGCAGTAAGCGCTGCCCGCGCCGACAATTTGGAGGCAGTGGATTACCTGTGGCTCCTTCACGATGACTCTGCCCCCGATGCCTCTTGCCTGGGCGAACTTATCCAGGCTTTTGAAAACTCCACCACTTTAGGGGTCGCTGGCCCCAAAGCACTGGATTGGGATAAACCCGAAACTCTCGCCTCGGTAGGTATTCACGCCACACGCGGTGGCGAGCGCCTCGCCCCCTTCGATCCGGGCGAAGTTGATCAGGGGCAATATGACGGGATTAGCGATGTACTGGCCGTAGGTACCGCGGGACTGTTAATAAAAGCCCAGCTTTGGGATCGCTTGCGTGGAACCAATCCTCTGCTTGGTCCCTTTACCGAAGGCTTGGAACTTGGGCGCCGCGTACGCATGGCGGGCTACCGGGTTTGCCTGGTGCCGGCGGCACGGATTTACCACGCCCAAGCCGGCCTCTACCATCTGCGGAAATATCTGCAGAATCAAAACTCCGCTGCTGACGACAAAAAAGATACCGGAATTAAGGCGAAGCCGGGCGGGGAACAGCCCCTCGAGCCTAGTCCGCAGACGGATGAACAAGGAGAGCCGGCTTCGGACTCAGAAGAAATCCCGCAGGTAGAGGGGTTGTCCTCGCCCCCAGGGGTAGCCAGCGACCCCGAATATGCCGTATCTCAAGAGGATGCTTTACTAGCAGAGGAAAAAGACGCAGCGGAAACTGGTGACCAGGAGGAAACCGCGGGGGATTATCAGCCGGAAGATCCGGACGCTCCCGTTCCTCACCAGCCGGTTTACGTTTATGATCCGGTTCCGGTTACTCCGGTGGCTGCTCAGGCACTCCGGGAGAAAGAAAAATCCTGGGCGGCGCGACGCGCAGACAGCTATATTTATCGCGCCCTAACTATCAACTCCCTGCTGCTGCCGCTGTGGGTGCTATTTCTGCCTCTAAAATCGGTGCTGCTAGCCCTGTACTGGGGGCTGCGTTCACAAGGGCAGCGGGCAACGGTAGAGATAAACGCCGCTAACCGGGTGTGGGGATCATTAGGGAAGATACTTTCGGCGCGCCGGATTCAGCGGCGTCAATCCCAGATTTCCCGGCGGGAACTTTCCCGCTTGGAAGTACCCGCCAGTCAACTACGGAAAAACCGCCGCCTGATCCGGCGGGTAAATCGGGAACGCGGGCAGGCCGTCCTCAAACTAGGGGCGGTAGCAAAAACTCAACTCGAAAACATTACTTGGCGCGCTCAAATAATTACTTGGTCACTCGCCCTATTCTTCCTGGTAATCAGCCTTTTGGGGATGCGAGCATTCCTAGGCGGAATGCACGGCGGATTCTGGAGTGTCTTGCCCGGTAACTGGCACGACTTTTGGCTTTTGGCCACCAACTCTTGGCGTACCTTGTCTACCGGAGTAAGTGGTCCGGCTGATCCGATTGCCTATCCGTTGCTAGTTATCACCGCTCCCTTCGCTATCTTAGGGATAGCCCCCACCGCGGTTTTACGGTGGCTACTGATTTTGTCCCCACTGGGGGCAGCCATTAGCGCCTGGGTGGCATCAGCGGCACTCACCCGCGTGAACCCGCTGCGCGCCCTGATCGCGCTGAGTTGGGGAGCGGCGTTACCACTATTGCTTTCGATGCAGGCCGGTAATGTTTCCGCTGCCCTTAGCCACGTGTTTTTACCCCTGGCAGTTTGGGGTGTGCTTTCCTATTACGATTTGCGCCGCCCCTACTTTTTGGCGGGAGTTTTGGGTACCGAGGAGTACCTGCCTAACTATTCGCGCAGGTCTGCGGCAGGGATCGGGGCGCTCGCCCTAATAGTTGTAAGCGCCGGCGCCCCTTGGCTCTGGCTAGTGGCGTTAGCTTTGGTTTTAGTCTGTGCCCTCAGGGCGGCAATAAAGAACCATTTGCCTTGGCGGCGTAGCTGTTCGCAGCTAGGGGGCGGGATAGCGGTGCTGATACCCGCCCTGGTTACGCTCTTACCGTCTTTTATTTGGGCGCTGCGTACCCACAGTTTGCGGGCTTACCTATTCCTCACGCCCTCCTCGTTTACCCCGCTGTCAATGCGCTCGCAACTGCAGGTTATGGGGCAAGTATTATCGGGGGCGCCCCTATTTTTGGGGATAGGGGCCTTCGCCTGCGTACTTTTGGCTGCTGCCGGTGCCTTATTTACCGGACGGGAACTACTAGCTACTCGCGTGGCCTGGTTGTTTGCCCTTTTAGGCGTCTTAATAGGGGTGTTTTCTGCGGCGCAGATGGTGGCGCCCGGACAACGACCGTGGCCACTGCCGGCGTTTTCGCTGTTGCTGATAGGTTTATCGGGTGCGACGGCGCTGGGATGGAGTACAGTGCAACCAGCCAAACCGCTGCGCTATCTGCTAGGAAGCTTGCTGGCGGTGGCACTGATATTGCCACTGGCTACTGCAGCAACCTGGGCAGTTCCTGGCCCTAATACGCCGTTAAAGGCGGGTGCCGACCGCGCTCCGGTAGCTTTCTCGATATTATCCGCCTCAGAAAAAAGAACCCGGATGCTGCTAATAGATCGGCAAGGTCGCAGCTACCAGGTAGCGATGCGCCGAGACGCCGGACCCGGAATGCTGGCCACCAACTGGGTGATCAGGGCAAAATCACCCGGTCAGATTGCCGCTCCTGAAAGCCGGATTCTAGCGGCGCTAGTGGCCGGAAACGACCGGCAGGGCGCAACCCTCTGTGCCGATTTAGCGGTAGAGCAATTGTTGATCACCAAACAGGCGGCGGCTGATGGGCTAAATGCCAAACTAGCTGCCTCCAGTTATTTCCATCCGGTGTCCACCAATGCCGATTTCAGCGTGTGGCGCCTAGACACCTCCAAGTTTTCTCCGCCGCGTTCGGATGCGCGGGTGCGAATCGCCGCCGGCAAGCACCAGGAAACCGTACCGGCTGGGGTATTAAGTGCCGAAAAAAATATTTCCTCCTCCTCCGATCAGCGCAAACTGTTGCTGGCAGAATCTTTCTCTCCGGCTTGGAAAGCTCGGGTAGACGGGCGCGCTCTGCAATCTCGATCCGAGGGAGGACTGCAAGCCTTCACGATCCCAGCTGGGGTTTCAGGAAAACTTGAAGTGTATCTCGCGAATCCGGGGCGCTACCTGATGATAGGGCTGATCCTGCTGGTCTATCTGGGTGCTGTAGCCGCCTGTCTGCCGCTGGGAGAAAGGAGTGAGCGCAAATGAAGAAACCGGCTGCTAACTCCTTGATTTCGTTGTTAACCGCGTTAGTTATCCTCCTGGCTGCCGGGGGGCTCTCTGTGGTGCTAGTAAAGAATTTACCCGTCGCCTCCAGCTCAAAGAGCAGTGGGAGCGAGGTGGCGGTACCAGCAGCCATCCAGCAAATAGTGTGCCCGGGTTTGCCAGGTGAGAACGCTAAGGCTTGGGTGCAAGGGATCTCGGCAGCAGGATCCGCGCCAGCAACCGACACTTCCGGTAAAGCGTTGGGGGAGGGCAGCGCACAATCAGTGGGCAAATCCGGGTTGAAACTGCAGCTAAAACCGGTAGCAGGAAAAAATGCGGTCGCCGTGGGGTACGTCAGTGGCAGCGGGAAAGAGGGCGAAAATGGGTTCTTCGCAGACCATTGTGCTGCGCCTTCTAATCGTGAATATTTCCTTACCCCTGGAAGCACTACCGGGAATGCCTCTACTTTGCACCTGGTGAACCCGGCAGGAGCGCCGGTAACTGCCCGGATTCAAATCTGGACTGAGCAGGGGCCACTGGGAGCCAAAGTCACGCAAAAAGTTCCCGGGAAAGGCCACGCCTCCCTGGTGCTGGACGGCCAAGCCCCCGGTTTTACCCGCCTAGGAGTTTTAGTCGAGGCCGGTGGAGCCGGGTTGAACTCTTGGGTGGACTCCACTTTGGCTACCGGAGCTCAAAAAGCGGGAGCCGCGCATATGCCTTCCCTGGCTTCACCCGCCACTCAGGTGCTGATTCCCGCAGCTAAAATTACTGGTAAATCCAGTTTGCGGGTACTTAACCCCAGTTCCGCGGTGGCGACCCTCCAGGTGTCACTACTGGATACGAAGGGTGAAACCTCGGTGCCAACTTCAAAAAAGTTGCAGGTAGCTAGGGGAGCGATTTTTGATATCCCGCTGGGGGGAGTTAAAGACGGGGTAGTGGCAGTTAAACTTAAATCCAATCAGCCGGTGGTGGCCGCGGTTTTCGCGGAGGAAACCTTCGCCGATAAAGGAACTTTGGCGGTTTATCCCTCAGCCAAGCCAACTACTGCAGGGGCAGTGCTGGTTAACGAGCAAGCAGCCAACCTGGCATTTACAGGTGGTAGACCCCAAAAAATCGTTTTGATTTCCGGAGAGAAAACGCAAGAGATTACTGTCAAACCGGGAGTGTTATCGCAGGTGAAGTTGGGGAGCGGGGTTTGGCAGTGGCAAAGCGAAACCGAGAGCTACGCCGGGCAGTTAGTGGGGGATCCCTCCGGCACTTTCCGCACCATCGGAATCGGGAAGGCGGCTCGGGAAGTAGCCGCGATTCCGGTGAAAGTTAATCCCTAGCTCTGCATACCCGCATAAATAGGGTTGACGGCGTGCTGTAACAACTTGCCAAAGGACTATCCGAGAAAAAGTTTTTCGCCAGCCTAAAAATATTAACAGGCGGGAAACACATCTTCGGGTAAACAGCTAATTTCGCTGCTTAAATGCTCTGCGAGCACTGCTTTTACTGCCTGTTCTGTTTCTGCCAAGGTGTGGCAACGCCATTGGATTGGCAGCCGATAAACCACTATCCGGGTAGCGAGTTTCCCACTCTTATCTGCAGGAAATAGTCTGCCGAGCACTGCCCGCGTAGATTCCCATTCTGCCGGATCCGAGGGAGGAATATCCTCAACCCCGAATTCGATACGGTTAACCTCCGGGTGTTTGCGGGCAGCTAGGGTCGCCAGATCAACCACCAGTTGATCGAATTTTTCCCGTCGCGTCCTCCAGGACGGAACTGTCGGTAAAAAAGTAACTCCCCGCGCGCCTCGTCCGTGGCGATCTCGCCGGTTCCGTGTCAAACCCCTCACGAGAACGCACCTTACCGCGAGTTTGGTTTGGGTTTTATTTCCCGCGCCGCTAACGTGCAATTGTGCGGGTAACTAGGAAGTGTTCGAAAACGGGCTGTAACCAGGTGGCGGCAGCTACTTTGACCTACGTATATAAAGATTCCACAGCTGTTCTCGGTCCCTTGGCTACCCAGGCAGAACCCCACGCCTATGACCTTTGCGCTGAGCATGCCAATACTCTGACTGCTCCTAGAGGGTGGCAGGTAGTGCGGCTAGCTAGCGAGTTCAGTCCGGCGGAGCCCAGCGATGACGATTTAGAAGCCTTGGCGAATGTAGTGAGAGAAGCCTCCAAACGTCGACATCTTTCCACCTCCAAGGTAAATAAGAATTGGGACGGGCGGCTTAGCCCGGAAGCTACCAGCGGCGGAAGCGGACATCCAGGACACGAATATGACGTTAAGGCTAAGCAGGGAGTGCGCCCGGAATCTCGGCCAGCCCCGGAGCAGCGCCGCGGCCATCTGCGGCTGTTACCGGGGGGATTACCTGACCAGGCAGAGTAGACGAAGCTGAAATAGACTTTCCAGATTCCGATTAATGCGAGTAAGGGCGGCCAATGCCGCTAAAAACCGCTTGGGCATGGCAGAATAGAACCTATGACCGTGAAAATTTTGGTAGTGGACGACGATGAGGCGCTCGCGGAAATGGTGGGCATCGTAATGTCAACCGAAGGCTATAAATCTGTTTTCTGTCACCACGGTGACCAGGCGTTTGACGTTTTTCAGGAAAGCCAGCCAGATTTGGTGCTGCTCGACGTGATGTTGCCCGGCAAAGACGGGGTAGAAATCTGCCGGCAGATTCGGGGGGTGTCTGACTTGCCAATCATCATGTTGACTGCCAAGTCAGATACCGCTGATGTGGTGGCAGGTTTAGAAGCGGGAGCCGATGACTACATTCCTAAGCCTTTCAAACCTAAAGAACTGGTAGCCAGGATTAAGGCACGGTTGCGGGGGCGTACTAGCGAAGGGGAAGGCGAGGACGTTGACCTGGGTGATCTGCATATTGACGTTGCTGCCCATGAAGTTTTTCGGAGCGGGGAGCGCATTGATCTAACTCCTCTAGAGTTTGATCTCCTGTTAACCTTGGCGCGCTCACCTTGGAAAGCTTTTAGTCGCGAAGAATTGTTGGAAGAAATTTGGGGTTATCGTCATGCCAACACCGATACCCGCCTAGTTAATGTGCATGTGCAGCGGCTACGCGCCAAGATCGAAGAAGACCCCGAACATCCTAAGATTGTGCGTACCGTGCGCGGAGTTGGATACCGCGCCGGAGGCAACTAGGCGTAGATGGATACGCAAACCCCAACCCAGCCAGTAGCGCGCATAGAGGCGCCGAGTAGTTTTTGGGGATTGCTACGGCAAAAGCAGTGGCGACAGAGTCTGCAGCTTCTGGGTACTAAAACTGCTCAGTTGCCGGTCATCCGCTTCTTTCTTTCCTCGATTACTGCTCGGTTAACTGCTCTAATGGCGCTGGCTACCGCGATCATGATGGTGATTCTGATTGGTTCAGTGACCGCCCATGTTTCAAACGGTATTTTCCAAAAACGCCTCAATATTGTTTTGCAAGACGCCTCCTTGCGCACGCAAAGTTTGCAAACTTCTTTTGATTCCTTGGTAGTGGATTCGGTGGGGGGAGTCCAAGACGCGGCCTATACCCTGATTTCGGATCAGCGCGACGCTTCGGCAGGTGCCGGCGGAGTGGGGGCGATGCTGCTAAAAGACCCGCACGAAAACCGCGCCCTGGCGATTAACGAAATTATTGACCCGGAACAGCGATCCCTGATTACCAAGAATTTACGAAAAGCAGTACAGCAGGAGGGTGGCATTCACTGGCAGTCGGTTTCCCTAAGAAATTCGCAGGGAGATAAGGTGCCTGGAATTGTGGTCGGTACGCGAGTGGTGCTGCCGTTAGTAGGTAATTACGAAACCTATCTGGTCTATTCTTTAGACTACGAACAGCAAACTATTTATTTAGTTAATCAAGTGTTGTTCCTGGGGACTGCGGTACTGCTCGGGGTGTTGACAGTACTGATGGCGGCGGTTTCTTACTCTATTTTGACGCCGGCACGGCGGGCAGCGAAAGCAGCTCGGAAAGTTTCTGCCGGAGATTTTCAAATCAAGTTGCCGGTTCGGGGCACGGATGAGTTGGCTCAACTATCCCAAGCTCTGAACAATATGACCACCTATCTGCGGGAACAGATCAGTGACTATGAAGAGCTTTCTACTTTGCAGCAGCGATTTGTATCCGATGTTTCCCACGAACTGCGCACCCCTCTAGCTACCATCCGGATGGCGGCAGATTTAATCTACGATGAACGTGACCAGCTTTCGGAAACTAATGCCCGTTCCGCTACGATTTTGCATCGCCAAGTTGATCGCTTTGACAAGATGCTGGCGGATCTCATCGAAATTTCTCGGATAGATGCCTCCGTTGCGCAACTTTCGCTGTCGGAAGTCGATATCGCCTCACTGGTAGCAGGGGTGGTGGAATCAAATAAGGCACTGGCAGAAAGCCTGGGGGTGGAAGTTAAATTGGAAACTTTTGGCGACACCGTAGCGGAAGTTGATTCCACCCGCATTACCCGGATTGCCCAAAACCTAGTGGTAAACGCGATTGAGTTCGCCGAAAGTAAGCCGGTACAGATTAGCGTGGCCGGTTCAGCCACGGCAGTGGCCTTCCAAGTGCGCGATTACGGCCCAGGAATGACGGATATGGTAGCCCAACACGTTTTCGACCGGTTTTACCGCGCGGATCCCTCCCGCAAACGCACTACCGGGGGTACGGGATTGGGATTGGCAATATCTGCCGAGGATGCAGCGCTGCACTCCGGGTTGCTCACGGTTTTGTCCTGCCCCCACCAGGGATCCGCCTTTACCTTGCTATTGCCCCGCCACCAGGGAGAGGAAATCGATGACATCCCGGTGCAGGTAGAAAATCAGGATCTGGTCGCTGCCCGCCAGCTGTGGGCGAATGAGCATCCCGAGGATATTATTTTATCGGAGAACTTAGAGGAATCATCTTTGCAGGTGCATCAAGTTCGCACCGATGTTCCCTTAGGGGACGAGCCAATAATTGGGGATGAAGTGTTGCCGCGAATGCCAGCTGATTTACCTCCAGATATTTTAGAGGCGACCCCGGCGCATCCCTTGCCACGCCTGCCCGAAAATGACAGCGTTATTGACATCCAAGGACGAATTAAGAATCTGGAGTCTCCCGGAACAGAAATACCAGATAACGACGCTCAAGGAGAAACCTCATGAGCTGGATAGCTGGCCAGTTCAATAAACTGGAGATAGGAAAGGCAAGGGCGGAGAAAAATCAGTTAAATGCGCCCTCCGGACAGTTAGAATCTCCCGCCAGAACCAAAAAGATTAATCCTGTAAAGCGTATTTTTCTGGGAATATTGGCATTTTTTACCGCCTCTGTGCTCGCGGCTTGTGCAGCGCTACCTGATTCCGGGCCGGTTCATAAAGGTGAGGTAAACGTTGATTCTCGAAACCCATTGTCGCAGTTAGCCAGTGGCCCAGTGGATGGTTCCACTCCCGAAAAATTGCTGGCGGATTTTCAACAAGCCTGCGCTGCCGGTACCTACGATGAATATGGGATTGCCCGCCAATTTTTAACTACCTCGCAGCGGAGGCACTGGAAGCCTCAGGAGGAAGTTACGGTGCTTAACCCCAAGACGGAACTGAAGATAGGTTTTGACTCGGAAACAAATAGGGCTACCGGGACTGGTCAGCCAAGTTTGCGTCTTAATAAAGCAGGAATCAGTCAAAAATTCCGTACGGAAGAAACCGTCAGATATTCCTTAGCCAAGGAAAATGGGCAGTGGCGGATTAGCTCCCTTCCGGATGGGGTAGTGCTGACCAACTCGGCTTTTAAGAATGCTTTTGCAAAACGCAATGTGTATTTCTGGTCTAGTGATCATCGCTTTTTGGTTCCTGACCCCCGGTGGGTTCCCCGTAAAAATGGTGCTCAGAATCTTCTGGAATCTCTATTTTTCGGCCCTAGCGATGATCTTTCCCCAGCGGTTAGCTCTCCGGCAATAATGAAGAAAATTCCTTCTAGCCTGGTCGTTTTACAAAATAAAAAGGCGAGAGTAGAGCTGCCGGACACCGTCCATTTACGTTCTCAGCTGGAAGTGGATCAACTTTATCAACAGTTGCGTGCCACTTTGCTGGATGTGTCGGGTATTGATGAAGTGGTGCTCTCGCAAAATGGTTCATCGCTCGCAGGTTCTAATGAGCAGTCGGCGGCTTCGCCTAAACCTGTCATGCTCGGGGTGAAAAATGGTGAGGTAGTTGAGGAATCGGAGTCACGCAACGGCGTATTTACTGCGCAGACAAATGGAGATTACGATATCACCTGGCCGACTCCCAGCAATCCCACTACTGATTTCCACGTCGCAATCCGTGGTGGAAATGAGCTGGTGCGCCTGCAGCGAGGGAAAGCACCGGTGGTGCTGTATCGGGGAAATAATTTGCGTGCCCCGCAGGTAGATGCCTGGGGCTGGGCTTTCACCGGCGATTCAACTCAAGAAGGGGCTTTGGTAGCGGTTAACGCTCGAGGGGCAACTGTAGAATTAAAACTCCCTACTGATTCCAATTGGAAAATCCCGTTTTTCGCTTTGAGTTCCCCCGGGGTGCGCGGACTAGTGGTGTGGCAGGTAGGTTACAGTTTCCAGGCACAATTGGTGACGCTAGTACGCGGGGAAGATGGTACTCCTCGGCAGATTATCCCTGCTCAAGATAAAACCGAGGTTATGCGGGATGTGATTTCGGCTGCTTGGGTAAATCCAGGACAGGTGGCGGTTTTGCAAGGAGGCAGTTCCCCGAAGGTTCAGGTTTTCGGGGTTAATTCCTACGACGAATCTTTTGATGCTCCCGTAAATGCCGAATATCTGGTGCCGAATCCTCCTGATGGCAATGTAGAAGTAGTCAGTGATCGCGGTTCGCGTTTGGGGCATATCGAGCAGTCTTGGCGGGTACTCGGCTCTGATATTTTCTATCCCGCTTATTCTTCCTAATAATTAGGTATTTGGAGTCGCTGGGGGTTACATCGATTAAGCTTTGTACCCAAAGATAAATATTTAAACTTTTCCCCCGGTAATTATTTTTTAGGACGTAGATGGAGGTTTTTGGGACAAACTCTAGCTATGGGTGCCCACGCTTTATCCTCAAACTCCTCGGTATTTTCGGCGTTAGTCAGTGCCCCCGTGGCTAAATCTCTCCGAGCCTTCTCCACCATGCTTTTTCCTGAAACTTGCCCCGGCTGTGGGCAGTTAGACACCAGGCTCTGTGACCGCTGTCGAGGAGTGTTTTTACGTCCTCCTACCAGCGTTAATGCCGCTATGTCTGTGGACGTAAACCAAGTGTGGACACTGAGCCTCTACCAGGGGCAAGCGCGCAGAGTAGTGTTGGCGATGAAACATTCTCGATCCTACTACTACCAGCAACTTCCCTTCTTTTTTGGAGCGGTCGCCGGCAAGGCACTCGCTAGTTATCTTTCCCGCGCCCTCCTAGTATGTCCCGCGCCCTCTACCTTCCGGATAGGTAAAACTCCCATATCCTCTACCGCCGGCAAGCTGGCCGCCGGAATAGCAGCAGGGCTGATATCTCAGGGGCTGGATGTGCGTCTTTCCGGATTACTACAGTTAAAACCCGGCACCAAGAAGCAAGCAGGACGTAGCTTCCAGGAGCGGCTACGAGGTCGCGCCGGCAGTATGCAGCTAGGAACGGCAAAAGATTTGGATTTTAGTGGAGAAGTGCTGCTGGTTGATGACGTTATCACTACCGGTGCCACCATCCGGGAAGCAGTTCGGGTAATAAATGAGGCACAAGCACAGGTAAAGGCGGTGTTCTCGCTCAGCATAGCCGAACGCAACCTCAAAAGGGGTTAATGATAGGGCATTTTGAGGTAGAATTTTTGTTACTTGAAAAGCCCAAAGGTGGGCGAGAGGGGGTGGTAGCTGCAATCACCGCGACCGGAATGAGCCGGTACGCATAAACCTGGGATCTTTGATCCCCATACCGTGCCCTGGAGGACACTAATGGAAATTATCGTTGAAGCACGAAACGCCGAAATCCACCCCAATTTCCGCCAATATGCCGAGGAGAAAGTCGCTAAGGTTGAACAGTTTTATCCGCGAGTTCAGCGGGTAAATGTGGAGCTCACTCACGAACCGAACCAGCGGCAAGCAGACACCTCCGAGAAAGTGGAACTGACAGTTTTCGGTAAGGGACCGATTATTCGCGCCGAGGCCAGTTCCTCTGACCGTTACGCCTCAGTAGATATTGCTTGTGGAAAGCTCTATGAGCGTCTGCGTCGCGCCCGGGATCGAGCCAAAGATCACCGCCGGCACCGAGATTCACACCGCCACGAAGAGCCTTTAAAAATCGAGGAACTTAATTTGAGGGATGCCGCGAAGGCAGTTACTCCCGAAGATGACGAGTATTCTCCTGATATTCCTCGGGAACGAAAAATCGGGATAGCGGATGAAAGCCAGTTGGGAGACTCCCCGGTGATTGTGCGGCAAAAGCTGCATGAGGCATCGGTGATGACCGTTAGCGAGGCGCTATACCAAATGGAATTGGTGGGCCATCCGTTCTTTGTGTTTATCGATTCCGAAACCATGCAACCTTGCGCGGTGTATCACCGCCGCGGCTGGACATACGGGGTGATTCGCCTAGATGCTACGGCAACTCCCCGGGAAAGCTAAACACCAAAAGAGGGATTAAAACCTGAAAATATGTGGAGGGGGGAGCCTTAGATGAAAGTCAAAGGCTCCCCCCTTTAGCTAACGCATTTGGAAATCGTGTTGTTCATCGTTCCAGCCGGTTTTTTCCAATAGACCTGGCTGGGCGGTGTCCCGGTCGATTCTCCAACCCGGATCGGTAATCATCCGAGAAATCGCCAAGCCTACGCCGATAGAAAGAATCACAAAGAATACCTGGACTAAAGCGGCAGTAGCTTGCGGAATTTCACCGTTCGAAAGATGGGTAATCGCCGCATAGAGGGGAACTCCGGGAATCATGATGACTACGGCCGGAACCGTCAGAGAAGTGCGTGAGAAACGGAAATCGCTGAGCCGAGAAATAAAATGCGCCACGATCCCGATAGTAAGTGCCGCCAGACCTACTGCTGCCTGCGGCAGCATTCCTTGGGCTACTAGGAAAAGCCGTCCCACATTGACGCAGCCTGCAACTAGAGCAGCGCATAGCGCCACTTGGGGGCGAATAGAAAATAGTACCGCGAAGCCGAATGAAGCCACCAGTGAACAAATAAATTGCAGCAGGTAGAGACCAGCTCCGCTAACTGGGAACTCCGTGGGCGGGTCAATATGCCATTGAAATAAAGTGGCGATCATCCACACCGAAATCCCTGCCGATATAACCAGCATCACGACGTAGGTCATGCGAGACATCCCGGCTAAGAAATCCATTCTTACCAGGTCTAATATCGCGGTTACCAGCGGGAATCCCGGCACTAAGAACAGTACAGCGGAAATGATTCCCTGGGGGTGACCGACGGTTACCAATCCCGCGAGCAACAGAGCTTGGGTGATTCCCATATAGAGCAGAGAAGCTAAAAGTCCACAGAGCATCCACACCCCAAAATGATTGGCTTTGCGTTTTAACAAAAAGCGGCGCAAAATCTGTCCGCACAGCGCGGCAATCCCTACTACGCTGCATTCGACCACCCCGCCCCGGTTCAAAAAGCAGAATCCCGCGCAGGCAATACCGGATGCCAGGCAGTTGATTACCGCCGGATAGGGCGGTTTGCGGGCGATAATTTCATCGAGACTGCGCTCGGCGTCCTCAACCAGTAAACCTGGTTTTAGAGAGCGTACAAAGACCCGTAAATCATCTAGACGGGCCGCATTAGTACCAAAGGCGCGCTGCTCATGAGACTCGGTACGAAAAGTTCCATGCGCATAAACCGAGGTAACTATCTCGGAAAACGTAACTTGGGAATGCTGAGCCTCGATCCCGATGGCGTTAGCCAGTCTGGCCATCGAAAATTTGACCATATAGGCGCTGGCACCTGCAGCCAGCAGGGTGCGTCCCAGGCGAGTTACCACCCCAGATTGCGCCGCTAGGCGGTCACGTAAAACGCGTAGCTGTTCGTGTTCGCTACCGTGCGGATTAAGGATGTCGCCCTTAGATTGTCCGTCACTTAGCGAAGGTGGCACATAATCAGAGTCAGAGCTGCTGGCGAAAAAACTATCATCGGTAGGTGAAGGTGTCATAAAAGAATTATCCACCCTATTGGTGACCTTGCCCAGGACGAAGGGGTAAAACGGCCGCGATTTTTATTACACTGCGTCACCTATTTAAGGGGAACAAAGCCTTCTATCCCGCCTGCAGAATTACAGACCCCCGAGGATTTGTGCGATTAGGATTTTTCCGACCATCGCTAAGGGGTAGACGAGGGAATATCCCAACGCTACTCGGGGATCAAAGTTGGTGCGGTTATTGGCATAGGCGAGGACGGCCGGCTGGGTTTGGGCACCCGCCAGCAGACCAGACAGGCGGGTTCCACCCATCTTGAAGCCGTAGCGCATCACGAAATACAGTCCCAAACCAACGGTGAGAGTCACCGCCATTCCCACCAGTAAAATCCCTAGCCAGGCACCGGAAGTAAACGCTTTTTCGATCTGGCTGCCGGCGTTGTATCCCGCCTGTGCCAAGAAGATTAATAGACCTAGTTCCGAAAGTACCTGGCAAGCGGTGTAAGGCAGAGTCGTGGGGAACGGGCCAATGCGTCCAACCTTTCCGAAGATTAGTCCTACCAGCAAGGTGCCGGCTGCCGAACCAATCGTGAAGTATTCCCCAGTGGGTGTGAGGATGGGGAACTCACCAATCAAAAGACCGAGGACCATACCAACCCCGAGAGCTACGGGGTTAATCGAGGTTAAACCGGTGGAGGAGTCACCAAAGTATTTCGAAAGTTCCTTCAAGTGCTTGGTGGGGGCAACTACCCGCACCCGGTCTCCCAGCTGTAACACCAGGTCGGGGCGTCCTAGCATGTCGGTGTCGCCGCGGCGTACCCGAGAAACGGTAGCCTGGTAACGTTCCTCCAAGCCGAGCTCGCCCAGGGTGCGACCAGAAAGTTTGGGGTCAGAAATAGTGATTCGGCGATAGTCCCAATCGGTGCGATCGGCAGAAAGCGAAATAGAGGAGCCATGCCCCAGTTCGGAAACTACCTCTACCACTAGGTTTTGCGGGCCAACCACGGTGACTAGGGAACCTTTATCCAGTTTGGTGTCGGCAGTAGGACGCACGATTGGTCCGTCCTCGGTCTTGCGGAGCCGGGAAAAACGGACGTTTCCGTCTACGTGGGCGCGAATATCGCGCACCGAGGGCAGGTCATCGCGTTCCACCCGCACCGTGCGGGAAACTAGTGCAACCGGGCGGTCTTTATCGTTCTTGCCGTAGTTGAGCGCTAGGGTAGCCACGATTAGCATCCCGAAAACCCCAAAGAGGTAGGAGATCGAGTAGGCGACAGTTGCCGCTTGTTCATTACCCGCGGCTGCTCCCGCTGCTGCCAGGGCGGGAGTGTTAGTGATGGCGCCGGCGAAAGTGCCGCCGATAGTGGCTATATCCATCCCGGCAAGCTTGCCGAGTACGTAGGCGACTACACCCCCTCCGGCAAGAACCGCAAAGGTCGCCGCCATAATCCCCAGAGATTTCTTTAGGGAGGCGAAGAAAGAGTTTCCGGAGTTTATCCCGATAGCGAAGGCGAAGAGGGCGAGCCCCAGTTTGCCGAAAGCGTGCGGGAAATCTGCGACCATGTCTACGCCCGTGGAAGTACCCCAGGCGGAGATGCCAATAGCTAGGAAGAGTACGGCGGCTGCCCCCAGACCGATTCCCTTAATACGGAAATGTCCCAGGTACATGCCGATGCCGATCAATCCGAAAAGTACGAGTACAGGTTGTGCTGCCAGATATTGGAAGACTGTCTGCACGGTGCCTCCTTAAAAAAGCCTCAAGACTAACTCCATACTGTCACACTGCTTATTGGCACTCTCAGACCAAAGTCCATTTAGCGGTGAAAATAGCGAGGAATTTGTCACCATTTCATTCCGGTTCGGTTTTCCTAGCCGAAACTAAAGCAGAGCAAAATATCAGTATCTGAGATGGGTCTGCCCGAAATGGCGATGCCGCGTAGCGTGAAGCTTGTTATGACGAAACGAATTATTGAGCTAGTCGCCCTAGTACTGCTGGTACCGGGGAGGGCTAAACGCGTCTAAAATCGTTTCGAGACGTAGCAAGCCCTAGGTAAACACACCTGGGGCTTTTTTATTTATGAAAATCGAGGAAACATCTACCAGAACGGGGATAACGATGAGTAACAAGGAGCAGTCACCAGGCACGGCACCTCCTCCCAAAAGGATGAGTGGGGCTCGGGCAGTGGTCGCTACCCTGGAGCACCTGGGGGTGACCGATGTGTTCGGTTTACCCGGCGGGGCAATCATGCCGGTCTTCGATGCACTCTATGACTCGCCGATCAACCAGATCCTCGTGCGTCACGAACAAGCCGCGGGACATGCGGCGGAAGGTTACGCACTTTCAAGCGGGAAAACTGGAGTGGCAATAGTAACTTCGGGACCGGGGGCAACCAACCTGATGACCGCCCTCGCCGATGCGCATATGGATTCGGTGCCACTGGTGGCGATTTCCGGACAGGTATCTGCCAATGCAATCGGTACTGACGCTTTCCAGGAATCCGATGTGGTAGGGGTGTCCATGCCGATTACCAAACACAATTTCTTGGTAACCGACGCCGCAGAGATTCCTACTACCTTGGCGAAGGCCTTCCATTTGGCCTCTACCGGGCGCAAAGGACCGGTTCTGGTGGATATCGCCAAGAATGCCCAAAATGGTGAAGTCGATTTTTCTTGGCCGGTGAAAGTGGATTTACCCGGCTATAAAGTGCCGAGCAAACCCCATACCAAGCAATTAAAAGCGGCTGCCAAACTGATGGCGCAGGCAGAACGCCCCATTCTCTATGTAGGCGGTGGGGCTCTTGCGGCGGAGGCGACCGAGGAGCTGCGGCAACTGGTAGAAATAACCGATTTTCCGGTGGTGCTTACCTTGACCGCACAAGGCGCGTTCCCGTCCTCGGATCCCCACTGCCTGGGAATGCCAGGAATGCATGGCTCGGTGCCAGCAGTGACCGCGTTGCAACGCGCCGATGTGATGGTGGCGCTAGGAACGCGTTTTGATGACCGGGTAACTGGCCGTCTTGATGCTTTCGCTCCCGATGCCAAAGTGATTCACGCCGATATTGACCCCGCGGAAATCTCGAAGAACCGAGTGGCGGACATACCAATCGTGGGAGATCTACGGCAGACCCTACAGGGACTACTGCCGAAAGTTAAAGAGGAAATGCAGCGTAACCCGCGTGACATTTCCGGTTGGAAGCACCATTTGGATTACATCTGTGAGCGTTACCCGCTTGCCTATGATGAACCTGATGACGGTCTGCTCCCTGCCCAATATGTGGTTAAACGTATCGGGGAAATGGCAGGTAAGGACGCGATTTATTGCACTGGCGTGGGTCAACACCAGATGTGGTCGCAGCAATTCTTGCCGCACGAAAACCCACGGGGATTCCTCACTTCTGCCGGCCTGGGCACCATGGGGGTAGCGATTCCCGAGGCGATCGGGGCACAAGTAGCTAACCCCAAGGCTCAAGTCTGGGCGATTGACGGGGACGGTTGTTTCCAGATGACCAATCAAGAGCTCGCGGTCGCCACCTTAGAGAAGCTACCGATCAAAGTAGCGATTGTTAACAACTCGGTACTGGGCATGGTGCATCAGTGGCAAGAAATGTTCTTTGACGCGCGTTTTTCTAACACCCTGTTGCATGACGGTGAAGGTGGTCGGGATATTCCCGACTTTGTGAAACTGGCGGAAGCCTATGGAGCCCTGGGGTTGCGTGCTCGCACTAAAGAACAGGTTGACCAAGTAATTGCGCAGGCGATGGAAACCAACGATCGTCCGGTAGTGATCGACTTTCGAGTCTCTACCGATTCTCAAGTCTGGCCAATGGTACCGGCGGGGGATTCTAACAGCAACGTTATCTACGCAGCCGGGCAGGGTCCGGTCTGGGAAAGTGAGGACTGATCGTGATAGGCAATCGTCACACCCTTTCCATTTTGGTGGAAAATCGTCCCGGCGTCCTCGTGCGGGTAGCGGCTTTGTTTACCAGGAGAGCTTTCAACATTCATTCCCTGGCGGTAGGGGAAACCGAAGAAACTTCGATTTCCCGAATAACTGTTCAGGTAGATGCGGAAGATTTGCCTTTTGAGCAGGTAACTAAACAGTTAAATAAACTGGTAAACGTGTTGAAAGTGGTAGAGCTCCACCCTCAGGACTCAGTTACCCGCAAGTTTGTGCTTTTTAAAGTACAAGCTAACGCGGAAAACCGTTCTCAGGTGCTACAGATCGTGGATTTGTTCCGCGCTTCGGTAGTAGATGTACACCGCGAATCCCTGGTGATTCAAGCTGCCGGGGTGCAATCAAAACTGGAGGCACTGATGGAGACGTTAGAGCCTTATGGAATCAACGAAATCGTGCAATCGGGTGCGGTCGCCATTGGCCGTGGCCCCCGTTCAATCACAGATCAATTAAAGGAGAAGTAACAATGGCTGAAATCTTTTACGACACTGACGCGGATATGGCCGCACTTTCGGGCAAGAAGGTTGCCATTATCGGTTACGGCTCGCAAGGTCACGCCCACGCTCTGAACCTGCGCGATAGCGGGGTTGAGGTAGTCGTGGGGCTACGGGAAGGCTCGTCCTCGGTAGCTAAAGCTAAAGAGCAGGGCCTAGAGGTCAAATCGATTGAGCAGGCTACCTCCGAGGGAGATATCGTGGTAGTTCTTGCTCCTGACCAGGTGCAACGTATGGTATACGCCGAAAAAATTGCTCCGAATCTGAAACCGGATGCCGCGATTTTCTTTGCCCATGGTTTTAACATCCGTTTCGGTTATATTCAGCCGGGCGCCGGTCACGACGTGTGCATGGTGGCGCCTAAAGGCCCCGGTCACAAGGTACGCGCTTCCTATGAGGCGGGATATGGCACCCCGGCAGTAATCGCGGTGGAACAGGATGAAACCGGCAACGCCTGGCAGGTAACCAAAGCTTATGCGAAAGCCCTGGGGGCTACTCGCGCAGGGGTTATTAAGACTACCTTTACCGAGGAAACCGAAACCGATCTTTTCGGCGAACAGGCAGTACTTTGCGGCGGGGTATCACACCTGATTCAAGCAGGTTTTGATACTTTGACCGAGGCTGGTTATCAACCGGAGATCGCCTATTTCGAGGTTTGCCACGAGATGAAACAGATCGTGGATTTGATCAACGAGGGCGGAATTACCAAGCAGCGCTGGTCGTGTTCAGACACTGCCGAATACGGCGATTACGTATCCGGTCCGCGCGTGATTACCGAACAAACTCGCGAGGCTATGCGCGGCATTTTGTCCGATATTCGCGATGGTTCTTTCGCCAGGCGTTTCATCAATGATCAAGACAACGGAGCTCAGGAGTTCAAACAGATGCGTGCAGCAGAAGAAGCCCACCCCATCGAGAAAGTTGGGCGCGAACTGCGTGCCATGTTCTCGTGGAATCAAACTGACGATGACTACCAGGAAGGGCACGCCCAGCGCTAAGGGCGATAACTACGGAAATAGTTGCGGTTCGCAGTGCTGACCTGTGAAAAGCGCTCGGGGGACCCCGGTGAGCCTTGCTTCGCTCGGCTCAAGCCCCCTCTCGCATCTTTTCACAGGCCAGCGTCAACGTTGTCGATATTTATTTCAAAGCGACGAAGTCACTGCAGTCGCAGTCAGGTCTATTATCCACCCAGGTAGCGGGAGAAAAGGACAATAACAAGTATGGAAAAAACCATTAAACTCGCGGTTATTCCCGGGGACGGGATTGGCAAAGAGGTAGTGGCCGAAGGCCTAAAGGTCATGGACGCTGCCTTGGCAGGTAGCGGGGTCAGCGTACAAAAAACCGAGTTCAACCTGGGGGCTGCTCGCTACCGGGAAACCGGGGAGATCCTGCCGGAGGCCGAGCTGGAAAGCATTAAGAACCACGACGTGATTTTGTTGGGGGCAGTAGGTGATCCCTCGGTTCCCTCCGGAGTGCTAGAGCGAGGCCTACTACTCAAGCTGCGTTTTAGCCTGGATCACTACGTGAATCTGCGCCCCGCCCACTACTACCGGGGAGTTCCTACTCCGTTGGCGAATCCCGGCGAGATTGATTTCGTGGTAGTGCGGGAAGGCACCGAAGGCTTGTACTGCGGTAACGGCGGGGCGATTCGGGTGGGTACCGACCAAGAAATCGCTACTGAAGTTTCCGTCAACACCGCTTTTGGAGTCGAGCGGGTGGTGCGCTTTGCGTTTGCGCAGGCTGTCAAGCGACGCCGGCATGTAACTTTGGTGCATAAGCACAATGTGCTGGTCAACGCCGGACATCTGTGGCGGCGCCTAGTGGAGCGGGTCGCGGAAGAATACCCGGAGGTGACTTGGGATTATGCGCACGTAGATGCCGCCACTATCTACCTGGTGCAAGACCCGCAGCGTTTCGACGTGATCGTCACTGACAACCTGTTTGGCGATATTTTGACTGATGAAGCAGGAGCGATCACCGGGGGGATTGGGCTGGCGGCCTCAGGAAATATCAACCCAGATCGTACCTTCCCCTCCATGTTTGAGCCGGTACACGGCTCGGCACCCGATATCGCGGGGAAGGGAATCGCTGATCCCACAGCCACGATTTCTTCGGTAGCGATGCTGCTAGAAAACGAGGGCGTGACGCAAGCAGCGGAAAATATCCGCGCTGCAGTCACCGCCGATATGGAGGAGCGTGCCCTCGCCGCCGAGAACGGTGAACCGCTGAGGCGCAGCACCAGCCAGATCGGGGACGCGATTGCTGCCCGCCTCTAGGAGAAACGGATAATCGCTCCTACTAGCAAGAAAAGTAAATACGTGGCCACCCAGTGACCGAGAAACAGAGTTTAGGAAAAAATAGGCTCCCAGGAGCCGGAAAGAACACAATCATGAGCGAGAATGGTTTAACCCATGTGCCAACTAAGTTAGAGGCGGCATCGCAGGTTCCGCTGCCGAGCGCGGATGAATTGGCGGGACGCTTTACTTTGCAGCCTAACCAGCATCCAGCCAGTGAGGAAGAATACCGCGCGATTATGGATTCCTTGTCTTTTGGCAGAAAGTTCGGTGACCATATGGCGGGCGCTGACTGGAAAGCCGGTGAAGGGTGGAGCGGACACCGCGTGCAAGCCTTCGAAAACTTGAGCCTGTCTCCAGGAGCCGTAGTCTTTCATTACGGTCAAGAAGTTTTTGAAGGCTTAAAAGCCTATCGCCATAAAGACGGCTCTATCTGGGCTTTCCGTCCTCGCTACAATGCTGCCCGTCTGAACGCGTCTGCGCGCCGTCTAGCCCTACCGGAAATCCCGGAAGAGGACTTTGTGGCTTCGGTAGTAGACCTGGTACGTGCCGATAAACGTTGGGTGCCGACTGCCCCCAACACTTCCCTCTATGTTCGTCCCTTCCTAATCGGAACTGAGCCCTACCTGGGGGTACACTCCGCCAGTGAAGCGAAATATGTGGTGATTGGATCTCCATCTGGCTCCTATTTCTCAGGTGGGGAAGCCAAAGGAGTCTCCATCTGGGTTGACCGCCACTACCACCGGGCAGGTCCAGGCGGAACCGGAGAAGCTAAATGCGGAGGTAACTATGCGGCCTCGCTACTACCCCAAAATATGGCGGCCGAGAAGGGTTATGAGCAGGTCTGTTTCTTGGATACCACCCATACCAACCTGGAAGAACTGGGGGGTATGAACGTGTTCGTGGTGCGGGGGGATGGTTCGGTACATACCCCGCGTCTAACCGGCGTAATCCTGGAGGGCGGTACTCGCTCGGCGATCTGCCGCCTGCTGCGCGATAACGGCACCCCGGTGTTCGAACGCGATATTTCCCTAGAGTCGCTGGTAGCGGATATTCGCTCGGGCGAAGTGAGCGAAGTATTCGCCTGTGGAACCGCCGCGGTAGTAACCCCCATCGGGCGGCTAGGCTCCGATGATTTCGAGGTGGAAGTACCTTGCGGGCCGGTCACCGCCAGTATCCATAAACGCCTGGTAGACATCCAAAACGGGGAAGCGCCCGATCCCTACGGTTGGACTTATCACCTTTGTGACTAGCGGCGCTGAGGACGCGGGCGGAAAAATCTGCAGCGCTCGCGTTTAGGGCGCAGACCGGGATTCTGGTTTGCGCCTTCATTCTCGTAACCGCACCCCGCAACCACAGACAATTAATGTTGGGAGAGAAAATGGCTTATCCACTTCGTTCAAGAACTTCAACTGCCGGTCGCAATATGGCAGGCGCGCGCTCGCTGTGGCGGGCAACCGGCATGAGTGATAGTGATTTTGGGAAACCGATTATTGCCATTGCCAACTCCTTCACCCAGTTTGTGCCTGGTCACGTACACCTCAACCAGGTGTCGCCGCTGGTAGCGGAGGCTATTAAAGATGCGGGTGGGGTGGCGAAAGAGTTTAACACTATCGCCATTGATGACGGGATCGCCATGGGGCATCAGGGGATGCTCTACTCTTTGCCCAGCCGGGAAATCATCGCTGACAGCGTGGAATATATGGTGAATGCCCATTGTGCGGACGCCTTGGTTTGTATCTCTAACTGCGACAAAATCACTCCGGGAATGCTGATTGCCGCTATGCGCCTGAACATTCCTACGGTGTTTGTGTCTGGCGGTCCCATGGAGGCCGGGCGCGGCATCGACCCCGAAATGATTGTGGGGCCATCCCAAAGCGGGCACGGCAATCTGATTACGGTAATGAATGCTACCGCTGACCAGGATATTTCTGATCAGCAGCTGACCGAGATTGAAAAAGCGGTCTGCCCCACCTGCGGTTCTTGTTCGGGAATGTTCACCGCTAACTCCATGAATTGCTTAACCGAGGCGCTCGGATTGGCTCTGCCCGGAAATGGTTCCACTCTGGCAACTCACGTTGCGCGGCGCGAACTATTTACCCAGGCAGGCAAACTAATCGTGCAGCTGTGTCAGCGCTACTATGACCAGGAGGAAGACGCGGTTTTGCCGCGGCAAATCGCTTCGCGCGAGGCATTCCTGAACGCCATGAGCCTAGATATGGCGATGGGAGGTTCCTCAAATACGGTGCTACATCTGCTGGCGATTGCCCGGGAGGCGGGGGTGCGTTTTGACCTGGAAGATATTTCGAGTCTGGGGCGTAGCGTGCCTTGTCTGTGTAAGGCGGCTCCTAACCACAACGATTACCATATGGAGGACGTGCATCGCGCCGGCGGGATTCCGGCATTGCTGGGAGAACTTGACCGCGCTGGGCTACTAAACCGTGAGGTCTCTTCGATCCATGCTCCCTCGCTAGAAAAATGGCTGTCCGATTGGGACGTACGCGGCGGGTCCGCTACCGAGCAAGCTGAGCAATTGTTTAAGGCTGCGCCCGGAGGAGTGCGTACCACCGAGCCGTTCTCCACTGCTAACCGGTGGAAAGACCTGGATACCGATGCGACCAGCGGTTGTATCCGCGATACTGCCCACGCCTACTCGGCAAACGGGGGATTGACGGTTTTGCGGGGGAATCTGGCAGAAAAAGGCGCCATTATTAAAGCTGCCGGAATCGACAGCGACCTTTACCATTTCCGCGGTAAAGCCATTGTGATGGAATCCCAAGAAGAGGCCATCGAAAAAATTCTAGACCACAGCGTCAAGCCTGGTCACGTAGTAGTGATTCGCTACGAAGGGCCCGCGGGCGGGCCGGGAATGCAAGAAATGCTCTACCCGACCTCTTTCCTTAAAGGGCGGGGCCTGGGGAAGAAGTGCGCCCTCATTACCGATGGACGTTTTTCCGGGGGCACTTCCGGGATCTCGGTGGGGCATATTTCTCCCGAGGCCGCCGATGGGGGGTTGATTGCCTTGATCGAGGACGGAGATGAAATCACTATCGATGTCAACGCTGAATCCCTAACCCTAGAGGTTCCCGAGGCGGAACTGAATCGTCGCCGCGAACAGATGGAACAGCGTCCCCATCCTTACACTCCGCGCAGCCGCAAACGCACAGTGTCCGACGCCTTGAAACTCTATGCTGCCTGCGCCTTAAGTGCCGACCAAGGTGGCGCCCGCGATGTATCCCGCGTCACCGGGTAATAATCTCCGCGCCTAGTCAGGGTAGGGCGCAGATCCGGGCTGGCCGCAAAAAGCACTCGGGGGACCCCGGTGAGCCTTGCAAAAGTTAAGACAAGGGCAAAATTGGAATCTATCTAAAGGGAAACGTATCCGATTCAAAAGTTAATGATTGGTAGCGTGTCCCCTCGAGTATCTTTTTGCCAACCAGCCCTGGTGTCGGCGAGCTACTTACGTGCTAGGTCGTTGGTGTTTTCGGTGCCGCGGAACACTACCCACTTCCACCAGGCGAACTCGCCAATGAAGTTCAGCACCATGGTTACGCCCTTGACAATGAAATCATTGATGCCGGCGTTGGCGGCTAGCGCCCCTAGCCACATAGTGATGGGGATAAAGAAGGCGTAGAAAACCGCGACTTTTAGCATCGCGATTGGTACATTATTAGCGGATTTGAAGGTGTAACGCCGGTTGAGGGTGAAGTTGTAGATTACCGAAAGCGTGATGGAAATAAAGTGCGTCCAGGCATAGGGCAGGGGAGTCAGCCATTCTAAAAGTGAGAAGCTGGCGGCCTCCACTACTCCGGCGGAGATGGACAGCAAAGTGAACTTTAAGGCCTGGATGGCGGCGTCTTTACCTTTAGCGGCCTCGCCGGGAAGGGTTGGTTTTGCTAGCGCTGCGGGTTCGCCCTCTGCGTCCGAGGGGAGTTTTCCTTCCGCGGTCATCGAATCGCCTCCAATTGCGCGAAAATTTTCTTATTTGCCGGATAAATGTCTTTGAAAGCCGCGAACATTTGGTCGTAGCGGTCTTTATGTTCAGGATTCGGCTCGTAGGAGGCAGTAACCGGAACCAAGGAAGAAGCCTTAGCTAACGAAGGTATTTCCCCTAGTCCTGCTGCAATTACTAAAGCTGCTCCCACGGCTCCTACATCTTGCGGATTGGCTACTGTGTCTACCGGTTTGCCGGTAATGTCGGCAAGAATCTGGCAGGTAACTGGGCTAAGGGCGCCGCCGCCTACGAATCGTAGCCGAGGAGCGGTCTCGACCTTCTTTTCTTGCGTTTCCAGGAACCAGCGCACGTGGTAGCACACGCCCTCGACTACTGCGCGCAGCAGTTCAGTTTTCCCGGTTTCTAATCCGATCCCGATAAAAGCGCCGCGAGCGTTGGGGTCTTCAAAGGGGCAGCGATTGCCGTGCAACCAGGGCGCAAATAGCACTCCACCGGCTCCGGCGGGTGCGGAGTCAATTACTTTCGACATGTATTCGTAGAGGGAATGGAACTCGGATTCGGGGTCCTCCGCCACATCTTTCTGGTCCAGGTAAATATGGATTTCGTCTTTTGCCAGATGGTCGCGGACCCACTCGAGGCATTTTCCGGCAGTTTCCATTTCCGCGAAATAGTTGTAATTTCCACTGATGGCACCCACTACCGTGGCAATCATGGCAGAGGTGTCGATAGTAATCTTGTCGGTTACGGTCTCCACCCAGCCGGAAGTTCCCATATATACATGGGTATCGCCCTTCCCAGCGGCACCGGCGCCTACCGGAATCAGGGAGGCGTCCCCTCCTCCTGAAAAGACCGGTATTCCCGCTTTCAGGCCAAGCTCGCGGGCTTGCTGAGGACGCAAAGAGCCCACAATATCGGTCGAAGCCACAATCGGTGGCATCAAAGCTGGGTCTACCTGCATCATCTTTAGCATGGCGGGGCTGAAGCGCTTTTCTTTTGAGCGAATATCGTAAAGCAGGGTAGAGAAGGCGCTATCTTCACTCATATTAAATTCGCCGGTCATCCGGGCAATGATCGCATCTTTAACATCAAGCCATTTGTGGGCTTTGGATAGTTCCTCCGGTCGATTTTCTTTCATCCAATGGTATTTCCAGACCGGGTCTTTCACCGAGGCAGAAACCGCGCCGGTATGGTAGAGACTGCGCAACAGTTTCACCAGGTTGATCCCCGCGATCCGGGGAGCCTGACCGGCGATTTTCCGCAGCTGAACGCCGCCACGCTGATCCATATAGGACATCGAGGGATGTACCGGGCGGGCATTTTTATCTAGCAAAACCAGGGACTGCATCTGGGAGCAGAAGCTGATTCCTTTGATTTGTGCTAGTTCCGCCTCTGCCTGGGCTTTTATTTGGGCGGTAGCGCTGGCCATAGCCTGCCACCAGTCATCCGGGTTTTGCTCGATGCCGCCCCCGGCAACTACTTGTAGGCCGTAGCCTTCGCTGGCGCTAGCCAGGGGGCGAATCTGGTCACTGACCTCAAATAAACAGGTTTTAACGCCGGTAGTTCCCACGTCATAGGTTAAGCAATACACTGCTACCTCTTTTCTAGGACTGACCAGAGGATTTCTGTCATCTGTTCGGCAAACTCGCTGGGTGCCGCCACTTGGTAAAGCTGGGAGCGTCCTTTGAAATAAGGAGTAGACAGGGAATACTGCATCATCACCATCGCGTTATCCACGGTGAAGGCGAGGACTTCTGCAGGCAAATCGGTGCGGATATCCCCTTGTTGTTGTCCCTGCTTGATCAGTTCAACCAGTCCCGCGGCGGCATAACTTTCCAATTCACGGGCGATATCAACGATAAAATCCTGATTCCCGGTAGCGGTAATTTCATGGTAAAGCTGCTGGTATTCGGGGTATAGTTCGCAGGAGTTTACGGTTAGCAGCATCAGTTTATGGATTTTTTCCCGCCCGCTGATTTCCTCTTTTAATATCGCGCCGATATCGGTTTCGATAATCCCGGCCCCTAAATGAATCACATATCGGAATAGGTTTTCCTTAGTTTTAAAGTATTGAAACAGTGACCCGACTGAGATTTCGGCGGCTTTCGCAATCCGGTTGGTGTTTGCCGCCTCATAACCTTTTTCCGCAAACTCGCTGACTGCGGCATCAATAATCCGCTGTGCTTTTTCCGAATCTAACTGGCGGAACCGCTGCGTTGCCCATTCCATGTTGATTGCCTCTTGTCGAATAGCTCTTATCGGTGAGTGACACCTCACTCGCATGGCGCGATAGTAGCACGTCTGGGCGTCCTCTAAGTACAATTTCGGTATTTACGCAGGGAAATCGGGGATATTTTCTTACCAAAGCCCCCTGTCATCGCAGAGTAAAACGGTTTTGGGTAGGGAGAGCAAGGGTGGGAACCATTGACAGAATCGCCCCTAAAGATTAACCTAGGTCACATTGCTGTGAGTAAGCGCTCACACGGTCCAATGGGGGTCAAAATGGATATTAATCGTCCCGGAGCGCGGCAGGTAACGCGCGAGCTAGATGAACTAATTAAGCAGCCAATTTACTCGATTTCTCCTTCCGCTTTACGCGAATATGAGGACGAATATTTTGGAAAAAAATGCACCAAGTCGCGGCAGATGATCCGAGAAGCGCAAGAGGTAATCCCGGGCGGGGTGCAGCATAACTTGGCATTTAACCATCCCTTCCCCTTGGTGTTCACCGCCGCTAATGGCAATAAACTGACGGATCTGGACGGTAACGAATACCTGGACTTCCTGCAGGCGGGCGGACCGACAGTCCTGGGGTCGAACCCGCCGCAGGTGCGGGAAAAAGTTATTGACCTGCTCAATACTTGCGGTCCTTCCACCGGGCTTTTCCATGAATACGAGTACCGTCTGGGCGCCTTGGTACGCGACCTGATTCCCTCAGTCGATATGTTTAGGGCGTTTGGGTCAGGAACTGAAGCCTGTATGGCCTCCATCCGAGTGGCGCGCCTGGCTACTAAGCATCGCCACGTCCTAAAAATGGGCGGCGCCTATCATGGCTGGTCAGACCAGCTCGCCTATGGGATTCGGATTCCGGGATCAAAGTTTACCCAGGCCAGCGGAATTCCGTTACGTTGTATGTCGCTGACTGACGAGTTCTTCCCCGGCGACTTGGACGATCTGGAACGCAAACTGAAACACAAGAAACTTACCGGGGGTACCGCCGCGATTATGATCGAGCCCATCGGGCCGGAATCCGGTACTCGCCCGATTACCCAAGAATTTTTACGAGGGGCGAGGGCGTTGGCCAATAAATACGGAGCACTACTTATCTTTGACGAGGTCGTGACCGCCTTCCGGATTTCCGAACATGGGGCCCAAGGCTACTTCGGAGTAATGCCTGACCTGACCGTATTCGGTAAAGTGATCGCCGGTGGCTACCCCTCCGCTGGGGGACTGGGAGGACGCAAAGAATATATGCGCTACCTGGCGGCCGGTATCCAAACCGGAGATAAAGTAAAGAAAGCGCTGGTCGGGGGAACCATGACCGCGAATCCGCTGTCCTCGCTAGCCGGTTACTATACCATTAAAGAGATTGTGGAGACCTCGGCCTGTGACCGGGCTGCCAAGATGGGGGATCGCTTAACCGATGGGCTGCGCGCCCTCATTAAGCAGTACCGCCTGCCGTTTGTGGCGTTCAACCAGCGCAGCGTATGCCACCTAGAGACCGTGGGGACTATGCACTTTGCGATCAACTGGAAGAAGCCCTGGCAGATTCCGCACGTTTTGAAAGCCACCAGTGAGCGTAAGAAAGAAATGGAACATATGGGCGCGGCCTATATGGCGGAAGGGATCGTGACTTTGGCGGGTTCCCGGCTATATACCTCCGCTGCTTATAACGAAGAAGATATCGACCAGGCGCTTGCCGCCTTTGAGCGGGTATTCCAAAAGGTGGTAAAGCTGTGAACTGCGATGAAGATACCAAACGCGCAAAATTAGTTGAGCTGTCCCATCAGCTACTCTCCGACGGGTTAGTGGTGCGCACCTGGGGTAACTTTTCGGTACGAGGCAGCGCGGACGACTTTTTGATTACTCCCTCGGGGCGCCGCTACGAAACCATGACCGCGGAGGAACTGGCTTTATGCACCGGTCCTAAGGAATGGTCCGGCCTCTATAAGCCTTCCTCCGAGTATCCGATGCACGCCCTCACCTATCGGTTATTTCCGCAGGCGCGGTGGGTGATCCATACTCACCAGCCCTATGCGTCAGCTTTGTCGCTGGCGAAAAAGGATTTCGCGTTGGATGACGAAGCGCAGGCTGAGTTGGGGCAAGAGGTGTTGCCGGTGGCTCCCTACGGGTTGCCCTCGACCAAGAAGCTGCACCGCGGGGTGGAGAAAACTTTACAGCGCACCGGGGCGCAAGTGATTTTGATGAAAGCTCATGGTGCCATGATTTGGGCAGAAAGCGCCGACCAAGCACGGCGGCTCGCAAATGCTTTAGAAAAGGTGGCAAAAGATTTGTATCAGCGGGAGCTTTCCTGTTTGCCGCCTTTGCCGGCACGCTCGCTTACTTCTCAGCGTGAGGGGGAGGGGGATGCTCTGGTCTGGGTTGATGAACACGGCCGCCCCACCACGCCCGATGCGGCGACGCAAACGAATCACTTGCGGATCTATCGGGAGCGCCCGGATGTCGGCGCCATTATCACCTGCCACCACGCGCAGGTAGCGGACTTTTTTGGAGGAAAACTGCCTGCCTACTTGGACGATTTTGCGCAGATTATTGGACTGAAAGCTGATGACACCACACGCGGTAACGCGGTACTGACCAATAGCGCGGCCTACTGCATCGGGGCCGATCTGGATGCTGCTCACAGCGCTCAGATAGTGCTGGAAAAAAATGCGCTGGCGGCGCGCTATGCCCGAGTTTGCGGGGCGAAGCCTCTAAAGAAAGCGGAGGCGCTGTTAATGCGGGAAATCTATCGGCGAAAGTACTCTAAACAAGCTGGTTAATCGCAAAATAATAGGGAGCCCGGTAGGAAGTAGGTGCTCGCAAGGAGAAGGGAACAGTCTATGGGCAGCGCGCAAGAGCAAGCTATTAGGCTTGCGGTTGAGACGGCTCGTACCTGTTTTAACCGGGGAAGTACTATCCCGATAGCCGGGCGGCGAAAAAATCTAGCTGCCCTGTTACGGGAGATAGAAAATTCGCAAGCAGATATTTATCGCGCCCTCAAGCAAGATTTAAATAAGAGTCGCGCCGAAGCATATATGAGCGAGATCTCCCTGGTAAAGGCAGAAATAAAACATTTACGTCGCCGCCTACCCTGGCTGGCTCTGCCTCGCCCGAAACTGCCGGCACTTTCCCAGCTGCCCGGGTGTTTACAGGTGCGGCGCGAACCCTACGGGGTGGTATTGGTGATGAGCCCGTGGAATTATCCGTTCCAGCTCACGATGGAACCCATTGCCGCTGCTATAGCCGGGGGAAATACGGTGGTAGTCAAGCCCTCTGCCTACACACCTCATACCAGTGCCGTGATTGAAAAAATTTTGCGGCGCGCCCTCCCGCCCGGGATGGCGAGTGTTATCCATGGTGGCCGCGCCGAAAACACTGCCCTGTTAGAGCAGCGCTTTGACCATATTTTCTTTACTGGCTCCCCGGCGGTGGGACGCGTGGTAATGGAAGCGGCCTCTCGACACCTGACCCCGGTAACTTTGGAGCTGGGCGGCAAATCTCCCTGTTTTGTGGATCGCACTGCCAATATTGAAAAGACTGCGCGCAGGATTCTGTTTGGGAAACTGCTTAACGCTGGGCAAACCTGTGTAAGTATTGACTATGTTTATGTGCACGAGGACGTGCGTGCGCAGTTAATTGCGGCTTTGCAGGCGGGCATCTCCCGGGCTTTACCTAGTGAGCACTACCGAAAATCTTCGTTCGTAAAGATTATTTCTCCTAAACATTTTTCCCGACTGTCGGGGCTGCTCGCGGAGCAAACCCTTTTGGGACCTGATGGGGAAGGCCTCGTAGAAGATTTTCTTGACCCGCAAACCCAGCAGATCAAGCCGGTAATCGTGGATAATCTTTCTTGGGATTCCCCACTTATGGCTGAAGAGATTTTTGGTCCGATTTTGCCGGTTCTTCCCTTCACAGATTTGGAAACAACTTTGGTTGCCTACGAGGAGCGGGAACATCCGCTTGCACTTTATATTTTTACGAAAGATCGCAGGTTTGCCCGGCAGGTTATGGGCAAAGTCAACGCCGGGGGAGTCTGTATTAACGACACATTGCTGCATATGAGCTCTTCAAAGGCACCTTTTGGGGGTGTAGGTAACTCTGGGATGGGAAATTATCACGGAGACTGGTCGTTTAAAGCCATGACCCGGGAGCAAACGGTTCTCCGTAAATCTTGGCTTTTTGATATTCCGGTGCGCCACCACCCCTATGGAGAGAGGTCTTTGAAACTCCTGCACACCCTGTTGCGCTAGCGCTCAGGGGGTTGCACCGGATAGGAGAGATCTAACCTCCCACCCCTGCAGCAGATGGTGAAGTATTAGGGAAGTGGCCGCGTAGCTCTATAGGGTAACTTCCCGGAGTCCTCCATTCTTGACGTCCAAGACAAAGCCGCGAACCGTACCGCCCACGAAGGGACTGTCAAGCAGATTCTTCATACCGGCTTTAACCGATTCGTCCACGTCTTTGAACCCTCCGGGTCTCCAATCGGGACGCTGCCCGGTTTCTTTTTCGATTTGTGCGAGGAATTCTTCGTCATCGGTCCTAGACATGCCGCAATCTGTGTGTTGAATCAGCATCACGTACTGAGTTCCTAAGCTGCGCTGTGAAGCAGTGAGGGTGCGGATGGTATCCGGAGTTACCAAACCACCGGCATTGCGAATTACGTGGATTTGCCCAGGCTTTACTCCTAACATGGTTTCCACGTCGATCCGACAATCCATACAGGTGATGACCGCTACTTTCAATTCCGGTAGGTGGGGGGCTTCCCCTGGAAACTTTGCGGCGTAGGCAGCTTCATTTTCCAGTAACTTATCAATCGGATCCATGAGTTCTCCTTCTTTATGTGGTTAGTTAAATCGTAATAAATCTGTCTCGATGACGCTGAAGTAACCAAGTTATTTTTCTTGAGCGCAATCCCACAGCTTTATGGTTTGCAAATTTGGAGGTGACCCGCTTAGGCTTTTGAGAGTACCTAGGGGCTATGGCGCAGTTGGTAGCGCGTCTCGTTCGCAATGAGAAGGTCAGGGGTTCGAATCCCCTTAGCTCCACTAACCGCCCCGACCAACTCCGCGTTGGTCGGGGCTTTTTCTTATTTTAACCTCCCTAACCTGCACTGATAGCCCGCTGGCAGAGTGGAAACCGAAAGGCACGGACGGACAAAGAAAGACAAAAAAGGACTAAAGCGGGTAGAATCTAGTGGTACTTAAGTGGTAATCGAGTGGGACTCGTTTTGGTGGTGATGATCTTGAGCAAGCGGCGTGGCTTTGGTTCGGTAAAGACTCGGGAGCTTAAATCGGGCGCGCGTTCGTATCTCGCGTCATTTATTAATCCGGATACGGGTAAAAGAGTTTCGCGCTCTTTCCGCTCGAAGATGGAAGCGAACGCTTGGTTAGGGGAGAGGCGCCGCGATATCCGCTCTGGGGAGTTCCGCTCCCCAGAGGAACGTCAAGAGGTGGTTACTTTCGCTTACGCTACCCAAGAACACTTACAGCGTCTAAAGACCGCTGGACGTAAAGGCTCTACCCTCTACACCTATTCTTCGAAGCTGCGCTACCCCCTGGAAAAACTAGGAGAGAAGGATCTGGGGGAGCTTTCCTGTAGCGATATTGAAGCCTATTGCCTACAGACATCTAAGGATTTAAAGCCGGGCGCGGCTGCTAATGCCTTGAACGTAACCCGCGCGGTGCTGCGATGGGCAGCAAAACGCGGATACATGGACGCTTCGCAGCTGAACCGGGTTACCTGGCCAGTATTCGAACCGGTAAAAGACCCAGAGCGCCGCCAGGTAGCAACCCCCGAGGAAGTTAAGGGGATGGCTGCGGCTATGCCTGACCGTCTACGCCTAGCAGTCCTACTGGGCGCCTGGTGTTCTATGCGCATGGGGGAGGTTTGCGGCCTGCAGCGCGGCGATTTTACTAACCTAGATAACCCGCCCCTGGCAACGGTACGTATTGTTCGGCAGACTAATTCGAAAATGGGCGGGGCTTACACCGACTTGAAAACGAAGGCGGGGCGCCGTGAGATATCCATCCCGCCCGCCCTCGTACCAGTGATAAAGCAACACCTGTCTACTTGGGTAGGCAACGCTCCCACGGCTCCCGTATTCCCCAGAACTACCGACCCAGCTAAGCCGGTACATCACAACACGGTTCGTAGCGCATTCGAGCACGCTCGCGAACAACTCGCAATGGAATGGTTCGTGTTTCACGATCTGCGCCATACCGGTCTAACGACTTTCGCTCAGCAGGGCGCTACGCTCGCGGAACTGTTAGAGAGGGGCGGGCATGTGGATGTCGAGGTTGCTCTGCATTATCAGCACGCGACTATCGAGCGGGACAGAAAGCTGACTGCCAAAATGGATTCGCGTATCGAGGTTTAGAACTAGGCGTAGTCGATTTCTAAAAAATTAGGGAAATATGTGGGTAAATACTGTTGCTAGTAGATGGATATCATGTTATATATAAAGGGTGTTCGGGGAGAACACGTTGATTGATAACTAAAAAGGGGTGATGCCTATGAGGCTAGCCGATTGGGTGATGTCAGCCTTGATGCTTGCAAGCCTAACCCTGCAAGGGGTGGCTATATGGCAGCAGCGCAAACCGCGAAAACGCGGTAAGCACCGCAAGGGCTGACAAACAAAGGTGAGGGGTTCAAAATAATCGAACTATCTTGAACCCCTCACCGCCTAGCATCTCATGACTTACCCCTGGAAAGGAATATTATGGTGACCCGAAACATGACCGTATCGGCGCTTTCGCTGCTGATAATCGCTCTAGCAACACGGATAACCGGTTTACGCTGGTATACCTGGCTATTCATAGCAGCATGGATAGCCCTTACCGCCATCGGATACCGGCAGGATAAAGCCCGTGACTAAGCAACCTAAACGCTACCTATCCGCGCTGGACGTGGCTGAAAGAATCGGGATAAAACGCGGAACCCTGTACTCCTACCGCGCAAAAGGTATGCTCCCACCCCCGGATGTAATCGTTGGAACCACTACTAACGCTACTCACGGCTGGCTCCCCAAAACGATAGATGACTGGAACGCTGCTCGCCCTTCCCGCTCTAAAAAATAAGAGTGAAATATAAATAACATTTAGGGTTTTTAATGTTCACCGCTCTCAGCTAATGCTAGAGTAAATAAAAACAACAGGAGGTGAGCAAGATGGCAAAGGCAATCGATGTAGCTAAATATATTCTTGCCTATCGAGAAGCAAGATACCATATGACCACAGCTTTTGCGCTACAAAAACTCTTGTATTATTGCCAAGCTTGGATGCTCGTGGCTAAAGGTCGCCCCTTGTTCCCCGAACAGGTTATCGCCTGGAAACACGGACCGGTTGTTACCGAAGTATCCCCCTACTGCAAAGGTCGCCGCTTGGTTTTCCCTAGGGAAATCCCGGAGGCAAACACGAATAACCTAACCCTTAGCGAACGTTCTTTAATAGATCGGGTGCTGTCAATGTTCGATAAGGAAGAAGACGAAAACCTAGGGGATACTCTTGAAGAGATGAGCCACCAGGAGAAGCCCTGGGCTAGTGTTGCTATTAATCAAGTAATATCGCCCGAAAGCATGCTTAACTTTTATTCTTCTATTCAGGCTGACCCCTCAATATCCCATAGCGCCCCAATCCCTGACTTGGCAGACATATCGGATCGTACTTTCATAAGCGCCAGCGATGCGGATTTCCTTGAAGCCTTTTTAGCTGAATAGAGGAATCAAGTTATCTGTATGAGCGGTGAAGCATGGACGAGAGTCGTTAAACTTAGTTCAGGTTTAAGAATTGATGGTTTTATCAGTGGTGAACCATCAATAGATATGTGGTTTCAGCGTGACGGGCTAGATGAGCAAGAGCAAGGTGGCTGTACCGTCTATGTTGCGGTTGATGATGCTTACACAATCATCGGGTTCTTCTCCTTATCAATGCACAAGTTACAAAAGAACATAGTCCCTGGCTCTGTCAAGAACGATTTAACGATATCGGGAAATATTCCCTGCGTACTCCTGGGGCGCTTAGGCATAGACCACCATTTTCGAGGGAAAATTTTTAGACAATCTGGGGGCAAATCTCAAGGCCCTTTGTTGATCAAGCAAGCGATTAAGCAGGCTCAAAGTGTCGCGGAAATAATCGGCTGCAGACTTATGTTTGTCCAGGCGTTAAATGATGAGCTCATCGATTTTTATTCGCGGCAAGGATTCGTTTCGTTGCCCAGTAATCCTAGAAACATGGTGCTCGATTTGAGAAAATATCCCAGCTAGTTCCCCAAAGTGTATGTACAGGAGAAGGACACATTTTTCTTATCACCAAACATAAATCTCCCAATCTCAGACCCGTTACACAAAAGGTGCTGGTTCTTCCAAGTCCTCGCTGACTTTCCGGCTCTTACCGCGCCTACTCGGATAAAACCTAGCCCCCGCACCCTCGGCGCTCCAAGTTTTCGCCCTAATGGGAATTCGCTGGAGCCCTTTTGGTTTTTGTTGCTGAGCATATTTAGTTCGTGCGCTACTCTGCGTAGAAGGTTGCTGATAATCAAGGCAGATGCGGCTAGCGGCTCTAAGATGGCGGATATGGATTACCATGATGAGGATTTTTTGCCTAGTGAGGAAGAGCTCGATGAAATCTGGGACTTCCTTATTGCACAGTCTGAGTTAGATACACCTTTCGGCAGGATTGCTAAAGCGAAACTGGAGAGTTTACCTCCGGAACCTACAACTGTCTTTTATACCAGCCTTGTACGGGCAAGTAATAAAAAAGTTCCGGTTCCCAGGGATATTATTGAGTATTACCGGGGCTTTATGGATAAGAACCAAATAGACCACATGGATCTAAGCAAGCTTATTGTCGCTGACGACTAAGCAAGAAAAAATGATTGTTAAGGATTCGGAATTTTAGCCAGTTAAGGAGAGTCATCGAGATGGAGGATCGGCGTGAAGTCATGTCTGATGGTTCGGTGTATGTTGAGCCAACTCCCGAAGAGGAAAAAGACATGGAAAACATTGCTGTTCGTTGGAAGGAACTAGCTCCCGATTTTGCACAAACCATCGATGATATTCGGATGGAAGTGCACGGAGAACCAACCACTGTCCTAGAAGCGCTCTTAGGTTATTGTTATTGGCATAATGTCGAGGTTCCGCAAGAAATACGAGATAGATGCCAGCACTACATAGACCTGGAAATCTTAGAAGTCTAAAAATATAGCCCAAAAACTAACTCGCATGCCTGGTGGTGAATGCGGGGGGGGGGCGGCGCTAGGATGACGGTTATGGATTACCATGATGAGGATTTTTTGCCCAGTGAGGAAGAAATGGATGAAATCTGGGACTTCCTTATTCAACAGTCTGAGTTAGATACGCCTTTAGGCAGGATAGTTAAAGCGAAACTGGAGAGTTTTCCTCCAGAACCTACGACCATTTTCTGGGTTTGCCTTCTTCAGGCTGTTAATAGAAAAGTCCCGGTTCCCAGGGATATTATTGAGTATTACCGGGGCTTTATGGATAAGAACCAAATAGACCACATGGATCTGAGCAAGCTTATTGTCGCTGATGAATAAGAAAAAAATGATTCTCAAGTATCCGGATTTTTAGCCAGTGGAGGAGGGCGTACGGGATGGAGGATCGGCGTGAAGTCATGTCTGATGGTTCGGTTTATGTAGAACCAACTCCCGAAGAGGAAAAAGACATGGAAGATATTGCTTTTCGTTGGAAAGAGCTAGCCCCCGATTTTGCAAAGGTTGTCGATAACATTCGGATGGAAGCTCATGGCGAACCCACGACTGTCCTAGACATACTCATTGCTTATTGTTATTTGAACGAGATTGAGGTTCCTCAAGAAATACAAGATAGATGCCAGCACTATATCGACTTGGAAATCTTACAACCCTAAAAATAGAAAACTAAGTAAACCCGCAAGCCTAGTGATTAATGTGGGTGGCGTAGGCTAATGCGAAAAAGCGAGGTGAAAGATGACTTTTAAAGAAGCAGCTTTAATACCTAGTGAGGAAGAGCTAGATCAAATCTGGGACTTTATTATTAACCAGTCTGAAATAGATTCACCCTTTGGCAATATCGTTAAATCAGAACTAGAACTTTTACCTTCGGAACCGGATACCATTTTTATTTGCTCCATGATGGAGGCCATCAATCAAGACGCCCCGGTTCCCAGGGGAGTCATTGATTATTATCGTCATTTTATGGATCAAGACAAGCTAGATCGTATGGATTTAGAAGATCTAGTTGTCGCTGAGGATTGAGAAAAAATGATTCTTAAGGATGCGGATTATTTCCCGGTGAAGGGGGGTGAGCGGGATGGAGGATCGGCGTGAAGTCATGTCTGATGGTTCGGTGTATGTTGAGCCAACTCCCGAAGAGGAAAAAGACATGGAAGACATTATCCAAAGCTGGCGAGATCTCGACCCTCTAGCTTATGAAGAAATCCAGAACATAAGAATAGACCTGCAAGGAGACCCCATAGGAGTCCTTGAAGGAGCGATTGCAACTATGGGAAGAATTGGGTCTATCCCGGAAGAAATCTCCCGACGGTATCAAAAGTATATCGACCTGGAAATCTTACAACCCTAAAGAAGAAAACTACGCTACCAGTATCAACTATAGCCAGTACTGGTGAGCCGCTCTTTTACCTAGGAGCAGGGTGCAAAACCCGGTAACTGCTGAAGGTGCCCCGTGAGCGCTTACCCCCATTTAGGGCGCGGGTGAGGAAACTTACAGCACAAATAGGGTCACGAACTTTCTTTTAGCTGCGCATCTGCACTAAGCTAAAGGGGTTGCGTTCCGCCCTGGAAAGTCACGGCAGAGACCTGGTGACCTGCAAAAGCAGATCATTTTGAGTCTGCCACTTTCGTGGCCGACTGGGGAGCCGGCCTCGCCGGGCAACAGGAAGAAACAACCTAACGGGTGCATTGTGCCCAGGTTTTAGGAGAACACGATGATTCAACAAGAGTCGCGACTGAAGGTCGCCGACAATACCGGTGCAAAGGAACTGCTTTGTATTCGGGTGTTGGGCGGCTCCGGGCGGCGCTTTGCAGGTATTGGTGACACCATTGTTGCCACTGTAAAAGACGCTATTCCCGGCGGCAATGTCAAAAAAGGCGAAATTGTTAAAGCGGTAATCGTGCGCACTCGTAAAGAGCGTCGCCGTCAGGATGGTTCCTACATCCGCTTTGATGAAAACGCTGCAGTTATTTTGCAGCCAAGTGGAGAACCGCGTGGCACGCGTATTTTCGGCCCTATCGGCCGGGAACTGCGTGACAAGAAGTTCATGCGCATTATCTCTCTAGCTCCGGAGGTGCTGTAAATGGGAGCGAAAATAAAGAAAGGCGATCTGGTAGAGGTCATCGCTGGCCGTACCAGTGACGAAAAGAAACTGGCCAAGCGCAACGAGCGTCGCGCAGAAAAAGGCCTGCCCGCCCTCAAACCGGGGGATAAGGGCAAGCAGGGTCGGGTACTCGAGGTTTACCGTTCCAACGACCGGGTATTGGTCGAGGGCGTAAATATCCGTACTCACCACTCTCGTCAGGGTCAAAACCAGCAGGGACAGGCGACTGGCGGTATCGAATACCGCGAGGCACCGATTCACATTTCCAATGTGGCCCTGGTTGATCCCAAGACCAAGAAGCCTACACGGGTTGGTTTCCGTGAGGAACAGGCAGAGCGCGGAGGCCGTCTGCGTACGGTACGAGTGCGTTACGCGAAGCGTTCCGGGGAGGACATCTAATGGCAGAAGCAAAAACTGTGGCTCCGCGCCTAAAGGTGCGCTACCAGGAAGAAATCCGTAAATCCTTGGAAAAGGAGTTCGGATACAAGAACGTTAACCAGATTCCCGGCCTCGAAAAAGTGGTTGTGAATATGGGTGTAGGCGAAGCCTCGCACGACTCCAAACTAATGGAGGGCGCGATTCGCGACCTAACCGCGATTACCGGGCAAAAGCCGGTGGTTACTCGGGCACGTAAATCGATCGCGCAGTTCAAACTGCGTGCTGGGCAGCCGATTGGCGCGCACGTAACCATCCGCGGGGATCGCATGTGGGAGTTCGTAGACCGCTTGGTCTCCACTGCCCTGCCGCGTATCCGTGACTTTAGGGGACTCAGCCCCAAACAGTTTGATGGCCGCGGAAACTACACTTTCGGTTTGACCGAACAGGCCATGTTCCACGAAATCGATCAGGATTCGATCGATCGCGTGCGCGGCATGGATATCACTCTGGTTACCACTGCCAACAGTGACGAAGAGGGGCGGGCGCTGCTGCGCGCGCTGGGCTTCCCGTTTAAGGAGGAACGTTAATGGCGAAAACGGCGCTGAAGAATAAAGCGAAGCGTAAGCCGAAGTTCAAGGTGCGTGGCTACACTCGGTGCAACCGGTGTGGACGCCCTCGTTCGGTGTATCGCAAGTTCGGACTTTGCCGTGTCTGCCTACGTGAGCTCGCTCTACGGGGCGAACTCCCGGGCGTCACTAAGAGCAGTTGGTAAAACTACTACGTTGCAGGTCTGAAAAAGAAACCGCAGCGAGGAAGGGTTAGAACCCCAAAATGACTATGACAGATCCCATCGCAGATATGCTGACGCGTCTGCGTAACGCCAATGCGGCGCATCTGGACAAAGTGTCTATGCCTTCATCGAAAATGAAGGCGGGAATCGCAAAGATTCTTGAAAACGAAGGCTATATTGCCAAAAGTGAAGTGACTGATGCCCGCGTGGGCAAGACCCTCACTTTGACCCTAAAGTATGGAAGCAAACGCGAACGGGCGATCACCGGTTGCAAGCGTGTTTCCAAGCCGGGTCTGCGTAAATACGTAAAATCTACTCAATTGCCGAAGGTCATGGGAGGCCTCGGGGTAGCGATCTTGTCTACCTCCTCTGGTCTCATGACTGACCGTCAGGCACAGGACAAAGGTGTAGGCGGGGAAGTCCTTGCCTACATTTGGTAAGGGGGAATAAGGATGTCACGTATTGGCAAGAACCCGATCTCCCTACCTTCCGGGGTAGAAGTAAAGATCGACGGTCTGAAGGTTTCGGTTAAAGGCCCTAAAGGCCAGCTGGAACGTTCCTTTAGCGGACCGCTGAAGATTCGGGAAGAGGACGGCAAAATCCTGGTGGAGCGGGACGAAGATACCCGCGAAGCTCGCTCTTTGCACGGCCTCACCCGCTCGCTGATTTCCAATATGATCGAGGGCGTAACTAACGGTTACTCCAAAGAGATGGAAATCGTGGGTACTGGTTACCGCGTATTGACCCGCGGCAGCGATATTGAGCTGCAGCTAGGTTTCTCGCACCCGGTACCGTTTAAAGCTCCCGAAGGTATCGAATTTAAGGTTAATAGCGCGCTATCCTTCACTATCTCCGGCATTAGCAAGGAGCTAGTGGGCGAGACCGCCGCGAAGATCCGCAAGATTCGTCCTCCGGAACCCTATAAGGGCAAAGGTATTCGTTACAAGGGCGAATTCGTTCGTCGCAAGGCCGGAAAGGCGGGTAAGTAAATGTCGTATACCCCTAAAGGTAAAGGCAAATTCGTCGCTCGCAAACGCCGCCATATTCGCGTTCGTAAACGGGTATATGGTACGGCGCAGCGCCCTCGTCTGGTGGTTACTCGGTCTAACCGCCACATGGTTGCCCAGGTTGTCAATGACGATTTGGGGCACACCGTGGTTTCAGCTTCCACCTTGGAAGCGGAGCAGCGAGGCGAGAAGATGAAGAAAGTTGATGCGGCTCGCCAGGTTGGCGAACGTATCGCTAAGCGTGCCCTAGAGGCAGGCATCACGGCTGTCGTGTTTGATCGCGGTGGCAACAAGTATCATGGTCGCGTCGCCGCGGTGGCTGAAGGTGCCCGCGATGGCGGTCTGAAGCTGTAGAGGAGAGGGAAAATAATGGCTGAAGAAAATAAAAATGCCGATTCCCGGGAATCCCGTGGCAAAGGCCGCGAAGACCGGGGGCGTAAGGGCCGCCGCGACAATCGTCGTGAGCAGGAAAAGAATCAGTATTTAGAGCGCGTAGTTACCATTAACCGTGTTTCTAAAGTAGTTAAGGGCGGACGTCGTTTCGCTTTCACCGCGCTGGTAGTAGTCGGTGACGGCGAAGGTATGGTCGGTGTCGGATACGGCAAGGCTAAGGAAGTTCCCCAGGCTATTTCTAAGGGCGTCGAGGACGCAAAGAAGAACTTCTTCCAGGTGCCGATGATTGGGCGGACTATCACCCACTTGGTACAGGGTGAAGAGGCTGCCGGTGTGGTACTTTTACGTCCGGCTTCTCCCGGTACCGGTGTAATCGCCGGTGGCCCGGTGCGTGCAGTTATGGAATGTGCGGGTATTCATGACGTGCTAACCAAGTCTTTGGGTAGCGCCAACGCTTTGAATATCGTGCGGGCCACGGTAGCAGCTCTGAAGATGCTGCAGCGTCCGGAAGAGGTGGCAGCGCGCCGCGGACTCCCCGTTGAGCGGGTAGTTCCGGAAGCGATGCTGCGGGCTCAGGCAGAGGCACGGGCAGAAAAAGCCGAGAAAGCGAAGAAAGACGAGGCGGAAAAAGCCGCCGACGGTGTCGCTGAAGAGGTGAAGGCCTGATGAGTAAGCTCAAGATCACCCAGGTTAAAGGCCTGGTTAATACCAACCAGAATCAGCGGCGGGTTATGCAGTCGCTGGGTCTGCGCAAGATTCACCAGAGTGTGGAACACCAGGATAATCCGGCTGTTCGCGGCCAGATCCGCAAGGTTTCTCACCTGGTGCAGGTAGAGGAGATTGGTTAATGGCTGAAGATACTAAGGTAACCGAAGCAGAAGACACTGCGAAAGAGGACGTAATCCGGTTGCATGATTTGCGTCCGGCTCCCGGCTCCAATAAGCGCCGTAAGCGCGTGGGCCGTGGTGAAGGTTCGCAGGGTAAGACTGCCGGGCGGGGTACTAAAGGTACTGGCGCTCGCAAGAATGTTCATCCCCGTTTCGAAGGTGGTCAGATGCCATTGCATATGCGCCTGCCGAAGTTGCGTGGATTCAAGAACCCCTTCGCTACCGTCTATCAGGTAGTGAACCTGGATCGTCTGCAAGAACTGTTCCCCGAAGGGGGAGCGGTCACGGTTGATGATCTAGTTTCCAAGGGAGCGGTTCGTAAGAACTCTTTGGTGAAAGTTCTCGGCACCGGAGAAATCTCGGTGAAACTGGAACTGGTGGTGGACGCCTGGTCTGCCAGCGCCAAAGAAAAGATTGAAGCTGCCGGCGGTTCGCTGAGCAAGCGGGAGCAAGATTAGTTTGCACCTAGCTGCCGGAGGCAGCAGATAAATCTAGATAGCTAGATAATCCTGGGCGGGGAAAACATTTCCCCGCCCAGGATTTTATTTTTCGGCAACGCTCATTTACTGTGGCGCAGGCGGCAGTAGCGACGACTGTGACTTTGGCTAATCGGCGCCAAAAAACTTGACACCTGCGACCCCTAGCTCTTTATACTTGTAACATATTTGTTATGAAAACGTTATGAACCGTCTAGCTTGCTAGCGGCGCGACCGTCAGGAGATATTTTGCGTAAAACCTGGTTGATGGCACCAATCGTGGTTATGGCGTCCTTTGGTTTAGTGGCTGCGGATTCTGTCCACCCCTCCGCTGCAGCCAGTAAAGCAGGCGTCGATGTTTCAAAGATTGCCAGCACGATGCTGGAAGAAAATCTTTACAACCAAGCGATTTCGGTTGACGATGGGGTTAAGGTTTCCTCTAATAAGGTAACTGCAGTTTCTGCGGGGGCATCTACCGCAGTACTAACTAAGGCGGAAACCCCTAATTGCGCCACTCCCAGTGGCGACGCTGGTATACAGCCCTGGCCGCGGCAAGTGCGCACTATGGTCTCCCAGCGTTTCGGGGTGACCAATATCGGAGGTTTCCGTGCGGGTGACCCCCAAGATCACGGTAAAGGCTTAGCACTGGACGTCATGGTTCCAGTATCTAGCGCTTTGGGAGACTCCATCGCCGCATGGGCGATTGCTAATAGCGGGGATCTAAACATCAAATATGTGATTTGGAAACAGCGTATCTGGATGCCCGGACGTAGCTGGAAGGGTATGGAAGATCGCGGATCTACTACCCAAAATCATTACGATCACGTGCATCTCAGCTTCAACGGTGGCTCTGGTCGCTGCATCTAGAATTTTTCTTATATAGTTGGATGCTCGCTAGACTAGCGAGCATCCAACTGTTTTATTTTCCTCGTGCTAGTAATAGTAGTCGCTGTCTGGGATACTGCCGTTTTCTCGCGGCAATGCGTGCGTAGCATATACGCCAAGCTCATTTTGAATTTTTTAGGGAAAGCACGCCCCTAGAGCCACTTAGTGAACTATTTCATAATTGTCTAAAAGTTTCTAAACAGCTACAGCACATCTGAATTATAAGATTCAGTTGAATATATCTTCCCAGTTATGCAAGGCTAGCCTTGTGGTTGGTTTCAATAAGTAGATATATCAACTTGCCAACCCCCATCTTTCTAAGGGAAGGAATATTAAATATGAAGAAAACACGGAAACTTGCCACCGCTGTCGCCGCTTTTGCGCTTTCTTTCGCAATGGTGCCCTCGGCAATCGCGGCCGACTATTCGAACCCCGCTCCGGGGAACTACTCGAACCCCGCTCCGGGGAGTTATTCGAACCCTAATGGCGGTAGCAATGGGACTCTCGCTACGCAGGGAGATGTAACCCCCAATGGTACCTCTGCGAAATACGGTGACTACACCTTCAGTGGTGATTTGTCGGCTACCCGTGATGGGCAGACCGTCAGCTTGGATGCACTGAAATATGGCGACATTTTGGTACTGACCACCAAACCGGTTGTAACCACCGGTGCCAGTGGTAAATCATTTGACACCATCCAGAATGTCACTTTGCATTCAAATCCGGTGAATCTGGGTAACAAGTTTGTTCCCGCAGGTCAAACCACAACCTTCACCCACAGGTTGGGATGTGAACTTCAGGTTGGCAAACACACCGCAGAACTGACCGTCTATCCCAAAGGTGAAACCGCGGCCGTTGTTAATGATAAAGGTTTCTCCGCGTTCACCATCAAGGATAAAGCTGAAAACTGTGGCAAATTCGATAAAGGCTTCCAGGGACCAAAAACTGGTGCCGTGGCATCAGTAGCGGCTGTATCGGCGGGTGCTCTGGCAGCTGCTGGAGCCGGAATTGTTGCTCTCCGTCGCCGTTTTAGCTAATAGATTTTAGGTATTGCTAAATAACTAAGCAGTTTAATGGCTGAGGCACTCAGGTGCCTCAGCCATTAAATTTATGTCTATGACGATTTACTTTTCCGCCGTTACTGAAGATTCTTGTTATGTCTCCATCCTCACTTACTGCTAGACGCAAAAGATTTTTGATCGCTGCGCTGGTTGTGGCACTGGTTTTCGTGCTGCTACCGCTTATTGATCTGTTATTACTCTCCAAGCAGGTAGAAAAAGTTAATTTTGCTCAGCCCCTTGGTAAGGGATCTGATACCTGGCTTTTGGTTGCCAGTGATTCTCGCGCTGACGCGCCCAGTTACTTGCAATCTGATGAAGATGAACAGGCGCAGGGGGAACGGGCAGACTTAATCTTTTTAGCTCGCAGATCAGGAGCTAAGTTAATCCTGGCCGCATTGCCACGAGATATAGATGTGAACTATCAGAATAATCCCGCAACTAGGCTGACTTTGATGCTAGTTTTTGGCCCTACCCGTTTGAACGCATCCTTATGTAACGATATTGGGGTTCCGGCTGAGCACTATATGCAGATAGATATGAAGGGCTTCGTTAAGCTCACAGATGCTCTCGGGGGAGTGCAGATCGACGTAGCCCATTCTATGCGCGACCGGGACGCGAAATTGAATCTTAAGTCAGGGAGGCAGACTCTCCATGGTAAACAGTTGTTAGCCTTTGTCCGGGCTCGCAGTTACCAGGAACTTATTGATGGTAAATGGCAAACCATTAGTGCCGAAGAAGGCGCGAACATGAGGATGGAGCATTCCAAAATTGCGGTCAGGGAAATACAAGACAAGTTGGCTAACACAAAGAATCCTTTTGTTTGGAGAAAAGCGACCTGGAGCGTAGCCAAAGATATAAAGATTGATGAAAACAGCTCCTGGAGTGAGGTATTGGCTTTAACCAGAGGGAACTTAGAGTTTCATACTATTGATTCCAAAATAGTATCCTCCGACAAACTGCACCGGAAGCTGACCCCTAAAGGAGAGCAGCAGCTAAGAGATTTAGGTTTCAAAAAACCTTGCAAACTTTATCATCGTGAGACTACCGCCGAGGTCAACTTAAAAGACTAAAAATATTGGCAACCACGATGAGCATTGAAAATAGGAGAAAATGTTTTCTTTGCAAAAGTCGAAAAGGTTGATTGCAACAAAAGATGCCGGGATGCACATCTTCTAGCCTATGTGCCATTACCGGCTAAAATTGTGTAGGCTACTAAGGGTTATAGAATCAACTTTTCTGTGCTGTTAAAGAACATAGTGCTGGAGGCAGCTTGCTTAGCGTATTCGTACAGGCGTTTAAGACGCCCGATCTTAGGAAAAAGCTCCTGTTCACCTTGGCGATTATGGCGCTCTACCGGATCGGATCTCATATCCCCTCTCCGGGGGTTAACTATCCGAACCTACAGGCTTGCCTGAAGAATAATGAGCAAAACGGTCTCCTTGACCTGGTGAACCTGTTCTCAGGGGGAGCATTGCTTTCACTATCAGTGTTCGCCATGGGCATCATGCCCTACATTACGGCTTCGATTATTACCCAGCTGATGCGGGTAGTGATTCCTCGCTTCGAGGATTTGCATCGTGAAGGGCAAGCCGGAAAAGCCAAAATGACCCAATACACTCGGTATCTGACTATCGGACTCGGGGTATTGCAGTCGGTCACCATCATCTATATGGCGCGTTCGGGGCAGCTGTTGCAAGGGTGCGCTCCCAGCAAACCGATTATTCCTGACCAATCGGCGCTCAACTACCTCATCATGATGATTACTATGACCGCCGGTACCGGCCTGATTATGTGGCTAGCCGAGCTGATTACCGAAAACGGTATCGGCAACGGTATGTCCCTCCTGATCTTCACCGGGATTGTGGCAAATATGCCAGCACACCTGCAGTCGATTGGTGCTTCTGGTGGGGTCTGGAAGGTATTTATTATCATCGGCTTGGTTGCTTTGATTACCCTGGCAATCGTGTTCGTAGAGCAGGCCCAACGGCGCATCCCGGTACAGTATGCCAAACGGATGGTAGGCAGACGGATGTATGGCGGATCCACCACCTATATCCCCATGAAAATCAATATGTCGGGGGTTATCCCGGTGATTTTTGCGGCCTCGCTGCTAGCTATGCCGCAAATGGTTGCCCGTTTCGGCAAACCTACTGCCGGCTGGGTCAAATGGATTAACGACAACTTCCAACACGACTCCTTGCTGTACCTGATCTGCTATGCGTTGCTAGTTTTAGGTTTCGCCTTCTTCTACACCCAGATCACTTTCAATCCCGAGGAAATCGCCGACAATATGAAGAAGTACGGCGGCTTCATTCCCGGTATTCGTGCGGGGGCTCCCACCGCAGACTATCTACACTATGTGATTAGCCGGATTACCACTGCCGGCGCTCTCTACCTAGTAGTGGTGGCCATGGTGCCGATTGTGGCGCTGATTCCGCTGAAAGTCACCCAGATGCCGTTCGGAGGAACTACCCTGTTAATTATGGTGGGTGTGGGTCTGCAAACGGTACAGCAGATTGACGCTCAGCTTCAGCAACACCACTACGAGGGATTCCTTAAATGAAAAAACGCCTGTTGATTCTGGGCGCACCTGGTGCCGGCAAAGGTACGCAGGCGCGTAAGATTTGCGAACTGCTAGATATTCCTACTTTTTCTACTGGAGAGATGCTCCGCAGCCAGATGAAGGCGGGCACCGAGCTAGGGAAAAAAGCCAAAGAACTGATCGATCGGGGAGAGCTAGTACCCGATTCGGTGATTAGCTCCCTGGTAGAGGCAGAGCTACAGTCACCGCACTACCGCGAAGGTTTTCTCGCTGACGGTTATCCCCGCAACCTGGAACAGGCTCATTTCCTGGATCGGGTACTCAAAGATATGGGCACTAAGCTCGATGCGGTCATCAATTTGGATGTTCGTCTAGAGGACGTGGTGGGGCGGCTACTCAAACGCGCCGAGATTGAAAACCGTTCCGATGATACCGAACCGGTAATTCGTCGTCGCCTACAGGTCTATCAGGAACAAACCGAGCCCCTGGTACGTTACTATCGTGAGGCTGGTCTGCTAATAAATATCGATGGTAATGGCTCTATCGATCAGGTTTGGGATAGTATCGCCGCCCAGCTGCAGTAATTGAAAAACCGAATCGGGAAGAAGATAAGTAGCTATGCTATTTGGGCGCGGCATTGAAATAAAAAATCGACAGCAGCTTGGTTATATGCGGCAGGCGGCGTTGATTGTCAATCAAATCCATGAGGCCGTCTGGGAAAATGCGCGGACAGGGGTGACTCCCCGGGAAATCGACGAGATTTCGGCGCAGGTAATCGCGGATGGTGGCGCCCATTCCAACTTCTTGGGGTATTTTGATTACCCTGCGACCATTTGTATCTCAGTCAATGACACCGTGGTACATGGTATTCCTGGAGATGTTCCCTTCGAAACCGGCGACTTAGTTAGTTTCGATTGTGGCTGTTACCTGGAGCGAGATGGAAAACAGTGGCATGGGGATTCCGCGTTTTCCGTGATTATTGGAGAAGAACCAGCACCGAAGCCCCAGCCTTCTATTGCCGCTCATGAATACCCGACGTCCTCAGAAAAAGAGCAGCTGCTAGAAATTACTCGCTACAGTACCTGGGCGGGAGTAGCGGCGATAGCTGGCTCGCGTGCCCGGGTGAACGATATTGGTGCCGCGATCGAGGACGCAGTGGACTCTTTCGGTGAACGTTTCGGCTGGACGGCAGGAATCGTAGAAGAGTTCACTGGACATGGGATTGGTACTGCTATGCACCAGGCACCCGATGTGTTCAACTTCCGCGCCGCCGGGCGATCAGCGGCAATCAAACCCGGGATGGTGCTGTGCGTGGAGCCGATACTTACTCGCGGTTCCAATAAAGTTGCCACTATGGCCGATGAGTGGACAGTGAAAACCGTAGATCACGCCCTTGCCTGCCATTGGGAGGCGCAAGTCGCGGTGTTAGAAGACGGGATTTGCGTTCTCAACCAGCCAGATTTTGGTGCGGCAGCTCTAGCGCCTTTTGGAATAAAGCCGGTGTCGCTGTAAGTAGCTACCCAAGGTATCAACGCTGTAGCTGCCTTTAAAATCTCCGTTTCCAGTTGCGGCCGTACCTTTTTATTCAGCGCTCCTGCGCTCCCTCCTGGTACAGTCAGTTCTGAAAAGGAGGCGAGCCAATGCGTATTTCCTTTAGGAAACTTACCCGGATGCTATCGCAGCTAGGCGGCAGCCAGCTGGAGCAAGCGACCTCGCACCCCAATCGCCGTCGGCAGCAGAAAAAATCTGTGCACCCTTTTGGGCGGGCGCGTTATCTAACTAAAGGTGACAAGATTCCTCCCTTCGTTTATGACCCTAAAATCGGCAATGGAGCCGCCGACCCAGGCGAAGTGATTTGGTGTTGGGTTCCCTATGAAGAAGAGGATGGGCGTGGTAAAGATCGGCCCGTGCTGGTTATGGCCGCAACCGCTAACGCAGTTATCGGAACTCAGCTGACCAGCAAAGATCACGATAAAGACGCCGAACAGGAAGCACATTGGGGGCGCTATTGGATGGATATTGGCGCTGGAGCCTGGGACTCTAAAGGTCGCGAATCAGAAGCTCGCCTGGATCGGTTGTTGCTCATTCCTCGTCGAGAAGTGCGCCGGGAGGGTGCCCGCCTAGAACGTGAGCTGTTTACCCAGGTCGCGACGGCTATCCGTAAACGACAAAAACTCAAATAGCTAACCACCGGTATCCGGCTATGGATGGGGTGAAGGACCTACTTGTTGAAAACGTAAGGTGCGAGCTGCGACACGCTGATGATTGCGAAAAAGGCAAAGGCGTGACCGATTTAACCCTCTATCAGCTTTAGGTTTGTCCCGTTACTAACGTAAGGTTGACTATTGGGTTTGTGACTAGAGGGGCAAAGTGTACCTTCTGGTCATCCTATGTGGACAAGGTTAGTGAAGGATAGATGGCGAAAAAAGAAGGCGTTGTAGAGGTCGAAGGTACCGTAGCAGAGGCACTCCCGAATGCATATTTTCGGGTGGAACTCGAGAACGGTCATAAGGTGCTAGCGCACATTTCGGGCAAAATGCGTCAGCACTATATCCGAATCTTGCCCGAGGACCGCGTGGTCGTAGAGCTCAGTCCCTACGATCTATCGCGAGGTCGAATCGTTTACCGATACAAGTAAGACAGTATTGGCGGTGGGATAATCCGGCCGCAACTAGAGGAAAATTATGAAGGTTAAACCCAGCGTTAAGAAGATCTGTGAAAAATGCAAGGTGATTCGTCGCCACGGCGTTGTCATGGTGATCTGCGATAACCCTCGGCACAAACAGCGTCAGGGTTAGTCGAAAAATAAAATAGCGCACTATCGGCATCTTTGATTTTCAAAGGTGACCCCAGGTCCGGAGGCCTGGGCCGCAACAGCGGAAGATAGCGCGACGGCCTCCGGAAAAATGTGGAGAGAAAATTAATGGCAGCACGTATTGCCGGTGTTGATCTTCCGCGCGAGAAGCGTCTGGAAGTGGCACTTACTTACATTTATGGCGTCGGGCGCACGCGCGCTCAAAAAACGCTGAAAGAAACCGGAGTTTCTCCGGATGTGCGCGTAAAAGATATTTCGGAAGAAGATCTGATTAAAGTACGCGACTTTATTGAATCCAACTACAAGGTTGAAGGCGACCTTCGTCGTGAGGTCCAAGCCGATATTCGCCGCAAGATCGAGATCGGTTCCTACCAGGGACTGCGTCACCGCTTCCATTTGCCGGTGCACGGTCAGCGGACCAAGACCAACGCGCGTACCCGCAAGGGACCGAAGCGCACCGTTGCCGGTAAGAAGAAGGCTGTATAAGTAAGCGCAGGCACCACCTGCTGGATCTGAGGAAAAGAAGGAAGATATGGCTGCTAGTTCCATAAAGAGCCGTAAGCCGCGTCGGGCTGCGCGTAAGAACGTTATTCAGGGAAAAGCGTTCATTAAGTCCACATTCAATAACACTATCGTTTCGATCACCGATCCCTCCGGAGCTGTTATCTCCTGGTCATCTGCCGGTCAGATGGGGTTCAAAGGATCGCGTAAATCTACGCCGTTCGCTGCGCAGATGGCTGCGGAAGCTGCCGCTCGGCGCGCCCAAGAGCACGGCATGAAAAAAGTTGACGTGTTCGTTAAAGGACCGGGTTCTGGTCGCGAGACCGCTATCCGCTCCCTACAGGCTACCGGGCTCGAGGTGGGGTCCATTCAGGACGTCACCCCGCATGCCCACAATGGTTGCCGTCCTCCCAAGCGTCGTCGCGTCTAACGCGTCCTAACTGAAGCAGAAAAAAGAAGATAGTAAAACACTTCTGTGGGTCTCCAGGCCGTCATTTGGGAGATTTCGCAGTCTTGTCTAAGAAGCTGGCCTCAGGCCAGAACGTTCGTTCCAGTCATATGGCGGGCTGGGCGGCAGAAAGGACAACACGTTGCTTATTTCACAGCGACCCGTGCTATCGGAAGAAGTGGTCAGCGATCAGCGCTCCCGCTTCACCCTTGAACCCCTAGAACCCGGATTCGGGCACACCCTAGGAAACAGCTTGCGGCGTACCCTACTTTCCTCCATTCCCGGAGCCGCAGTTACCTCGATCCGGATCGAGGGGGTGCCGCATGAGTTCCGTACCATCCCGGGAGTGATGGAGGACGTCTCCGAGATCATTCTGAACATTAAGCAGATTGTGCTTTCTTCCGAGAATGACGAACCGGTGGTGATGTATCTGCGTAAAGCAGGTGCGGGACAGGTCACCGCAGGGGATATTACCCCTCCGGCGGGAGTAGAAATCCACAACCCGGATTTGTACCTGGCCACTCTTAACGAGTCTGGCAAGCTAGAAATCGAATTGACAGTAGAACGTGGTCGTGGCTATGTTTCCGCTGATCAGAACAAGTCGGATGGGCACGAGATTTCTCGGATTCCCATTGACTCTATCTACTCTCCGGTGGTGAAAGTCCGCTACAAGGTAGAGGCTACCCGCGTGGAACAGCGCACCGACTTTGACCGCTTGATTGTGGATGTGGAATGCAAACCGGGGCTAGCTCCTCGGGATGCGCTGGCTTCTGCAGGTAAAACCCTGGTGGAGCTATTCGGGCTGTGCCAGGAACTGAATATCGAGGCCGAGGGCATCGAGATTGGTGCTCCGCAAACCGATCAGGCGCTCGCCCAAGATTTGGCGCTCTCTATTGATGACCTGGGTCTGCAGTCGCGTTCTTATAACGCATTGACCCGCGAAGGGATCAACACGGTGGGGCAACTGGTTGCCCGTTCCGAGGCCGATCTCATGGATATCCGGAATTTCGGCGCCAAGTCAATCGAAGAGATTAAGGCGAAACTCGCCGAAATGGGGATGGCGTTGAAAGATTCTCCGCTGCCCACCCCGGTCAGCCTGGACGACCTGGCCACTCCCAGTTCGCTACAGTTCTCTGACGACTAAGTCGGGTTTTCTCGGCGCGAAAACAATAAAGTTTTTTAGGAAAGTAAAGGAAGAAAAATGCCTAAGCCAACTAAAGGTCCCCGGCTAGGAGCCGGCCCGGCACATGAGCGCAAAATTCTGGCTAACTTGGCGAAGTCACTGATTGAACATCGTTCGATTCGTACCACTGAAGCCAAAGCTCGTCGCCTGCAGCCTTATATCGAAAAGCTGATCACTAAGGCGAAGAAGGGTGATATCCACAATCGCCGTATGGTTGCCCGTAAGCTGGGTACCCAGGTTGATAAGTATACCCGCGGTTTTGATGCGGTCTACACTCTGTTTGATGAGGTAGTTCCGGATTTGGATCCCAACCGTCAGGGCGGTTACACCCGGATTGTGAAGCTGCCGACTCGCCGTGGAGATAACGCTCCTATGGCCGAGATTTCTTTGGTTACTGAAAAGGTAGAGGCGAAAGCCAAGGTGCAGCCCACCAAGGAAGAAGCAGCTAAGCCGGAGCCCGCTGAGGAAGCTAAAGAAGCCGAAAAGGTCGAAGAAACCGCGGAAGAAGCGGTAGAAACTTCGGACAACGGCGAAGAAAGCTCCGAAGCGGCAGAAGCTGAAGAGACTGAAGAAGCGGAAGATACCGAAGAAAAGTAACTCCGCTAGTATCGGCGGGTAACTCCGCTAGTATCGGCGGGTAACTCCGCTGGTATTTAACAGCTACTCGGTGCGGGCAGTTGGCAGCTAGTTGCCAACTGCCCGCATTATTTTTTGGCTCCTAGTTCAGGAAAATCATTCTTAGAATCGGCAAGTACAAATCTCCAGGTAAGCTAGGAATATGGGAAAACAGATGAAAAATCTCCTCACTTTATCGGTAGATTGTGGGGGCGGGGGAATCAAGGCCTCGGTACTCGATAAACGAGGCACCATGGTGGCACCTTCACTGCGAGTACCTACCCCTTACCCGTTGCCTCCAGAAAAGTTAATCGAAATTGTTGAGAGTTTTCGTTCCGAATTTCAAGTAGGTACCAACCGGATCACCGTGGGAATGCCGGGAATGATCCGCCACGGGGTAGTAATCTCCACCCCGCACTATGTGTGCCGATCTGGACCGCGCACCCGTGTGCTACCAGAAATGGTGCAAGCCTGGGAAAACTTTGACCTCGCCAGAGCCTTGGAAGAGGCAACAGCTCTACCTTCGCTGGTGTTAAATGATGCCGAAGTAGCTGGAGCTGGGGTGATCTCTGGTACCGGCATGGAAATGATTATTACCTTGGGTACCGGCTTGGGGAACTCGATTTGGGATGGGGGGCGTCTCGCTCCTCATATGGAGCTCTCTCATATGGTAGCCCGTTGGGGATTGCTATTCGATGACTATGTAGGCGAGCCCGAGCGGGTACGAATGGGGGATACTCACTGGTCACGGCGAGTTCGCCGGGTGGTAGGGGTTTTGCGGGAGGCGATCATGTGGGATCGGCTCTACCTGGGAGGGGGAAACTCGGCGCATATCGTGGAATCGGTGCGTAAGACCCTGGGAGAAGAAGTAATCATCGTACCTAATGATGCCGGTATCCGTGGCGGGGTGCGCGCCTGGGATTTGGTGACTTAATGAGTGCCCGGATACGTTTACGCCTAGACCTTGCCTATCGCGGACAGCCCTTTCACGGCTGGGCACGCCAACCTAATCTATTGACCGTTCAAGGTCGCCTGGAGGAAGCCTTAACCCTGATTACCCGCCAGCAGGCGCAACTCACAGTGGCGGGGCGTACCGATGTCGGGGTACATGCCCGGGGACAGGTAGCGCATCTGGATGTGCCCGCAGAGTTTTGGTTTTCCTTATCGCGAGGACGCGACGAGGACGACCAAGTGCGCGCCGCACGGCTGCGTGCCCGCCTAGAAGGCTTAGCGGGACGCGGTTTAAACGGTGCTTTGGCAGTCAAGCAGATCAGCGTAGTTGCAGGGGATTTTGATGCTCGATTTTCCGCGCTTTCCCGCAGCTATCGTTACCTCATTTGCGACGATCCCCGGGCGGTAGATCCTTGTCGCCTAGATATCGCGCGCGCGTCCTCGCCCTTAGACGCGAAAAAAATGCAGGTGTCGGCACAAACTCTTCGCGGTGAGCACGATTTCCTTCCCTTCGCTAAGCCTCGCGAGGGCGCCACTACCGTGCGCACCCTCCATTCCTTTACTATTTCGCGTCCCCAACCGGGAATCGTGCAGGCCTTGATTTGTGCGGATGCGTTTTGTCATTCCCAGGTGCGGTTCATGATGGGCGCCTTGATCGAAATCGGGCGAGGAAAATATGACCCTAACTGGATAGCGGAACTCTTAGCTGCCGGGGTGCGTGACCAACGAGTACCACTCGCCGATGGGAGGGGGCTAACCCTTTGGGAGGTTTCCTATCCACCTGCCAGTCAGTACGCTGCGCAAGCCCAAAAAGCTAAAGTAGTGCGCACCCTACCGCAGGGGAATAGCCGATAAAATCGGTGTCGCCAGGACAGAAAGAATGAGTGAATAAACCAGCTATTGATTATTTGGGTTGTTGCTAGCCATTTGACTGGCAATTTCCTTCACAGGAATAGATATCGGGGAAGATAAATTCTTCGTTGCGCCCACATCTTCTTTAAAGGGTTCCGCCCCGCAATAATCATCTACCCCCATTTTCAGCTTGACGAGGCTAAAGGCTCCAGCGACTTCCCCAGCATCTACATCTAGTTCGTACCCTTCCTCTATCAAGGCGCTATATATGGTAGACCCACGTTCTTGTTCCGATAGTTTCCCATAATCTTCACAGGTCATCGCCGATTTAGATGTAAAAAATCCGGTCGAGACTACAAACCAGATAATCGCCACAACTACTACGATTACCACTATCGCGATTAGACCGAGTAGCACCACGAATACTGGTGATAGCTTCTCTGATTCATCCGAGGAGGAATCATTGGGATTGTTATTTGCTGGATTGGGATAGTAATCAGGGTTTTCTTCGTTGATCATGTTGCCATGCTATCTGCGCATACCTGCCTTTACGCGGAGTTTGTTTGTATGAAATCTAAGGTATAAGCAACTCTTGAGGGTGTTTTCTTGATTAGATAACCTAAAGATGTTTTCTGAAAAAGCAGTTTGTTCAGTGTCTGTCAAAGTTGCAGTGTGCCAGGAATACTTTGGATAGCTGGTTCGGAAAGTTGCTGAGCGAATGCTCCAAAAAATCTTATATTGTCTATCCTCTGATATCAGAGAAAGGTACGAGCGATGACGCAAATCTCTAGTGACGGTGAAAATTCCCCGCTACCTGCTCAAGATAGCCCTGTGGGCGGTAATCCTTCAGGGATGCCGCCGAGCGGATATCCGCAATGCAACCCAGAAACTTATGGGGGTGGGAGCGCACCCCAGTATCCAGTGGGATACCCGCAGCCGCCAGCCTATCCACAACCACCGACCTATCAGCAGCCGCCCAGGCGCCCAGAGCCACCTTGGCAGGCTCAACCAACGAATCCTTTAGAGGAATCTTCGAGTAGCCTCTCACCCCAACTCCAGGATTATCAGCAGATGCCCGCGCCGGTACCACCCGAGTTTACACACCCTCCTCAGCCGAGTAGCATGCCTCGTATTTGGAAAGTTGCCCTGATTACCTTGGTGGTTGTAGCTGTTGTGGCTGTAGGGGTGTTTGTGGGGTTGAAAATATCGAAGGCAGACTCCAGCTCCGCCCTCAAATCAAAAACCGCAAGCAGCGCCGTGCCCAAATCGCCTAAAGCAAAGCAAACCACTTCGGTACCTGCTGATTACATCAAGAAGATTGATTTTGCCAACAGCTATTTGCCCAACTTTAGTGAATACAGTGCAGAAAAATGTAGCGAAAAGGAAAGTGAGGATACCGAAGTCCCTTTCATGAAAATGCCGGATAGTTCTGATCCTTGCTGGATTAAAATGAATGGCGGAGTTTCTGAGGATAAATTTTCTGAGAGTTTTGACCAGGGATATCGCCATATAAATGCCGGTGATCCGGTTAGTAAGTTAGGAGAAAACTCTTCTTATGCTGTTGGCTGGGAAGAATATACGCACCCCAGCGGCACTCCTTATTATCTAGCTGATATGAATGGTGATGGGTATTTAGATGCCATGACCGTGGGTGGGAATATCTCGGAAGGCACTTTTGCCAATCTGTGTATTTTAGATCCCGCAGATCCTGACCATCCCTATTGTCTGGCACGTTGGATTACTTTGGGGGGATCACAACGTTTTGACTTTAACGGTAATAACGAGATGGCTCGTGCGCTAAATAACGGCGAGGTCGAGAGTACTTTTACCGTCAGTATGAAGGATGGGAAACCATATCTTACGGAACATGCCTTAGATAACTAAAACCCTAGCTGCAGGTTAGGGCATAAAGTCTATTCCGGTCTTAAGGGAGTGCCTTCGCCCTTAGTTCTTGACCCAAAAACAGCAGGCGATGTGCTAAAAATAACAGGTAAAATTTTTGCCCCAGCATCACTACACCGGATATAGTCAAATAGTTGTGTGTCCTGGAACAATCCAGGCGCAGGTTATTTACCTGCAGCATTGGCAAATACGGGACGCTAGACGGAAAGAAATGCAAAGTCGGGTGGAAAACACTACGGCGGCGTCCGCAACATTTTAGGCACTTGTTGCCGTTTCTGTTGCCGCGCCCTCGCAGAATCTACCCCCAAGGAAGAAACGAAGGCTTAAGCCCGTGCGAACTTATAATCCGAAAGCCGGTGACACCCAAGATAAGAAGTGGTATGTCATCGACGCTGAAGACGTCGTTCTCGGACGACTGGCGGCCGTTGCCGCCAAGCTGCTGCGTGGCAAGCATAAGCCGACCTACACTCCCAACGAGGATATGGGCGATCACGTTATTATTGTGAACGCCGCCAAGGTCGGACTTACCGGCAATAAACGTGAGCAGAAACGCGCCTACCGTCACTCCGGGTATCCCGGTGGCTTGAAATCTCTAGCCTACGGTGACTTACTAGATAAGAAACCGGAAGTAGCAGTACAAAAAGCGGTGCGCGGCATGGTTCCCCACACTAAGTTGGGGCGTGCCCAAATGAAGAAGCTGCATGTATTCGCAGGTCCCGAACATGACCACGCGGCACAGCAGCCGGAACCTTACGAAATTAAGAAAATCGCCCAGTAGCCCTGAGCCAAGACCCTGAGGAGAATTGTGGCTGATACCACCGAAAACGAAGAGCTGTTGGAGGAGAACGCCCCCAGCTCTTACACCACGGAAACCCAGTCGGAGCCGACCGGCTCCGGACAGTCCGTGACAGCTCCCGGCATCGGGCTGGGACGCCGTAAAAGCGCAGTTGCGCGTGTCCGGTTGAATCCGGGCAGCGGCGAATGGAAGATTAACGGCCGGACTTTGGAAGACTATTTCCCGAACAAGCTGCATCAGCAGCTAGTACGGTCGCCGTTTACCCTACTAGACCTAGAGGGGCGCTTTGATGTTGTCGCTCGGGTATCTGGTGGGGGAAGCTCCGGTCAAGCCGGGGCAGTGCGTCTGGGCGTTGCCCGCGCACTAAACGAAATCGATCGGGAAGCGAACCGTCCTGCCCTGAAGAAGGCAGGATTCCTTACCCGCGATTCGCGCGCTGTTGAGCGCAAGAAGCCTGGCCTCAAGAAGGCGCGTAAGGCTTCGCAGTACTCCAAGCGCTAGTTTTTTACGCCTAGTTATTTGCCCGGTAAGGTCGGTTAGTCCGGCTTTACCGGGCAAAACTATATTTTGCCGCCAAGGTCGATGAAATCATGAATCGAGAGTATGGCATCTAATCAGATTTTGCGTAGGAACACGTTTTCTAGGCGGTGCTGGGCGTCTTTACGCAAGATTAGTGTCGCCCGCCCTCTGGTCGGACGAATCTGTTGCTCCAGATTGGGCAGGTTTATAGAGGTCCAAATATCTACGGCGATTTGGCGCGCCACCGAATCGGAGATCCCCGCGTAGACCTGGAAGTAAGATTCGGGATCTTTAAAAGCGGATTCTTTGAGCGATACGAAACGCTCCACGAACCATTGTTCAATATCGCGGGTCCGGGCATCTACGTAAATCGAAAAGTCAAAGAAGTCACTGACCGCCAAGGATTTATGATCATCGAGCCCGCTACGCCCATCATCTTGATCCAGCAGTTTTTCGAGGTTAGGCAGGTCTTGGTGACCCCGATAGAACCAGGCAGGTTGCAAGACGTTGATGCCCTCTAGAATCAAAATATCGGGGCTGGCAACCGTCACATATTTATCCGGCACTACGTCGTAAGTGACGTGCGAATAAACCGGCGCTTTTACTTCCGGCACTCCTGCTTTTACCTGGGTAACAAAATTTAGGAGCGCGCGGCGGTTATAGGATTCGGGGAATCCTTTTCGCGCCACCAGCCCGCGCCGCTCTAACTCTGCATTCGGATACAAGAATCCGTCAGTAGTAACCAAGGCGACCCGTGAGGTCTCTGGCCAGCGGCTAAGTAGATTCTGGAGGATGCGAGAAGTGGTTGATTTTCCGACCGCTACCGAACCAGCAACCCCAATGATGAAAGGAATTTTTCGCTCATAAGGACGCCCAAAAAAATCTTGTTGATCTTGGGCGAGGGCGCGCGAATGCAAAACCCGGTACCGGAGCAGTGCCGAGAGGGGACGATAGACCGCGTCGGCCTCCTCTAAATCAATCGGGTCCCCCAAAGCAGCCAGAGAACGCAAATCAGCTTCGGTTAGCGGCATCGGGGTTTTAGCGGCGAGGGCGCGCCAAGCATCCCGATCGAACTGTTCGTAAATGGATTTTGCCGCCATATCCTTAGACTCCGCTCAAAAGTTTCGCGCTGATTCTGATTCCCGGTTCCCGCCAGCGCCTAGATGAACAACGCTGGCGGGAGCAGAAAATCACCCTATAAAGACAAGCGATTCTTAACTTCGCCCGCCAGGCGCTGACAAACCGCGTCGGCTTGTTCTTGGGTAGCGGCCTCCACCATTACCCGCACCAGCGGTTCGGTTCCCGAGGCACGCAACACGACCCGCCCGGTATCGCCCAATTCTTCCTCGGCCTTAGCGATTTTTTCCCGCAGCCCGGCATCATCGGTACGCGTCTTGTCTACGTTCGGCACGTTAATCAAGGTTTGTGGCAAGCGTTTTACGAACTCGCAAATCTTTTCTAGCGGTTGGCCAGCATCTTTAACCGCACGCGCGATGCACAGGGCAGTAAGAATCCCATCCCCGGTAGTGGCGTGGTTGGCGTTAATCACGTGACCAGACTGTTCTCCGCCCAGCACGAATCCTTGCTCCCGCATCTTTTCTAGGACATAGCGGTCGCCCACCGCAGTCTGTACGGTATTAATCCCTTTTTCTTTCATCGCCAAAATCAAACCCAGGTTCGACATAATCGTAATCACCAGGGTGTTTCCGGTAAGCTCGCCCTTTTCCTTAAAATAGGCAGCCAGCATTCCCATGATTTTGTCACCGTCCACCAGGTTTCCTTGGGAATCTACCGCGAGGCAGCGGTCCGCGTCCCCATCGAAAGCTACCCCAAAGTCGCAGCCGGCAGCCACCACTTGGCTCTGTAACTGTTCTGGGTGAGTGGAACCGCAATTGTCATTGATATTGCGTCCATCCGGGGAAGCATTGATCACTACAGTGTCGATTCCGGCTTCCTGTAGCGCCTCTGGCCCCAGCTTGGAAGCCGCCCCATTCGCGCAATCGACCGCTACTCGCAGCCCAGAAAGATCCCCAACTGCTCTCACCAGGTGTTCAATATAAAGTTTCTCGGCGCTTTCCCGTTCTTCCTCGATCTCGCCGACCCCTTCACCGGTGGGACGGTCAGTTTCGTCCCCCAGGAGCTGCTCAATCTGGTCTTCAATCGCATCGGGCAACTTATAGCCACCGCGGGCAAAAAACTTGATTCCGTTATCGGGCATGGGATTGTGAGAGGCGGAAATCATTACTCCCAGGTCAACGTCAGCTTTGGCGGTGAGATAGGCAACGCAGGGGGTCGTAACAACCCCAATGCGGTTAACGTCTACGCCCTCGGACGCCAGACCCGCAGAAATCGCATGATCCAGAAAGTCACCGGACATTCGGGTATCACGGCCGACGATTGCCCGTAGGCGGTGGCCTTTCGGCGTGTCTTTGCGCACCTGTTTAGCGGCGGCTCGTCCCAATTCCAAAGCCAATTCCGGGGTTAATTCTTTATTCGCTAGACCGCGCACTCCGTCGGTTCCAAAAAGTCTGCCCATTTTACCTGTCTTTCAACTAGCAGAATCTGACTTTCTCAGCCTACCGCACCAAACGGTCTTAATTTTCCTTCGCCACCAGCTACCGGGGATATTTCCTATTTATGCTGCTTAGGCGAGCGAGATAGCAATGTGGCGGAACTCGTGGGAAAATCTATTCTATGTGTGGAATCTTAGGAATGGTAGGGCTGGCGCCCACTAAAGATGCAGAAGAAGTGATTATGGGGGGTCTGGCCCGCCTGGAGTATCGCGGCTATGACTCGGCGGGGATTGGGCTTTCTACCCCCGGTGGGATCCAAATCCGCAAGAAAAGCGGAAAACTAGCGAATTTGCGAGCAGTTTTGCAAGAAAATCCGCTGCCTGAGGCAATCGCGGGGATCGGACATACCCGCTGGGCCACTCATGGGGGGCCGACCGATATCAATGCTCATCCCCATGCTTCCTCCGATGGGCAACTCGCGGTAGTGCATAACGGCATTATCGAGAACGCCGATAATCTGCGCCGCGTCCTCGAACAGCAAGGTTTTAGTTTCGTTTCCGAAACCGACACCGAGGTAATTGCGAACCTGCTGGCAGCATCCTACTTAGCTGATGAGGGCGAAGGCACCACCCTGGGGGAGGGCGCATCTGAGGTGCCCGCTCCTGTCCTAGATAAGGCGCAGTTTTCTGCCGAAGTGGCTGAAGGAGCCCACCGGGCGGCAGCGCGGCTATCAAGGGCGCTACTGAAGACCATGGCGCAGCTGAAAGGAACTTTCACTATTTTGGCGATTCACCGGGACGCTCCCGGGATAGTGGTTGCTGCCCGACGTTCCTCCCCACTGGTTATTGGGGTGGGCCAGGATTGCAACTACCTGGGCTCCGATGTTTTAGCTTTCGCCGATCACACCAAACACTGCCTGGAGATCGGGCAAGACGAACTGGTGATGGTGACTGCCAAGCAGGTAAAAGTAGCCGACAGTGAAGGCCAAGCGGTTACCCCCAAGCAGTTCACCGTTGATTTTTCGGTAGACCGCACCTCTAAGGGTGGGTGGGGGACTTTCATGGAAAAAGAAATCCATGAACAACCCCAGGCGGTGACTGCCACTTTGCAAGACCGTACCGATGCGCAAGGCTACCTCACCCTCGATGAGCTGCGTATCAGCCAAGATGTGCTGCGGCAAGTAAACAAAATGGTGATTATCGCTTGCGGCACCTCCGCCTATGCCGGACAGATTGCCCGCTACGCGATTGAGCATTGGTGCCGCATCCCGGTAGAAGTCGAGCTGGCCAGCGAGTTCCGTTACCGCGACCCGGTAGTTGATCAGCGCACCCTGGTGGTGGCGATCAGCCAATCCGGGGAAACCATGGACACGATTATGGCGGTGCGGCACGCCCGCGAACAGGGCGCAAAGGTACTGGCGATCGTGAACACTCCCGGCTCGACGATTCCTCGCGAATCCGATGCCGTGCTGCTAACCCATGCCGGTCCCGAAATCGCCGTGGCCTCCACCAAAGCTTTCACCGCCCAAATCACTGCCTGCTATCTGCTGGGACTATATTTAGCGCAGGTGCGGGGCAATAAATTCATTGACGAAATCGCGGATTACCTGGAGAAACTGGCGGCGGTTCCCCACAAGATGCAGACTCTGCTCAATGAAATGGAGCCGGTAGTAGAGGTAGCTAAACGCTACGGGAAAGACCTGAAATCCACGATTTTCTTAGGACGTCACGTGGGTTATCCGGTAGCGATGGAAGGGGCGCTGAAACTTAAAGAAATCGCCTATGTACATGCGGAAGGTTTCGCGGCGGGCGAGCTCAAACACGGCCCGATCGCATTAATCGAGCCGGGACAGTTCGTGTTTATCGTGGTGCCTACCCCGCGCCGCCCCGAGCTGCACCAAAAGGTGATTTCGAACCTGCAAGAGGTGCGCGCTCGCGGCGCGATTACCCTGGTGGTAGCGGAAGAGGGCGACGATAAAGTCGATAAATATGCCGACCATATTTTCCGGGTACCGCGTACTCCTACCCTCTATATGCCCTTGCTAACCGTGATTCCCCTGCAGGTATTCGCATGTGAGGTCGCCAAGAGCAAAGGGTACGACGTCGACCAGCCGCGTAACCTGGCCAAATCAGTCACGGTAGAATAAAAGGCAAGGTCAAAGGGAACTAGCGGCATGATTGAGGCATTCGAGAAACAAACAGTTAGGCAAGCTGAAGCCAAAGTAGTAGCCGAGCATCCTCATGGAGCGTTAATGAAAAAGGCTGCTGGCGAAGTCAGCGACACCACTGTGGAATTCTTGCTTGCCCGGGATGCCAAAGTCGAGGAAACCCGGATTTTGGGGTTAGTCGGCGGCGGCGATAATGGTGGGGATTGTCTGTATGCTTTGTCCTATTTGGCGAAACTGGGATACCCCTGCCTCGCATTACTACTGTCGGGCAAACCTCATGAAAAAGCACTGGCGGCGGCGGAAAAAGCTGAGGTAACCATCGAGCGGGTGGATTTAGCCGGCAGTGCTCGCCAGATTGCGCGCCTGGCTGCCCGGCGGGCTCGCGCCGCCCAGGTGTGGATTGATGGCCTGGTAGGAACGGGTGTCAACGGCAAACTACGCGAACCATTAGCGCAGGTAGCAGCGGAGTTGACTCACCTGTATGAATCTAGGAGCTCCAAGGTGCTGCGAGTGGCCATCGATATTCCCTCCGGCATTTTCACCGATGATGGTCGCTTGCCCGGGCCTTTCCTGGGAGCTGACGTGACCGTCACTATGGGAGGACACAAATCCTCCTGCCTGCTGCCGCCGGCCGCCTATCATTTTGGGAAAGTACGGCTGGTAGACCTGGGTTTGCAGATGAAAGAACCCCGCTTAGCCCGCCTGGAGGCAGGGGATGTGGGTGCTCTTTGGCCGGTACCCGGTCCGGAAGACCATAAATATACTCGCGGGGTAGTGCAGGTAGTTGCCGGTTCCTCCGCCTTCCCCCTAACCGGAGTGATGTGCGTAGAAGGGGCGGGTCGAGCCGGAGCTGGAATGGTGCGCTATGTGGGGCCTGAGGACGCGGCTTTCGCGATTCTTTCTCGTTTCCCGGAAGCAGTTTCCGGTGTGGGCAAACATCAATGTCTGCTGGTAGGCCCGGGCATAGATCCCAAAGATTCCTCCCGAGTACGCGAAGCAGTCAACCAGGTAGTACAAGCTGCTACCAGCGGGATTCCTCTGGTGCTAGATGCGGGCGCCATCAATCTTTACACCGAAATTACTTCCCAAATCCCCGGCGGAACTCTCAATCACCGCACTGTGCTTACTCCCCACGCGGGAGAGGCGGCACGCCTGCTTTCGGCGCTCGGAGCCGGGGGAGGGCGCGGCGGAGTCAGCCGCGCAGAAGTAGAGGCATCGCCGGCGGCTTGGGTGCAGTATTTAGCGGATAAAACCGGTGCTACCGTGCTGCTAAAAGGAGCGGTCACCTTAATCGCCAGTGCTGGGGGAACGATGTTCAGCCAGGCCGGAGCGCCTTATTGGACTGGAACTGCCGGTTCCGGTGATGTGCTGGCGGGAATCACCGCGGCGGTGCTGGCTCAACATCAGGCGCGCGCAGAACAATCGGGACACCAGCTTTCTGCCTCTCGGGTCTCGGCAGCGGTTGCCTCCGCCGCCTGGGTACACGCTATGGCTGCCCGGAAAGCGGCGGGACTACCGTTTGCCTTATCAGACCCAGAAAGCGCTTATAGCCTGGGGGCACCGCTGGTGGCTACCGATATTGCCCGGGCGATTCCGCAGGCTATCGCCCATGCTTTGGAGCAAATCTAGGACGGTATAGTCATGGTCATGAATACTGATTTTCCGGCGCGCGCGATTATTGACTTGTCGGCCCTGGAAAAAAACTTGCAGCAGCTGCGCAAATGCGACCCGAATGTTCAAGCGATGGCGATTGTGAAAGCCAATGCCTATGGACATGGGGGCGCGCAGATCGCTCGTGCCGCCCTAGAGTTCGGGGTGAACTGGTTCGGAGTGGCGCAGCTGGCAGAAGCCATGCAGTTGCGGGAGGCACTGAAAGATTTTCCGGACGCCCGCATCTTCACCTGGATTTTCAGCCCAGACGCCAATCTGGATCCCGCGGTTAAAGCCGGCTTGGATATTGCGGTGTCTAATCCGGAAACCTTGTTACGCGTGGCTAGTGCCGCTCGCGCGGCAGAGAAGAAAGCCCGCATTCACCTGGCGGTCGATACTGGTATGGGGCGCGAGGGCGCCCTGCCCGAAAACTTAGCTCCCTTGCTTTCGGCAGCCGAGCTGGCCAGCGAAGAAGGAACGATTGAAGTCAGTGGAATCTGGTCGCATCTGGCGCGCGGAGATGAAGCGGGTGCAGGCGAACAGGCTACTGCCCGGCAACTTAAAGACTTCCAGAAAGCGTGCGAAGCAGCTGAACAGCGCGGATTTACCGGGCTGGTACGCCATCTATCGGCTTCCTCGGGACTGCTGTGGCATCCGCAGGCACATTTTGATTTGGCGCGCTATGGGATCGCCATGTACGGCCTTACCCCGAATCCCGGCCGCGCATCTACCGCTAGCTTGGGGCTAACCCCAATCATGCGCCTTGAAGCCGATCTGATCAGTGTAAAGAAACTTCCCGAGGGACACCCGGTTTCCTATGGGGGCACCTGGGTGGCGCCCCACGACACCTATATCGGAATCGTGCCGCTGGGGTATGCCGACGGGATTGACCGCCATGCCTCCGGAAAAATTTGGGTAGCGGCCAATGGACAAAAGTATCCGCAGGTAGGACGGATATGTATGGATCAGTTCATGGTGGATTTAGGTAGCGGTGAAGACGGGAAACCGCCGCTGGTGCCTGGAGCGACTGTGCGGGTATGGGGAGATGGCTCCCAGGGCGAACCTACCGCCGACGATTGGGCGAAGGCTGCTGAAACCATAAACTATACGATTGTTACCGACCTGAATCCTCGGGTGCCGCGGGTCTATATCTAGGAGGAAACGTGCCGATCACTATTACCGTTAACTCAGCTGACCAGACGCGGGCAGTCGGGCAGGCGCTGGCCACCCAGCTGCGTGCCGGAGATTTAGTAATGCTTTCTGGAGGGCTGGGAGCTGGGAAAACTACTCTTACCCAAGGGATTGGCGCCGGTTTGCAGGTAAAAGGACGAGTATCTTCCCCAACTTTTATTGTCGCCCGAGTACACCCTTCTCTGGTGGGAGGCGCCGATCTGATTCACGCCGACGCCTATCGGATCAAAGATTTAACCGATCTAGAAACCCTGGATTTGGATTCCACTTTAGAGCAGGCGATTACCGTCATCGAATGGGGAGAAGGAAAAACCGAGCAGCTGTCGGCAGACCGCCTGGAGATTGAGATTCACCGAGAAGAAGGAGGGGTCGCTACCAGCAGCAATGGGGTAGTTGACTTGGCGGACATGGATGACGGAAAACGCACGATTACTATTCGACCCCGGGGCAAGCGTTGGGAAAAAACTGACTGGAAACCGGTGTTTTCCGCGTTCGAGTAAAGCTAAGAAAAGTAGGTAAAAACATGCGGATTCTATGTATTGACACTTCGCTAGGCGCATCAGTTGCCCTTTGGGATAGTGAAGCTAAGGCGCAGGTGTTAGCCAGCCGATTCAGTCAGGACTCTCGCTCCCATGCCGAACACCTATCTGAGCTGATCGGTGCGGTAGTGCAGGAGGCTTGCGGGTGTGCGCTCGCTAAAGCGGGTATCGAAGCGGTGGCAGTAGGACGCGGACCGGCTCCCTTTACTGGTTTACGGGCGGGACTGGTTACTGCCCGCACTATCGGTTACGCGCTGGGAATCCCGGTTATGGGGATCAGCTCCCTAGACGCCCTCGCACGAGCAGTATTAGATCTGGTGCCCCCCACCAAGGAAGTCTTCATAGCTACCGATGCGCGGCGCAAAGAGGTTTATTGTGCCCAGTACCGCGCGGACGGCCCCGATGATGTTTGCTGCCTGTGGGGACCAGAGGTGGGAAGCCCGGCAGGTTTTGCGAATCGAGCGGCTAAACCCGGTTTGATGGTAGCCGGGGCGGGAGCGGCGTTATATCCCCAGGACTTTGCGTTAAATCCCGGACTTCCCACCGAGGTGGAGGCAGCAGTCTTGGGCAGAATCGCACGGGCGCGCCTAAATGGGCAAACGCCGGAAGATTTACTAGCCACCGTGTCGCCGCTTTATCTGCGGCGCCCGGACGTGCAGCCTCCTAGCCAGAAAAAATAGAGGTATCGTGACTGGCTGTGTTCCTTTAACTCTTGAGGACGTACCGGCGCTGCTTGCCCTAGAAAAATCCTGTTTTGGGGCGGAAGGATTTAGTGCCCCGCAGCTGCGGCAAATGCTAACCGCCCGCTACGGTTTGGCTTTAGGACTCTGGGAGGAGGAGCTACTGGTGGGGGCAGTGCTACTAGAAGTCTTAGTGCCGGAATCTGAGTTGCATTCCCTGGCAGTTCAGCCCGCTAAGCGCAGCCGCGGTCTGGGTAGCGTCCTATTAAAATCGGCGATTACTGAGGCCAGGAAGCTCGGAGCTAATGAAATGTTCCTAGAGGTGCGCAGCTCCAACCAAGCGGCAATTGCGCTTTACGAACGCGCGGGATTCACTCCTTTGAGCGTGCGCCGCGGCTATTATTCCCAACCTCGCGAAGACGCCCTAGTGATGCACATGCGGCTTTCGAGCCCCTCTCCCGGTCCGGTGGGGGCAGAAATATCTGCCTCATGAGAGCGCAAAAAGTATTTTGAAACTTTATGCTTTCTCAATTGAATAACAATTCTCAGATTCTATGCCCCGCGGATAAGGATTTTTTACCTAATCTTTGCGCCATCTTCTTTGAAAGTAGCTAATTAAAATCCCAGGTAGAGCCAGATTAACTTCGATTTTTTCTTTTTTCCGCTGGCTCGTTTCCTCCCTAGAGGCCAAAAATCTTAAGCTGAGTGAAAGCCGTGAGCTAGCCTGTAAAACGTGGCCAATACAAAAGAAATTCAAAAGAGGCGAAGCTGGAATACCCTAGTCTTCGCGAAACAGTGCATGGCCGTAACCGGCATATTCTTTGTACTGTTTGTGTTAATGCATTCCTACGGGAACCTGAAGATTCTAGCGGGGGCTGATGCCTATAACGGTTATGCTCACCACCTGCGGGTCTTTGGTGCCCCTATCCTGCCTTATGAAGGTCTGCTTTGGATCTTGCGTGTCGTGCTCCTGGCATGCGTGCTTATCCATATGATCTGCGCCTTTTATCTCTGGCACCGCGCTAGCGCGGGGCGAGGCAGCGAGAAGTACGTAGTCAAACAGAACATTGTGAACAACTACGCGACCCGAACCGTACGTGTCGGCTCGGTGCTGCTAGCGTTGTTTATCCTGTTCCACCTGCTACATTTTACGACTAAGACTTTCCAAATCGGATCATCCAGTGCATATAGCGCCGCTACCTGCGAGGTCGACGGGGAAATGATCCCGGTAGCACCCTGGAACATGATGGTAACCACGTTCTCACCAGCTAACTGGTGGACGCTGATTATTTACCTGGGTGCAGTCGCGATTGTGGCTTTGCATGTGGGACACGGCGTCTGGTCCGCCCTACAGACTATGGGATGGATCCGGGAAAACACCCATAAGGCAACCGTTTACATTTCCGGGATTGTGGGGCTACTGCTGTTCGCCATGTTCGCCATCCCCCCGCTTTATTTGGTAATCACCAACCCCGCTCCGGTGGCGTGTTAGTTAGGGAAGGATGCGAAAAATGACTGAACAAGAAAATCTAGTCGACGGTCTTTACACCGTTGGCGAACCGATTGCAGACAAGAAAGCACCTCTAGAGGTGCCGATTGAGAAATGCTGGAAACAACGCCAGTTCAATACGGCACTGGTGAACCCAGCTAACCGCCGTAAAATCAAAGTTATCGTAGTGGGTACCGGTCTAGCAGGGGGCGCAGCAGCCGCCTCGCTGGGTGAAATGGGGTACCACGTCGATGCCTTCTTCTATCAAGACTCTGCTCGTCGCGCGCACTCGATTGCGGCTCAGGGTGGTATCAACGCGGCCAAGAACTACCGCAATGACAATGACTCTGATTACCGGCTGTTCTATGACACGGTCAAAGGCGGGGACTATCGTGCCCGGGAAACTAACGTATACCGGCTAGCGGAAGTATCTGCCAATATCATTGACCAGTGCGTAGCCCAGGGCGTTCCTTTTGCTCGCGACTACGGTGGGCTGCTCGATAACCGTTCCTTCGGTGGCGTGCAGGTTTCCCGTACTTTCTATGCGCGTGGCCAGACGGGGCAGCAGCTGCTGATTGGCGCCTACCAGGCACTTCAGCGTCAAGTTAACGCAGGCACGGTGGTTGCTCACTCCCGTCACGAAATGGTGGAACTCATTGTTTCCGATGGTCGGGCACGCGGGATTATTGCTCGCAACCTGGAAACCGGGGAACTCGAAACCTACACCGCCTCCCTAGTTATTTTGGCTACTGGCGGATACGGTAACGTGTTCTTCCTATCTACCAATGCGATGGGTTCGAACGTGACGGCCTCTTGGCGGGCACACCGCAAGGGCGCTTACTTCGCGAATCCTTGCTACACGCAGATTCACCCCACCTGTATTCCCCAGCATGGCGATCAACAGTCGAAACTGACTTTGATGAGTGAGTCGCTGCGTAACGATGGGCGTATTTGGGTTCCTAAGAAGAAAGAAGACTGCAAGAAGGATCCCCGGGAAATCCCGGAGGAAGATCGCGACTACTACCTAGAGCGCATCTACCCCTCTTTCGGTAACCTGGTTCCGCGTGATATTGCATCGCGCCAAGCCAAGAATGTTTGCGACGAAGGTCGCGGCGTAGGACCGGAAATCAACGGGGTTGCTCGCGGGGTTTATTTGGACTTTGCTGAGGCTATTGAGCGCATGGGTAAAGAGGCGGTGTCGGCCAAGTACGGCAACCTCTTCGATATGTACCAGCGGATTACCGATGATAACCCCTACGAGGTGCCGATGCGGATTTACCCAGCGGTGCACTACACCATGGGTGGCCTGTGGGTTGACTACGATCTGGAATCCTCGATTCCGGGTCTATATATCGGCGGAGAAGCTAACTTCTCTGACCACGGCGCTAACCGTCTAGGGGCGTCTGCCCTGATGCAGGGGCTATCTGATGGCTACTTCGTGTTGCCGAATACGGTGAATGATTACCTGGCTCATACCTTGGATTGGCATGATTTGCCGGATGATCATCCCGATGTTTTGGCCGCGAAACAGCAGGCTCAAGAGCGCATTGATCGCATTATGGCGATTGAGGGTAGCCGTTCGGTGGATTCCATCCACAAAGAACTCGGTCACATTATGTGGGAGTACTGCGGTATGTCCCGCACCCGTGAGGGACTGAAGAAAGCCATCGGCATGATTCGGGAATTGCGTAAAGAGTTCTGGACCAATGTGCGCGTTCCGGGTAAGAAGACTGGCGAGATGAACCAGTCGCTCGAGCGCGCCGGTCGCTTGGCGGACTTCCTAGAGCTGGGCGAACTGATGTGTATCGATGCTTTGCATCGTGAAGAGTCCTGTGGCGGTCACTTCCGGGAAGAACACCAAACTCCGGAGGGCGAGGCACTACGTGACGATGAAAACTTCATGTATGTAGCCGCCTGGGAATGGAAAGGTGAAGATCAGCCCCCTGTCTTACACAAGGAGGATCTGATTTACAACAATATCGAGGTCAAGACAAGGAGCTACAAGTGAACATCACTTTGCGAATCTGGCGTCAGGCTGGCCCAGACGCCGAGGGGGCTATCCACGAATATAAGCTCCACGGAGTTAGCGAGGATTCCTCTTTCCTGGAAATGTTGGACATCCTCAACGAGGATCTATTTGCTCGCGGGGAAGAGCCGGTCGCATTCGACTCGGACTGCCGCGAGGGAATCTGCGGTATGTGTGGCCTGGTAGTTAATGGGGTTCCCCATGGCAACCATTCCCCGGATCCGAAAGATAACACCACTACCTGCCAGCTGCATATGCGTTCTTTCAAGGACGGAGACACCATCACCGTAGAGCCATGGCGCTCTAAGGCTTTCCCGATCATTAAGGATTTGGTGGTCAATCGTACGGCTTTGGATCGCATTATCCAGGCAGGAGGCTATATTTCGGTTAATACCGGTGCGGCTCCCGATGCCCACGCTACCCCGGTTCCCAAGAAGGATGCGGATCGGGCTTTCGAAGCTGCGACCTGCATCGGCTGTGGGGCGTGCGTGGCTGCCTGCCCGAACGGCTCGGCGATGCTATTTACCTCTGCGAAGGTGACCCACCTGGGTCTATTGCCGCAGGGTAAGCCGGAGAATCTGCAGCGGGTAACCCGCATGCTTAATCAGATGGGTGCCGAAGGTTTCGGCGGGTGCACCAACTTCGGTGAATGTGCAGCGGTTTGCCCCAAGCAGGTGCCGCTGGACTTCATTGCGGTGCTGAACCGGCAGCTAGGCAAGGCTGTTCTTGCTGGAGTATAAATCTGCAGCTAGCGGCTAAATAGCCAATCTTTTGTATGGTCAAGGCGGGCTTCGAGAATAATCTCGGAGCCCGCCTTCCGCGCTTTCCAGAATTAAAACGTCCTCTTGCAGCAAGGTTATTTCCCGATAAAGCCGAAAGCTCCATCCTCGCCCCGTAAATAATTCCGAGAAATAGCGATTAACTGTTGCAATTGTTGGGCAGTAGCCTACAAATGCAACATGAAGCCACGCTACTTCGGGGGGCGCAAAAAGTTAGTTAGCCCCGCCCTCGGGCTGAGGGGGAGTGAAACGGTACTTGCCTTTTCCTTTGCCTTTCACTTTGCTGATCAAGGAGGCATCCAGGAGTTTTCGCAATAGTTCAGAGGCCGGGGAGGGGGTTATCCCCAATATCTCCGTTACCTGAGAACGCGAGAAAATGCCCTCAGTCCCGAAGAAATCGTAGAGTTTTTGGGCGTGCCGAGCCGAGACCGGGCTCAGTCCCGCCCATTCAATGTCCTGATTTTTGACCCCAATATCCTGTTTTTCCAGTCCAATATCCTGTTTTTTAGATAAAATCCCATTGTCTGAGGAAGTAATGTACTGAGTTTCCGGGGGAACTTCCTGCCCATCAGACCCAATATCCGGATTTTTTGCCTGACTAACTAAACCGCTGATATGCAGGTACCGATTTTTCAACTCATTTTCTTCTCCTAGCAGCAAGTTCCGTAAGAACTTAACTAGGTATTCGTTAGTTTCGTGAATCCCGGCAGTTAGATTTTCGTAGTTGGCGCGCACCATCGCGTTTCGAAAATACCAAGCGTGTTTAGAGAAAAGGGTGTTATCGACAGTGAAACCCAAGGTGCGGAGATACTTGATGAAAAACACGGCGGTAGTGCGGGTGTTTCCCTCATCAAAGAGGTGAATCTGCCACAACCTAGCCACAAAAGAAGCCAGATGCTCAATGATTTCGGTGGCATTCAGTTCGCGGTAGCTAAACGCACGTTCAAAAGCCAAATCGTATTCCAAGGTTTCCATTAAATCGGCAGCATTCCCATAGGTAACGGTATCTCCGGCCAGTACCCACTCCTTCTTGGAGATATTGTAGGTACGAACTTTCCCGGCCTGGGGATAGATTCCTGCAAAAAGCCGGCGGTGTATCGCCAGATACTGCGCAGCCGAGAACACAAATCCGTCCTCAGATAATACTTGCGCAACCCGGGTAGCTACCTTATCTGCTTCCTCCGTTCGGTCTAAGCCCCGCTGAGGGTTTTGCTGATAGTAGGAATTAACCAGGCTTTGAGCTTCGTCTAAAGTGATTTCACCTTCGATAGAGCTCCTAGCGGTATTTATTAGATACGGTGAGGGCTCTAAACCATCGACAGCTTGTAAACCGATACCGGCCTGCCAAGCAGCAATCAGGGCGCGTTGAGACGGGGATCCTTGGCGCACATATTGGGCAAATGGATCCTCTTTAGGTTCTTCGAGCCCGCCTATATCTGTCATCGCACCTCCTGCTGCTAGTGCCATTTTATCTGAGACGGGCTCCGTCCAACCCATTCAATGTCCTGATTTTCTAGTCTAATATCCTGTTTTTTGACCTCAATGTCCTGTTTTTTCAATAAAGTCCCATTGTCTGAGTAAGTAATGTCCGGATGCTATTCCAAAAGAGTTATGCCAGCTGGGGGCGATATCGTTAGGTCGCTAATCCGGGGTGTGGGTAAAATAAGAATATGAGTGAACCGCTGATCCTGGGAATTGAGTCTACCTGCGACGAGACCGGTGTAGCGTTGGTGCGCGGGGGGAAGCTGCTGGCAGATTGCACAGCCACCTCCATGGATGAGCACGCCCGCTACGGGGGAATCATTCCCGAAATCGCTTCCCGGGCACACCTGGAATCTTTCCTGCCTACTTTGCAGGCTGCCTGCACGGAGGCCGGGGTTACTTTGAGCGAGGTAGATGCGATTGCGTGCGCGGCAGGCCCCGGCTTGGTGGGCTCGCTGACGGTAGGGATTTCTGCCGCTAAAGCTTTGGCGTTGGCGCTAGATAAACCGCTCTACGGGGTGAACCACGTAATCGGACACCTGGCTGTAGATGCCCTGGTAGAAGGGGAGTTTCATCCTCCATTTATTGGACTGATTTGCTCGGGTGGGCATTCGAACCTGGTGTTGGTGCGCGATCTGGCCAGCGATATTACCGAACTGGGGGGCACTCTCGATGACGCTGCCGGGGAAGCCTTCGATAAGGTAGGGCGGCTACTCGGCACCCCCTATCCAGGCGGTCCGCACGTAGACCGGCTGGCGCAAGCGGGGGATAAGAAAGCTATCCGTTTCCCGCGAGGGCTGGCCGCAGGTAAAGACAAAGAACGCCATCGCTACGACTTTTCATTTTCGGGTCTAAAAACCGCAGTTGCCCGCTATATCGAAGGGTTAGAGGCCGCCGGGAAAACCATTAATCGGGAAAACATCTGTGCCGGTTTTTCCGAGGCCGTAAACGATTCGCTGACTAAGAAAGCGGTGCAGGCTGCCCAAGACTTTGACTGCCACGAAATCGTAGTGGGCGGCGGTTTTTCTGCGAATTCGCGCCTGCGAGAACTTTTGGCACAGCGAGCTGAATCTGCGGGGATTAGCGTGCGCATCCCTCCGATCCGTTTTTGCACTGATAATGGTGCCCAGATCGCTGCCCTCGGTGAGGTGCTGGTGAAAGCGGGAATGCCGCCCTCGCCTACAGATTTTGGCCCAGATTCCCAGATGTCGCTCACCCAGATTTATATGGCGCCCAGCCTGGAAAATACCGGGAATCCACAGGATAATAGCAGTAATGCCCAAGAGAAAGAGGTAGATGCGGAAAGCATCTACCAGAAGGTGAAGGAAAATATGGCGAAATCATTTGACCAGATGCGTCCGGGTTTTGAAAAGGCCGCTGACCGGATTAAACCCCTGGTAGAGCAGGGGCGGGAGTACGCGGAAGAAACTGTGGAGAAGGCGCGGCCGTACGTAGAACAGGCGGTAGAAAAGTCTCGCCCCTACGTGGAGCAGGCTGCAGAGAAAAGCCGGGAGTACGCGGAAGAAACCATGGAAAAAGCCCGTCCCTACGTGGAACAAGCTGCAGAAAAAAGCCGGGAATACGCCGAGCAGGCGGTAGAGAAGGGGCGCGAATACGCTAAGCAAGCTCAACAGCGTTTACAGGAGCGTTCGCAGGCGCGGAAAACCGATCCCAATGAACCTTCGGTGACGGTGGAACCGCCCGATGACGTGGAGCCCCGCCTGTAACGCTAGCTAATCCTGTTTGCGGGGCATTACCGGAGTGCAGATTATTTAACTGCCACGAGCACCAGGCAGCGGTGCGCCCCACCTACCCGGGTCAGAGCCACGGTTATGGTGCGCGGTGACCAGTCGCGATTTCTCTTGGGCATCACCTTTTTTCGCCAAGCTGCGATGTCGAGGGCGACTCCGCGCTTTAGAACGTCAAGCCGCGTGACTTGCTGAGAACGTAGATAAGAGCTCACCTGCTTAGCTTTAAGTGGCAGATTTTCCACTATCTGATAGCAGTGGAACCCTAAGGAGTCTTGTTCGCTGGGAAGAGAATCCCCTGTCAGATAAGCAATCCCGGTAGATACTGGCGCTGCCCCTAATTCTTCGCAAAGATCTGGAATGATTCCGGCGCGAATAATTGCAGGATCAGGATCGAAAAAGTAACTGCCCAAGGTGGCTGCCTGCGGGATTTGCACATGGTCTTCTCCGGGATTGCAAGCAGTAGAGCAGCGATAATGTTTTACCTGCCTACCGCAGATAACCAGCGCAGATCGCCCCGCGCCCTCGGGAGCTAATCCCGGAGAGTAGAGGGCGCACTCCACCAGATTGCCGTCAACGCTTACCCATTGCGCGTGATAGCCGTCCGGTAGGTACGCCAAGTCAATCCCGGGCGCCATTTTCACCGCAAGCTGGGGCGAGCGCTTTTCCCATTCCAGAACTTTTCCGAGGGGAGGCGACCAGGAATCGGGGGAGAGGACGCGTCCGACGGCGGCGCGGCGAGCCGGATCTACAAATAGGGCGGGCAGAGTTTTCTGTGAGGTAAGGTTATCGGCGTTTTCGCAAAAAACTTTTGCGGTCGATATCTCAGACAGGTTGATTGCTGCGCAGGTAGCGGCTGCCGGGCTAATATCGACTGCTAAAAAATCTGGGCATAGGGGTGCCAGTTCCATAGAGTCGGATCCGATTCCGCAGCCGAGATCGATCATGCTGGTGACATCGGCTTTCGCAAAGCGTTTAGCACGCTGGGCGGCCACTATTTTCCGGGTAGCTTGTTCGAGGCCGTCGCGAGTAAAAAGTTTATTCTTGGCCTCGGAGTCTAATTTTTCTTGGGCTTTTTCTCGCAGATTCCATTGGGTTTGCAACGCTGCAACCAGATCTGCGGGGTGCTGCTTACGCAAGTGTTTAGCAATATCTGCGGCTTCAGAAGGTGACGGGCAAGGATATTCTTGCAGCAGGCGCCAGCCTTCCGGGGTGGTCAGTGCCGCAATCATTAAGTCTTCCGCAGGTGGAAAGGACGAAGTTAGCTGTTTCATCTGCTTAAAACTAAGTGCGACTTTTCGAGCTACCATCGATTTCTCCCCTGTCATTTTCAGTGTAACCGAGGATTTGCCAGGGGTTAGAGCGACGCTTTGGTTACCCAAAGAAGTATTCGCGGAGGGCGTAAGCGAAAACTAGCACTCAGCTTGATTGAGTGCCAGGATAGCTTTAAGCTAAATAGTGCATTTGGAGTCGCCAGACTCCAGACCGTATCGGAAATCTGACAACCCGCGACGTCAAGGTTCCGGTACTAAAACCGAAAATTTTGGAAAAAGAAAGGGAGGTCTGCAGTGTCAGTCTCCATTAAGCCGTTAGAAGATCGCGTCGTGATTCAGCAGGCAGAAGCGGAACAAAAGACTGCTTCCGGTCTGGTTATTCCCGACGCTGCCAAGGAAAAACCGCAGGAAGGCAAAGTAATCGCGGTGGGACCGGGTCGCATTGATGACCAGGGCAACCGGGTTCCGATGGATGTTGCCGAGGGCGACAGCGTGATTTACTCCAAGTATGGCGGCACCGAGGTCAAATACGGCGGCGAAGAATACTTGATTCTTTCCGCGCGTGACATCTTGGCAAAAGTTGAGCGCTAGAGAATAGCGCTGGCTGGGCGAGATTATCTCGCCATCAAAATAGCCATTAAGTGATTGGCGGGGTCGGAGAAATCCGACCCCGCCTTTTGCATATCTCTTCCTGCTACCATTCCGGCAGCCACGTGGTGGTTAAAAAGCTGGGGGCGAGATAATCTCGCCCCCAGCTCTAAAGCTATTTACCTGCTATTTTGCTGTTTGAATCTACTTTTCTCTCGGCGCCGGTAAAATCACGTCGCGTACCAGTTCCTGCAGATCAGTGTCGGACTTGAGGAATCCGCGAAGAGTACGCACGGTCGGACCGAAGGTGTCAAACTCTTCTTCGCTCATACCGTCAACCTCGTAGGCGCGGCGGAAATCTTCCACCTTCATCAAGGTTTCCATAACTTCCTCGGATACCGGATTGTCGAAGCGCGGCTCATACTGATAATCGGAGTCCTGAACCCGCTTTGCCCAAGCAAAGGGCGGAGAAATCACGATGTCGCCGCCAACCAGTTCGGTGTACTGCATGGTGTTACGGAAGGCTGCGGCCAGCATCCGGGAGCGTAGACCCCGCTTCTCGAACTCGGCAGCTGCCTTCTTGAATGCGGCGATTCCGGCCCATTCCAGGTGGCCAGGATTGAGAACCAGCCTGTCGCGGGTAGCGCAAATCTTCATCCAGTCATCAAGGCGACCGACCATCAAGGTTACAACCGGCCCCATCTTGGAAACATCTTTGCCTTCGGCTTCGCGCCGCTTGAGGCCGCGTTCGATGGCTTCCCCGGAGCTAACTGCCTGGGGAACCGAGAAAGATACGGTCACGTTCATAGACACGCCCCGGTAGGTGGCGTCCTCAATCGCTTCCATGCCGGTCTTGGTGGCCGGTACCTTTACTACGATGTTGGGAGCCATTTCGGAGAACTCTACTGCCTGGTCAGCCAATGCTTTGGCGTTTCGGTAGTAAGCCGGATTGGTCTGCACCGAGAGGCGACCGTTGCGACCATTTGAGGCTTCGAATGCCGGTTCTAGCAGCTTCGCGGCCTCAATCGACATGTCCTTTACAGCCTGCCAACCAATTTCCGACTCGGTGGCGGTGGGCATATTCTCAGCGATTTTTTTAATGCGAGGAGCCCAAATGTCCAAATTCTTAGAAAATGTGGTGTAAGCGATGGTCGGGTTGCAGGTCGCACCCACTGCGCCCCAAGAGATCGCTTGACGAAGCTCATTTAAATCAGAGGAATCGTTCCACAGCGCGGTCTTCGAATTCTTGGCTGCATCCAGCAGGGGACCGGGGGTCATCTTAATCTCGGTCATTGAGTCTCCTTCGTTATTTTTTTAAGCACCGTCTTCAGTGCGGGTTCTCTTCCAGGTTAAGGGGTAAGGAAGCCAACGTCAAGACTTTGACAGGACAATAGGGCAAAGATCGTATGACCTTAGTCACTAAAGGCTGATGGTGAACTTGTAGCGAGAGGCGCGGTAAATATGATCCCCGATTTCAATAGGCGCTCCTGATTGATTGTAGGAAATACGGCGCAAAGTCAAAATAGCTGCTCCTCGCGGTTCTTTCAGGGTTTCCGCTTCTTCGGTGCGGGCCTTGCGCGCGCAAATAGTTTGTTGGGCGCTGAAAACTTCGTGTCCGTGGCGCCGCATCGCATTATAAAGCCCCCCAGAGCGCAGTTCCTTTTCGCTGGGTGCTACTTCCAACGGTAGATAGTTAGTCATAAGCGCCAAGGGCTCGCCATTGGCCAGGCGCAGGCGAACAACTTTAATTACACTCGCATCTGTATCAAGGTGTAAATCTTCTGCGACGTCCTCATCAGGAGAAACTTCCTCATAAGAAATTACCTCAGTAGTGGGCTTTTGCCCGGTTTGTTTGAGGTCGTCATAAAGGGAAGACAGTTTGACTTGACGATGAATTTCTTTGGGGGCGACAATGGTGCCAACTGCGCGTTTGCGCACTACTAAACGTAGTTCAACCAGGGACTGGAGGGCGCGCCGGGCAGTAGGGCGCGATACCCCAAGGCGGGAAGCCATGGACAGTTCGTCCTCAAGCTTTGCGCCCGCCGGAATGGTGCCGTCCAAAATGAGCTCTTTTATGGGTTCGGAAATCTGGTGATACAGGGGAATTGGGGAGTCGTGGTCCAACTCTATATCTGCGACATAGGTTTTGGGGGTTGCCATCATTAGCTCCTTCTGAACGAGGGTGTTTGAGCCATTATAGCGCACAATGTCATATAAACATGACAATATGCAGAATGCTGCTAAATTTTCCACATCTGGCACTATGGGGGATCTCCGTATCTCTACGAATAATCCGCTAATTTTGTTGACTATAGATAGGGTTTTTATTTTTAGGAGCTTCCCCTCTTCTTAAATCTTTGCTAGAATGTAAGTACAAAGCACCAAAGGTGGGCGGTGGTGCCTACGGCTGGTGCTGACAGTGTAGTCAACAACGAATAAAAAGAGGGGAACGCTGCTGTGAATAGTTTCAAAATGCCCGCCGTGGATGTACTCACCATCGGGCGCTCGGGAGTGGATATCTATCCGCTGCAAACCGGAGTAGGGCTAGAAAAGGTAGAACAGTTTGGAAAATTCCTAGGGGGAAGCCCGATGAACGTGGCGGTAGCGGCGGCGAAGCTGCGCCACTCATCCGCGATTATCACCGGGGTAGGTAAAGATCCTTTCGGCAGATTTGTGCGTTCGGAGATGCGTTCCTTAGGTGTGTATGACACCTATGTAGTCGATAATCCGAGCTTTGCTACCCCGGTAACTTTCTGCGAAATTTTCCCGCCGGATGATTTCCCGCTCTACTTCTATCGGGAGCCATCTGCACCGGACCTGCAACTACGTGAAGAAGATATTCCTGTCGAGGCGGTAAGAGACGCCAAGATCTTTTGGATTTCCGTGACCGGTCTGTCCGAAGAACCCTCGCGCGGCGCTCACCACTACGCTCTAGACCAGCGGAACCTGGGAGACGAAGGCAAGTGGACGATCGCGGACTTGGACTACCGCTCGACTTTCTGGAGCGATGAGGAAACCGCTCACCGGGAAGTTGAACGAATGCTAGAAAAAGTCTCGGTCGCAGTCGGCAATAAAGAAGAATGCCGCATAGCCGTAGGGGAAACCGAGCCGGATCGCGCGGCCGATGCCTTGCTGGAGCGGGGAGTAGAAATCGCGGTAGTAAAACAAGGGCCGTTGGGCACTCTATGCAAAACCAAAGAGGAGCGGATTGAAGTTCCAGTGACCCCGGTAAAGGTAACTAACGGCCTGGGTGCAGGAGATTCTTTCGGAGGATCGCTTTGTCACGGATTGCTTTCCGGATGGGATTTGCCGCAGGTTATTTCTGCGGCCTCCACTGCCGGAGCTATCGTGAGTTCTCGTCTGGAATGTTCCACGGCGATGCCCTCTGAACCGGAAATTTTGGATATGATTTCCAAGAACCCTCAGTCCGCTCCGATTGTTACTAAGAGGTAGCGTCATGGGAAAACTGATTGCAAAGCTAGCGGAAATTCGCGCCTTTGAGCCCGAACGTATAACTGAAACCCTAAAGCAGCGTCCTCGACCCAGCCTTAGGGAAGCATTAAAGGATGAAGCAGGTAAGCCTCGCAAATTGATGGTGATTGCCTGTGACCACCCCGCGCGCGGTGCGCTGGCTGCGGGTGATGATCCCAGCGCGATGGCCGATCGGGAAGAGCTGCTGGCGCGCTGCGCCGAGGCCCTTTCGCGGCCCGGGGTAAACGGTTTCTTGGGAACCGCCGATATGATCGAGGATTTGGCTCTGTTGGGCGCCCTCGATAATAAAGTGGTTTTCGGGTCGATGAACCGCGCCGGACTAGCGGGGGCTACTTTTGGAATGGATGACCGTTTCAACTGCTACGATGCCCAAGGCGTGGAAGATGCGGGCCTGGCCGGGGGTAAGATGCTGACCCGGATCAACTATGAGGACGCCGGCACGGTAGCAACTTTGCAGGCAACTGCGCAGGCTATTGATGAACTGGCAGATCGGAAACTGATGGCAATGGTAGAGCCGTTCATTTCGGAAGGGCCTGCCGAGAAGGTCAGTAATGTTCTCACTCCGGAAGCGGTCATAAAGTCGATGGCGATTGCAGCTGGACTGGGTCGTACCAGTGCTTATACCTGGCTGAAACTTCCGTGCGTATCCGAGATGGAACGCGTTATGGAAGCCACCACCCTTCCCTCTTTGATCCTAGGGGGAGAAGTATCTAAGGATCCCGATGCCGCCATGGAGTCGTGGGGTAAGGCTTTGCGTCTTCCCAATGTCTTGGGGTTAGTCATCGGTCGTTCACTATTATTCCCGGCCGGTGGCGATGTGTCGCAGGCCGTAGACGAGACAGTAGGTTTGCTATGAGTGATAACGAAAATTATTTATTCCGCGATGGTCAGCTAAAAAATGGCCAGTTCGAGTTGGATTTGACTCCGGAAAAAGCCGGTTGGGAGTTCTCGGGATTGAAGGTCCTGAATCTGCCAGCCGGAGCCAGTCAGGAGGTTAGCTCCGGTAACAACGAGCTGCTGGTTTTGCCCTTTGAGGGCGGCTGCACGGTTACGGTAGATGGCGAAGAGTTTGAAATCAAAGGTCGTAAAGATATTTGGAGCGAAATCACCGATTATCTGTACGTGCCGATCAACAAGACCTTCACGGTCAGCAGCGAAAAAGGCGGGCGCTTTGCCCTGCCTAGCTCGAAGGCCAACAATGCGAAACCGCTGCGCTACTGCCCCAAAGATGAAGTTATCTCCATGATTCGCGGCAAGGGCGACTGCACTCGGGAAGTCCACAACTATACGATGGGCAATCCGGTAGAGGTAGACCATATACTGGTCACGGAGGTTATAACTCCCGGCGGTAATTGGTCTTCGTATCCTCCCCATAAGCACGATGAGCATTCCGAAACTGAACGGATTTTGGAAGAAATCTACTACTACCAGGTAAAACCGGCCGCAAACGGCACTACCGGGATGGCGCTGCAGCGCATTTATCCCTCTAAAGGACACACCATTGATGTGTGCGCCGAGGTACACAGCGGGGATGCAGTAGTGATGCCGCACGGTTGGCACGGTCCTTCGGTAGCCGCGCCTGGATACCACCTGTATTATTTGAACGTAATGGCCGGCCCGGCCGAGGACGCCGCCTGGTTAGTAACTATCGACCCGGACTATGTCTGGCTCACTGAGGATTGGGGCGGCGGCGATGCTGATCCCCGCCTACCCATGACCAACGCCACCATCAAGGAGGACTAAGGATGGCAAAATTTGAGACTGTTCGCCTAACTACTGCTCAGGCGACTATCCGCTTCTTAATCAACCAATATTCTGAGCGTGACGGTAAAGAATACCGTCTGATTCCCGGAACTTTCGGGATTTTCGGACATGGAAACGTGTGTGGCATCGGTCAGGCGCTGCTGCAAAACGAACTAGATTCCACCCCCGATGGGGGAGTGATGGAATACTATATGCCGCGTAACGAGCAGGGCGCGGTGCATGCGGCTGCGGCTTATGCTAAGGCCAAGAACCGGCTGCAGACCCTTGCGGTTACCACTTCGATTGGACCGGGTGCCTTGAATATGGTGACTGGCGCGGCGCTGGCCACCACTAACCGGGTGCCGGTATTGCTGCTGCCTTCTGACCAGTTCGCTACTCGCTACCCGGATCCGGTGCTCCAGCAGCTGGAAGATCCGCGTTCTTTGGACGTGACTGTGAATGATGCGTTCCGCTGTGTGTCGCGTTTCTTTGACCGGATTAACCGTCCCGAGCAGCTGATGCCTTCCTTGATGAATGCGATGCGCGTGCTAACTGACCCGGCAGAGACCGGTGCGGTGGTGCTGGCGATGCCGCAGGATGTGCAGGCTGAGGCCTTCGATTGGCCGGTAGAAATGTTTGAAAAGCGGGTTTGGCATGTGCGCCGCCCGGCAGTATCTGAGACCGAGATGGAGAGGGCTGCCGCGATTATTAAGTCGGCGAAGCGTCCTTTGATTGTTTCTGGTGGAGGCACGATTTATGCGGAAGCCTCTCAGGAGCTGCGCGATTTGGCGAGCGCCACCGGGATTCCGGTGTCTGACACCCAGGCGGGTAAGGGCGCTATCAACTATGACCACGAATGCGCCGTAGGTGGCGTGGGCTCTACCGGTGCTAATAGCGCGAACCATTTGGCAGATAAAGCAGATGTGGTAATCGGGGTGGGTACTCGCTACTCGGACTTCACTACCGCATCCCACACCCAGTTCAAGAACCCGGATGTACGTTTTGTAAACATCAACGTGAAAGCCTTCGATGCAGCTAAGCATGCGGGTGAAATGGTGGTGGCTGACGCCAAGTTGGCGCTGGCTGCTTTGAAAGAAGCACTCGGAGATTACCGGGTTGACGAGGCCTACACCAAGGAAATCGCTAGCGAGCGCGAGGAATGGTTCGAAAAGACCGCGGAGTGCTACGGTGCGCACGACCAAGAGCTGCCGGCGCAAACCGAGGTGTTCGGGGCGCTTAACGACATGATGGGCGACAACGATGTGGTGATTAACGCCGCCGGGTCAATGCCAGGTGATTTGCAGTGCCTATGGCAGGCAAAGACTCCGGTGCAATACCACGTAGAGTATGCCTTTAGCTGCATGGGATATGAGATTCCCGCGGCTATGGGTGTCAAGATGGCCTTGCCGGATTCGGAAGTGGTTGCGATTGTCGGTGATGGCACCTACCAGATGTTGCCGATGGAACTGGCCACCGTGGTACAGGAAAACATCAAGGTTATCTATGTTTTGTTGCAAAACTACGGATTCTCTTCGATCGGTTCGCTATCCGAGTCGCGTGGCTCCCAGCGTTTCGGTACTCGCTACCGGATGGGTGATGGCAATCCCCATAACCAGGACGGGGAACTGCTGCCGGTAGATATTGCCAAGAACGCGGAATCTTGGGGTCTGAAAGTGCTGAAAGTGCACACGATCGAAGAGTTCCGGGATGCTTATCGCCAGGCAGAGAAATCTGAGCGTGCGGTGATGATTCATATCGAAACCAACCTGTTTGGTCCGAACCCGCCGAACTGTTCTTATTGGGACGTAGTGGTGCCGGAAGTTTCTCGTATTGAATCCACGCAGCAGGCTCGTAAAGAATACGAGGAAGCACTGGTGGATCAGCGTCACTACTGGAAACAGTAAATAGATACTATCTAGTTAATAGTGAATGAGTTGGGCTAACGCCCAAAAGTTCCGGGGTGGGGATTTATTTCCCCACCCCGGAACTTTTTATTACCAGCTTTTTGTTGTTAGAAGCTATCTGTCTGCGCTGGTGTTGGTTAAAACTATCGGACGATTCCCTAGGCGAAGGGTTGTGACTTTTCGTCCAGGGTCGCAATCGCTTCCGCTGGTAGGCTCAGGCTGGCGGAAGCCACCAGGTCCTTTAGCTGCTGGGGATTACGCGCGGAGGCAATTGGGGCGGCTACGCCCTTGGCGCGCAGCCAGGCAAGGGAAACTGCCGTGGGCGTAGATTCAAGTTCTGCAGCTACCTTTACTAGGGCATCTACCAGCTCAAAAGATTCGGGTCGGTTATATTCTGACAGGAAGTTGCTGCGCTCTTTGCCGGCAAGGTCTTCTGCTTTGCGGTATTTTCCGGTCAGGAATCCGGATGCTAGCGAGAAGTAGCTGAACTCCGCAACTCCGAATTCTTTACAAATCGGCTGGTAGCTCTGTTCGAAATCTTTGCGGTAAAGCAGGTTGTATTGATTTTGGATCGCTACCGGTGTTGCCAGATTGGCTTCCGCGGCCACCTGGAACCATTCGCGCATCCGCTCGGGAGAAAAGTTAGACATGGCTACGTGGCGCACTTTTCCTGCCTTTACCAGGGAATCAAACGCGGCAGCCATATCCGCTATTGGGGTCTTATTGTCATCGAAATGCGCATAGTAGAGATCGATGTAATCGGTTTGTAGTCGTTTTAAGGACGCTTCACAAGCGGATTTAATATTTTCCGGGGCGAGACCGGGAAAGTCGGGGTGCTGGCTTACCTTGGTGGCGATTACTATCTGGTCGCGATTTTTTCGTTCGCTGAGCCAGTCACCGATTACCCCCTCAGATTCTCCGCCCTTTAGACCTTCGCCCCAGGCAGAGTAAACATCGGCAGTGTCGATGAAGTTTCCGCCCGCCTCGCAGTAAGCATCCATGACTGCAAACGAATCAGCTTTATCACTGGTCCAACCGAAAGTATTAGCTCCTAAAGCCAGTTCAAAAACTGAAAGCTCCGTGCCCTTAACCTGATACATTCTTCCTCCAAACGCATTTGTACTGTCAATTGACATGATACTAGATGGCTCCGAGTTAGGGGCGGCCAAGTATGGGAGCCAACAAGAGCCTCTCGCAAGCCAGCTGTATAGCGGTACGTTACCGGAAGTATCTTCCAGAAAATCGGCGCAGCTATAACCCCTAGAAGGTGGCGGTGTCGATTACGTAGCGGTAGCGCACCTTAGCGGCTACCACGTTGTCCCAGGCTTCATTGATTTGCTCGCCGGAAATGATCTCTATCTGGGGCGCGATATTTTTCTCGGCGCAAAAGTCCAGTACTTCCTGGGTGAGGGCGATGCCGCCGATATTGGAGCCGGCCAGCATCTTTTGGCTACCCACCAGGTTGCCCATGGCAAAGGACTGGCGATTCTCGGGCAGTCCCACAATCCCTACGATCCCTTCGGGTTTTACACAATCTAGCAACTGATCGATTTCCATTCCGTCAGACAGGGTGGATACCACCAGGTCGAACTGGGAGTGCAGGCTTTCCCAAGTCCCGTCCTCGGAAGTGGGGTGCAGCGCAACTGCCCCAAATCGTTTCGCGTCCTCTTCTTTCGCGCGAGTGCGGGAAATGACGTGGGTTTCGGCTCCCAGGGCGGCGGCGATCTGTACCCCCATATGACCGAGTCCTCCCATGCCCACGATGGCGACTTTCTTGCCCGGTCCTGCCCCTAGCCGTTTGAGTGGGGAATATAAGGTCACCCCGGCACACATAATCGGGGCGGCTTTTTCTAGAGGAATCGCGTCCGGTATCCGGCACACGTAGTCTTGTTCCACGGTGATCCCGGTGGAATAACCGCCGGCTGTGGGGACGCCGTCGCGCCCGATGCAGTTATAAGTCCAGATAGTCCCGCCCTCGCCATTACAGAATTGTTCGGTTCCTGCCTGGCACGCCTCGCATTTTCCGCAGGAATCCACGAAACAGCCGACCCCTACCCGGTCACCAACCGCAAACTTGGTTACTTTCGAGCCGATTTTGGTGACGATTCCCGCGATTTCATGACCGGGGGTGAGGGGGTAGATTACCTCTCCCCACTCCGCGCGTCCGGTGTGAATATCAGAGTGGCAGACCCCGGCATATTTGATCTCGAAGTAGATTTCGGTGGGCCCCGGTTCGCGCCGCTCTAAGGTTACGGGGTGGAAGGGCGAGGTGGCCGAATCCATCGCATAGGCTTTTACCTGGGTCATTGCTGCTCCTTGATTGCGAGGTTGATACTGCCAGAGGGATTGTTACTTTTGTTTGGGGTTGCATCTTCTCTTGGAAGTGCTACTGCGCGCAGGACTGTTACCGTTTGCAGTATTAACCCCTGTTTTCCACCATAGCTTGCCGTCTTGCTGGGCGCAGGAGTGGGGCAAGAACGGGAAAATAATTTTTATCTGCCAATACCGTACCAATAATGGTACGCTTTTGACAACGAAGGGGGGTGAATGTTTTGACCTATGCGCGGGATTTGTGGGAGGTAGCGGCTTATAACCACGGGGTATTAACCGTTTCGGAGGCAATTTCTGCCGGTGTACCTGCTGTTGAGGTGCGAAAATTAACGTATAGAGGCACGCTGCGTAGCTATGGTAACGGGGTATACGTACATCATGGGGTGCCGCTCACGCGTTTTACCCAGTTCGCCATAGCGGTGGCGTTAGCTGGTAAAGGCGGGTTTTTATGGGGAGATGCAGTCTTTTCTCTTTTGGAACTGGGGGATTTTAATCCGCGTTCGATCCGGGTTGCTACCCGTAGACGGGTACGGAGAAAGTTGCCGCAGTGGATGCAGCTTACCGATCGCGTTGACATTGTGGAAAAAGATATAACTGAGTACTGCAATCTGCCATCCACCTCGGTAAACGAGGCACTGACAGATGTTTTTCCCCAACTACCAAATGAAAAATGGCTGGCGTTAGTGCAGGAGTGCTACCGTAAAGATTTTGTTACCGCAAAGGAACTCAAGGCTAAGGAAGTGCTGTATGGGCGGGGTCATTCCTCCCAAAATCATTGCTCAACTTGAGCAACGACTGCAAGAAGTGTCCGCCGCTCGGGGGATTACGGTGGCGCGCTCCCGGCTAATGCTGTCTACCTTGGTTGTATCCCAGATGCTTCCAGAGTTCACAGTAATAAAAGGCGGTATGGGCATGAAGCTGCGCGCGGGCGAGCCTGGAACTCGCGCGACCTCGGATCTTGATGTTTTTATCTCTGAGCAAACCCGCAGATTCGAAGAAGCGCTGCGCGTTAAGTTGATGAAAGGCTGGGGTTTCGTCCCGCCATCAAAAGCACAGCTACGCAATAATCCAAACAGCGCGCCCCGAACAGCTTTCACGGGGGCTTTGGTTGCTTTACCGATCCATGACCCTGGGGTGAAGCTCCCTCAGTATTTGGTGCAACCGTACCGAGTTTCATTAAAATTTCTTGGGAAGCAGTGGTCTGCGCTCAAGGTGGAAGTGTCAGCACAAGAGATTGAGACGAGTATGTATGGGGGTACTCGTATAGACAGTGATTTGTATGATTTTAATGCCCGTTTCGGCTTTGGGGAGTTGAAGCCTGTAAGTTTGATTTCTCCTGAAGCTCAGTTTGCGCAGAAGCTTCATGCAGTTACTGATCTGACATATTCCAGAGCCCATGATTTGGTGGATCTGCAGGTGCTGTGGCGCATGCAGCTGGACTTGGTGGAACTTAAGCAATTATGTGTACGAACTTTTTCCTGGAGAAAAGCGCAAGCCTGGCCACCTCTACCTTTGCGCGATATGAGCGGTTGGGAAAGTGTATACCTGGAAGCGCGCGCTGAGACTCAGGTCAATGATGCTACGGACATACTGTCGTCACTTTCCGATGCGAGACAGTGGCTAGAACAAACTATTCGCACCATTGATAGAACGCAATGACCAGGTAATCGGAACTCTACCTTGGGCTTGAAGACTTGGATGGCTGCAAGTTTTCATAGCAAGCACTGCTTTCTTTAGGTTTAGAAAACCCCGGTATGATCTCATTCAAATTCATTAAGTTACCAGGGTTGAGCTGGTGTGTAGATTTTGAGGGAGGGGGAGGGCGTGCGGCGAGTGTCCGCAGGCGCCATGATCTTATTTAGAAGTAGTCAGGGTTTCTGCCACTAAAACAACTGCTAGAGCTGGATTTGAGGGAGGGTCCGTGAGGAGTCTCGCATTATAGAATAGAACTTTCCGATAATTCATTAACCATGATAAAGTGCGTGTTGTCGAATGGTATCTAGAGGCTTTAGTGCTAAGGAATCTAGATATTTTCTCAATAGTCGTGGGGGGGGGGGGCGTCCTAACCGCTGGATACCGGCAGTTTGAGTCGCTTCTTCCCGCATAAACCTTACGTACGGGGGAGCAATGACAAAAGTTAGCACTTCGAAGGCGGCCGGCTGGTCGCTTAGGTTCCAGAAAACATTTGGTGCGATTTTAGCGGCTGCGGCACTGGTACTTGTATTTTTGCCCGCGTTTACGCCCAGCACCGCTCACGCGGATGCCCCGATTTATTCCCCCGGCAAAGCCCTGAGGGAAAAAAAGAGTGTCAGCGGTAGGGTCTATTTTGATCGCGCCGGTAGCCGCTCATACATGGAGCCTAGGGATAAACAGGGTGCTTCCGATGGCGACATAGGGCTCTCCGGAGTTAAGGTCTATGCGCAATGGACTGATTACAACAATCGAAGGCAGAAAGGCTCATTGTCGCCGGTTTACTACACCACGTCTCGCTCTGACGGTACCTACGTTATCCAGCTGCCAGATTGGACAGATGCATTTGGGACGGTTCACAAGTGGGAGGCTTTGGCAGGTCAAACCTTGCGGATTTGGGCAGATAATCCAGATCCCAAAAAGTACACCCTTGCCTTTGTTGAAGGCGATTCTACCTTTGGCGGTCAGGGGGACCGCTATCGGGGTCTATGGAATGGAGCGATTGGGTCTAATCATGTTTATGACTACAACATCGCTTTCCAAGAACGTCCCCAGATTGCGCAGATGTTTCCGCCTGAAAACACCTGGAAGCAGAGTAATCGCCACGGGGGCGGCGGCGACGTTGTCGGTCGAGTCTGGTATGAAGAGCGGGAACTGTTAGGAAATTCTGAAGCCGTTCCAACTTTTAAATCTACATTGGGTGAAGTGCTAATTCCCGGGGTTAAGGTAGTTGGCGCTTATGTCCAGGATGAAGTTGCCCGCCGCTTCGACGCGTGGAAAAAAGCCCATAAAAACTATAAGCGCGACGAGTTCAAGGCAGCGCAACGCCAGATTATGAAAGACTATGAGGCTGAAACTGGAAAATCCGCGATTGCTGAAACCGTATACGACACCACGGATGCAAATGGTAAATATCATCTGCAGTTCCAGGGGTTGTGGGGAGACACCTACTGGCGCAAGGGAATTATGAATGCCGGTAACTGGGGAGAGTTGGTTCCCCCGGCTGATGATAAAAAAGGATCTCCTTGGACACCGGGTACCCTGCGCAGTCGCCACGTAAACAACGACTATATGTATGTGGCTCCGGAAATCCCGAATGGTGTCGGTGGTTCTCTCAATAACTTCCGGGACAATATGTACCAGAACGGCCTTAACTGGACTCCAAATGCGACAACTGCTTCGATCGCGAATGTGGAAAACGTGAACTTCGCCCTCCGGTTGGAGGGACGTGACTTCCATATTGAAACCTATGACCAGACCACAAATCCGGCAAAACCGGGCGATACCGCTCCTACCAAGGCTACCGGTTTCGTTCCGAACAATACCTATGACATTGTTTGGACTGATGGTGATGGTAAAGAGGTAAAGACTTGTACAGCACAGGCATCTAACCTGGGCGTTGTGGAATCCTGCCCCTTAACGGTTCCGGCTCTTCTTGACAAAGATGAGATTTATACCGCGTCTATCTACCCGGAGAAAACCCGTGACCGGGCGATGGCGAAAGATAGTTTCGCTGCCAAGGTTACGCCTGAGTATAAGGCAACGACCATTGATTTGGATAAGACAGCCACGGTAGCGGCACCGATTAACAAGGAGAACGCTACTACGCCTCCTGCTGATACAACTTATGCCGCTGCTGCTGCCAGTGATGTTCCTGCCTCCCTGCTTAAGGGAGTGGATAAGAACAAGGTGACAGTTGGTGCTCAACCCTGGGCGAAGGTTAACTCCGATGGCACTATTGCTCTGAGTCCGACGACTGGCAGCGTGACCCCAGGTAGCTACCTGATTCCGGTCAAGTTGACATATGGAAAAGGGAAAGACGCCTTTGAGAGGGTGATTCTGGCTCCGGTTACCGTCAAAGAGCCGGATGCTGATGGTGATGGTACTCCGGATGCTACTGATAAGTGTTTGAATGTTGCTGGTCCGACTACTAATAATGGTTGCCCGGCATGGGGCGACGGCAGCGGCAAGCCTGGCGCCGAGGTAACTCTGAATAAGGATGATGCCAATGGTAAGTTGCCGACCGGTACTTCCTGCACCGCTTCTACCGGCACTTGTACTGTTGGGGACGATGGCAATATTAAAGTAACTATTCCTCAGGACGCTAATGCTGGCGATAAGATTACGGTTACTGTTAAGGACGGGGACAAGACCTTTGATACGTCTACGGTGACTGTTACCAAACCCGACACCAAGGACGACGACGGTGATGGCATCCCTAACGATTCGGACAACTGCCCGAATATTGCTGGTGTCGCCAAAAACAACGGTTGCCCAACCTGGAGTGACGGCGAGGCTGATCCTGGTAAGGATGTGACGCTGGCTAAGGATCCGAAGAATGGTACTTTGCCGGACACGGTTAAGTGTTCTGCTGATAAAGGTGCGAAGTGTTCTATTGAGCCGGACGGTAGTGTCAAGGTTTCTGTTCCGAAGGATGCAAAGCCTGGCGATAAGATTACGGTCACTGTTAAGAACGGGGACAATATCTTGGATACTCCTAAGGTGACTGTTACTACTCCTGCTGATGGTGATGGTGATGGCACTCCGGATGCTTCTGATCAGTGTCCGAATGTTGCTGGTCCGACTAGTAATAATGGTTGCCCGGCTTGGGATGACGGCAGTGGTGATCCTGGTAAGGATGTGACGCTAGCCAAGGATCCGGCGAATGGCAAGCTACCGAATACGGTCAAGTGCGAGGCTTCTGCTGGTACTTGTACGGTTGGCGATGATGGTAATATCAAGGTTTCTGTTCCGAAGAATGCAAAGCCTGGCGATAAGATTACGGTTACTGTTAAGGACGGGGACAAGACCTTTGATACTTCTACGGTGACTGTTACCACGCCTGGTGTGAAGGATTATAACCCTGGCTATGGTAGGGCGAAGTTAGTTGAGCCTGGTGAGTCTAAGACCGCTACGCCGGTTTATACCGGTGAGGAGCCTCCTTCGGCTTCTTATAAGATCAAGGTTGGTTGGAAGGCTCCTGAGGGCTGGTCGGTGAGTGTTGATGCTGGAAATGGGAAGGTAACTGCTACGGCACCCGCTAAGCCCGATGTGAAGACCGCTGAGGAAGTTAAAGTTCCGGTGGTGGTTTCTTACCCGGATGGGGCTGCCAATGATGAAACCAGCGCTACCTTCCAGCTTGATACTGATGGTGATGGCATCCCGGACGTGACTGACGATGACGATGATGGTGATGGCATCCCGGACGAGGACGAGAAGGGCCATGGTACTGACCCGAAGAATCCTGACACCGATGGTGACGGGGTAAAGGATGGTCAAGAAGTCAAAGATGGTACTGACCCAACCAAGGTTGATACCGATGGTGACGGTATTTCTGATGGTGGGGAGAAGAAACTTGGTACCGACCCGAAGAATCCTGACACCGATGGTGACGGTCTGAAAGATGGTGAAGAGGCCGGTACCGATCTTGGTCCAGATGGTAAGGTCGTCAAGGATGAGAACGGTAAGCCGAAGGTTGATTATTCTAAGGCCACCAAGACTGACCCGACGGATCCTGATACTGATGGTGACGGAGTCTCCGATGGTCGAGAGATAAAACTTAAGACCGACCCGAATAAGGCTGACACTGATGGTGACGGTTTAACTGATGGTGAAGAGGCCGGTACCGACATTGGCCCAGATGGCAAGGTTGTCAAGAATGATGACGGTACTCCGAAGGTTGATGATTCTAAGGCGACCAATACCGACCCGACCAAACCTGACACTGATAATGACGGGGTAAACGAGGGTAAGGATGCTACCTCGGATAACTGCCCGCTTCTAGCTGGCCCGTCCGGTAATAAGGGATGCCCGGCTTGGGGTGATGGTTCTGGTAATCCTGGCTCCGAGGTGACTCTGACTAAGGATCCGGCGAATGGCAAGTTGCCGAAGACGGTCAAGTGTGAGGCTGATAACGGAGCGACCTGTGCTTTCGATAACGATGGCAACGTTAAGGTCACTGTTCCTGCCGGTGCTGCCTCTGGAACTACTATCACGGTTACCGTTAAGGATGGTGACAAGATCCTGGATAGCTCCACGGTGACGGTTACTAAGCCCAGTGCGGATGACACTGATGGTGACGGGGTTAGCGATGAGCGGGAAAAGGAACTTGGAACTGACCCGAATAATCCTGACACCGATGGTGACGGCTTGACTGATGGTCAAGAGGTCGGAAGCGACGTTGACAAAGATGGTAAAGCCGTCAAAGACGAGAACGGTAAGCCGAAGGTTGATGATTCTAAGGCCACCAAGACCGACCCGAAGAATCCTGACACCGATGGTGACGGGATTAATGATGGTGACGAGGTAAGTGGCGCTAAGAATCCGTTCAAGGGTGATAAGGCTGATCCGAACGGTAAACCCGGAAACACTGACCCGAACAATGCTGACACTGACGGTGACGGCATCAACGATGGTGACGAGGTGACCGGAGCTAAGAATGGTGGTAAAGCCACTAACCCGAACAGGGCTGATACTGATGGTGACGGCATCAATGATGGTCAAGAAATCAAAGATGGTACCGACCCTCTAGATCCGAACGATCCCGGCAAGAAGGGTGGAAACACCGGAAATAGCGGCAACAAGGGTAACAGCGTGTGGCAGAAACTCCCCAAGTCTGGTTCTGCGGGGATTCCGGCGCTGGCGCTAGGGCTGCTAGCCGTTGGCGCGGGTGCAGTCATGGTTCGCCGTCGTAAACAGCAGTAACCATTAAGAACAAGTAAATAACAGTTTGGGTCGCCCCTTAAAAAAGGGGCGACCCAAACTTTTTGATGTTCGCCTTCCTCTGCCCCATGTTTTTGCGTATTAACCCCCATTTTGGGGTGCGGACAGAATGTTGGAGAGTGTTTTATGAATGTTTCGTATTCCCGAGAGCAGCGTCGTGAGGCGTTGAGGGTGTATAGACGTACGGGGTCGGTATCTAAAAAAGATACTGCCGTCTAAGGTAACTCCTTGATAATAACTTTACTGTGCAGTTCCGGTAGTTTTTCCATGGTAGCGTAATGGAAAACCCTATTTGCCACAATATCGGCAGCTCTAATCAAAGGATCCCTCGCAGAGTCACGCAAGCAAAAGTTCACCCCACTCAATAAAGGTAGAATCGGGGGATAAAACTTATCCCACTGCAGATTATATGTACCGATTCTGTACTCAGCCTCTAATGCCTCTCTGAGCTCATAACGACCATCGGTAGCTGTTGTGTGCTCATCCATTCGCACATCAATAACTTCCGAATAGTCCGGAGGAATAACACCTTCGCTTATTTGCGTGACAATAGCGTGTTTGAGACCGATTTTAAAAGCATAGTCTAAGTAACGTTGTTTACTCTTCGGATGAGAAAAAATAGATTCAAGAATGCTTTGTTGCCTCACTACAACCGCAAACTTGCACACCTGGTTAAGGGAACGAAAAAGCCTACCTTTATGAGCGTTACTAAGCGTAGCTGCTTTCAACTCACCATTTTTTGAGCGGCGAGCATTTTTACCTAAATTTCGTTCAGCTTTTAAATATTTTCTCCCCATGATGTCACGCTGATCCTTAGAGTAAAGAAGAATACCGCCAAAAACGAAATAGTCATTATGTAAATGGTCAAATACGCCCGACTCGTCAGCGTAGACAAAAATACTCACAGTTATATTCTAATAGAGCCACCCCGCTGTGGGGTGGCTCCCCCAAGGCCGGCGACCTTACAGACCGCTTAAACGTTAATTCGGTTCCTTGAGTATACAGCGCACTCTAATGCCTGCATTTATAAATTTAACACCATAACCCCGCTACGCCAAGTAGTAATCTACTCTGTCTTAATTTTGGATAATAATCTGGCATTCATCCGCAAGTCCGTCTTAGTAGCTTCCACCTTAGTGGGTACGATGTGCAGCCTGCCCGAAGTTGATGCGAGCTAGTCCAAACCTAAAGCACTAAAACCTCACCAGAGAAAACTTTCGGCGAGTGCATTGGCGGAGGTAGGGGGATTCGAACCCCCGAGGGCTTGCACCCAACCCGCTTTCCAAGCGAGCGCCATAGGCCGCTAGGCGATACCTCCAGACACAAGTTTGAGTTTACCGAAATGCCCTAGCTAATGTCGATTTAGGAAATGAGTAGTCGAACACAGCCCGGCGCTACTGTGGCTAATCGCGAATGCTTCAACCCCGCCGCGTCCTCGCCCTCATGCCCGAATCCTCATTTCTCTCGCTCCCAGAAAAGCGTCCGCACCGTATTACTCTCCCGTTTCCAGATACCGCGCTCCTGGGCTAAACTAGGAGGGATCCTTCACGCGGCGATATCATTCGAACCTCCCCAGGGCCGGAAGGCAGCAAGGATAAGGGTGCGCTATCGGGTGCGTGAAGGGTCTTTTTTATCCCAATAACCCGGCATACACCCCGGAGATGGCTGGGCTTTAGTACAGTAGAGCCGTGAGCATCGCACTTTATCGCCGCTACCGGCCAGACACTTTCCAAGACGTGATCGGGCAAGATCACGTGGTCAAACCGTTGATGGCGGCGCTGCGTTCTGGACGGATTAGCCATGCGTATCTCTTTTCTGGGCCGCGCGGGTGCGGCAAAACCACCTCGGCGCGAATCATGGCGCGCTGCCTGAACTGTGCTGAAGGCCCCACCGACACTCCCTGCGGCAAATGCGAATCCTGCAAAGACTTAGCGACCGGAGGCTCCGGCTCCCTCGACGTAGTAGAAATCGACGCTGCCAGCCACAACGGGGTAGATGACGCCCGGGAGCTACGCGAGCGAGCAGGTTTCGCTCCGGTGCGTGACCGCTACAAAATTTTCATCCTGGACGAAGCCCATATGGTTACTCAACAGGGATTTAACGCCCTGCTGAAAATCGTGGAAGAACCCCCCGAACACGTAAAGTTTATTTTCGCGACCACCGAACCCGACAAAGTAATCGGCACGATTCGTTCCCGCACCCACCACTATCCGTTCCGCCTAGTACCGCCAGAAATCATGGAAAAATATATGGCGAAGCTCTGCGAGGCGGAAAATATCGAACCTGCCCCTGGGGTGCTGCAACTGGTGATGAGGGCGGGCGCAGGCTCAGTCCGTGACTCGCTTTCGGTATTAGACCAGCTAATGGCGGGTGCTGAGGACGGAAAACTAGCCTACGGAACCGCCTCTGCGCTGCTGGGATATACCGATAGTTCCATCCTGGAGCGCTCGGTAGATGCGATCATCGACCGGGATGGCGCGGCTTTATTCGAGGTAATCGCGAAAATGATTGAGGGCGGACATGACCCTCGCCGCTACCTGGAAGACCTATTGCTTCGCTTACGTGACCTGCTAGTACTCTCAGTTTCTTCTCCCGAGGACGCACAGGCAGCGTTGGCGGGCACCCCCGAAGATCAACTATCCGTCATGAACGCGCAGGCGCAGCGATGGGGAACTGCCGGGATTTCTCATGCCAGCGACCTCACCAACACTGCCTTGACAGAACTGACCGGAGCCACCGCCCCCCGTTTGCAAGTAGAGTTGCTGGCAGCGCGGCTATTGCTGCCCCCTGAAAACCCGGTGGCAATAGCCAGCGGACAGGGCGCTGTCCCAGCTGGTTCTCGTAGCGGGGCAGAGGCAGCAATCGCGGCCTTACATCGACCGGGGCGTCCTCAATCTCAAAAGAGCACCAATGCTCCCCGAACTAACCACGCCGCGCGCACTGTTAGCGCTCCGCGACCTGCCGCTAATGAAGATTCCAGCGTTAATGCCGCCCCGGCAGTATCTGCTGCTAGCGCGCAGCCTGTCGCCCCGCGAAGCAGCGTCCCGGAACTCGCAGCCCCTCGTCCCATGACAGCGGCGGACAAACAGGTTGCGCCCGCGGTTGCGGGCACCCCAGAACAGTCCCAAGAAACGCAAACTAACAGTAAAAATGAAGGGCAGACCGCGGCTGCAGCTCCTAAAGCAGACGCGCAGCCACCCGTGGCAACGAAAGTAGAAAAAGGTGAACAATACTGGCAGGTATTGCAGGCGTGGGGCAAAGTATCCGCGCGACTGAAAGAGGTAGATCCGCGACTGTGGTCGACTTGTAATCGGCACCTGCAGATTGGCGGGGCACAAGAGCAGAAAGTTACTTTGCTAGCCGATAGCCCCCAAACCGTTGAGTATTTAAAAGACAAATTAGCTCCCTTAGAAAAATGTCTAGCTGAGGAGCTTTCGGGAAGCTGGGAAGTAAAGCTGCTCCCCGGAAGTAATGATAGTCTCGCTCCCGCGCTCAGCGAAGCGTTATCGCAGGTAAAACTATTCTTACCGCCGGAAAGTGCGCCCGCGGTCGAGGATGAAGCCCCGCCGGAAGAAGAACTTTATCCTCCGGAACCAGAAGACTTAGGCGATAGCGGTGGGGGTGAAACCCCGCCCTCCCCGGTGGATAGTGCGCCGACGGCATCCCTAGAAACTACCGCAGACCCGGAAATTCCCACCCCTAAAAGCACAGATGAAGCTGTAAAAAAAGTTAACCCGGTAGGGGATCAAGATGGCTCTGCGCCCAGCGGTGGTAGCTGGATTATTGACCCTGCCGCGCCCACTGTGGAGGAGGTACCTCCCGAAATCCCTGATGCGGGTGATATGGAGCGCCAGGAGGCTCCCGAACTCTCCGCGCCTCGCCCCGGGAAAGAAATCGTTGCGCCCCGCGCTGAGGAAGAAATGGTTGCTCCGCGGGCAGTAAGTCCGCAAACACAAGCGGAGGCCCCTCGGGCTGAGGTAAACGAGACTCTAGTGGCTCCCCGAACCGGGAATAATCCTATTGCGGCCCCGCGTCCTCATGAAAGTGCTGCTCAAGTGGAAAACCCGGCCGCAGAACTCCCCGCAGAGCCCACAATCGAAGAAGACTTACCGGATATGTCCGATCCTGATGTGGGGGTCGATGATAGCGGTGGCCGCTGGGGAGTCGAGGTCGCGAAATCTTTGCTTGGTGGCAAGATAGTTGAGACAGCAGATAACGATTCCGCCAGCAACTAGAAAGAGAGCAGCTAAAAATCTATGTACGACGGTGCCTTGCAAGACCTGATTGACGCCCTGGGACGACTGCCGGGGATTGGTCCAAAATCAGCGCAACGCATCGCCTTTTATGTGCTTTCTCGTCCTAAAGATGAAGCGAAACTACTGGCGCAAGCCTTAATGGATGCCAAAGAAAAAATCCGGTTTTGCAGCCAGTGTGGCAACATTTCCCAAGAGGAACTCTGCACGATTTGCCGTAATCCCAAACGCGATCAGTCAGTAATCTGTGTGGTTGAAGAAGCCAAGGACGTAGGCGCGATTGAACGTACCCGCAGCTACCGCGGCTTATATCACGTGTTGGGCGGGGCGATCGATCCCATTAACGGAATCGGACCGGAACAGTTACGTCTGCGTGAACTGCTAAAACGCCTCAGTGGTGCGACTGTACAAGAAATTATTATTGCCACGAATCCCAATATCGAGGGCGAGGCCACGGCCACCTACCTGACCCGCACGATTTCTCCCTTGGGATTAAAAGTAACCCGCCTGGCTTCGGGACTGCCGGTAGGCGGCGACCTGGAATATGCTGATGAAGTTACTTTAGGGCGGGCTTTAGAAGGACGGCGCAGCGCCGAATAGCCGATATTTTCCGAACAGCTAATACCCTGGCAAAAGTCCCAGACAGGTGAATATCAGCAAAATTAATAGTGTGTGTTTGCTTACCGACCAGCAAATTTGAGACGCTAGGACTTCGATTAAGCTATCTTCCTACAATTGCAGAAGATAGCTAGATGGAAAGCAGATATACAAGGGGAACAAATGGCGCTGATTGTACAAAAGTACGGCGGATCCTCAGTTGCCGACACCCAGTCGTTGCAGCGGGTCGCGCGACGGATTGTGCAAACCCGCCGCGCCGGGCATCAGGTGGTGGTAGTGGTTTCCGCAATGGGGGACACCACCGATAATTTGATTGATATGGCGGCAGAACTAAACGCCCACGCCCCTGCGCGGGAAATGGATATCTTACTTTCTGCCGGGGAACGCATCTCGATGTCATTGCTGTCCATGGCGATATCTGCCCAGGGAGTACCGGCGATGGCGTTTACTGGCGCCCAAGCCGGAATCCGCACCGACGCCAAATATGGCAAAGCCCAGATTGTGGGGATGATACCGGAGCGAATCGCCCGGGCAATCCGCAAGAACAATGTGGCAATCGTAGCCGGATTCCAAGGAGTAAACGATGCCGACGATGTTACGACCTTAGGGCGCGGCGGATCTGATACTACTGCAGTGGCTCTAGCTGCGGCGCTGCACGCGGATGTATGTGAAATCTATACCGATGTTGACGGCCTATTTACCGCCGATCCCCGGGTGGTGCCTACCGCTCGCCGCCTGCACTCCCTTGACTATGAAGAAACTTTAGAACTGGCGGCTAATGGCGCCAAGATTTTACATCTGCGCGCGGTGGAGTTTGCTCGCCGCTACCGGGTGCCTCTACATGTGCGTTCTAGTTTTTCCGACAAGAACGGCACCTGGATTGCCCGGGGACCAGCTCCGAAATCATTGCAGGGAATAGTTCCTGCGGAAGCTCTCGAGGAGGAAAAAGTGGAAGCTCCAATTATTTCTGGTATCGCTCATGACCGTTCCCAGGACAAGCTGACGGTGGTGGGACTGCCTGACCGTCCGGGCGTGGCCGCTGACCTGTTCGCAGCGGTGGCCAAGGCTGGTGCCAATATCGATATGATTGTGCAGAACATTTCCGAGGCGCGGCCCGGACGTGCAAATATCTCCATCACTATGCCCGCAGAAGATATTTCCGCGGTAATCAACGAGCTCGAGCACGAAAAGCAGGCTTTGGATTTCATTCGCATCGACCACGACAGCAATGTGGGGAAAGTTTCCCTGGTCGGGGCAGGTATGCGCAATAATCCCGGGATTTCGGCGCGCTTCTTCCAAGCCCTCTCTAATGAAGGCATCAACGTAGACATTATTTCCACGTCCGAGGTGCGGATCTCGGTACTCATTAACCTGGATCGCCTGGATGATGCCGTCCTAGCAATCCACAAAGCCTTTGATCTAGATTCCGAAGAAACTGAAGCTGTGGTCTATGGAGGTACCGGACGATGATTAAGCAATTAACTGTAGCCCTAGTAGGAGCAACCGGCCAGGTAGGGCGGGTAATGCGTACCCTGCTAGAGGAAAGAAATTTCCCGGCAGCTAATATTCGTCTGTTTGCAACTTCGCGTAGCGCGGGCAAGCAGCTTTCTTTCCGCGGTCACGAAGTAACTGTCGAGGACGTTGAGGTCGCTGATCTGAGCGGTATTGATATCGCCATTTTTTCGGCTGGCGGTGCAGCTTCCCGCACCCATGCTCCCCGTTTCGCTGCTGCCGGGGCGGTAGTAGTCGATAACTCCTCGGCTTGGCGTAAAGACCCCCAGGTGCCTTTGGTGGTTTCGGAGGTAAATCCCGAAGATATTAAGGATCGTCGCAAAGGGATTATCGCTAACCCCAATTGCACCACCATGGCAGCCATGCCCACGGTGAAAGTGCTCCACGACCTGTTTGGATTGGAAACCTTAGTGGCGTCCTCCTATCAGGCAGTATCCGGTTCCGGAAGAGCCGGGGTAAAAGAACTTTCTTCCCAACTAGAAGCCAGCGTTGACCGCTGCGAAGAACTAGCCTTAGACGGGGCAGCTATCGAGTTTCCGCAGCCTAAAACCTATGTACGCCCGATTGCGTTTAACGCGGTTCCAGTGGCCGGAAACTTCGTTGACGACGGTTCCCATGAAACTGATGAGGAGCAAAAGCTGCGTAACGAGTCGCGGCGGATTTTGCATATCCCCGAGCTGGCGGCCTCCTGCACCTGCGTACGTATCCCGGTAATGACTGCGCATCTGCTGTCCTTGAATGCTCGCTTTACTCGCCCGGTTGATTTAGAACAGGCACAGGCGGCATTAGAGCAGGCTGAGGGAGTACAACTGGTAGATGTTCCTAATCCTTTGGATGCTGCTGGGCGCGATGGTACTTTCACCGGGCGTCTGCGCATCGACCAGTCAGTTCCGGGTGGCAAAGGTCTAGCCTTCATTTGCTGCGCCGATAACCTGCGTAAAGGGGCGGCGTTGAACGCCATCCAGATTGCGGAGTTAGTCGCCCAAGAACTGCTGGCTGCCTAAGTTAGCTGCTTTTTGCTTTAGGCTGATAGGCTTCGGCGCTGTTAATCGTCAGTTTCAGCCCGTTTCCGGTCTGCAGGTTCCAACAGTCAACCCCAGATCCCGAGGACTGGCAGGCATAGGCTCCCGAGGCAGCGGCGGCACCACTGGCGAGAACTGTTTGTGAGGTTTCCCGGTCTTTTACCCCTAAATCTTCCGGGGTCTTGGCGCCATCGGCTCCCAGGGTGAACTTGACTGTTGCCCCCGGATTTTGCCCGATATTTCCGGTAAAGCTAAACGCGGTGCAAACCACTTCGCTACCGATAGTGCATTTAATCGGGGCATCCGGCAAAGAGAATTCACTGACCTGGTAGGCGCCATCGGGTAGCCCTTTGGCTTCTCCAATGGCGCTGGTGGGAGCGGGCGCTATTTGGCGACCCTCGGTTTTTACGTCCAGTTGCGCTCCCGCATTGTTCTTGCCGCTTTTACCACCTTTACCAGCTGATTTACCGTCTTTGCCGTTCGCCGCCCCATTTTCTTGGGCATCGGGGATTCCGTTATTATTGCGATCCTTATTCAGGTCCGAATCCCCGAAAATCCGCGCAATCACCCCGTTTTTCCCGTACCAACTCTTGGAGCCGTCACCGCCGGTGAGCCGATCCGCTAGATTTCCTCCAATCGAAAGTACCAGCCCGATAAGCACGGCCACAATAATCACGAAAATCTTGCTTTTCTTGGAGGCAGTTTTTTCTTCCTGTGGGGAAAACTCCTCTAAATCAGCTTCATCAGCTAGTTTTAGTTTTTCTGCTTTGGTTTTTTGGGCAGCTGTGGTCTCGGGTGAGGCGTCAGCGCGCTTCTCGGTTAGTGGGGGGAACTTGGCTTTGGGGGAGGAGGCCGCGGGTTCGGGACTAGCCATATTTCTTGTTGGCTCGGTTTGCTGAGGCGAGGTAGCAGCCGCCAAAGCCTGGGTGTCGTCGGTTGCTTGCGCACGCTCAGATTTAGCGGCAATCTCAGCTGGTAATGCCGCTGACGGTGAGGTTTGCGCAGGCTGCGGGCTTTTTGTGGAAGCAGGCTGCGCGCTTTCTAAGCCGGCGGAAGCCAGTAGAGCTTTCCGGCGGGCAGCCCGGTTGATGCGGTTTTGGCGTCGCTGTAAAGCGGCCGCGATTTCGGGATCAGAAAATTCGCCTAACCACTCTAAAAGCGCTGGATAGGTGGAGGGATTTTCCGCGATAAGTGGACGTAAGGAGGGATGATTTTGAGCTAAGCTCTGCAGCTCTTCCAGCGGCGTTGCGGGATCGCTTGCCCGCTCGACCGGGTCAGTGCTCATAGTGCCTCCTTTAGTTTCCCTCTAGCGATTATAGATGACTCGGAGGCGAAAACAGTTTCCGCGCCGCCATAGTTGCCATTGCCAGAACTACTAGCTGTCTCTTGCGCTGGAAACAGAGTCTAAGGTGGGAGAAAAATCCCGACTTATCTGTAAAGAAAACAAAGGGAGTTTAACTGGCACGGTGGATGGGGCAGGCAGAAGTCGCCATTCCTTCGTCGCCTCGAGCAGAGAAAGGATTTTCATCCATATCTAAGGGGCGACCTAAGAAACGTTTCGCACTGGGTAGCGGCGCGATTTTATGGTCAGCTCCCAGGGAGCGTAGTACGTAGGCTTGCACGCAGTGGATCAAATATTCGCGGCGCATCGGGTCTTTCGGTAGAGATCTTCCCGCCAAGGAGGCATTAACCATAGAAATAGCAATCGGAAGATTCTGGGGAGGGAGCGTGCCCTCGCTGATTGCCCTACGTAGAATCTGCCGCAAGATATTTTCTACGATGCGTGCATGTTGGCGCAGTTCAGAACTGGTTTCATGCGATACTTGACGGCGCAAATCCAGTCCGGGAGCCAGATGATAGGACGATCCCAGGGTAAGTTGTTCCCGAATATAAATTCGCAGCATCTTGATTGGGGAACTAACTCCCTCCAATGCGTGGTTTAAACGCAGCGAATACTGTCCAGTTTCATAGGTGATAAACGCCAACAGCAGCGCTTCTTTATCTTGGAAATGGTTGTAGACCGCGGTGCGTCCCACCCCGGCTTCTTCCGCGATCTTCGCCATGGTTAATGACTCGAAAGTGCTGGTCTGCAAAAGACGTGATAGTGCATCAAAGAGTTGCTGGCGGGTTTTCTTACGATGTTCTTCCAGCGTTTCCCCGATGATTCTAGGCATAAGACCATTCTTTCATTTAGTGACACTTTTAGTCTAATCGTCTTGAAAAATGGGGTGGTGAGGGTGGTAACGAGGGGGATTTTAAAGATGTTAACGGATTGGGAATGCTGGTAATTTTAATCGGGGAGGTGCACTTGACTAACTTACTGCTGGCACTGATTTATCTCGCGTTTATCAGCTTGGGGCTGCCTGACGCTCTGCTGGGTTCTGCCTGGCCAGCGATTTATCCAGATTTTGAAGTTACGGTTTCCTACGCCGGCATTGTTTCAGTGATTATTTCTTTAGGAACCATCGTTTCCTCCCTACTATCAGATCGTTTGATATCCCGACTGGGAACCGGAAAAATTACGGTCATCTCAGTGGCGCTGACTGCGGCAGCTATCCTCGGTTTCGGGTTGGCACCCAATTTTTGGGTGCTGTGTATCTGGGCTATTCCTTACGGACTGGGAGCAGGCAGTATAGATGTGGCGCTAAATAATTATGTGGCGCTACATTTCAAGAGTAGTCATATGAACTGGCTGCATTGCTCGTGGGGAATTGGAGCCACTATCGGTCCTTACATTATGGGAGCGGCACTTTCTGGAGGTAGTGGCTGGCGAGGGGGCTACTGGTATGCAGCCTGCATACAGCTGGCCATAACCGCGATTTTGTTCCTAAGTTTGCCCCTGTGGAAACGCCGAGAGCAAGCCGATTCTGCCGCTGCCCGAAGCAGCAAAACGGATCCGGGTGCAGAAAACAATGCGCCCACAACTGTCGAGGAAGTGCTGGAACCGACAGTGCAGCCCACGCAGTCTGGGTATCTGAAACTTTCCGAAGTGGTACAGATTTGGGGAGTGAAAGCCATGATGGTCTGTTTCTTCTGTTATTCCGCGGTAGAACACACCATCGGGCTGTGGGCGGCGACCTACTTGCGGTTGTTTAAAAATATGGATGCGGCTGCGGCCGCCGCCTTCGCTAGCATGGTGTTCTTGGGGATAACCCTCGGGCGTGCCGTCAGCGGTTTTTTGGCTATGCGTTACTCAGATCAACAGATGATCCGTTTCGGAATGATACTGACAGGTTTGGGGTTACTAATCCTGATTATCCCGGGTCCAGCCACATTGGCAGTGTGCGGAATTATGACTATCGGACTGGGGTGCTCTCCCATTTACCCGGCGATGATCCATTCCACTCCGCAGATTTTTGGGAGGGAGCGCTCTCGGGCAATCACCGGGGTGCAAATGGCCTGTTTCTTTGTGGGAGTCCTGATAATGCCGCCGCTATTCGGTATAGTGGCTGATCATTTGTCAGTGGGGTTGCTGCCAGTATATTTGAGTATCGCCCTGGGGTTAATGGCATTTATGCAGTACCGTCTGGGGCGACTAGCCGATGTTTAAGCGGTTTTTCAAGCTATGTTTTGCTGCCGGATATCTAGCATCCTGTTTGCGCAAATATGCTTGGGGATTTAGGAACCAGAGAATCCGTGAATCGAGTCGAATTAGGGTTGTGGGTCAGGTAACATTTTTTATGTCTAAGTATTTGTTATCGCAATGACGCTGTTTATAGCAAAGAGAACCAAAACGCCTAATAGAAAAGAGTTGGCAATGTCCCAAAAAAGCTCCCCTCCCGTCCTCAGTGAAGAATCTGAAGAAAAATCCGCGATAGATGTGCTGGTAGAGGAGGCGCTACAGGCGCTTAAGGATTTTAAGAAACTCGATCAGCAAACCGTAGATCTGATTGTGGAAACCGCAGCCCGAAAGGCGCGGGAAGCCCATGCGGTGCTGGCCGCCGAGGCGGTCGCGGAAACCAAGCGCGGAAACTTCGAAGACAAAACGGTAAAAAATATCTTTGCCTCCGAAGTTATCGCCGATGACTTGGAAGGACAAAAAACCGTAGGAGTTATTTCCCGTGATGAGCTCTCGGGGATTGTGCAGGTAGCCGAACCCGTCGGGGTGGTGGCGGCGCTAACTCCAGTCACTAACCCCACCTCCACCACTATTTTTAAGGCTCTGATCTGCCTTAAAACCCGGAATCCGATTATTTTTGCTTTCCACCCTTACGCCCAAGATTGTTCGGCTCATGCCGCAAAAATTGTTTACGAGGCGGCGTTGGAAGCCGGGGCGCCTAAAGGCTGTGTACAGTGGATTTCCGCTCCCTCTATGCAAGCCACTGCTGACCTAATAAATCACCCCGGGGTGGCAGTTATTTTAGCGACCGGCGGTAATGCCATGGTTAAAAGCGCCTACTCATGTGGCAAACCTGCCTTGGGGGTGGGAGCTGGAAACTGCCCCGCCTACATTCACGAGAGCGCGGTAGTGAAAAACGCGGTCAATGACATTACCATTTCCAAGTCTTTCGACAACGGGATGATCTGCGCATCCGAACAGGCAGTGATTCTCGATGCCTCCATTGCTGACCAGGCGCTGGCAGAGTTCGAACATCTCGGGTGCCATCTGGCAAATGCAAAGGAAAAAGAGCAACTGGAAGACTTGCTATTCGGGGCGCGCGCCGGGAGTGAAGAATGTAAGACCGCCAAGTTGAATGCGGCGGTCGTGGGGCAGAGCGCAGCAAAAATAGCTGAAATGGCTGGATTTAGCGTACCCGAGGATACCCAGGCAATCCTAGTGCAATGCACGGAAGTGAGTTATGCCGAACCCTTGACCAGGGAAAAACTCTCGCCAGTGTTAGCGGTGCTCCGGGCAGAAAACTCCGCCGAAGGCATCGAATTGTCTCGCCAAATGGTGGAACAAGACGGGCTGGGTCATAGCGCCGCCATTCACTGTCGGGATCGTGAAGTTATTGACAAGTTCGCCACCGAAGTTAATACCGTACGCATAATAGAAAATTCTCCCAGTTCATTCGGAGCTATCGGCGGACTTTATAACGCGATGGTGCCCTCCTTGACCCTAGGTTGCGGCTCCTATGGACATAACTCAGTGTCGAACAATATCAGTGCGGTGAACTTGCTAAATATCAAACGGCTAGCCAGGAGGAACCCGGTAATGACGCCTTTCCAAATCCCCAATCAAATCTATCTTGGATCTGGCTATATCCGGCAGCTAGCCAACCTGGAGCTGGGAACGAAAATTACGGTGATTACCAACCAACGTGCCGCCAATAGCGGACAGTTGGATGTGGTGATGCAGCTGCTATATGCCCGCAGTGAAAAAATATCTGTGCAGGTTATCGAAGATGTAGAAGCTCATTTCACTACCGAGTATCTAAAGAAGAAGGTGCGGGAAGTTTCCGGTTACGGTCCGCAGACGATTTTAGCCGTGGGGGAGCGTGACGTCATTAATGTCGCTAAGTTCTTGCGGCTGTTGGTTGCTTGCCCCCAGCTGCCAATCAAAGAGGTCTGCGCCGGGCATATTGCGCTGCCTTCTCTCATTAATTCGCCGCAGCTGATCTGTGTGCCCACTATTACCGGAGGACGAGCTTCAGTAGCACCCTGGGCAGCGATCACCGATGTTAATACCGGCTTTGCTCGTCCGGTTAAATCCACCGCTTTTCTACCGCAAATCGTGGTTATGGATACCACTTTGGCGGTCTATTCCCGAAAAGATACCCTGCAGCGCGGTTTCCAAGCGATCGCCTATGGGATCGAGGGCTACACTTCTACGCAGGCCAGCGAATATACCAATTCTTTGGCGCTGCATGGTCTAGAAAATGTCTACAAGATCCTGCCCCAGGTAGTTAGCGCCTCGGAGAACAGTCAAGAATTCATTGATCTGCGAGAAAAGCTGATTGAAGGATCATTCTTGATTTCAACTGCCCAGGCGAATACCACTATGGGGTTGGCAGATTCCATCACTAAGACTTTCGCGGCCGTCTTTGGAGGACGCGCTCAGGACTATTTCTCCTCGGTACTGCCCAATACGGTGCGTTTCTTAGGAGGGCATCCCCGAAAGTTTGTGGCTTCCCCTAACTACCTGCGATTCCAGGCTCCCCAGCAATTAGCTGAGATCTGCAGGCGGCTGGGGATTAGCGCCCAGGAAGATAACGCAGGAGAGGCTCTGGCGCAGGCTCTAGAAAGCTTAGTAGTCGATTTCGGAGTGCCGCTAAAGGTGCAAGACTTCCAGGTATCGGAAGCCGATTTCTTGGAGCAGCTGCCGGAACTTGCCCAACGCACTTTCGATCGAGAGTCCTATACCGGTACTCCACGTAAAGCCACGATAGCGGAAGTAGAAAATATCCTTAGAGCCTGCTACTACGGACAAGAATTCGTTTCCTAGTTCGTTTCCTAGCAGTAAAAAGCCTGCGGGGCGTTACTTTAACACCCCGCAGGCCTTGCCATGCTGTCCTTAGTTCTAGGATGATCCTTTCCTAGAGGGTAGGATCACTCTCGCGTACCTTAGCGACCTCCGCCTGAGTAGGAGCATAGGCGCCTACCTTGCTTACCGTAATCCCTGAGGTGATAGTTGCCCGGTGCAGGGCGCCTTCAACATCGCTGAGTTGGGCTTGCTGTAGTCGCTGTTTGGCTTCTGCCGAGCCCAATAGCCCCGCATCCAGTAGCCCCGAAATCAGTCCCGCCATAAAAGAATCTCCGGCACCCACCGTGTCTTTGACCTCGATATTTAGGGGATCGACCGCCAACATATCCCGGTCATTGGCGCACACTGCATAGGTAGCCCACGGCCCGCGGGTAGCCACAATCAGACCCGGCCCCATAGCTTTCCATTTCCGCAACACTGCCTCTAAGGGAGTGTCTTCGCCATAGAGCCAAGCAATATCCTCGTCACTGGCTTTGACCACATCGGCTAGGCTGATCAGTTCTTCAATCCGCGGCCGTACCTCTTCGGGGGTACCCATCAAGGAGGGGCGCACATTCGGGTCGTAGCTGACGGTGCCTTGAGCCGCCATTGCCTTCACTGCCTCGGCCACTGCTGAGGCACCGGGTGCCAAGGTAGCGGCGAAACTACCGGTATGCAGGTGGCTAAGAGCAGAAACTTCGGGCAGGGACGGAACTTGCCACTCTAACTCGAAATCGTAGGTTGCTTGCCCGTTATCGTCGATATGGGCGTTAGCTATCGGAGTTTTCTGAGCGTTAGCGCTGCCAGGGACAACTTTAACCCCGGCGGTGGCTAATTTTTCTTCCAGGCTCTTTCCACGCGCGTCCTCGCCCCACCAAGAAGCTAGGGAGGTGGGATGCCCCAAACTGGCTACTCCACAGGCAACGTTAAAGACGCTGCCTCCTACTTTTTCTTCAATGTTTCCTGCACGTTCAATAACGTCGATCAGGGCTTCGCCCAGGCAAAGTACAGGATGATCGGTTGATTTCATTTCTGTCATGGTAGTTACTCCACACCTAGTTTCTCGGACATTTCTTCAAGCGGAATACCCTTGGTTTCCGGCATTACTTTCAGTACCCACAGTAGCTGACCGCACATACACAGGAAGAAGATTAGGAATGACCAGCCGCCCCCGAGGAACGCAATCATAGAGGGGAATACCCCGGAGGTGATTGCCGCAAAAGTCCAGTGAGTAGTCGACCCTACTGATTGTCCGGCACCACGTACCTTGTTCGGGAAGATTTCGGAGATGAACACCCAGATAACTGAGCCTTGGCCGAAGGCGTGCGCGGCGATAAATACCAGCAAACCAATCAAAACCAGCACCGAGGAACCGGAAGTAAAGTTGCCCTCAAAGCGGAACATCACGAAGGTTAAGAATCCCAAGCTGATTAGGTATCCGAAAGAGCCCACCAGCATTAGCGTACGGCGTCCCAACTTGTCGATTACCGTCAACGCGGTCATGGTGGCAACCAAGTTCATGAATCCGACCGCAATCGACATCAGGTAGGAGGCGTTTTCGCCGGCTCCTGCCTCTTGCATAACCATCGGTGCATAGTAAAGAATCGCGTTAATGCCGGAAAGCTGGTTGAAAGCGGCAATCGCGATCGCCATCAGCATTACTTTGCGGTAACGCTTGGAGAAGAAATTAACTTTGGTCTTGGACTGTTCCAAGTCGCGCTCAATCTGCTGCCTAATCTCGGTCAGCTCCTGGTCGGACTCCTCCTGGGAGGAACAGAGTTTCAGGCTAATAGTTTCTGCCTCATCATCGCGTCCTTGTGCCATTAGCCAACGGGGGGTTTCCGGCACCGTGAATAGCAATAGCAAAAACACTATGGAGGGAACGGCCATAATCCCGAGCATCCAACGCCAAGCGGTATCGGCGGGGGCAATACCGCGAATAATGGCATTGGAGGCGTAGGCCACCAAAATGCCTAACACAATATTGAATTGCACCAAGCCAACCAGACGGCCGCGTTGGCGGGCAGGGGCTATTTCCGCGATATAGATGGGGGCGCACACGCTGGCCATGCCGACGCCGACGCCTCCTAATAATCTAGAGGCTAGGAATAACCAATAGGCAGAGGCAGGTGCCAGGGCGGTCCCTAGGCTGCCTAATAGGAATAGAGCGCCGATAGCGAATAGTAGCTTTTTTCGTCCGTATTTATCGGCCAGACCCCCACCTGATAGCGCACCGACAATAGTGCCGATGGTTGCAGAGGCGACGGTGAAACCGAGCGACTGCGGGGTTAGCTCGAATACTTTTTCTAATGCGTGAGTGGTTCCCGAAATCACTGCGGTGTCAAAACCAAAAATCAAGCCGCCGACAGAGGCTACTACGGCACTGCGGATGACCAGACCATTGGCACGAGAGCGTTCCAGGGTATTTGTCTCGCTGGACATGATGGTTCCCTTCGTCTGTGGTTTTCCAAGAGAAAAACTTTGTTTTTGTGGTATTACTGTTGGATTGTGAGTATTCAATCGTTAGTAATGCCGTATTGATATAATATTCCCAAAGAATGCCACAATACCAGGAAATAAAAAATGTGAGGTGTATATTACTTTTTTGCTGGAACATTCGCTAAGTAATTCACGATTTCTTGCGGGCGTTTCTACTTTTTCTCCCTGCGTATACAAGTTTCCGCCCGCGCTCAGGGCACTGTTATAGCTCCCGGTAACCCTGGGGGGGGGTTACCGGGAGCGCCGTTAGCAACTATTTAGACTAAGCAGCAGTTATCTAGAGCGAGTGGCTACTTTTGTAACTCGTCAGTGGTAACCATGAAGCCTTCCACTGGCAGCTGGTTGCGGACAATCAATAGGTTGTTGGTGTCCGCAGGAAGGGTATATTCCCAAGTTGCCTCCGCCGGTTTATCCGTCCCGCAGGCCACTTTGGTTAACTGTCCTTTCCGGTCGGAACTGCTCTCATCGCTGTCCGGAGCAATCCACACATCGATAGTGGCTGGTTTTACCGTCTGGCAATAGAAACCAATTTTAAATTTACTCCCGGCTTTCCAGTCGCCATTGTGGTTGAGATATAGGCTGTAACTCTTGATTTCATCTTTGCTAAAGTTCGCGAAAGTCGGGTCAATGTTAAATGTCTGAATTCCCTTTTTCGCGGCAAATTCTTTACCTTTATCCTTCCACTTTTTCGCTAGGGCTTCCGCATCATCTACCTTTACCTCTTGCTGTTTTTCCTCCGGCTTTACCACATTCTCGGTGGTGGATATGAGCCCCACTTTCGTTTCGGGGGCTTTACCTTCCGGGGTAGCCTTCTTTTCCCCTCCGCTCCCTCCGCCCCCGCAGGCAGACAAGCTAATAGCTAGGGCGAATGCAACCGCTAAGGCAAATAATTTTCTCATGGTGGTTCCCTCCCGTTATCAAGACCGGTGGAGTTCCCTCGCCCCACTAACCTCAACCCTAGGAAGGTAGCTAGCGTAAGTAATCACCCAAAAGTACGTATTTTTTGCCTGCTAGTTAGTGGGAACGCGGCAGGCGCGCCCGCAGGGTAAAACCGGGGGTAGTTACAATCGTCAAGGAGCCGCCCGCAGATTCCAAACGAGCTTCCAAACCGCTCAGACCGGTACCGTAAGCCGGAGTAGTGGTGACCACCCCCGGATTGGAAACTTCCAGCCAGTAACTATGGGTGTCCTCCCACATACGCGCCGTCATTTCGGTGGAGGTGGTGTGGATCAATACGTTGGTAATCCCCTCCCGCAGTACCTGCACAAACAAGAGAGCGCGATTTTCTTCGACAGGCAACTCCCCAGAAATGTTCAAATCTAGCTGCGCGGCGGTTGCCAAGTCCTGCAAAGAATCCAGCCAAACCGTTGCGGGAATCATTGCCCGGTCATGGCTTAAATCAGTAGGTAGTTTCGCCAGCAGAGCCTGCAGTTGTGCCAGCCGCTGATCGTCTGAAACCCCATCCTCTAAGAAACGGTGTACGAAAGAGATCCGCTGGGAAACAGTGTCGTGAATAGAGGAACGGGTTCTTAACACTAGACGCTTGGTGAGGGCTTCATCGAGGCGAGCGGTTTCCTGGGCAAGCTGTTTTTGGCGCTCTTGGAAACTGTCAATTTCATCTGAAAGTTCCTGGCTCAATGACATATATTTGCTAACGTCCAGGGCAATCAATTGTGTCAAAATGTGTCCCTTATCAGCCAGTTGGGTGCGATTAAGCATCCAGGTTCGCCCCTGGGGGGCATTTATCCGGAAGTTAGCCGGGGTGTCGGTAGTTGTTTCCTCCTCGTTGGCACCTTCAGTAGTGGTGTAAGCAGGAATTATTTTGTCAGTTGCCAGCTGCCGGAGTTGGCTTGCCAAAGTGTCGTACCGAGTCAGAGAAGTCAGGTTTAAGGTATCTAGTAACCTTTCCATGCTGGAATTGGCGAGCTTATTGTGTCCTCGGGAATCAGAAAATAGTACCCCGTGTTCGGGACGATCCAAGGCTTCTTTGATGCTGAAAGGACTCAAGTCGTGCTGCAGCAGTTGCCATTCGCGCCACACCTGGACCCCTAGCCAAGTGGTGGAAAAAGTTCCGGCAGCTAGCAGCACCCACTTTCCCCCAAACCCCACAATGGGAGGAAGTAGCGCGGTTAAGAAAACCAGTAAAGGCGCCGCTGCAAAGCGGTAGGTGGTCTTAAGGAGCGCCAATCCCAAACCCAGGCAAATCACTACAAACCAGCCGAAATAATAATCGTAGAGGACAAAAATTCCGGCTTGCGAGTTGATAATAGTAACCGCAAATCCCCAGGTGTAAAAGGACATTAGCACCGCCACGCTCAATAGGAATCCGGTGGCTAAGGGGCGGCGGTGAATAAACCATTGGCTCATCGTCAATAGGCAGGCCTCCAGGGAACCGATAATCATCAGGGCGGTTCCGGCAGCTAACAGAGCCGGTGAAAGGCTATAAAATAAGGCACTCACTGACTCTGCTCCCCACTACTGTCTTCAGGGTCACCGGCAGCTTCCGAAAATTCTTGATTTTCCGCGCTGGGCGGTGCTAAGTCATTAGCGTCCTCATTAGGGCTTTTGAGTAGCATCTGCAGATTGACTACCCCGTCTTCTATGATTAGTTTGATTTTTGCTCGCGGCCAATCCAGAAGCGGCTGTAAAAGACCGATTTGGCTAACGGGAATATCTAAAATCCAGTTCATTTTGGCCGGCTGCCTGCCGGAGCTGACCGCCAGATTTATGAATACTGCTAAATCCGGCAGACTCACCACGCACCCCAGGCCGCGATGCAGAGCTTCTAGGTCCCAAAGTGCCTCCTCTAGACGGATACTTCCGCTGGTGGGACCGTGCAAGCCTGCTAAAGCATTGGCGTAAGAAAAATCCGTACAAGACTGGCTTAACAAAGTGGTTAAAACGTTGACCGAAACCTCTCCGTTCTCAAAATAGGATAAAGTGAGCAGACCTGCGCGTTTAGCGTAGCCGAGATCCATTTTTATGCTGCGCAAAAGTTCGGCAAGCTGATTGCTATCTAGGTGACTGCCCAGCCGGGCGCTATTGGATTGCACTCGGCTCAGCGCATTATTCATCAGTTCATCGAGCCGGTCGTAAAGCAGCGGCGCCTGGGAGGGCTGTTGCACCTGCTTTAAGGCTTCATATTCGGAGGAAAGTACCTTAGTTTGGTGAGCCTCCCGCTCTCGGAGGGCAGCCAAGGTTTTCTCTAACTCTTGAACGGCGCTAATATCGGTTTCCCAGATGACGTGTCCGGCGTTTATGGGCTGCGCCTGACAGTAGAGAGTACGCGGGAATTTACCGGAATTATCGGTTATCAACACCGGGGTGTTAGTTTCCCGCAGCTGGCGTTTAACCGAATCGTTCAGGTAGAGAGGGTTGGAGGTGACGTAGCGGGGTTCCCAGTCGCGATCGACGATTTCCATAGGGACGGTAGATTTCTTAAAGAACCGAGTGTAACCCCGGTTTTGGGGAATCAGACCGATAAAGAATAGTGCCTCCCAGGCCAATAAGAAAAAGATGCAGTAGATTTGCACATTTTCGCTGGCTCTAACCAGGGGAACCCGCCAGGTGTAGGCGAGCGAGTAGGTGACCGCAAAAGCAAAAAGCACCCCTAACGCCGCTAATAAGCGAGTGCGGTTGCCTTTGAAACTCCACAGCGCCACGTAAAGAATGGCGGCGAACAGCAGCAAGACTGAAAGATAATAAAGGTAATAGCCGGGACCATATTTATAGTCCACCCAAGATTGCCCCCGACCAAAGCGCAACAGCAGGTGGTGGAAATCGTTAGTAAATACCATCAACATTAGCGCCGTCCCCAGCGCTACTATAAAGGCGCGCAGGCTACGGTAGGCGGGTGGTAGGCGGCGCGAGGAGTGCGCGATTACAAAAAATAGGATGGTCAAGGTCGAATAAATCGGAACATAGTAGTAGTACCAGGCGTAACGCTCGTAGACTCCCGGCAAAGAGTGCTTGATTATGCGCGCTAAAATCCACAGTGCAAGCAAACTGGCTTGAATCAGTACCGCTCGGCGAACATAGGGGGAGACAGTGGTCCAAAAGCGCCAACCGGCCCAAAAACTTAGCAGGCACAGCAGGGCGATGAAGGAACCGATTTGGTAGGCCTCGTTGGTGTTTTTCCACTCCCAAGAAGCGCCAAAAGTATCATTGGACAGGCTTTGATCCCAGGTGAACTGCTTAAACTGTTCTAAGTTGTCAATCGGGGTGGCGTTAATATTTTTTTGAAAAGACGCTGACAAAGAGGGATAGGCAGCGGGATTCAGGAGATCAGTAGGCGGAGGTAGCAACCGGAAATCTGGGCTGGGACCTCCGGGGTGCCGCGACCAAAGCCCTTCCATAAAGGTCACTGTAGGGAACTTGGCGTAGTTTAGCTTTTCGGAGGGGGAACTGGCGACGCTGCGATTATCGGTGGTCAGGCAAAAGTAGCCATGAGCAAGGGCGTCCTTCAGCTCTTGAGGGGACGATCCGGTTGCTAGTCGTCCCTGCGCTTGAAGTTCCTCCAAAAGCTGGGAGGCCTGCTGGGAGGAGAAAGCTTGTGCGCCCTCGCTGCCGGGGGTAGTCGTTAGTGCCAAGGCGCTCAGCAGTTCCAGGCGTCCTACTCCTTGGTCTAAATAAACTTTTTCTTTCCCCGAAAGTAGTTTCTGAAGATTATTAACCGAGGCAACCTGGGGATTCGGGGAGGCTAGAACCACCGATTTTGGGTAAAGCGGCATGAAAGAGGCATTCGGCTCGGCGGTTATAGCGGCGTTTGCGGTGGTTTCGGTGGTGATTACAAAGTTTGCCCCGGAACGCAGTTGTCGCAAGAGCGACCATTCACTGTGGGGCTCGACCGCTAAACCCTGGGACTGAAAAAACTGGGTCAGACGCGGATCAAAATCATTAGGGACCGCCAGGGTATTGCTGGCTTGGAAAGAAACTGTACGTAAAGGAACAAAAATTAAGGTAAGTACCGCCACCCCCAAGAGCAGCGCAAACACCAAATGAGAAAACCAGTCCTGGATCCAGGTAGACCGCACCGATTCTACGGCAGGGGAACTGGGGAAGCGATTAGGAGGACGCTTCCAGGTAGTTGCGCTAGCCATAGAAACTCCGATTTTAGGCGGGAAAATCCGGGTCAGAGCGGTTTTCTTGGATGGCGACGTAGCCGTTAGACACTGCCCATAAAGCTAGGCGCGCCACCGAAGAAAAACCACTTTTGGCTAGCAATTGGGAGATATAAGACTTAATAGTGTTTTCGCTTAAGAACATTTTCTTCGCGATTTCTTTACGGGGGTACCCAGCGCATACCAGTCTTAGCACCTGCATTTCGCGGTCATTAAACTGGTTAGCCCCAAAACTAGGTCGAGCGGGGGAGTCGGGGAAACTGTTTTCCCCTTTTATGGTGGCCCGCAATAGAGTCAGTAAATCCGAGGTAGAGATATTTTTGTAGGTAAAAGCGTCGACTCCGGCCGTCTGCGCTTCCTCAACGAATGAGGCATCAGGCATCGCCGTAAACACCACTACTTTCACGCTGGGGTGTGCGGCTTTGAACTTGGCAGATTCTTTCAATCCTGAAGAGTTCTCGGTAACTACGTCCATTAGCACCAGGTCTGCCGGATGTAAACGCTGGGAGGCGTGAATATCGGCGGCATCGGAGAGTTTATCGACCACCATAAAATCTGCTTCCGCATCGATAGCAGCAGCTAAAGAATCCAGCAGAATGGTTTGATCCTCAACAATAGTGATCCGCGTCAACGGCTCGCCCTCCCGTGCCTCCCCCCGCCATTGGAGGTTTCGCTGCCTTCGTTAGAACTATTTTACCAAAGCAAGATTGTTTATTGGGGCGGGTAGAGAGGCTTTTCCTGGTGACCAGCCCCGGCCGCATACTGCTGGATCCCCGGGTATTTCCTAGAATTTGCCGCCTCCAGAACTAAACGAGGTACCCCCAGAACTAAAGGAACCGCTGCTAGAGCTTCCGCTTTTCTTCGGTCGCGCCACCTCGGTGACATAGGAGTTCACAAAGACTTCGTTACCTCCGGTTATCTGGTTTGATCCGGCAACAATATAGCTAGCGGCGCCGGCTTGTTGCTGGGCGGTGTGATGTTTGCGTTCAATCCGCCGCATCACCCCATACCCGCCTGCGCCGCCGAGTCCTAGCGCCACTGCCAGCCCCCAAAGGGTGGACTCCAGGGTCATCCGATAGGGTACCGGATGATTTTCGTTGTAGGGAGTGCCGGCCTTCCACTGCTCTAAGTAATCAGTGATTTGCTGCAGGTAAACCTCCATGCCCCCGTCCCAGTCGTCGTCACCTAGGGGCTTTTTTACGTGCTCATATAATCTGTCAACCCCGTAAGGGGTGAGTGCTTTCTCGCCCTCGCCATGACCTAAGAACCATAAATCCCTGGTAGAGGGGTTAATAATCATGATTACCCCGTTTGCTGACTTGAGATCCAGTCCGAGTTTGTTCGCGTTGTAGTAGTTAGCAGCGCATTGTTCGGGGGACAAATAATCGAAATCGTCAACTGTGACCACGTAGGGGGCTATCCCATATTTATTAGCTAGTGCCTGTAACTGTTTTTCCCAGGCAGGAAGTTTCGAGGCACTAAAAATTTTAGAGTGGTCGCGAATGAAGGGAGCTGCCGCGGATGCGTTCTCTTGACCGCCCTGGTACTGCACCTCTTGATCGTCAGGAAACTTGATAATGTCAGACAGGTCATCGCTGGCGGAAGCGAGAACGCTTGGCGCAGCCGGGTGGGAAAGTGCTACCGCCGCTGCCGGATTAGGCGTTGCTGCCTGTGCGTTAGCTAGGTTCAGTCCCATCAACGGGAATGCGGTCAAGGCGGTAGCAGCCAGGATATAGGCAAGTTTCTTGAAAATACTCATCATTCAATCCCCCTAATCGAGAAACCAAGGCATGATAAATGGGATAAATACCGATCCCACTACGGCGGCCAAAGCGGTAGCGATACCTATTAATCCGCCCCAGTACTTAGCTTTAGAAACGGGGAAGGTACCCACGAATTTTCCGGTTTGACCGTTCATGGCGTAGTTATAGTTTTTGCCTTGGAAATCCACGTTCAACAGCCAGACCGGCAAGAACACATATTCGAGCTCCCCGAAGGCCGGCTCGAAAGCTGAACTGGTCATTTTTACGCTGTCATAGCCGGTAACTGAGTCCCTTAGAACGTCCTTGGCAGAATTGCGCATCCTATCGAGGGCACGCGGGTTAGCTTCCTCGGCTTCTACATCGTATTTATTGGTCATAAACCCGGTTAAATATGCCGGTGAAAACCCTACGGAAGTGGAATAATCGAACGGCTCTATCGACTCGGTAAGATCCTCAGTTACTTTGGAAGTGCCGGAGACCGGAACATCTAGATAGGCGATATTGCCGCTGCGCGAAACTTGGTAAACATCATGTTCGGTATAGGTATAATCCGAATCAGACCAGCTTCTAGTGTGTTCACACTCGAACTCGGCCGTCCCGTAAACGCTGGCATCATAGAGCCAATAGGGGATATAGACACCTTGAATATCATCTACGCTAGCGTGCTGGAACGCATTGGGAGCCAGCTTCAAACGTGATGCTTCTTTTTTGAAAGCGGCTAGTGCCTGTTCTTTGGTCATCCCGAAAGGAATCATCCGGTCAGGAACCCGAGTACGCACCAACTGCCCGGTGGCAACAATATTGTTGTTACACCAGGGACACTTGGCGCTGACCATGTCGGGGGAGCCGATGATTTCTCCGCCACAAGAATCGCATTCAAATTGCGCCATTTGTTGCCCGGTCGCCTCATCCATATAGGTGGGTGGAGGCTCCACCCAACCGGTTTGAGGGACAGGGGCAACAGCGCCCGCGGGAGGAATCTGGGCGCCCTCGCTATCCGTTTGCGCCGCTAGCGTTGAATCTGCCTGCTGCCCCGGCGGCACCTGGGGTGGGGCCGGGGGCTGCGAGCCTGCCTTTTGCGCTTCGTAGGCGGCATTAAGCTCCTGGTTAGCGGCGGAAATCCCGTTAAACTGATTTACTTCTTCCACGGAAAACATGGCGCCGCAATAGTTGCACTTCATTTTCCCGCTGGGCACATCAAAATTAATGGGTGCCCCGCACGCCGGGCATTTTAGTTGCAGATCACTCACGATTAGTTCCCTTCCTTAATAAAAACGGTTCCCCAGTGCCGGGTTCTTAGTGGCGAGCCTCGCGCGCCAGATTTGAGGCTGCCAAGAACCCGGGTAGCGCTGGTTTAAGCGACTGGAGTTCCGCATTCGGGACAGAATTTTGGTTTGGGATCCGGTAGGGGCTTTCCGCAGTTGGAGCAAAAGCCTCCGGGGGTGGGGGTCGCCGGCCGTGGCTGACCGCAATTTCCACAAAACTTGCCGGTATTTTGGACACCGCACTGGCATCTCCAGGCTTCAGGCGAGGAACCAGCGTTTTCAGCCGCTCCTGCCTGCTGCTTTGCTTGTTGCTCAGCGGCCATTTGGGCTTGGTTGGAAGCGGAGGTAGATTGCATGAAGCCTCCGGCGGCGTTCATTCCCATACCTACGCCCATCATGGCGACTCCGGCTCCTGCCGGGTTGGAGCCAGCATTTTGAATGCCGGTACCTACTGCTCCCTGTACGAAACCTTCGCGGATGGAGGGATCTTGCAACATGGCGCCCTGGTTGCGCATATCGATCATCTTGCGCGACTGTTCATCGTAGGAGATGGAGGCGATACCTACGGCTTGCACCTCAATACCGCGCTGCTCGACCCATTCTTCATCCAGGGCATCGCGCATATAGCGGGATAGCTCGGTCATATGGGACTGGACTTGGGAGATCCGAATCCCGTCCAGGCTCATCTTGTTTAATGCCACCGAAAAGGCTTCTAAGAATTCGGATTGGTACTGTTCTTTGATGTCATCGATATGTACTCGCTCCGCATCCCGGGGGATAGCTTCCATATAGAACTTAATGGGGTCAACGATTCGCAGCGAGTAAGTGCCGTGCGACCTCAAGAAAAGTTCCGCGTTATAGAAATTGTCGAAATATTGAATGGCATTGGGAGTACCAAACTTTATGCCTTTTATTTCCTGCAGGTTTACAAAGAAGGCTTTTTGTTGCCCCGAGGGCGCCCCACCGAACTTGAAACGTTCCCAGGTATCTCGAAGGGCACCTTTAAAATTCCCATTAAATAGCGAGGGTGCAGTGGCAGAACTGTAAGTGTAGGCGCCGGGCTCGGTAGAAAAGTCCACGATTTTGCCGGAGTCAGTAATCAGCATGGCCTGTTTGTCGTAGACCAAGATTTTAGAACCGTCCGAAATAATGGCTCCGGTGCCAGTATTTTTTCCTCTAATCTGTTGGCCGCGTACAAAAACGATGCCTTCGCCCATGTCCTGAGCGCTAATCGCATCTAGCCATTGATCTTGGAGGGCGCCACCGATTGCCCCGCTAACTGCCTGAATCAAACCCATATCAATCTTCTTTTCTTTAGTAGTAGTTGTTTGTTGGCTGTTCCCGCTGCCGGCACAGATACCTAACAGCGGGACGCAGTCTCCTATAGGTGCACCATGCTGTTTTGGATTGCCGTTCCGATTCCGGTGGCGATAGACGGCAGGAAAATCACCACCAGGAAAATGATCAGCGGCATGGTCTTGGGACGGGACTTAATCAGGGCGATTAATCCCAGGATGAACGCCACCAAGTTCAAAATTGAAGCCAATCCCAAGAAAATAAGTCGCTTGGTGTCTGCAGCTTGAGCTGCGGCGACATCAAGGTTACTGAGGGCTGCGGCTCCTGCTTTCCCAGCCAGGAAAAATCCCAGGATGATTAGCAGAGAGGCGATAATCGTCATGATTAAAGCCGCCATTGCCATATTCTTCTTGACGCTAGGTACATCTGTACTTGGTACGTTTGTAATCGGAGGTCGACCAGTCATGATAGCTCCTTAGGGTCGGGGTAAAACTTATTCTTGGTGCAGTTTTTCTTCTTTGAAACCTGCATTTTCAAAGTAACAAGCAGGATTTTGCTAATGAATACCCAAAAGGGTGAAAACTATGCGAAAAATGGTGAAAGCTCCGGGAAAACTGCAATAGCTTTCCCGGAGCTTTCATTCTTGAGATGTTTCCCCGTCCTTAGGGCGCACTTGTTGAGTTAGATTCTTTATTCCCCCTAGTCATTAGCGCGTTGCTGCAGCAGACGTAAACGCCGATGCAGGGGGTGGCTAGCGAGAATTGAAGCGGCCGTAACCGCTAAACCGGCCAGCATTAACAGGCACATTTGGGTCACCGAATTCTCGGGGGTTTGTCCGGTTTGTTCCTTTAACATTTGCACCATCGGCATAGCGGCTACTAGTCCTAAGATGCCTCCTCCTAGCACGGATACTGCAAGTGGACCCAAGGTTTCCAGCCACATCGAGCGCAATTCGAAGCCGCGCGGGGCGCCCATTTTCGCCAGAGCCCGGGACTGCTCGGCATTTTCAATCACCGTTGCCGCTTGGGTAATCAACATGGCACAGGCACAAAGCGCGAAACTGACCGCCAAGGTAATCATGGCTCCAGTTTGGAAATCCCAACGGGTGGCTGTAATAAAGTTGTCAGCCAGGCGATCAGAATCTTCCCCATTGACCAGTACTGGCGACATGGCTACGAAACCCGCGAGAAAAGCTAAGAACCCCATACCGCTGACGCGCCGCCAAGTAGTCTTGGGGTCGGCCACTATTCGCCGAGACGCCAGTACCATCGCAGGAATCGGCACCTTTGCCAGCAAGCGGGCATTTAGTTGCAACAGGTAGGGTCCCAGCAAGTTAAACCCCAAAATAACTACCAGGACAACGGCGGAGACTATCGCTATCGTCCAGGTTTTTGATAACCCCAAGGTCGCCTGGCTGACAATAAAAGCGGCGATAAAAATAGCTACCGCAGCTACCAGTCGCCAAATGCGCAGCGCTGGTTGGCTCGCTCTGCGGGTTACTCCCAAGGGAGAAACTCTTACCTGCTGCATTCCCCACCAGGAAGAAAGCTGCCCCAGCAAGATAATTGCCGCTAGCACTATCAACAGCAGCCACCAGGGCAGCAGCATTTCTTTAACCGTTATATATTTGGCTTCTATTTCAAGAAATGTCCAGGCAGGCAGGGTTGCTAAATAAAGGGCAGTACCGATCAGGGAACCGATAGCTGCTTGGATCAGTGCATCTAGCAGGGTCATCTTGGTTACCTCCGCGGAGGACACACCCAACAGGCGTAGGGAGGCTAAACGCTTTTCGCGTCCTCGTGCCCCCAATACTGCCGCTTTAGTAGCAAGCGAGCTTAAAGGGGGGAGGATCAAGGTGCAGGCCAAAACGGCTAAGAGGAAATAGAACTTTAGAATGATTTCGAAACTCGCATCGGCTTTAAGTAGCTGGGCGGCAATTCCCGTTGGGGACATCCAGCGGTTATAAAACATATAGGTGCCGCCGGCAACCGTTAACGCCAATCCGGAACACACCGTATAGGCCAGGATTGACGCCAAATAAAGCAGAGATTCACCCTGGCGAGAGCGGAAACGGGCTTTGGTGAGATGAAAGGTTAACCAGTTGAGGTTTTGTGCGCGCGAGGAGGTTGCTGGGCTGGCTGTACTAGTGCTCGACATTTATGCCCTCCTGGATTGTGGCGCTAGAGCGCGATCGGAGTGGATTTGACCGTCCCGAATCTCGATTAGACGTGAACACCATTTCGCTACGTTAATATCGTGGGTTACCAGCACTAATGCTGCCCCGCAGCGTTGTGTTTCTCGGGTTAAAGTTTCCATCATTTCGTATCCGGTAGCTTGATCAAGAGCGCCAGAAGGTTCATCTGCAAAAACCACTTTCGGGTTGCCGATCAGGGCGCGGGCGATTGCTACCCGCTGTGCTTGACCCCCAGACATATCTCCGGGACGCCGCTTTTTCAGCTCAGAAAGTCCCAGTTGGGAGAGCAGTTGATCTGCGCGCTTTAAAGCTTTTGGCAGCAGGGTGCCAGTCAAGACCAGGGGGAGTGCCACGTTTTCGCGGGCAGGCAGCTCGGGGATGAGTTGCCCGTCTTGGAACACAAACCCGAACTGGCTAAGCCGCAGCCGGGAGCGCTTCACATCTTTTTGCGCCGCGATATCCTCGCCCCGGAATAAGACCTTTCCGGATTCGGGAACGAGGACGCCGGATAGGCAATGCAGCAGGGTCGATTTTCCTGACCCAGATGGCCCCATGATTGCCACCGACTCGCCCTCGTGAATTTGGAGAGAAACCCCGGAGAGGGCGCGAACGTTTCCGAAACTTTTTGTAATGTTATCGGTGCTGAGCACCTCTTTTTCTTGATATTGATTCATACTCTCTATTTCAGTCCGCCTGCCGGGCCCAGGGAACAGTGCTGAAACTAATTTTTAGGTATTGCTAAAAACGACCCGGAGGTAGAGCTGCCACTACCTAAAGGGGGAGTGCGCCCTCCCCGTGACACAACTTCTGGGTCAGGAGTTGGGGTAATGATTTACCGCGATTGCCTGGGAAAACCTATATAGATAGCTATTTGTTAGGGGGTTAGCTAAAATCAAGGTAGGTAACGCGCTAGGTGCTCGTTATGTTATCCAAGTGGGGAGCTAATTTCCGATGACATTGTAATCTCTACTCAGCTCAGCTGAGACGCCGCCCTTAATCGTTGCGTCCTGGAGATTATTATGCCTGCCATCATTCTCGAAAATATTTCTTTTTCATATTCCTCTAAACCGCTGCTCGAAAACATCAATTTGCAGGTAGGGGAGGGTGAGCGTGCCTGTTTGATTGGTCCCAATGGTTGCGGGAAAACCACCCTGCTTCGCATCGCTTCCCAGGATCTTTTGCCAGAACAAGGCAAGGTCAAGATCGAGGGAACAAACACTGAGTTCTTCCAGGTGCCGGCGATTGAACATTATCGTGGAAGTGCCAGAGATTACCTCGAATGCGCGTTGCGTCCTCTGCGAAATATCGATACCCAGTTTCAGGACGCGACCACCAAAATGAGCCAGGGTATTGATACTGACCAGGAGGGACAGCGCTATGACCAGATACTTGCCTTAATGAGCTGTTTTGATATTTGGTCGCTCGAGGCGCGGCTCAAGGAGGTTTTGGCGAGGCTGGGATTGAGGGGGGTCACAGGATCAGGACGTGACCGCAGTTTAAGCAGTATGTCCCCGGGGGAGCGGGGGAGGCTGCAACTGGTGGTCACGCTAATCATGAAGCCCGAGGTGTTGATTTTGGATGAACCCACCAACCATTTAGACGCGCGTGCAATCGATTTTCTAGTAGAAACCGTTAATAAGTGGAGAGGCGCGGTTTTGATGTCGAGTCACGACCGGGCGTTTATCGAGGACACTGCCACGGTTATTTACGATATGGACGTAGCACTATGGAATGAACTAGCTAAAGCTACTGGTAGTAGTCAGGTTATTGGTCTTTATCGCTGCGCGGGCGCCTACTCGAAATATTTAGCCGAAAAAACGAATGCCCGCCGCAAGCATCGGGAATTACATGCAGCTCAGCAGGCCGAGAAACGGTTACTGAGAAAACATCGCCAGGAAGCTAGCAAGATAGCTCGCGGGGGCGTACGCCTGGCGAGCGCTGAGGGGAAAGCCAAGAAGTTTTTTGCGGATCGCGCTGCTGCCACCGCGCAGCGCCGAATGCGAAATGACGATAAACGAGGCGAGCATCTTAGCAACCAGGAAGTGCGTAGACCCCGTAGCTACGACCTGTCTTTTGAGCTCAATCAACCCGCTGTAAGCACCGGAATCGCGGTGGCTGCCCGTCGTGCCACAGTTGCCGGCCGCTTGGCGCCGGTCAGTTTTGATCTTTCCTGCGGAGAGCATCTGCTGGTCACTGGCGCTAATGGGTCAGGTAAATCTACCTTATTGAACTGGATCTATAGTGGGCATCCACCCGAGGGTGCGCAAAGTAGCGGCACAATCACCGGCGACCGGAGGGTCGGGCTGGTTCCTCAGCAGCTTCCTAAGGAAAACGATCCCAGGTTTACTAGCCCCGTTTGGGAAAATGGTATTGGCGAGGCCGGCAAAGGCGTCCTCCATCCTTCCCTGTGGACTAAGCCCATCCCGGAGCTGTCGGCCGGAAACCAGCGGCGAGCCCAAATTGCGTTAGCGCTGGCCACCTCTCCCGCCTTGCTCATAATTGATGAGCCCACTAACTACCTGGACTTGGAGACGATGCAAGCGCTGGAAGAAGCCTTAAAGGAGTGGACGGGAACCCTAGTTGTAGCAAGCCATGACCGGTGGCTAATCAACCATTGGAAAGGTAGAAAAATTTATATTCACTAGCGCTTGCTATAGTTTTCATCTTTCATAGATATCGCGGCGGTGTCCCAAATCATTTTTTCCGTGCCATAGCGAGCCATAATTTTCTGACCTTTGCCGGCATGTGCAATTCTTGGCGGTGATTCCGTAAGGGAAGCAAGGGAAAGCTCTTGAATTTGTACTGACAGATATTTTAAAATGTATGTGCAAATGTTGAAAGGAGGGGCTGATGGGAGCTAGCACTTTAACTGTCAGAATTGATAGCGGGTTAAAAGAAGAAACAGCGAAAGTGGTGGAGAACTACGGTCTTGATTTGTCGTCGGTGATCCGCGCATTTTTCACTGAAATAGTGAACACTGAGTCCATCCCGCTATCCTTCGATTACCGGCGACCTAATGCCGAGAGTCTGGAAGCTATTCGTGAAACCGAGCAGATGATCGCGCGCGGTGAAGGTAAAACCTATGTAAGTGGTCGGGATGTTATCGAAGCAGCGTTAGCATGAATGGGAGGCTTACAGCCAAGTTCACTTCTGCTTTTAGTAGGGATCTAAAGAAAAAAGCTGCTAAAAGACAGTGGAATCTCGATGAACTGGAGGCTGTCATTGATCTGATTTTAGAAAACTCGCGTGAATCGCTCGGTGTCCTGAAGCAACGCCACAGAATGCATAAGCTCTCGGGCCAATGGGGTGGGAGCAATGAGTGCCACGTGGCTAATGCGGGTGATTGGTTGGTGATTTGGAGAACCTGCGGCCAGGTTGCCTATTTTCAACGAACCGGAACTCACGATGAACTTTTTCGTAGGTAAAGAAGGGATAGCGGGGGCAACTTAAAATGTGGGGGGGCAGCCACAAGTCATCTAAAACTGGGCGATGATTTTAATGGTTCCGCCGCATGAAAAGTTTCTTTAACTTGTACTGACGGTTACTAATGATTTACGCGCGAAAATCTTTAGAGGCGGGAAGTTGCTAGCTTTATCTATAAACCAGTTAGATTCTGATGCTTTCAATCTGTATTTATGTGGAGGTCATTTTCGAGAGCAAACTGGTAGATATCTCTGGTTAGTGATTGTGAATGCCAGCGGGCAAACTTTCCAGAGGTGTTTTGACGCATGGCTTGCAATGCAAAAGTTCTAGCACCTTGTAATATTTTTGGGTATTTTTGGCAGATTCTTTTTAAGTCACCGCTGGTAAACACCACTTGGTCGGCGGACGTGGACCTGTAGTCTACTTGGTCAACAAAAAACCCTCGGGTATAACGCTTCCAAGGTGTCGATAGGGAGAGCAGCCTGCTATGCGAAAACGTTCCGGCAGTAGTATTGAGACAGGAAAGTCCCGAGGCCTCCCTTCTCGGGAAGAAAAGAAGTTCCAGAGTCCCGGTATTTAGTGTTGCCCAACGACCTCCTGCAGTACTTGGATAATCTGAAATCGTCCAATACCTTCCTTCAAGCTTGATAGCTTCGGGAACCAGATTTGTTAAAGCAAAAACCAAATCAGCGAGAATGAGATCTCGGTATTCATCAGGAACCTGTTTTAGAAACTTCGAAGGTTCATTTCCCAAGGAAGGTAATTTTTCTTTCGTGCCGCACAAATCGTAGGGGCCATCCCCAAGTACCCAAGAATGCTGTTCCTCCACCGGTATCGCTTTATCCAGTTTTGAGGGTTGATTGTGACCTAAGTTCAGAGCACGATTCCGCAAAGGCTTACCAGATTCCCGAAATCTGCGAATTTCTCTATCTTCTATTTCCGTCAAGTTCAAGTCTTGGGGTACAGGCATAAACCATAACTTCTCTATGTCATCCCAAGCTTCATGGTGATTGGTGTGACCACGCCGGTGCTGAGCAAAACGCGTTACTACATTCTGTGCTTGACCGACATAAAACTCGCCGTTGAAAAATTGGAGCACATAGATACCCCGGCGTTGTTCTGGAATTAACGCGGAAATCGACTCCAGCTGGGATACATTAAAGCGCAAATACTTAAGGTTTGCTTTACCGGGATTTGTGCTATTAGAAGAGGTCATCGCGTGGTTCGGTTCGGGTTAGTGTCAACAGCAGCTCGCTTGCTCGACACAGTATATCAACAGCCAATCTGCCCCGAGGCGAATTTCGTGGAGCCCGGTTTCGAGTGGGTGTTCGCTCGCTGCGCTCTCTACGGCTCTTCTTCGCCTGTTTTTCCTTGGGTAGTACGGTCGAACGTCACTGGAAGATAATCGCCGATGATGCTTATTGGAATAGACTTTATCAGTGCAAATTACTGGCTTTCATTTGTCATAGATATCGCGGCGGTGTCCTAAATCGATTGCTAGGATTAGCAGCTCTGAGTCCATGATGTCGCAGATAACCCGGTAGTTTCCCACGCGATAACGCCAGTAGCCGGATAGTTCGCCTTTCAGGGCTCTACCTTTTGAGCGGGGGTTATCTAGCTGGCTAACAATATGGAGTTCTTTTAGGATTCGCTTCGCAGAGGTGGCATCAATCTTGCTGAGAGCCTTTTCTGCGCGCCGAGTGAAATCAATTCTCCATACCATAGCGAGACATCATTTCTTCTAGGCTGACGGTGTCGAGCTGTCCTGCGCGGTAGGCTGCCGAATCTCGATGTAAAGCGCGCGCGTAATCGGATACTGGTGCCGCCACTTCGAAGGGGATACGTCGTTCAGTCCCAACTTTTTTGGCAAAAATTGTAAAGGCGGCGGTCAGAGTCAACCCCATAGCTTTACAAGCATCTTCCATCGACTCTTTCACATCAGTATCGAGTTTAAAATTAACATTTGATGTTGTTGGTTTCATTACGTATCCTCCTTTTTTATAGTTATTGTCAGTGTACTTCATTATTTTATATTTGTAATCCATTGTTCTGTTGGTTGTTAAAAACGAAGGGGCTGACAAACTGTAAGCCGTCTAATTCCGGGCGGTGATTCTAAAAGCAGGACAAGAAAAATCGAGCTGCGGAATTTTCCGGTATTCTGACTGACAGATCTTAAGATTTTATGGGATGGGGGCAGTGGTCATGCGGTGGTACGAGAATCCCGATCTGTACTGGGTTATTGGTTGCTGCTTAGTGGGTTGTAGTGGAGTTTTCGCGGTACTACTGTTCTGCGGTGCAGTCAGCGTTATTACTGGGGTAGCTAATATTCTTTCTACTTTGGCTCTTGCTATTACCTGTTATGTTTTGTGCTATCGGTTTAAACAATCTACGTCTGACTCAGATAAAAACTAACTAAACCGTGCCACTAGAAGAGGTCATCGTGGGATTCGGTTCGGGTGACTAGCAGCAGCTCACTTTGAGCGGGTAGTTGCACCTGCGGTGCCTACCCTTCTTCGCTCGGATCAGAAATATGAAAGCAAGCTTTCATACTCACGATCCTCACTCAGAGCGGGTGTTCGGTCGCTGCGCTCCCTACGACCCTTCTTCACTCCGGTTACAAGCATTCAAACGCGTTCCGCGCTTGAGCTTGTACCTCCGTTCAGAGCGGGTGACGAGAATCGAACTCGCCTCTACAGCTTGGGAAGCTGTCGTTCTACCGATGAACTACACCCGCGTTGGCATCTAGCCGCCTTTAGAGTATAACCAGTACCGCCGCCCCACTCAAAACGAGCGATTAAAGTGAGAATAAATGACCGGCGACGATGTCCTAAGCGGCTAACTTGGACTCATCAACCCCAGGGAGGAACAAATGACTTTCGTAGTGGCGCTAGCGGCTATCTGCGATGGCAAACTACTGTGCGCGCAGCGTTCCTACCCGGAAAAACTACGCGGTAAATGGGAGCTACCGGGCGGAAAAGTGCGCGAGGGCGAGGAACCGGTAGCAGCGTTAGTGCGGGAAATAAAAGAGGAACTCGATTGGGAGATTCCTCCCTCTCAGTTGAAGCACATCTTACCCGGACCGCTCCCGGCGGGGAACTGGCCACTACTTAAAGGCGCCCAGATGCGAGTAATGATTTACCATCCCCGTGAGCTCCCGGCTCTGCAAGCTGGGGACTCTCATCTCAGCTTGCAGTGGAGTCCGGCAGAAAAAGTAACACAGCTAGACTGGCTAGAACCCGACTTGCCTATAGCCGAAGCTATAAGTCGCGTCCTGAAAAACCAGCCTAGCTGCGTCCTCAAAAATAGATATCCAGCAACCGGAGCCTAAACCCCGGTTAACTTAGTGTTAGCTATCTTTTAGCCCCATGGCCTCAAACAACAGATAGATTGGGTGGACAGCCGGCTTGCCGCCGCCCTTTGCCAGTTGCCAACGGCAAGTCTCGGTATCCGAAACTACCAGGTCAGAGTTGGTGCTCTTAATCTTGTCGAAGGCGGTCTTACCTACTGCCTGCGCAATATCGTACTTTTCGCGTTTCAACCCGTAGGTACCAGCAATCCCACAGCAGGTGGCTCCGGATTCGTGGACGGTCAGCCCAGGAATCTTGTCCAGCAGCTGCTTGCCTGGGGTACCAATGCCCGTGGATTTGAGCTGGCAAGGAGCGTGATAAGTAACCGTGAGATTAATCGGCTCCAGATTATCCAGGTCCAGTTCTCCCCGGTCGTAAAGATCCAGCAGGAACTCGGAAATATCCCAAATGCGCCGCGAAACCTGCTCGAGCTCCTCATCTTGAACTCCCAGAATCTCGCGGGCTTCATGTTTGACCATGCCCACGCAAGAACCGGAAGAACCGATGATTGTCAGGTCATCCCCGGGAACGTTCAAATCATGCGCCAGCTTGCGAATCAGCTTCTTTGCCCCGTCATAAAGACCGTTAGACTGCTGCGCTAGACCGCAGCAGCCATGAGGCGGTACCAGCACTTCGTATCCCAGGTGCTCGAGAATCTGCACCGAGCGTATAGAAGTGGTGGTTTCGAAGAACTCACCCGCGCAACCGTGGAAGAACACCACTTTGCCTTTAGTGGGGGCAGGAGCAGTGCGGGTATGCTTCTTGAACCATTTTTCAAAACTGAAACCATCCGCCACCGGCATCGGAGCTTCATGGTGAACCCCGAAAGTTTTCTCCACGATCTGTCGAATCGGCTTTTGCCGTAGCGCCCAGTTCGCGACCGGCGCCACCGGAGTCATTGCCTTACCCATAAACATGGTGTTGGAGATGAGCACATCGCGAAGCGGACGGCCGTTTTGTTGCTTCATCGCGGCGCGGGCCACGTTATTGAGCTCTGCAACCTTTACCCCTTGCGGGCAGACCAAAGTGCAGGTACCGCAGCTGGAACAGTAATCAATAGTGTGATCAACCGATAGCCCCTTACGGAAACGCTCCGCCTGCGGACCCACATATTTAGGTCCGGGGAACAGGGGAGTAACCGCTGCCACCGGGCATTGGGTTTCACAAATCGTACATTTGACGCAAGCATCCAAGCTGGCTCGCATCAGCGGATTAAACTCGGGTTTATTACGTAAATCCTTAGTCATTGGTATCTCCCAAAATCGTGTCACAAGCCCGCAAAGCGGAAGCTACAGCAATCCCGTCACCGGACTTTTCCCGCCACCGGGTGGCTCCCGCAAGCAATCCGCCAGTGGCATACAGGTTCTGATATAGCGGAGCCCCGGACGTGTCCAGTACCCGCATCTGGGAATCGACCCTTACTCCCACTTCGAACAGTGGTTGGTTTGGTCCCCAATAGTCTTCGTGAACTAGCGGTCCTTCCGGGATTACTAGCGGTAAATCAAAGGCGCGTTCTTTCACCTTCCAATAAGAGTCCACATTCAAAGTTCCCGATTCAAAGCCGCCACCAGCGTAGATGAAGTGTTTAGCCGTGATGATGGTGTCAGACCCCGCAGAGTTGATAGTAACCGATTCCACGCGGCCATCTCGGGCACTAAGCCCGGTCACTTCCGAGCCGATAATATAGCGTGCCCCCAGGTCACGTACCATTTGGGTTAGGGTCTCATTGATCCGCATCCCTGGAATAGAGGGCGGTAGCAGGGGAATCTCAAACACCTCATGGCTCAGGCGACGGGCAATATCTTTCCAAGCATCCCGGTCTTTTAGCCCCAGCACCGCCGGGAAACCAACCACTTCGCCCTCTTCTAAGTAGGGCTTGATAAGGTCACAGAACCTTGCCCGGAAATCTTCCCTATCGAGGGCGCGTGCGAAATTTAACCCGGAAGTGTCTGCTTCGCCCGGACGCACCGGAATATCTACCCAAATATGACGCGCACTAACACCGCCGCCACCAGGCAGTTCCCCTTTCTGCATATTTTCCGCCACCATCTGCGGATAAAAGTCCTTTAACTGGCGCAGCCCCACGATCACATATTTTTTGCCGTCCGCGGCTGCTCCCGCCAACATGGAAGGCTGCGGCAAACAGGTAGGACGCCAAGCGCCCAGGCAGGTAGGCAAAAAAACATTCTTATCGGGGTTGCCCACCAGCAAATCCGCTCCTAGCAGCTCCTTTAACCAGTTTGCTGAATCGGCAACTGCCTTTGCCCCCAACTTTCCATAGGGGTGGGATTCGGGTAACTGATCGATTGCCTCTAGGGGATTATCTACCCGCTCTGGGCTGTATCCGTATAGGTCAATAGTGCCTTGCCCGAGCTGGATACCCCCGATGCCTTTGGTGATTAAATCAACTTCCCGCCCGGCCTGAAGCAGCCGAACTGCAGCACTGAGTCCGGAAAGGCCAGCACCGATTACTACTACGTCTCTCACGCTAGTGCCTCCTTTACGGCTTCGCGTTCCCGTTTATCGCGTTCTTGTTCCACCGGGTTGAGTGCGACCTCGCTCAGTTGTCCTTTGCCAGGTGCATGCTCCAGGTCGAAAATTCCCTGCATAATCCAGTTATCGAGCGCGACTTCCCGGGCGGACTCCCCGAACAGGATGGGTTTGATCCCAATCCAACGATTCTTCATAAATAGGGAAATCATGTTGGTTGCCCGCTCAACGGAGGCAGCGCCTTGGTCATTGACAATCCCGGCACAACGCATGGAGCAGAACCCGCCCTGACATGGCCCCATCCCGATTCGGAGTTGCCGGCGCAGATCATCGAGGGAAGCATTGGGGAATTCCTGGATTTTTTCTTCCAGCATCCGTCGAGAAACCAGTTCGCATTCACAAATTATTTGGTCTTTATTCCACTGTTTTTCTCGCGCTTGCAAGCGGTCGGTGAGGCGATGCTCGCGGGAATCTTCCTGACCGGGTACTGCTTCCTGAGCGGTGCGACAGGGGCGTACGTCCTCCATCAGTTCGCACATGATGTTCACAGCGCGTTCGGCCATGAGCCGGCAGGTAGTTAGTTTTCCGCCCGCCACCGTGAGCATTCCTTTTACTCCGTCGCGCTCCTGGTGATCCATTATCGACATTCCTCGGGACATATGGCGCGAATCGGTAGCGGCGACCCGGTTGTCTTTAACCAAAGGACGCGCTCCCATCCATACGTGCAGAGGACGAGAATGACGGAATCCGGGCAGTAGAGCTTCCCCCGCGTCTAGCATTTGCTGGACTTCTTCGTCTTTTATCTCCAAAAAGTCGGCGCTGGGTGCCACCTGGTCGGTAGTACCGATAATGGCGACCTGATGGGCAGGCACAATCAAATCTCCATCCGAAGGGTAAACGCAGCGATTGATTACGTGCTGGCAGATGCGGTGATTCATGGCAATCATGATCCCGGCGCCGGGAACTACATCTACATCATGGCAACCTGCCAGGGCGGCGATTTCACCTGCCCAAGGCCCTGCGCAATTAATTACGAACTGGCAGTCGATGCGGACTTTTTCCCCACCATTCTTGTGATCTTCACAAATGACAGCACTAACAGCTCCGTCGGTAACCTCAATGTCGGTCACCCAGTGATAGGGGAGGATTTCCGCGCCGTACTCTTTAGCTGACTCAGCAAACCCCCACACCATTTTCCAGCCATCGATAGTGCCATCTTGTACTGCGAAAGCTCGCTTTAGTTTAGGGTCCAGGCGCGGTTCGCGTCGCAGAGCTTCGGCAACAGAAATCTCGTAGGCAGGCACTTTGGTCTTTTGTGCACATTCCAAAAAAATATCGGCGTGTTCTTCACTGTCTTGGGAAGTAGTTACAAATAGGCCGCCGGTGTCCTCTATCGCGTGGGGAACAACTTTCCGTAAAATAGCGTTTTCTTCCGCACATTCGGTGGCGGATTCGGGATCCGATTTTACGTAGCGTCCTCCGGAATGGAGTAGACCGTGGAATCTTGCAGTGGTACCTTGGGCTAGATCGACCCGATCTACCAGAGCGGTTTTAAATCCCCGCATAGCCACATCGCGCACCACGGCACTGCCGGTGGATCCGCCACCAATCACCACCACATCGACTTCAAGTTTTTTCACCCTATGCCTCCAGAATCTAACGCGGCCTCGCTGCCGCGCGTTCAGTAGTTGCCACAAGATCTCGCCCCTGCGGCTCTTTTTCAGCGTATATCGCACATCCATTTCTCGTCGGGCTTAGTGCGCACTTTGCACATATTCACACGCGATTTTTTGTTACTACACGTCCTCTCAAAAGCTAAAAGGTCTTTCGCTGCAATTAGTTCCCCCGACAGGTTTGCACAGATTTGCAAAACCGTCGGGGGAGAGATTAATTTCTGAACGAATCACTAGCTAGGGGAGGGGACAACAAAAAGTTTAGCCGTCTCTCAGTCTGTGTTTGGTGAAAGTTCAAGTTAACTGCTTTAAGTTCACTACACGGTTTTATTTTTCCGATTAACAAACTTCCGGAAGCGACAAAGATGCACTCTCGGATACGGCCTGCCCCGTAGCAGGATCGAAGAAGTAAAGTTCTTCTAAGTTGGGCTTCGTCCGATAGATCTCGCCACGATCAGGGAACACCCCTCGCTGCAATAACACCGCAGCTCGATCCGGGGTGGCAGCTACTTTTTCTGGGGGTTGCCCATATAGGAATGCCTGACTACCTAAGCGTTCGATGATGTGGGTAGTAAGGGAAAGTGCCGCCTCCTCCTTACTGGCGGGTAACCAGGATTCTGGGCGCACCCCTAATATGACTTCCTCTTTTAATTGGGCACGCACCGTCCTGGGAATTGGTACAGGCAAATCACCTAGCAGAGCTTGACCTTCAGAGTTAATAGGCAAAGTGAACAAGGTGATCGCCGGGGAACCTATGAAGGAAGCTACGAAAGTGTTTACCGGATTGCGGTAAAGGTCAGTAGGGGTAGCCACCTGTTGAAGTACCCCTGACTCCATCACCGCTACTCGATGACCCATAGTCATTGCTTCCACTTGATCATGGGTCACGTAAACAGTAGTGACTTCTAGTTCGCGCTGCAAAGATGCAATCTCTCCCCGCATGGAAACCCGCAGTTTCGCGTCCAGGTTAGATAGCGGCTCATCCATGCAAAAAACGGTGGGTTTGCGCACGATTGCGCGCCCCATAGCGACCCTTTGCCGTTGTCCGCCACTCAGGGCACTGGGTTTGCGATCCAAAAGATCCTCTAGCTGCAGTAGCTGGGCTGCCCACTGCACCTGTTCCTTAATTTTATCTTTCGGCATCCTATTGTTTTCCAAGGCGAATCCCATGTTTTGGGCAACCGTCATATTGGGATAGAGGGCGTAGCTTTGGAACACCATCGCCACGTCACGTGAACGCGGCCGGGCTCCGGTCATATCTTCACCGCCGATCAAGATTCGTCCGGAGGTGACCGGCTCCAGGCCGGCCACCATCCGCAGCGAAGTGGATTTGCCACAGCCAGACGGTCCGACTAAAACTACGCATTCACCGTCCTCAATATGCAGATTCAGGGAATCAACTGCCGGTTTGGCTGCTCCCGAGAACAGGCGGGATGCATTTTCAAAAGTCACGCTAGCCAAGGCATTTCCTTTCTTGTTGGCGCCAATACGCCCTAATAGTTACTTATTCTTATCGAGTTTCGGTTTAATCTGATTGTCGATAACCTTTTGCAAATCCTTCTGCAGGGCATCGAATGTGGCCTTCACGTCCTCACCTTGTGCAATCTTGTCCAAAGCGGCACCAATCTTTTGACCGCCACCAGAGACATAGGCGCGGGCGGCATCCTGTGCTTTGGTCATAGGCAACTGATCTAGAGCGGTCTGGAAGTTGGGGTGCTCTGTTACGTATGCTTTGGTTTCAGCGGAATCAACCGCCGAGGTGCGAACCGGCATATAGCCGGTAGCCTGCGAGAACTTCACGGTGTTCTCGGTGTTGGTGAGGAAAGCGATGAACTTGGCGGCTGCCTCTTGATTTTTGGATTTAGCGGGAATCGCTAAGCCGCTCCCTCCGGTAGAAACTCCCGGCACGCCCTCGGGAGAGGGCAGGAATGCGGTCCCCACATTGACCTTGCCGTCCTTTTCAACGCCCTGCAGCGAGCCGGTGGATTCAAGCATCGCGGCTGCTCGCCCGGTAGTGAACGGAACAGTGGCATCTTTAGTGGCTTTAAAGTAACCGTTTTTGAACTGATCTTGCAGGAACTTTCCAGCAGCCACGCCCTTCTCATCTGCCACGTTCACGGTCAGATCTTTCGAATAGGAACCGCCCATCGACCAAATCATGCCCTGGAAGTACCAATCCAGGTAGTTGGCGCCGTCAGGAATAGACAGGGGCAGTACCCCGGAGGCCTTCAGTTTAGGTGCGTAATCATTGTTCCACTCGTCCCAAGTCTTAGGACCGCGGTCGGGAACACCTGCTTTCTTGAACAAGTCTTTGTTGTAGTAGAAAAGCGGAGTTGAACGCGCATAGGGAACTGCATAGTGCTTACCATCGATGGTGTACTCATCGTAAAGCGACTTTACATAGTCGTCGGGTTTTGCATCCACCTTTTTCATCAGGTCATCTAGGGGAACAAAGTTATCGTTTAGTGCGAAGTTGTACCAGTTCACATCGGACGCAACGATTACATCAGGAGTTTGCCCACCGGTGAGAGCGGCATTGAACTTTTGCGCCACTTCCTCGTAATCTTTCCCAGCGTCGGTGAGCTTAATCTTGATATTGGGGTTTTCTTTCTCGAAAGCCGCAATAATTTCCTGTTCGGTAGCTTTCGAGCTAGCCGGGTGGTTTGACCACACGTCCAACGTCACCTTGCCGTTAGGGTCATTTTGCTCGACAGATCCCGAGGAGGAAGTGCCGGCGCATCCAGACAGTACCAGGGATGCAACTGCGGCTCCAGTGAGGAGCAATTTCCGTGTACGATTCATTTTTACCTTTCTGATTGTCCAGGTCAGCCCTTAACTGCCCCGGAAGTAAGTCCCTTAATCATGTTCTTCTGCAGTACCAGGAACACGATTAAGAGGGGGATGACGGCTAGCACGGTGCCAGCCATGACCGGGCCCCAGTTGGTGAGACCCTCGTTATTCTGTAAGAAAGTCAATCCGATTTGGATAGGGGCGGTGCGTTCGTCCTCAGACATAAGGAATGGCCACAGATATTCATTCCAGTCATTAACAATGGTGATCAGGGCGAACGCGGACAGGGTTGGCCACGACATGGGCAAAACTACTCTCCAAAGCAGTTTCAGGGGACCGGCTCCATCCATCCGAGCCGCTTCGATAACTTCGGTGGGTAGCGACATGAAATGGTTACGCATTAGGAAAGTGCCGAAAGCGGTACCTGCCAGGGGCAGAATAATCCCGGCAAAGGTATTGCGCATATTCATTCCCGCTACCAGCGAATAGTTAGAAATCACCGTAATCTGATTAGGTACCAGCAAGGACGCGATAATCAAGATGAAAACCAGGTTGCGGCCGGGGAAGCGCAGCAGCGCTAAGGCATAAGCGGAGAGCACACCCAGCAGGATTTTCACCGCTGAAAGCATGATGGTGATGATCAACGAGTTCCGCAGGTAGGCGCCCAGGGGTATCTCACTGCTTACTGCCCGGTAGTTCTCGGTGGTAAAGGGATTCGCGATATAGGTCGCTGGGTGAGTGTAAATATCTCCTTGGGTCTTAAAGGAAGTAAGCACAATCCAATAAATCGGGATCATGATTCCCAGGAAGGCAATCACCATGGCGATATACCCGATTACCTTGAACACGGTAGAGGGATGTGCCGTAGCTTCGCGAACGTCCTCGTCCCTATTGAGTTTTAGAAATGAAAGTTTGTTGCTCATTATTTATCCCTATCCATTACCCGCACTTGCAGCAGGGTTATTACCAGCAGAATCAAGAACATAATGGTGGCTACGGTGGCTCCATAGCCTGCCCGGGCGTTAACGAATGTTTCCTGGTAAATCTGGTAAACCATGGTGGTAGTGCCAGTACCCTGCGGGCCGCCGTGGGTCATCACATTGATGATGTCGAATACTTGCATTGAGTTGAGAAGTACGGTGATTGACAAGAAGAACGTAGTAGGACGTAGTTGCGGTAACAGCACTTTAGTGAAACGTCGCCATGGGGAGGCTCCATCTATCTCTGCCGCCTCGTCCAGGTCTATTCGCCTAGCTTGGAGGGCGGCTAGGTAGATTACGAAGGTGTAGCCCAGGTTCTTCCAGATATAGGTCATAGTCACCATGAACAGCGCCCAGTTGGGGTTTTGGTAGAACTCGGGGATGGAAGTGAATCCTAGGCGAACCATGATGTCTTGGATGAGACCGACGCTGGGGTCGAACACGAACTGGAACGCCACCCCGATGGCGGCGCCGGAAATAACGTAGGGCGCGAAAACCACTGAGCGCACTACATTCCGCCCAAAGAGCTTTTGATCCAGGATGATCGCCATAATAAGTCCCAGGAGTAGCGATCCGACCACGGTGGCGAAAGTGAAGATTAACGTGTTTAACAGGATTCGTCCGGTGGAATCTGCGTGGAACCATTCCACATAGTTTCCGAGACCGATGAAGGTGGCCTGCGGGGAGGAGATGTTCCAATCCATGAAGGATAGGCGAATGTTGTCAAGGAGAGGACGATAGGTGAAAACAAACAGCAGTATCAGGTTGGGGATAAGTAACGCTGCTGCTAACCATCCTTCCGCCCGGTCTGGTCTGTCGGAGCGTTTAGCGCTGTGAGTCGCGCTACTGCTGGGGTTATTGATCCTGGGTTTTGAGGAGGTCGGGGGCGTGGCGCCGGCGACCGCAGAAGAAAGTTTCTTAGCCACAACCCAAGTACTAAGAGATTCTCCTTAACTGAAGGGGAATAGGAGTTTACCGCTTGGCAGCTAATCGGTGAACACTTCCTGGCTAATAGGTTAATTTTTGATAACTCCCGCCGTTATTTACTCACTTTCAAAGACAGTTCCCCAGTCGCCAAAGTTTTAACTCTGCCGCCTGAGATGACAGACCCGCTTCAAAGGTGAACAAAAGTCCTAAAAGTGCCCTGCTCACACTATAATTGCCAGGTGCCAAAACCTCCGTCCTCGCCGCTAGTGCAGTTAACCCTGCCGCTCTATGCGCCCTCACTGACCTGGGGAATCGGACTGGGAACCTTAAATGCGGTTACGGTAATCACCGCCCTAGAACTGGGAATGCACGCGGCTTTAGCCTCGGCACTGGTAGGAATCGCGGGCGTTACTGCAGTGATCACCGGCCCGCTTATCGGGCGTTTCGTAGACCGGTTAGGAGATCGCAACGCCCTAATTACCGGCTCATTACTGGCAACCTCCGCTTTGGTTGCCACCCTGATTTCTTTGCGATTTCCTGGACAGAGTTTTGCGCAAATGATTTATCTAGGCGCAATAGTGGCTCTGGCACTTTCCAGCGGAATCTGGCAGCTAGGGCGGCAATCTTACGTAACCGAAACGGTTCCGATTACTTTTAGAGCCCGGGCAATGGCCATGTTAGGAGGGATCGCGCGGCTAGGGCGACTGGTAGGTCCGGCCATCGGTTCGGCAGTGATTGCCGCCTGGGGAATTGAAGGAGCGTTCTACTTACAGATAGTAACGGCGCTGCTAGCAGCAGTATTAGTGGCCGTATTTACCGCTCCTGATCCGCATATGTTGGAAGCCGGGCTGGCGGGGGCAATAACCGGCGATCGGGAATCAACAGGAAAGCAAACCACCCCCGCCACCACTCCCATTAAGCCAGGGGCACGATCCTCCGCCGACGCACCAGCCACCGCCCTGCTGGCGGTGTGCGCGATATTGCTGTCACTGGTGCGAGCAGGACAAATAGTGGTAGTACCACTGGTGGGGCGAACCCTAAGTGTGTCTAATGAAGTTATTTCCGCAACCTTCGCGGTTAGCGCCCTGCTGGATGTGGCGGTCTTCTATGCCTCCGGGCAGCTAATGGATCGGTTCGGACGCCGCGCCGCCATCATCCCTTCCCTAGCGATTATGGGCGCAGGATTCATTGCCTTAGGGCTTGCAGGTAGCCTGCTTCCCTATTTCATCTCTGCCTGCACCGTGGGGCTCGGCAACGGTTTGGCTGCCGGAATTCTGTTCACTATGGGAGCAGACCTATCTCCCGAGGTAGGACGCTCGCGATTCTTAGGCATCTGGCAATCCATTTCCCAAATCGGCCCCACCGTTGGCCCCTTCCTTACCTCCGCCATAGTGGGACTGGCTAGCGCGGCGGTAGCAGCCGAGATTACCGGGGCATTGGCATTTAGCGGATGTGTGTGGTCATTTTTCGCAATCCCGCGCGCCTACCGCCGGATTGGGATGGATGAGCGGGCGCGTCCTCTTTAAATAGCGGTTTTAGTAACCTGCGTAAGGAAAATAGCTACCCGCCCCTAACAAGTATGCGGGCTGCGCTAGACTGAAACCATGCTTTTATCTGACCGTGACATTGCCAAACTGTGTGCCTCCGGGGAAGTCGAGATTGACCCCTATGACCCCAAAATGATTCAGCCCGCCTCTATCGACGTGCGCCTGGATCGTTACTTTCGACTTTTCGATAACCATAAATACTCGGTAATCGACCCGGCGCTACCCCAAGACGACCTGACTCATCTAATTGATGTGGGGGAGAGCGCACCATTCGTCCTCCACCCCGGAGAGTTCGTGCTGGGATCCACCTTGGAAAGAGTGCGCCTAGCTGACAACATTGCTGCACGCCTGGAAGGAAAATCGTCACTGGGACGCCTGGGGTTATTAACCCACTCCACTGCCGGTTTCATCGACCCCGGTTTCAACGGTCACGTCACCTTGGAACTATCGAACACTGCGACTATGCCGATTCTGCTCTACCCGGGTATGAAAGTCGGTCAACTGTGTTTCTTCCAGTTGTCTTCGGCGGCGGAAAAACCCTACGGATCCCAGGAGCGAGGATCGCGCTACCAGGGGCAACGGGGACCGACTGCCTCCCGCTCCTACCTGCGCTTTAGTTGCAGCGAAGTACCGAAAATGGAAGAAACACAGTGAGCGATACTCCGCTTACCGATACCTCTACCTTTGCGCGGATAGAAACCGGGAAAATTCGTGCGGTACGCCTAACTGAGCAGGGAATACAAACTCAAAAGCAGGCGGCAGCTATTAACCCCGGAGCGTCCTATATGCGCTGCCAGGGACCCCTGGAAGCTGCTGACTTCACCCCGGTAGGTTGTCCGCAGCTGGTAGTTTTCCCCGCGGAAGTCACCCCGGAAGAGGTAGAGGCGCTAGCGGTTTCCCTTTGGGAGGACGCCGGATGGGTTGCTCCTGGCCGCTTGCGCCTGACGGGACAGGCCGAATTGAATGGTCCTTTTTCTCTTGACCAGCAAACTCGTGAAACCTTGCACTTGCCACCCTACTCCCAGGTTGCTTTTCGCCTGGATTGTCCGCGGCAGCGTAGCGGAGAGCTAGCGGAAGATTTGCGAGGAATCGACCTGCTCACCGATGCTTTTGCTGCCAGTGAGCCGATTGGTCTGGAATATGAAGCGCTCCGTGGCCTACTAGCGATTTGTCGCCGCCTAGGAGGGAGTCTGCGGGTGGGGCCGGGAAATAGTTCAAAAGACTCCGCTGCACAAATGCTTTCACCGGATCCGGACTCGGCGGTAAACTTGGCGGTTTATTCGCCCTATTGGATAGAAAAAAATGCCCTAAAGGATCTGCTAGAACCGGTCTTGGGAGAACTAAATACAGAACCGGGAGCTCCCGAGCGCCCCAGTCGTTCTCAGCAGCGTCTTAAGCGGGAGGCCGAAGCCTTGGTAACCGCCCAACTGGGAGCAGAAAAACTTGCCTGGATAGCGGCAGAGGCAGCAGCTTTTGATAAAGAAGTAGGTGGGCAGCTAAGTAACAGCAATGCGTTTGCTTTTTACGGCTCCCTGGGGTCGGGGGCAGATTTCTTTGTGGGAGTCGAAGCGAGTTTACAGGTGCCGGCCTCCTTGCGTTTTCACCCTAATCATGGAAAACCTTTCGCTATCTACCAGTTGCAATGGTTAGGGGAACCGTCGGGGAATAGGCGTCTTAGCCGCGTAGAGCGAGTGGCGCGGATGAAAGTAATAAACGCCTTTGAGGACGCGGCTCGCCTTTTGGCTCAGGTAGCTGCGGGAACGGTAGTAGACGAAGATTCCTTCCTAGTAACCTGGAATTAGTTTCCCTTCTCTTCAGTAGTTGCGGTAGGGGATGACCTCAGCCGCCTAAATCGCCAATAGCGAATGCAAATTTCTATATAAGTCGTTGTAGAAACTAGAAAACTTTTCCTGGCGGCGGCTAGAATTTAGCGGTAATCGCGAGGTGCAAGGATTTAAATGAACTCAAATAACAAGCTCGCTTCTCCTAGAGGGCACTCAGAGGTTATGCAAGTGCTATCAGGACTACTGATGGTGCTGTTCGTGGCGGTAATGTCAATAACTATCATCGGTACCGCACTCCCCACGATGATGGCGGCACTTAGCGGCAGCGAATCTCAATACACCTGGGTGGTTACCGCAGCGATGCTTTCGGCGACGGTAGCTACCCCGGTTTCGGGGAAACTCGCCGATATGTATGACTCCAAGAAACTACTAATCGGGGCCATCGGGCTGTTTACTTTTGGATCTTTGCTTTCTGGAGCAGTAAACGCTGCCTGGCAGCTGATTATTACCCGGATTGTGCAGGGCATCGGGATGGGCGCGATCATGTCTCTTTCCCAGGTGGTAATCGCCTTGGTGATCCCCCCGCGCGAACGCGGACGCTACAACGGCTATATCGGGGCAGTAATGGCGATTGCCAACATTTCCGGACCATTGGTTGGTGGTTTCATAGTAGCGACTCCCTGGATGGGATGGCGTTGGTGCCTGTGGATTTCTATCCCCTTCTCCCTGGCAGCCATGGCGGTGCTCTGGCGTTTCTTGAAGGTTCCGACACCTCAAATCACTAAACCGAGGATCGATTTTTTAGGTACTGCCCTGATTACTGCCTCGGTTTCCGGTACCTTAATTTGGCTGTCACTGGCCGGTAAAACTTTTGCTTTTGCCTCCTGGCAAACTGCGGTGATGCTCACTTTATCCGCGCTGTTCCTGGTGGTATTCGTGCTGTGGGAACTGCGTTTTCCGGAACCCATCATCCCCATGTGGATGTTTACTCAGCGCACCACCTTGCTGGCGATTTTAGGGTCAATCTCGGTGGGAACTGCAATGGTGGCTCCGCCCCTGTTCTTTACCCAGTTTTTTCAAATCTCGAAAGGGATGAATCCCGCACTGGCGGGAATGGCGCTGCTGCCGGGAATGATCGGTACTTTTATTGCGTCAACTTTGATAGGTCAGCTGGTTTCGCGGATAGGACGCTGGAAACGCTTCGTGGTCGGTGGCTTCGTGGTGATGTGCCTAGGTATTTTACTAATCACCCTGGTTGACCAAAAGACTCCCTACTGGTTCTGCGCCCTGGGGATGTTCCTGCTGGGAGCGGGGCAAGGTGCCAGTATGCAAAACCTGGTGTTGGCGGTGCAAAACGGGGTGAAACTACGCTACATGGGAGCTGCCACCTCTACGGTTACTTTCTGCCGGTCTATGGGAGGAGCTATCGGGATTCAAGTCTGTGGTTTCGTATTCACCTGGGAGATTGCTCGTCAGGTTAGGGAGGGGATGGCGAAATTAGGGCAAAAAGGTGCCACCATGGCCGAATCCTCTACGCTGGAGCTGGATAAATTAAACCCTGCTCAACAGCAGGTGATCCGCGCTGCCTATGCCGGCGCCTTGGGGGATATTTTTGTGCCCCTTCTGGTACTGTCGCTAATCGGATTGGTTTGCGTATCCCTAATGAAAGGTAGTGAACTGATTTCTGAATATGCAGAGCATGAACCCGACAGACACCAGGCGACCGAACATGAACGCGAATTGGTGCGCCGCGCCCTCGAAAAAGATCAGATAAGTAAAGATCTATCTGCCCTGGCCCAAAAAAGGAGGCAAGGGGTAGAAACCGGAGCGGATATTCCTGCCGAAGATTCCCAGTCTGCCAGTGAGGACGTGCCCGATTCAGCGGCCTGTGCTCGTCGAGATATGCCGCAGAACCCAGATGAAGATGAGCCAGATTTGGGATCAGCGAACCATAACCTAGGGTAGTTTAGAGATAACTAACAAGGCGGAAAGGTAAACCATGGATATTGGGTGGAAAGTAGCAAGTGCCGCCAGCTTGGCGGGTGCCGGACTGGTAGCAAACCTGGTGATTAACACCGGTTGGAAGCTGGTGACTGGCCATAAACCTCCTCAGGATGGGGAAGAAGCAGCACAATCTTCGCTACTGGAAGTAGTGTTGTTTGCCGCTATCTCGGGGATAGCAGTTACCCTGATTCAGCGAGCAGCCATGCGGCGTACTAATAGCTGGTATGGAGGACGCCAAAAGGACGTTCTTGATCTTGGTAACTAAATTTTCCTAGGATGCGGGTTTAACCAGTAAAAACATGCCTTTTTAGAGGCTAAAGAATAACTGGTGATAAGCTTTAGGTGACAGTAACGACAGGGGAGCCGAATAGGCTGAGAGTGTCCAGGTGGACAGACCCTCGCACCTGAACCAGGTAATGCTGGCGCAGGAAGTCGAGTCTCTTACTTGCGCCCGCAAGTCCCCTCCTGACAGATGGAGGGAAAAATGCGTAAATTCGCGCGATTTACCGCAACCTTAGCAATCGGAGCCTTAGCTCTGGGACTAAGTGGTTGTGGAAACGATAAAAGTGCCGCCCCTACCAAGGGTGATAGCAGCACGGTGACGATTGTTACCAATGGTAGCTGGACGCTGGGCAAAGAATCTTTGGCCAAAGCTAAAGCCGCTACCGGACAGGAAATTAAGCTGGTAAACGGGGAAGAATCAGGCACCCTCGATTCCAAATTGATCCTGCGTAAAGATTCTCCGCTGGGGGATATGGCGGTAGGATTGACCGCCAATAACGTAGTGAAGGTAGCTAAGGCCGGGGTGATTGCACCTTCGAAAGTAAAGGTTCCTAGCTCTGCGGAAAAATATTTGAATAAGGAGGCTGAGGGGGCGCTGCCTCTAGATCGCTCCGACGTATGCGCCAACTACGATATTGCCTATTTTAAAGATCATAATCTGACAGTGCCCGAAACCTTTGATGACCTACTGAAACCGGAATACAAGGGCTTGACGGTAATCGAGAATCCCGCCAAATCTGATACCGGATTGGGGATGCTACTGGCTACCGTGCAACAAAAGGGTAAAGACGGATACGTCAAGTACTGGAAAGACTTGATGGCTAATGGAACCAAAGCCGTAAATACCTGGGATGAAGCCTATAATCAAGAGTTTACCCAAGGCGAAGGAAAAGGAAAGTTCCCGATCGTGATGTCTTACTCCTCCTCCCCCTATTGGTCGGTTTCTGAGGACGGCAGTTCGGCTCCGACTGCCAATATCGCGGGTACCTGCTATCCGGCGGTCGAATATGGGGCGGTGCTCAAGGGCGCGAAGAACGCCGCTGGCGCCGAAAAGGTTTTGAACTGGCTTTACAGTGAGGAAGGTCAGAGCGCCATTATGAGTGAAAACATCACCTACCCCATTGATGAGCAAGTAAAACTAGATCCGAAGCTAGAGAAGTTCGCTCCCCGTCCTGAAAACGATAAGCAACTTGATCCGGTACAGATTGAGCAGAACCGTGGCGAGTGGATTCGCCAGGTACAGGCGGTACTGGGATAACGGCTTGACCAGCCTCTCTCAGCGTCGAATCCTACCGCCGGGACGGATATTTCTCGTCCTGGCGGTAGGAATTCCTGCCCTTTTCCTGGGGGTCTGCTTTTTTTATCCGGTGCTGGCACTCGCCTGGCTGGGAGTAGGGCAGGCCGGAGAAACCGGCTATTTTTCTACCTTTTGGCGAGTTTTATCTGATTCCTTCACTTGGCGGGCGATCCGTGACACTCTCATCTTGGCGCTGGGGGGAACTTTCTTCTCTACCCTGGTGGGGTTGCCCCTCGCCTGGGTGCTCTACTGCCTAAATTTTCGCTTTAGAACCGCCCTACGCGCGGCAATAACCATTCCCTTTGTCCTGCCGACCATCGGGGTGGCCGCTGCTTTTAAGGCGCTTCTTTCCGAGGATGGTTGGCTGTCAGCTTTGGGGCTGGACGGCACCTTTGGAGCCGTCATTTTAGCGATGGTCTTCTACAATGTTTCTCTAATAGTGCGCACCGTGGGGCCAGTCTGGGCGCGCCTCGATCACCGTGCCTACCAGGCGGCACGCACCCTGGGAGCCGCGCCTAGCCGAGCGTTTTTCACCGTCACCTTGCCGCAGCTGCTAGGGGCAATTGCTTCGGCAGCTTCCCTAGTGTTTCTTTACTGTTCTTCGTCCTATTCATTGGTGATGATTCTGGGAGGAATCGGGGTCGTAACTTTAGAGAGTCAGATTTATCAAACCACCTCCGTTGATTTAGATTTAGCGGCGGCGGCAGTCCTAGCGCTCCTGCAGGTAGTGATAGTTGCGGCGGCGCTGGCTGGATCTCAACATTTTCAAAATAAGGCGCGCGTTGGGGTAAAGCTGAAGACTATTGAGAGCTCCCGGCTGGCTCACGGCAGACAACGCTTCGCGGTCTGGGCGGCCGCCGCAGTGATTATAATTCTGATAGCCCTGCCCATGGCGCAGGTAGTGGCGCGCTCATTTCGCCGACGCGGACAATGGACCCTGCAAAACTATCTCGACCTCACCCGCCCGGATGCCTCTATTTTGATAGATCAACCGGTAATCAACTCTTTAGGGGTGTCGCTGCGGGCAGCTCTTATCGGTGCGGTGGTTTCCACTTTATTAGGAGCCTTGGTAGCAGCGGTAACTTCCCGGAATTTTCGTAATCCGCGGATGCGGCGTGCCGCAGAAATTTTTGATTCCATAAATATGTTGCCGCTAGGGGTTTCCAGCGTGGTGATTGGTCTGGGATTCTTAATCACTTTAGCGGCTCCCCCTTGGAATCTGGCTGACAGCCCCTTCCTGCTGCCTTTAGCCCAAGCATTGGGAGCATCGCCGCTGGTAATCAGGTTAATGCGTCCGATGCTGCAAACTATCAACCCGAAGCAAAGAGAAGCCGCTGCCACCTTGGGGGCACGTCCTTCACGTATTTTCTTAACTATCGACGGCCCCTATATTTGGGGAGCTGTGGTAGTGGCTTTCGGCTTTGCTTTCGCGGTTTGTTTCGGTGAGTTTGGGGCCGCATCCTTCTTGGTGATGCCAGAATCCTTAACTTTGCCGGTGATGATTTATAAACTTTCTGGCAGCGCGGGACCTGCCGAAAATGGAATGGCGATGGCAGCGGCCGTGATTCTCTGCTTAACCTGTTCCCTGGTGATGAGCGCAGTAGAAGCTCTGCGAAAAAGAAAAGTTGGTGAATACTGATGGACGGCTTAGCTATTTCCCAGGCACGCGTGCAATATGGACAGGTCGAGGCGGTTAAAGATCTCACTATCGAGGTTCCGCTGGGTACGGTAACTGCGCTACTGGGACCTTCCGGGTGCGGAAAGTCCTCGCTACTGCGCGCGATTGCGGGACTGGAACCTTTAGCGGCAGGCACTATTTCTTGGCGAGGACGCAATATGGAGCAGGTGCCGGTGCATCAGCGTCGATTCGGAATGATGTTCCAAGATGGACAGCTTTTTCCCAGCCGAAATGTAAGTGGCAATATCGCCTATGGAATTGCGCATCTTCCCAAGACGCAAAGACGGAAAAAAGTTAAAGAACTGCTGGATAACGTAGGTTTGAGTGGCTATGAAGATCGTAGTATCGATACCCTTTCAGGTGGGCAAGCCCAGCGGGTCGCCTTAGCTCGTTGCCTCGCGCCGCAACCGGAACTGTTGCTTTTAGATGAGCCGCTCTCTGCCCTTGATAGGGCGCTACGGGAAGAACTGGTGATTACCCTGCGCCAGATTATTCGAGATTTAGAATTAACGGTTGTCTATGTAACCCACGACCAAGATGAAGCGTTTTCACTGGCAGACCAGATTGTAATTATGGATCAGGGAGAAATATTGGCCGCGAACAGCGCGGAAGAAATCTGGGAAGCTCCCGGATCTCAAGCCGCAGCCTCTTTCCTTGGATATCGTCCTTTTCTCAGTGCCGGAGCAGCTGCAAAGTTTGGGATTGAAATTGGAGAGGGTGAACAGCTGGCAATAGCGCCAGGAGGATTAAAGATGTGTCCGGCTGGACAGGGGATTGCGGCTACCGCCCGCGATTTACGGGTGCGGCGTGGAAAATATTTGGCGGAGGTTTCTTGGCAGCAGGATAGTGAAGAATACGCCGGACAGGCAGAGTCAGGATTGGGTTTGCACCTATCGAAAAAGCAAACCCAGCAAGAAGTAGGTTTGCAGATTCAGCGTTCCGAAACCTGTGTGGTGCCAGTTCTTGGCTGACCACCTCGCTGATTAGGTTCTTTTTCAGCGTTTTCTGCTTTACCGGTGCATAGGGCAGAGATTTTTGGATCAGCGATGGCGCTGGTTACGGTAATAGCACTGGTGGCTGCGGGGTCATCCAGGCATTTATCCATATAATCTTTCGCCGGTTTCCCACGCTCGACCTCCCCGGTATCAATAACCCGGATAACCTTTTCGGCACCTTTCAGCTTGCAGGACACCCGGTCGAATTGAACCTGATAGGAGCTGCCGGAACCGCTGACATCGCGCACCCGAATACAGGAATCAACCGGGAAATTAAGACCAGGTTTCGCTTTGTTCATGGGGTTAGCCGCACCCTTGGCGACACCTTGATTCTCATCGTTTTGTTGCCCCCACGTCTTAAATGATTGCGGTGAAAAAGTATGTAGCTGCTTATCATCCCGGATGGGCGGGAATTTAATGCCAGCGGAATCGGTAAGAGACCACAAGGTGATTCCATCGGCGCTCGATACTGCTTTCAGCTCGCCCTGGTCAGTGGTGTAGAGCAAGATGTCTTGATGCAAACGTAAAGTATCCGGGTTTTCGCTGAATTCCCAGAGCCGTTTCCCATCCTGTCTGGAATAGCACCCCAACTGTCCGCCGCTAGCTATATATAAAAACTTTTTGGTCGGTAAAATCTGGGTTTCACTTCCCAGCTTGAAGTCGGATTCGGTAAAAACAGCCCGCAAAGATCGGGATGTTTCCCAATCCATCTGGAACAGCTTTCCTCCTTTTTGCACCATATTTAAAAGATGTCCGGTGTTATCGGTAGGGACCGTGGTGCCTTTGGGGAGGGGAGCGATATGAGCACGTTGTGGCTGAATATAGAACGAGCGTACGCATCCGTCATCAGTGCTTAGCGCCCACGCAGTGTCGTCGGAATTGCGGATAAGACGCCCGGGACTGGCAACTTGGATCTGATTAGTTTCCGGATTAATCAGGTAATTAATCCCGTTATGCCCGATCATCCATAGGGAATCGGAAAAAAGTTCAAAATTTTCCGGAGCCTGTTCAGTAGGTTGATCATCGAGGGAACAAGCAGTTAAATCAGGCTGCAACTGGGTATCGGAGGCCTTCTGGGACATTAATCCTTCCGATAGGTGTTCACCGGTCTGCGATATTCGCAGTAAGGAAAGATCTTCGCCTACCAGTACAATCTGGGAGTCGGTGGTGCCGATGTTGACGTAGGGATCTACTGATTCCCATACCCAATTGGCAGTCCCCATTTTCAGATCCACGAGTGCGACCCCGGAGCCGTTGCCAGATTGATAAAGGCAGGGTAAAAAGCGATTTTCTTCCTCGGAATCCCCGATGGCTTGCTGGGCGCAGGTCACCAGAGGAGCTCCTAAATCAACTGACCAGGCGGAAGTGCCGTCCTCAGCTAGTTGCATAATAACTGCGCTGCCAGAGCCGGTGACACCTGCGGCAACGCGGTAATCTCCATAGCTTACCGGTTCTACTAAATTCTGCTGGCCAAGCAGGGGTATGAACGAGTTTACGTGGTAGGCGCTGGCTTGGAAATCCGCCTGTAAAACCGGTTTATTTTTGAAGTAACCAGTAGCTTGTGCTTGGCGGGAGCTGTAACGTAGCCATAAAAAAGTTCCCCCGGCAATTATCGCCACTAAAGCCAGGGTGAGGATTAGAATGACCAGCCGGAAGAGTCGGCGTTTTATTCGCGTCGCGCGAGCCACCTGCTTCCTCCTTCCTGTAACTGGCAACCTAGTCAAGTTTAACCCGAGAACTTGTTTACCGCTGAGGGCGCGACCGAGTAGTACCGATCCCCAGCTCGGGGCAGTAGCTAGGGGTGCATACTCAAAATAGTTCAGAGTTCACTTATTTATGGTTAGAATAAAGCCATAAGTTTGAACCTTAAGGAATAGGTAAAACTGAGGCAAACCATGCATAGAGATCCAGGTAAACAGGCTAATCCGCGGGTTGCGGTAATTATTCCCGCCAAGGACGAGGCCGAACGAATCGGCACGACGGTTCGGGCAGTTAAAGCCCTCCCCTTTGTTGATCTGGAACTAATCGTAGTAGTAGATGACGGTTCCTCTGATGACACCCAAGATATTGCCCGTCAAGCAGGAGCCGTAACCGTGCGCCATACGGTTAACCGCGGCAAGGCTTCCTCGATGGAAACCGGAGCAAAAGTGGTGGCCATGCGGGCAGTCAAAGGGGAAGACCCGCCACTACTACTATTTTTAGACGCAGATCTAGGCGAAACTGCCGCCGAGGCTGCTCCACTGATAGAGCCGGTAATCAAGGGAGAAGCCGATTTTACAATCGCGGTATTGCCACGACCGGCAGGAGCAGGCGGGCACGGATTTGTGCTAGGACTTTCCAGGTGGGCAATTAGGCGCACTACCGGCTGGAATCCCCAGGCTCCGCTGTCGGGGCAACGTTGCCTAACTACTGCTGCTTTTCAAGCTGCTATACCTTTGGCTGCTGGCTGGGGGGTGGAAACCGATATGACTATCAGCCTGCTAAGTAAGGGATTTGCAGTTAAGGAAGTGCCAGTTAATTTCAAGCATCGTGTCAGCAGGCGGGATTTTGCATCGCAAATGCACCGTCTGCACCAGTTTATTGATGTTGTGAAAGCGATTTCTAAACTGCGGGCACGCAGAGTGCATATTAAGAAGCATAGGTTCTTTAAAGTGGCTTTAAAGCAAAAACCGGGGGAAGTTTACCGAGTTCCACTGGGTAAAGGTTCTGAAAGCTGAGTAAATACTGCCGAGCAATAGGCCAGAGCGGTCAGCAAAAACCCGATTGCGGGTAGCTGGGTGCCGGAATCGTTTAGTAGATAGGCGAAAAGCTGATTCACTGCAATGGCCGCGAGCCCTAACCGTAGACCTGTTTCCCTAGCTACTAGGGGTAGTTCGCCTAAGCGGGGACGCAAATAGCTACCCGAGTTGGTAATGGCAATTACCAGTTTGCGTGCTCGTGGTTTGACTTGCTGTCGCCAAGACCGTGGGGATTCATCTGCGGTTTCGGGGGAGGCAGAATCATTTAGGGGTAACGATAAGTCCCAAGACCCCACTAGGTTATAGGGGTGGTTTTCTTTGTCGAGAGCAGGGCGAAGAACCAGCGCGAAAACCAGTAGGCAGCATAGGAGTGACCAGACATAGGTGGTGAAACCCCAGCTGCCGAGGTTCGCTAATAGTTTCCGGGTGAGAATCTCTAGCAAATCTCCGTTCAAAATAGATTGCACGAAGTTACCTAAGTGGGTGCGTTGAGCCGCAGGTCGTAACCAGTCGGCGAGGGCGATTCCTCCGGAAGCAGTCCCCGCTATTACCAGGGCGACCAGCAGCCGTTTTACATTAACTCGTTTCCCATTAATCAGCAGTAACAGAACCAGGAAACCAGGTAGGAAAGAGATCGGACCGCCAAAATCAGCGCCAAAACGAGGCATCCCATCCACGACCATAAACGCCAAAGCAAGTACCACAATCAATAGATTTGATAGCCAAATTTGCCAGCGGGCAAACCCGTGCTTACCGAAAACTGCTCGGTTAGCTAGGGGGGTTAGGCAGGCGCAAAGCAGTAGCGTCCAAATTGCGCATACCGAGTAATACACATTTCCGAAGCCAAAGAAACGCGCTCCCAAAAGCGAGAACGATCCGAAGGGCGAATCCATGGAAATATGGGATCCCCAAGCCACATCCAGGCAGATTACAAAAACGCTGAAAACCCCCACAACTAGCGCCGGGCCGATGGGGCGCCCTCGCCAAGGACCGGTGCAGGCAGCCAAGGAGAGCACCCCGGCAATCAACAAGCTGAGCAGGGTGAACGTTGGGGTGGGGGATTCTGCCTCCCACCAAGGAAACATGGCTGCTACCAGGCAAGTTGCAGGAAGCGCTGCTATCGTCAGGCAGATAAAACGCCCTAAATAGCCCAGCTGGGAAAGTAGATAAGACCGACGTTGGGAAAAACGGATTCGCGGTATTTTTAGCAGCACCAGCCCTAGGAGCAATAGCGCATCCGCAGCGAAAATTACATAGGAACTGGGGGGAAAGCCCAAGCGAGAATAGCTGGCATCAGCTCTTTGCCCGTAACCGGCCAGGCGTTCGATCCGTTCTTTGGCGGAAGTGCCAGCTTGTTCGCTGACCGTTAACGGTGCCCCCGAGGTGCTGAGTTTACTATTGGAAGCGTTTAGCCAGTTCAGTACGGTTGCGCTCAGATCAGCGCTTTGGGCTATCCCCACTTGGTGTGTAGAGGAAGAATAGGCGATTCCTGCCTGCACGCCCTCCCCATAAATCACGCCTGCCTGCAGTTTTTGTTTAACCGAATCGGGGCTAGTGGAAACCACCAGGGCGCGAGTATCTTTAGGCAGAGCCGCTAGGGTGTCTTGTAGCGCTTTTAACTGCGCATCTTGCTGGTCAACAGAAATTCGCGCCGGCTGCATCCCTCGCAGTGCCTCGTAGGTGGAAATATTGGGGAATAGCCGGGCGTTAGCGTGCCGGGTTTTTGCTACATATTCTTGGTCATTACCCGGATCCGGCACTAGTAGTGCAGATAGGGAAGATATATGCAGGTTGCCTGGCTGGAAATAATTATCGGAATCCCCAAAAATACCGGGAGAGGAAGCCGGCGTGGGATTTTCTTGGGGATTCATTTCTGATTGTCGCAGCTCATTGCGATCTTGAGTGGGGACCGAGGCTACCTTCTGATCCGGAACTATGGCCCCAGCTTGCAGAGAGTTTCCAGAGAGGGAACCGCCGTGTTCTAAAAGCCAGATCGGATCCCAAACTTCGCTTTGCTCGGGAGTATCTGTTCCGGAGGAGGGATCAAGGAAAGAAAATATTTCCCCTTGCTGCGTCAGCACTTCTTGAGTTTGGCGGTTAGGATTGCGATTCAAGGGGGTAGCCTGCACGTCGATTAGGGTGAGGGCGTGCGTAGAAACCATCTTGCGCACCGCCTGAGAATATCCCTTTTGTCCTGGGCGAATAGCTTTTACTTGCCCCCGAACTATGCCGTCCTTGTCGGCTAGAGCCAGCCCGGCACTATTCCCAATAGCTGCCGCGCTCACCTGGCTTTCCCGTAGTTGCTCAGAGAGCATTCCCAGTCGAGCCGATAGGGAACTCTTCTTAGCGGCACGCTGGTAGTAGCTCCAAAGTTTGACCCGGCGGTTATTGTTTAAAGTTTCGGGGATGATACACAAGTTCCTGCCTGCGAGAGAAGATTTGCTGGGACTTTTACCAGCTGAAAACGCTAACCAGGCATCCTGGGGGCAAGCCATAGCTTTAATAGGAAAAGGTGCGAGAGAAAACAGGGCGCCAGAGTTAAGGGCGGCGGTACTTTCACTGTTTTGCGGGGAGGCTGTCAACAGATCCGTCCAGTTCAAGCCGGAGGTAAAAATTACGGCAACCGGAGTATTCCCGGGATTGGGTAGGGGTTTTATTTTACGAGGTTCCGCATCTGGGCTGACTCCAATCACCCCTACGCTGGCTGCGCAGAACATAGCAATTACTACCGTTAGCGAAGCGAGAGAAACTAGGCGTAACCGCGATTTGCTGACTACCTGAGGACGGGGAGAAGCTGCGGGGAGAGTCAGGGATACCAGGGCGATTGTTAGCGGGATTAGGAATAGTAGTGCAGCTAGCAGCGCCTCGAAGTTGCTAAACCAGTAAATCAGTCCAGATAAGACAGCGGCATAAAGTGCCAGGGATGCTACCTGGCGGCGTTGATTTTGCAAGAAAATGCGGCGAAGTGGCGTTAGCTGCACTAAGAAGCAGGCTATCGTGACTCCTAAGCAGCTAAGTAATAGTCCGAATGCCTCCGCGGATAACTTCATCAGCCAGGGGCCGTGCAATATTGAATAACCGAAAGGGGTTCCTATCAGGGTGTATTCGGGATTTTGACCTACCCACCACAGCACTCCCCAGGTAAGAGTGGAGGCGCCCAGTCCGGCTATTTGAGCCACAGCGCGGCTATTTAAGCTGAAGGTTTCCCGCATTGCCTGGATAAACAGGGATAACAGGGCAGTTAAGACCAGGGAGGTTAGAGAAATTACCGCAATCGCGGGCAGAAAAGAGGACGCTAGTGTCAGCCCTGACAAGTACAGCAGGCAATAGGAAGCCGGAGCTACCAAAGCGGTGAAGAAACCAGCGAAGCTGAGTGCTCTATTAACTTTTAAATGGGGTTTCCGGCTCCCTATTTGGGTGGCAAAAAATCCCAATACGGTTAATAGCAGGCCAAGGCTCCAGAGAAGGTAAAACCCGCTGTTAGCGTCTTTAGCGGAAGTTGAGCGGTAATACTGCTGGTCTAGGTAGTCCAGGCGTTCTTGTAAGTTTGTCTGCGCTGGACGGGATAAGGCTCCTGTCAGGTTTGTCAGAGCTTGGTCTTTACCGGGGATATTGCTAGCTTTAAAAGTTTTGCCGGAATTCTCAGCGCGGGATGGCAGCTGCAATTGGTAAAGAATCTGGGCATTAATATCTGCCAAAGTGACCAGACCAGGGATATTGGTGGTGGGGGAAGAAACCAATCCGGTGGCATCAACTGAGGAATAAGTGAGCAGGTAGGGGGCAGGGTTTTGAGTGGGCGCCGGGGTTAGGGAAACTGATATCAGGGCAGTTTCGGGGTTCAGAGAGGCAAGAGCGCCCTCAAACATGGTGAGAGCGGCAGCGGGTTCTTTGATACCGCTCAAATCAACCACTGTCAAAGCTGATTGCTTAGTTGCCGATTTAACCTGAGTTTGCAGTTGAGATGAGGTAGCGGGGAGGGGCTGATAATTTGCTATTTTTCCCTGGTTGTCCGCCAAAAGTAATCCTGCTTGGGGGCCGATGGCCTGGGATTTAAGCCCAAAGGCTTTTAAAATCCCCTGCAACTGTCCCCGGGAAGTAGGGTCAACCTGCTCTTTTTGGGAGCCTGCTTGACTAAAACCAGGGATACCGTCGACTTTTCCGCCTGTTATTTTTGTTTGAGGGCAAGTAGTAGATGCAGCCGGGGCGGCTCCATTTTGAATAGTTAGAACAGCTTGGCTCACGCAGGTGAAATCAGCCGTGGCAACCGTGCCTAGCATTCCCGCAGTGGCGTAACGTTTTAGATCCGAGTTCTTAGAGAACTCTGCCGAAACCTCCTGCCAGGAAATCCCCGAAGTTAGCACCACTAAGAGGGGCGCGCGCTTGCGCGGCGGGGTATAAGTTTCTAAATCGGGGTAAAAGACCTGTTGGGCAGGGGTAAGGGCTCTCGGGGCAGGTTCTGGCTCCCAGGTAGTAGCCCCGGCGGGGCTTAAAGGTAGAGTAAGTAGCGTAAAGAAAAGGCTAAATAGAAGGGTGCAGCTCGCGCGGACGAAGTGCTTAACCGTTCTTGCCATAGCCATATTCTACGGTCTTGATAGGGGTAAAGCGCATCTTTCCTAGTATCGTGAAAACAGTGAAAAAGGAAACGGAAATGAATACTGCGATAAAAAGCTATGCGTTCTTAGGGCCGGTGGGTACTTTCTGTCACCAGGCGCTGCTCCAAGTGGCACCCGCTGACGCGGAAATGATTCCCTGTGCTGGAGAGCGCCTGGCCATGGATATGGTGCGCACTGGCAAAGCTGATCGGGCTGTGGTACCCATCGAAAACTCTATCGAAGGGGGAGTTAGCGCCACCTTGGATTCTCTGGGGTGGGATAAACGCCTGCAGATAGTAGCGGAAATGATAGTTCCGGTCGGGTTTACTTTGGCGGTGCGCGAAGGTACGAAACTTTCCGATATTACCCGCATCGGTACCCACTCTCATGCTTGGGCGCAATGTCGTAATTGGGTGGCCGATCATCTGCCGGGAGCAGTCCACGTGGCTACCACTTCCACCGCCGAGTCTGCTCGGATGCTGGCTGAGGGCAATGCTGGTTTTCAAGCAGTTCTGGCCTCAACAGCGGCGGTAAGTACCTATGGACTTAAAGCTCTCTACCAGGACGTTGCCGACAATCCTGGAGCAGTTACCCGCTTTGTGGAAGTAGCGAACCCCGGTCAGGTTCCGGAAGCTTGTGGAGCCGACAAAACCACCATTCAAGTACGTTTACCCAATGACTATCGGTCTGGGGCGCTACTAGAAATGCTTCAGCAGTTCTCGGCACGCGGAATCAACCTCAGCCGTATTGAGTCGCGGCCGCTAGCCGGACAACCAGGACGGTATGTTTTCAGCATTGACCTGGACGGCCATATTAGGGAAGAACGAGTGCAATCCGCTTTGCGCGGTCTCTACCGTATCAGCGAGGACTTGCGTTTCTTAGGTTCCTACGCTCGCGCTGACCAAGTGCGAAACGACCATGCTCCCCGAACTGGGGACAGTGATTTCCAGCGAGCCAGAGGCTGGGTAGATTCTATTTTGCGAAAATAGCTGGCGAAGGCGGCTGTCGATTGTCGATGCCCTAAGGTACCCGTACCACGACGGCGCCGCGCTCTAAAGAGGCAGAAATCTCCCGGTAACTACCCACGGTATCGCCATCTACCTGGATCATCCGCGCCTCGCCGTGTACCTTGGCGCTCGCGGTGCGGGTACGGATTACGTCCGTTTTGGAAACTAGACCCGCAGTTAGTTTCTTTACTCCCAGAGTGACGCGAAATACCCCGCTGATTACCTCTAACAGTCCGATCAAGCCGCCGCGGACACTCAGCATTAACACTTCTAGCCAGCCATCATGGGGGCTCGCCTCCGGCAAGAGCGGAATCCCCCCTATTAACTCCCCACAGGAAGCAAATAGTAGGGTATTGACTTTGCGCGTGCGTGGATGCGACTGCCCCCCAAAAGATACATCCATGGTAATCGGGGGTTTGTTGGAGGCAGCAATCCCGGAAAGCACATAAGCTCCCCAACCGATCGATTCTTTCAGCTTGTCAGATACCCGGTTCATGACCTCTGCGTCATAACCAATCCCTGCCATCACTAAGAAAGGAAATTCTTCGCCAGTCTCAGTTTTCAGCGCCCCTAAATCGACCCCGGTGTTCTTACCCGTAAAAGCGATTTCGCAGGCGCGGGGTAAAGAATTAATCGGAATATTGAGGTTACGGGCTAAAAGATTCCCGGTGCCCAGCGGTAAAATCCCTAAAGGAATCCGGCTTTCGGACAGACTAGCCGCGATAATCCGCAAGGTACCGTCACCACCAGCAGAAATAACCAGACCTGCTTCTTGCCTGATTGCCTCTTGGGCTTGACTAGCTCCCAAAGATTCCTGGTCAGTTTCTAAGTAAATAGGTTCTTCATATCCGGTGGCTTGGGCGCGCTGGGTAACCGTGTTCCGAAAATCATCCAGATTCCCAATTTTCATTGGGTTATAGATGACTACCACCCGTCTAGAGGATTCATTGCTGCAGGTGGCGGTGGGCGCAGAAAATCCCTGTTTAATCGCGAGTTTCATTGCCCGGGTGGCAATGCGGCGGGCATTAACCGCCCAATAGAAAGCGATGATCCCTAAAAGTAGCGCCGCGATTACTAAAATCCAGAGCACAGTGGTCATAGCTTTCAGTCTAAAACAAAACCGGGATTGTCGGGGAAGGCCGATGGGGGGAGCGTCGAAGGGAAGATGATAGGGGGCTTTCTCGGGGGCAGATAAAACCTATAAACTAAATCCCCAGGTCAAGGCAAGATGAGAAGCGGTGCCGGGTGACGATATGATTAAAACATGATTGATATTCGTCAGCTGCGTGAAGATCCGCAGCCAGCTAAAGATTCGCTCATTGCCCGCGGGGACGATCCCGCCCGAATTGATGAGGTGCTTGCCGCCGATGCGCACCGGCTCAAGAAACAACAAGACTTTGAAACTATGCGCGCCGAGCAAAAGGCACTTTCTAAAAGTATCGGGCAAGCTGCTCCCGAAGACCGCGCCCAAGTACTGGCGCAGGCAAAAGAACTGGCGGGAAGGGTGAAAGAAGCCGAGGCAGAGGCGGGGGCAGCTTCCGAAGCGGCTCAGCAGCTGCTGGCAGCGCTGCCCAATATTATTATTCCCGGGATTCCCTCCGGAGGCGAGGATGACTATGAAGTTCTAGCCCACCGTGGCCCTAAGATTCGTGATTTTGCTGCTGAAGGCATTAAAGTCCGCGATCACCTAGAAATCGGGGAGGCGCTGCAAGCGATTGATGTTAAACGGGGCGCCAAAGTCTCGGGCTCACGTTTCTACTACTTACGGGGGATAGGGGCGCGTCTGGAACTGGCCTTGCTTACCTGCGCTTGGGATTTGGCGGAGCAGCATGGATTTATCCCCATGACCACTCCTACCTTGGTCACTCCCGACACCATGCGGGGAACCGGTTTCTTAACCGAGCATTCCGAAGAAATCTACTACCTACCCGCCGATGACCTCTACCTGGTAGGTACCTCCGAGGTCGCCCTCGGTGGTTACCATGGCGGGGAAATCCTGGAACTAGGGGAAGAGCCTCTGCGTTATTCTGGCTGGTCTGCCTGTTACCGGCGGGAGTCCGGGTCGCATGGAAAAGATGTCCGCGGCATTATTCGGGTCCACCAGTTCAACAAAGTGGAGATGTTCTCGTATTGTCTACCCCAGGTATCGCAAGAAGAACACCAGCGTTTGTTGGCTTTGGAAGAAGAAATGCTGACAAAGGTAGAGCTGCCCTATCGAGTAATTGATACTGCTGCAGGGGATTTAGGAACTTCGGCGGCTCGCAAGTTCGATTGCGAAGCCTGGTTGCCCAGCCAGGAGCGCTACCTAGAGCTGACCTCCACTTCGAACTGCACTACCTATCAGGCGCGCCGCCTGGGAATTCGCTATCGCGATGAAAATGGAAAAACCCAGCCGGTAGCTACTTTGAACGGCACCTTAGCCTGTACTCGCTGGCTGGTGGCTATCTTGGAAAACCACCAGCAGGCAGATGGTAGCGTGTATGTCCCGCAGGCGCTGCGTCCCTATCTGGGAGGTAAAGAGCTGCTAGAGCCAGTAGTGAACGCGAACGCCTAAATCTGGGGGCAAAGCGTGAAAAGATAGGGCACAGGCGGTCTCGAACACACCAATAGTTACCGACAGGACGGAGAAAATCAATGGCTGATCATCTGCAGTATCCTCAGGGAGATTATGTACCCACGGTAGTGGAGCGCGCTCTCGCCCTTTCGCGCAGCTATGGGGAAGATATCGCTACCGCGGCAGTGGTACCCGAAAATGACCGTACTCGGGTGCGTTTTATTGCCTCCCAAGATGGTGCTATCTGTGGAATACCGGTTGCCCGCGAGGTGCTAACGCAGGTGTTGGGCGAGTACGATTTGCATTTGCGGGTAGCTGATGGCACCAAAGTTACCGCGGGAACTCCGATTCTAGAGCTAAGTGGCAACACTCGCGGACTACTCGCAGCGGGGGATCTGTGTCTCTGGTTTTTGTCCCACCTATCTGGGATTACCACCAAGACCGCGCAGTGGGCAGAAGCGCTTTCGCAAACGAAACTGGTGGTGCGAGATACGCTTTCGGTTACTCCCGGTCTGGGAGAACTAGAAAAATATGCGGTGCGCGTGGGCGGAGGAATGACTTCCCGCTTGGGAATAGGGTCATTCCCCCTGGTAAGGGCTACCCATCTGCATTTAGGAAGTGGACTGGGGGACGTTATGAACCATGTGCGCGCTGCAGCAGCGGGAAGCCCCATCCAGGTAGAGATCGACCAAGTACAAGATCTTGATCCCCTGCTGAAAATGCGAGTAGAGTTGCTAACTTTGCGGGGATTTAGCCCCGAGCAGGCGACGCTAGCTGCTGATCATCGCGATACTCTAAACCCGGGAACTTTGTTGGAAGTGAGCGGGGACGTGAGCCTTGAGGAGGCGGCAGCCTATGGCGATTGCGGAGTCGATTACTTGGCGCTAGATGGTTTGACCGATTGCGTGACTCCCTTGCCAATCAAGATGGAATTCGTTTAGCCCGCCCTAAGAAAGAAAAACAAGGAGCTGAATAATGTTCTGGTTCGATTCACTCGAGCATAACCGCTGGCTGTCTGCCTGTTTGCAGGATCTGCTGGATTATGGGCGCAAATCGGAAGTGAAAACCGGGTTTGCCTGCCTAGACCGCGATGGCGAAATCGACTTGGAGCAGCCGATTCAGCTTTATTTGACCGCGCGGATGGTACATGTGTTTTCTTTGGGGGTGCTGCTGGGGATGCCCGGTTGTCGCCGGTTGGTAGAACACGGGATTCGCTGCCTCAACCAGTATTTCCGGGACCCGGAAAATGGGGGCTGGTTTGACGCGATTGAACACGAACTAGACGCGGACGGACGGGCGATTCCCTATGAAGGCCGCGACGATAAACGCTCCTATTCGCATGCATTCTTACTGTTAGGCGCAGCTTCGGCTACGGCCGCTGATCGCATAGGTGCCTATGAATTAATGCAAGAAGCTATCCGCGATAATGATTTGCACTGGTGGGATCCGGAATTTGGGATGGTGCGTGAAAGCTACAACCGGGATTATTCTGAGTGTGAAGATTACCGCGGCATCAACTCTAATATGCATATGGCAGAAGCCTATATGCTGGTGGCGCAGGTTACTAATGAAGGAGAATGGCTAGAGCGTACCCTGCGGATCCTGGAGCGAGTTGCCCAAGTTTCCCGCGAATATAGCTGGCGGCTTCCGGAGCATTTTGATCCCGACTGGAAACCCCTGCTCGGTTACAATCGTGAAAATCTGCAAGAAACCCATCGTGCCTACGGCAGTGACGTTGGGCATTCCTTTATGTTTTCTCGTTTGATCCTGGAAGCCAGAGCGATGCTAAAGCAAGCGGGCAAAGAGGTTCCCGAGTGGATGATGCCGGCGGCAACTGGAATGTTTGAGCGGGCTCGCGAGGACGCCTGGCGACGCGATGGGGCTCCCGGTTTTGCCTTCACCGTAGATTGGGAGGGCAAACCAGTGATCCGCGATCGTCAATCCTGGGTACAGTTTGAGGCAATAGGCGCGGCGGTTACTTTGTTGCGGGTGGCCCAAGAAGAAGACGCTGAGGCCGAAGACGTGGAACATTATGAACATTGCTACCGGGCATGGATTGATTTTGCCTACGAACATTTCCTGGTGCGTGGGGGGCGGATTGTCCATCGTCTTTCCCCAGAAAATAAGCCTCTAGATTTAGAGAATCAAAGACTACGGGACAGTGTCTATCATGCGGTGCAGGCAATGTTGTTGCCCCGATTGCCGCTAACTCCGGCATTTGCGATGGCTCTGGCGCAAGGACGGTTAGATAAGCCCCTCCCGCAAGAACCGCAGCGTAAAAAGAGGTTTGGAGGATTTTGATTCTCGGATGCTGCCTCGGTAGCATAAAGCTTGTGCTAGCGCTTTAGCGTAGGCCAGGAGAGTTGTCCGAGTGGCCGAAGGAGGCGGTCTTGAAAACCGCTGTACCGCAAGGTACCAGGGGTTCGAATCCCTTACTCTCCGCTGACCAGCAGTTATTGTGGGGTTCCGGCTATCTTCCTCCAGTAAACATCTTTGAGCATTTTGCAGGAAATATCCGATCAAATAGTAACTTCAAAGCCCAACTTGCCACCACTATGCCAAGAATTTGGAAAAGTTTGAGTGCAAAAGTTTCCAAATCGTTAAAGGGACCAAATGGGTTCAGTAGTGGAAGGATGAAAACTTCAAATCCTGGGATTAGTACAGGGTTGTGGATTGCGAATATGTAAAAAGCGCAATCGAAAAATTTCGGCATATCTTTCGTAAGCCACATGGAGTTAAGGGTTAGCCACATCCCTACCAGCTGCAGCAATCCATAAATCACTTCTGGTAACAGTGAGGGATAGACATGCCAAAGTAACATCGTGAATCCGGTAAGGAAAATACCTAATAGGACACAATAAATATTGTTTGTTTTTGGTTTCACTATTAGGTTTGGCCGAATCGCTCCGATATATGATCCCAGGACGTAGGTGGGTAGATAGTTAATCATATTTCCGTACCACCACCAGCGGTGGAAACTCCAAGGGACTGAGATATAACCGAGATAGCGAGCAAGCCAATATCCGATAATAGCTAGCGCAATTACTGTTAGCAGCGGTTTATTCTTGATTCGCACTACTAGAGGAGCTGGGAGCATTAGGATCAATAGCGCTAAACAATACCAGAGTGGTCCGGCTATCGGGGAACAGAAAAATAGATCCAAGGGGTTAAGATACTTTTTTGCTTCTTGAGGGCGAACCAGAGCTACTAAAACAAGAACGGTAACCTGCCAGAGCATGAATGGAATCAGTAGCGATCTGACTCGAGATTTCATTTTGCGCCCTATGGAGGAGGGAGAGGCATTGAAATAGAGTAAAAATCCGGAAGTAAAAAAGAAAAAACTCATTGAGGTGTAGCCCAGTTGATTCGCTAGGACCAAATAGGATTTCGTAAGGATTCCCCAGTTAGTTTCCGGACTGTTAAATGCAGCCAAGGAATTGGTGTGATAAATAACTATTCCCAGGGTAAATAGCCATCTATATAAATTAATCTTCCGGGAAACGGTTATATCCATCCTGCTCCCTCAACGAAAGTTATGGACCGGTCTAGTTTCTATAAGTAACGAATAAAACGTAGAAATAATATTACATTATGCCCGCTGGAACCTTACTAAGTACACCACTCAAACCTGATTAGGGTTCCCAAGGTTTGTAGATTGTTCCGTGGCAACACTGGCGGGAATTGCGCTTTCTTCACCTCTGGGGTGGGGCAGTGGTGGCGCGGACTATTAGCTCCGTGGGAATCGTCAGGTTCAGATTCTCAGTTTCCCCTTTTATCTGCCGGTCAATTAGGTTAACCATTTCCACTCCGGCCGTATAAAAGTCTTGTTTAACAGTAGTCAGGGGCGGGAATGAGAACTCAGAAAGTTCAATCCCATCGAAGCCCACCACCGACACGTCTTTAGGAACGCACACTTCTCTTTCGTGTAGCGCCCGGATTAGTCCCAAGGCGACCTCGTCATTAGCGCAAAATACTGCGGTGACTTCCGGGTTTTTCGCCAGCTGCTTACCGGCTTCAAAGCCCGCTTTAGCTGACCAATCACCGGGGATGACTGCCGGTATTTCCCGGTTTTCCTGGGCAAGCGTTTCTCGCCAAACCTTTTCGCGCACTCGCGCGGAACGAGAATGATCTGGACCGCTCACGTGATAAACGGTGCGATGTCCTAAATCTAATAGGTGGCGCATCGCCGCGCGTACTCCTCCTACCTGGTCAGCAGAAGCTGAAGGATAGATATCCACCAGGTTTGAATCCGAGGAGGCGACCGGAAGATTAGCGGGGAGGGAGAGTTGCTCGGCATCTGCATCCCCGGCTTGCACAATAACCAGGCCGTCAATATCTTCTTGAGAAAGCAGCGACATAGCCTGCTGGACTTGCGGAGAGTTCGGGTGCTCTACCTGTACCAGGCTTACTGAATAGCCCAGCTGACGAGCCCGATCAAATACTCCATTAGCAGTATGTGCTTCGCCGGTGCGCCGAATTTCTTGGGTCAGCAGCCCGATTACTTCATAAGAACCGGTGCGCAAAGCGCGGGCAGTGCGGTTAGGTTTATACCCGAGATCAGAAATCGCTTTCAGTACCCGCTCCCGGGTTTTGGGCGACACGTTTTGGTGCCCGCGCGCCACCCTCGAAACGGTCTGCGCGGACACTTTCGCTGCCCTCGCCACATCGTGTATGGAGGCAGTTCTAATCCCTCGCTTATTTTTTCCTGCCACGGGTGAAGCGTACCAGGTGAAAACAAATTCCATTTAGGACTTGCCCAGCTTCAACATGTGTTATCGTTACCAGTATTGTTGTCATCGATAACACCAAAGTCGGTGTGGACTGCAAACCGTAAAAATCGCATTCATAGGAGAAGTAAATGCAGTTAAAGGTTCACCACCAAGACCTAAAAGTCTTACACGAAAATACCCTCCCGGCGCGCGCCTACTATATTCCGATTTCACCATTGCAGGCCGCCGCGGTGACCAACCAAGGCCGCAACTTCAACTTGGAGCGCGAAGAATCTGAACGTTTCCAGCTGCTGAACGGGGAGTGGGACTTTGGCTTCTACCCGAACCTAGAGGCGGTACCGACCGATTTTTTTGCCCCCGCAGATCCCGCGCTCCCGGCGCGGATTCCGGTGCCCGGCTCCTGGCAGCATCATGGCTACGATCAGCATCAATACACCAATATCAACTATCCTTTCCCCCTTGACCCTCCTCATGTTCCCCATAACAATCCGGCCGGAGCTTATCGCCACACCTTTAACTATGAAAAAGACACGCAGGCACCTGCCGCCACCTTGGTTTTTGAGGGGGTGGATTCTTGCTTCTACCTGTGGGTAAACGGAAAATATGTGGGATATTCTCAGGTAGCGCACGCTCAATCTGCGTTTAACGTCACCGAATATCTGACAGAGGGCGAAAACACCCTGGCTGTGCTGGTATTTAAATGGTCAGACGGCTCCTATCTGGAAGACCAAGACAAGTTCCGCACTTCCGGGATTATTCGAGATGTTTACTTGCTTAAGCGCCCGACCTCGCATCTTAATGATTATTTTGTTACTACCGACCTTAAAGATAATCAGGCAGAAGTAACTGTGCGCGCCAACTTCAGCGGCGAAGCCCTGTCGGTTACCGCCACCCTGAGTGGCGCTGAGGGCGAGATAGGCAGCTGCGCCCTCGAACCCTTTGAGGATCCGCAAGGTATCTATACCCACTGCGCTACGTTCACTATCGAGAATCCCCGTCTGTGGCAACTCGGCGACCCTTATCTATATGACCTGGTGATGGCCAGCGAGGCGGAAGTTATCATCGAAAAAGTAGGGGTAAGGGAAGTTACTATCGAGGACGCGGTTCTAAAGTTTAACGGCAGCCCCATCAGAATTAAGGGGGTTAACCGCCACGATTCTGACCCCGATACCGGCCCGGTAGTATCTATCGAGCACATAAAGCGGGATCTAGAGATGATGCGGCGCCATAATATCAACGCGGTGCGCACTGCCCACTATCCCAATTGTCCCCAGTTCTATCACCTGTGTGACCAGGCGGGATTCTATGTGATGAGCGAGGCTGATAATGAGAGCCACGGTACCCGGAACCGCCTGCTAAAAGATGAATCTGAAGAAAATATTGTGGAGCATTGGAATCATCCGATTGCCAACAACCCCGATTGGATTGAATCCACGATGGATCGGATGCAACTGTGCGTGCATTCGGAAAAAAATCGCCCCAGCGTATTTTCTTGGTCAGCAGGCAATGAATGCGCCTTTGGATGCACGTTTGAAGAAAGCTTGGCTTGGACAAGGAAATTCGATCCCAGTCGAGTAACCCACTATGAAAGTGCGTTCTATCGGTCTACCGACCGCAAATATGACTACCAAAATATCGACCTGTATTCGCGGATGTATCCGTCGCTGTCTGATATTGACGATTACCTGGAAAAGTTGGGAGATAAACCCTTCCTCTTGGTCGAGTACTGTCACGCCATGGGGAACGGTCCGGGAGATTTAGAAGAGTTCTGGGAGAAAGTGCGTTCCGATGCCCGTATGTGTGGCGGTTTCATCTGGGAATGGTGTGACCACGCAGTACGCGATAGCGAAGGGCATCTACTCTATGGCGGCGATAGCGGCGAAGATCCCCACGATGGGAACTTCTGTGTAGACGGGTTGGTATCTCCAGAGCGGGTGCCTCATATCGGTCTGCTAGAAGCCAAAAATGTCTATCGTCCTTTGCGTTGCCAATATGATCAGGAAGACGGAAAACTACTGGTAACCAACACTGCCGACCATTTAAACGCTGCGGAGTTCACCTCCTTGCGCTGGGTGAAAGTGGTAGATGGACGCGAAGAAACCGGCACTTTGGAAGTACCCAATTTGCCGGCTCATGAAACGGTTAAGATTCCTTTGCAGCTAGACGTGCCCGCGCAGGGGCGCTGCTACCTGCGGGTAGAAACCTACTTGACCCAGCCCTTGGCATTCCTAGAAGCCGGACATTTGCTGGGGTTTGACGAGTTCGCCCTCGAGAATCCCAGCCCGCACACTCCGTGCGCCCTCGAGCTACTAAAAGTGGACAACCAGGAGGAGGGCGTGGCCGAGATAAAGGAAACTCCCCTAGAGATTTGCGTTTCTAGCGGGGATTACACTTACCGTTTCTCGCGTCATACCGGAATGCTGACCGGGATTGAGCTAGGCGGAAAAGAACTGCTGCAGCAGCCAGCAGAACTAAATATTTGGCGGGCGCCCACCGATAACGATATGTATATTCGCCCCCTCTGGGAGCGGGCGCGCTATGACCGCGCCTACCCCCACGCTTATGAGGTTCGTGCTGATAGCGAGGCTCGGGGCGCGGTGGTAAGTGCGAAAGTGGCGCTGGTGTCACCTAGCTTGCAGCCTTTACTGAAAGCCGATATCGAGTGGATTGTCAGGCCGGACGGAGCTTTGCAAGTAGACGCGAAGGTATGCCGGGACACCCAGTTCCCCGAGCTGCCCCGCCTAGGCTTGCGTTTCTTCCTGGATAAATCCCTACAGCAGGCTACTTGGGCAGGGCTTGGCCCGCACGAAAACTACGTCGACAAGCGCCGCTCCAGTTGGCACGGATATTTTGAATCTTCGGTGGGCAATTTGTTCCAAAACTATTTGCGTCCCCAAGAAAACGGAACCCGCTCGGACTGCGATTATCTGCGCCTTTGCGGGAAAGAACTAACGGTAGAAGTAGCAAGCGAGGAGACCTATTTCTTCAATGCTTCTTACTATAGTCAGGAGGAACTGACCGAAAAAACCCACGAATATCAGTTATCGGAAACCGATAGCACCATTTTGTGTCTCGATCATCTGATGGCAGGGATAGGTTCGGAAAGCTGCGGACCGAAACTCCTGGAAAAATATCGGGTTGATTTCGAGACCACCAAATTCTCTTTCACTATTAAATTTTCTAACTAATTAAAGGAAAAGATACCCCATGGAAGAAAAGAAATACCTTAAGTGGTACAACAAAGTAGGTTATGGCTCTGGTGATATCGCCGGTAACGTAGTCTATGCTTTCCTGTCGGCGTTCGTAATGATTTACCTTACGGACACTCTTGGTTTAAGCGCGGGAATCATCGGAACCCTGATTATGCTGTCGAAGTTCTTTGACGGATTTTCTGACATTATTTTCGGGCGGTTAATGGATAAAACCGATACAAAAATGGGTAAAGCGCGCCCCTGGATGTTCTATGCATTCTTTGGTTGTGCTGCGATGCTGATAGCGATTTACGCTATCCCCACCTCAATGGGTAAAACTGCCCAGTATGCTTGGTTCTTCATTGCCTACACCCTGTTGAATGCGGTGTTCTACACGGCGAATAACATTGCCTATGCGGCATTGACTGCGCTGATTACCAAGAACCGCTCAGAGCGGGTGCAGATGGGGTCGATTCGCTTCATGTTCGCCTTTGGCACCTCCCTCACGATTCAGACCATTACCGTAGGTTTGGTGCAATGGATGGGCGGCGGTGCCGCTGCCTGGCGAAATGTGGCGATTATTTACGCGATAATCGGTATCTTGTCCAACACTTTGGCGGTGTTCTCGGTTAAGGAACTTTCCCACACTGAACTGGACGATGGTGATGAAGAGGCGGCCAAGGATGACCAGGTTTCCTTCCTAGAAGCGCTGAAACTGATGGGTAACCGCTACTACGTGATTATCGTAGTTTGCTTTATCTTGATGCAGTTCTTCACCGCCACCCTGAATATGGGGATTTACTTTATGACCTATATTTTGGGGAATGCTAACTTGCTGGGCGTTTTTGCCTGGGCAATCAACATTCCGCTGATTGTGGGTCTGCTAGTGACCCCGCTGGTAGTCTCCAAGCTGGGACGGATGCAACCAGTAACGGTTGTAGGTTACATAGTGGCCGTCCTCGGGCGTCTCGGGGTGGTGCTGGGAGCCTCCATGGGGTCAATCCCGTTGATGCTGTTCTTCTCCGGGTTAGCTTCTCTGGGTATGAGCCCGTTGCAGGGAACCCTTAACGCCCTAATCGCAGAGATCAGTGAGAACACCTTCCTGCGCACCAAGAAACGCATTGACGGCATGATGTTCTCTTGTTCTTCTCTCGGGGTAAAGATCGGTAGCGGGGTAGGCACCGCAGTCGCCGGTTGGTTGCTAGAGGCCGGTGGCTATGTCGGGGGCGCCAAGGTGCAGGTTGAGTCCGCCCTGCAAATGATTAAGTTCATGTACCTGTGGGTGCCCACGATTGCTAACCTGTTGATCTTGGTATTGCTGTTCTTCTTGGACGTTGAAAAGAAGAACGAAGTATTGCTTGCTCAGCTCAAGGAGGAGGAAGCGGCCGCGCTTAAAGCTGCCTCTCCGAAAGTTAGCCCGGACGAAAGTACTGCAGAGAAAATAGCGCAAGGACATGCCATGGGCGGCTCGGGAGCGAAAGAATCCGAGGGGCTTAAACTAGCCGAGTTGGATGAGGAAAAACTCCCCAATCCAGATGAGTTACCGGATGTGGTAGACCCTGATGATAAGCAACCTAAGGGAGATGGATAACCACCAGTCGGCGGCACCGCCTAGAGTGCCGAGACGGCAGCTGGTTTAATAAACCGTAACATTCCGCCGGGTGAAACTAATAGGGTTTCACCCGGCGGAACTTATTTTTACGAAATATATTACTGGGTGGCGATATTTGCCTGTTTACAGCGGGAATGGCACGTTTAACCAGGTTTAGTTTTTTAGCACGCGGGTGCGGCAAAAACTAATATCTGAGCGAGAATTCCGCTCCTATTCCACTTTTCCGGCTGTTGGTGAAGGAGATACCGAGAGGAATCGGGGCTGGTTGAATCCGGCTTTGCTAAAGGCTTCCACCACGGCACTGGCAGTTGCTTCCACCTGATCGGTGGAAACTAGGGTAATCGCACATCCGCCGAAACCTCCTCCGGTCATCCGCGCACCATAGGCACCAGCTGTACGAGCAGCCGCTACCGCCACATCTAGCTCTTCGCAGGAAACTTCGTAGTCGCGCTGCAAAGAATCATGGGAAGCATCCAGCAGTTTACGCCATTCATCTAGGTCGGCTCCTGCCTCTAAAAGTTCGCATAGCCGCTGGCAGCGGGCAATCTCGGTTAGGACGTGCCGAACGCGCGAAACTTGCTCCGCATCCTCTAATTTATCCAGCTGCTGGCGAACCCAGGTGGGAGGATAGTCATCCGCATCCAGATCGGTGAGGTTATCGGTGGGGGAAATAGTCTGGGGAACCAGTTCACCCAGCTCCTTTACCCCCAAAATACGGGCAGCGTCTTCGCAAGTCGCTCGGCGCGCTCCGTACTGTCCATCTGCCAGGTCGTGGGAAGTGCAGGTATCTATTACCAGCAAAGATAATCCTAGAGCCGGCAAATCAAAGGGATGGGAGCGGGTTTGCCAAGTGGCACAATCTAGCTCCAAGACGCAGTCCTTTTCGCACAGCATAGAAGCCGATTGATCCAGGCCTCCGGTGGGGGCTCCCACGTAACGATTCTCGGCAAGTTTGCCGGCTGCAACTAGCAGCTTGCGCCCTTCGTTACTTCCCGCCAACCCGAGGCCGGCTAGTTCGTCAATCCCCACTGCGATTGCGCACTCTAAAGCGGCAGAGGAGGATAGCCCGGCACTAAGCGGCACGCTGGATGCCACCGCTACTTCCAGTCCGGGAATTTTTTCTTGCAGTTTTTGCGCCGCTTCTTCCTGATCATTGTCCCTCAGTACCTGCGCTAACCCCAAAATCACGCCGCCTACGAAGGCTCCAGGGCCGCTAGCGGGATAGTTTTTTTCTAAATCGGAAAGCTCTAGGACGCTAAGCTCTGGGAAATCTTCGGAAATAATTTTTAGTTGGTCATCTTCGCGAGCCCTAAGCGCAACGTAGATAGCGTGGGGGAGAGCTAACGGGAGGGCTTTGCCGCCGTTGTAGTCGGTGTGTTCCCCAATCACGTTCACCCGGCCGGGAGCGCGCCAGACACCTACGGGGGCCGCCGAAAAAGTTTTTTCGAAAAGTTCTCGGGCTCGTCGCGCACCCTCTTTAGGTTGGTAAGCAGAGATAAACTTGGGTTCCATGTTCACGTTAGCACCTCATTGTTATTACTGGTGAAAACTATTCTACCTTTTGTCTAGGACGCGAGTAGGGGCGTGTAGAAACAATTTTTTATTTCGCTAAAAGTATTAGCGAAAACAGTAAGAACTAAGCGTTTCCGTAGGCTCAGCAAAAGCTAAAACAGTAGGCGGGAGAGACGCTGGCGTGCCAGTTTCACTGCGTCAGGATTGCGCGAGAGGCGGAATAACTCCAGCAATCGCTGACGATACTCGTCGCGTTCCTCATCGGCGGACTTTGCGATTAGAGAAAGTAATAAGTCAAAAGCTTGCGGTTCATTACCGGCTTGGAAAAACTTATCAGCCAGGACTAGAGGATCAGAATCATCTTGACCTTCCTCCGCATGTAACCGCTGCGCCATGGAAACCTTGTCGACTAGCGCCTGGTAGCGTGCTGCCTCCTCGGGGGAGTTACGCAGCAGCTTTTGTGCCTGCTCCAGCGCCTCTTCAAGCTTTCCCGCCTCCATTAGTGCTTCGACTGCTTTTTCTTCTTCGGTGCGGGGATCTGCTTGACGGGCATCCGCCTCCCCGGCCATCTTTCCAGTTAGTCCCGCCTGCGCCGCAATCTGTAAAACTTGGTCGATAAGCGGTTTAATCTGGGCTTTCGGTTGGGCGCCTTGGAAAAGGGGAGCAGGACGCCCTCCGATTAGCGCCACCACCATAGGAATGGATTGCGCCTGAAAAGCTTGCGCCAACTGGGGAGATTCATCCACATTAATCTTCACCAGTTGGAATCGTCCATGGTATTCGCGGGCAAGCTCTTCTAATATCGGACCAAGCTGTTTACAAGGTCCGCACCACGGCGCCCATAAATCAATAATCACCGGCACTTTGAGGGAAGTTTCCGCTACCTGATCAAAAGTGTCCTCGCTGGCATCGCAAATAAACGGTCCGGGAACCACTTCGCTGCCCTCAGTTGCAGACATCGGTACTCCGGCGTTAGCAAAATCGTCGCTACCTGCAGGATCTACGTGTTGTCCCTCCCGGGGATTCTCAGAATTATTACTAGCGAACTGAGAAAGATCTACTGCTCCATGCGTTTGCGCCAATTGAAACCTTCCTTACTTTGAGGCTGCCGTCAATACTTCGGAGGCTGCCACGACCCGAATCTTCCCATCCTTAGTGTTCTTGGGAGGGATCTGCATCAATACACAGATGATCCGGTTCCAGGTAGCTTTTTCCGTAACCTTGCCATTATCCAGCAGATTAACCACATCTCCGCTGAGGGTAATGGGTTTATCTGAGGATACATCCGTCAGGTTAACTTCCTGGGTGTAGGTAGCAGCCACTAAGGCGCCATTTTTCGCGGGCAGGTCAATCGCTAAAGTATTATCTTTTATTTCTAAAGGACTAATCGAAGTTGCAACTTTCCCGGCACTGCCAACCCCATCTTTGAGGGATTTCAGTTCCTCGCGTTTGCCCTCAATCAAAGGATCGACAAACACCTTGTCCGCATTTTTTGCCTTCTCATCAAACACGGTAGCGGCCCAGGTGTTTATAGCCACTTCTGGAGAAAGCAGCAGTCCCGAATCGCTCTTTATATCCAGAGTTTTGGATCCGCGAGCCACCACGTCTGTTTCTGGTAGTGATGCTTTTGGTAGTAGCTGCATCCACTGCCACAACTGGTAGGGTTCTGTCGCTTTGCTCTGCCGGATGACCTCTACATATTTAGCGCCGTTTTTATCGGCACCAGTAACATTTATTAAGCTCCGTGGCCAGCTGTTTCCAGAAGTAACGGTGGCTAGTTCCGAGGAAGCAGGCAAAGTCGTTGGGGAGGAGCTGCTGTTTTTCTGGTGCATTTTGTATTGCGCACTGCGCATTTCTAATGCCGGTCCTGCCACTCGCCCGCCGAGATCTTTGGTGTCAAAACTCTTGTCTCCGGCCTCTAGGGCTGCGTTTACCGCTTTGAGCACCGGATCCACCTGCTCGGTTCGCAGCGCCGGATAAGATTGGGTTTTAGTAGGTTTAGGGACCTCTTTGCGTTGCGCATTAGTGGTACACCCGGAGAGGCTAGCCAATGCCAGGGTGCAGGCGATCGCCGTGCTCAATAGGATTCGTGTGCTTCTCATTGTTGCTGTCCTCCTTGGCTCTGGTCGAAAGTCGATTTCCCTTCAAAGTCGCCAATATCAGGGCCCTCGCCTAAACCGTCCAGGTCAAAGTCATCATTCTCGAACCATTCTTCGGAACCCCCAGCTGCGGGGGCTGATTGCTGTGGCTGCGGTACCGGTTGGTAGGACTGAGCGGGCTGATGGGAGTCAGCCGGGTTGTAGGAAGTCTTCGGCTGGTAAGAGGCTGCCGGATTATATGAAGCCTGGGGTTGGTAAGACTGCGCCGGTTGCGGCTCATAGGACTGCGCTGGTTGATAAGAATCCGCCGGGTTAAACGAAGCCTGCGGCTGGTAAGACTGCGCTGGCTGTGCAGATTGCGCCGGGTTGTACGAAGCCTGCGGCCGGTACGAATCGGCTGGGTTATAGGACACCTCTGGTTGGTACGACTGTGCGGCTTGCGGTTGCGCAGACTGAGCCGGTTGCGGCTCATAGGACTGTGCGGGATTGTAAGAAGCCTGGGGCTGATAGGAATCAGCCGGCTGGTAAGACTGCGCGGGTTGCGTCGACTGCGCCGGGTTGTACGAAGCCTCCGGCTGGTAAGAGGCTGCCGGATTATATGAAGCCTGCGGCTGTGGGGACTGTCCCGGCTGTGGGGACTGAGCCGACTGAATATCTGCTGTCGCTGCAATAGGAGCAGATGGCGTGGTTTCCGCAGGTGCCGGAAGTTCCACGTTGCTAACTGCAGGGCTTAAAGAAACCCGTTCAACGGGAGTTGGGGAGGCAGCGACCTCCGGATTTATCGCCGTCCCGTCCTCATCGGTGCGGATCACCGGCACCAAACCAGTGGGGAACTTAACCCCATCAACCTCAATAGTGGCTTCTCCGCGTTCGCGTGCTTTTCGTAAGGCCGCGCGCGAAGGAGGATGAGCAACCGCATTTAGCGAAGGCATTTGCACAGTTTGCGCTGCCTGTGCCGCAGCCGCCTGCTCAGCGCGCTGCTTGCGCCGCGCCCGTACCTGTTCCTCTTCCTTCGCTGCTGCCTTCGCCAAACGGTTGATAACAATCGCAACTACCGCCCCTATTAGTACTAAAAGCAGACCCGCAATAAGCAGAGGCCAGAACCAAGGAGTCGAAACCACCTGAGTCCATTGCAGGGTTAGCTGAACATTTCCTTCCTCAGAACAAGCAATCAGTGACCAGGCGCCCTCAGACCGATCCCAAGTTTCGGTAATCGGACCTCCCTTTACCTCTTTATATTTCACCCACATATCTTTGCCGGCTGCTTCACCTGGTTGGCGAGCTTTGCCTTTACCGGGGTGAGGTTCGGTTAATAAGGTGTCCTGATCTTTTTGTCCGGTAACTTCCACGTAATTTTGGTCAGCTGCCCAAGCAGTCACATCCGTAGAGCGACCAATTGCCAGTGCCACCTTTCCTTGGCCAGAAACGGTAATTTTGGTGGGGGAGTCATAAAGCTCAAACATTCCCGGGCGGGTAATTGCCATTGCTTGCTTACTAGCAGCAGTGGGTAAAGATGTTACAACCCGCGAAGACGGCTTCCAGATAGTGGCAGTCCCCACTCCGCACAACGCCACTATGGAACCTACAATTACTAGTACCAGCGGCAGCCAATATCTGCGTAATATTTTGTTCACTAGTTTCCCCCAAGCCGAATTTTGAGCAACTATATACACTGTACTTTCTTTGCCGCGTCCATGCTTAAACCTTGTGACGGGTGTGACTAGGGTCAATTTTAGATGAACGTTTGGTTTCAGGCCACAATAAGTGAAAGACTAGGCATTGATACGGGGTTTCGCGGTATCTAAGTTATGGAATAAAATGTTTCAGGTAATGCGTTATCTCAGCGGCTCATCTTTAGGGAGGACCAGGTGGAAGAACAAACTGATTTCCCGATCGTAATGCGCGGTTACGATCGCGTTCAGGTCGATTTGCAAATTCAGACTTTGAATAACCAGATTACCGAGTTGCAGCAGAAGCTCGACACGGTTGATCAGCGTAACGTGGATTTGGGTGAACAGTTGGCAGATGCGCAAAACCAATTGCGCTCCTCTGACCGCAGCTCCTATACCGGAATCGGCGCCCGGATAGAACAGTTGTTGCGCAGTGCGGAAGAACAATCAACAGCGGTGATTAACAAGGCCAATGCCGAGGCCGAGCAGCTGATGGATAAGACCCGCAAGAACGCCCAGGATATGGCAGAGCGGGCAGAGGCGGAAGCGGCATCTCTGATTTCAGAGGCGCGTCGTGAAGCCGAGGAACGCACCACTACTGCGGCAACCGAATCCGAGACGGTGTTGACCAACGCTCAGCATCGGGCGGACGAACTGGTGGCCGCGGCAGAGCGCGAAGCCTCTTCGCTGCGGGCTGAAACCAATACTCAAGTTTCTGACCTGAAAGCAACGGTTGACCGGGAAACTGAGCTGCAGCGCGCCCAGGCCGAGAAAGACTACGTAGAGATGCGAGTCAAGGCGGAGCAAGAAGCATCCCAGCTTCGCAACGATGCCACCGCAGAGGCGCAGGCACTGCGCGAATCTTCGCTGACAGAGGCCACTAAGACTCGGGAAGAAGCCAAGGCACAGGCAGAAAAGACTCTGGCTGATGCTCGCACCCAGTCCGAAAGCATTTTGAAAGAGGCACGGGAAAGCGCTGATAGCATCCGTGCCGAGATTCAGCAGATGCGGCAAGAGGCCGAAACTGAGATTGCGGCGGCGCGGGCGGCAGCTCGCGAAGCCGATGCCCAGGCGCATGAGCAGTCTCGCTCCGAAACCTCCGCTATGGTGGCGGCAGCAAAGGCTCAGGTTGCCGACGCAGAGAAACACTTGGGTGAAACCTTGCAGCGGGCAGAGCGTCTGTTGACCGACACTGACGCGGTTGTGCGTCGCCGTCAGGAAGACGCGCGGCGGGCGGCTGAAGCCACGATTGCAGCTGCCGAGGGCGAAGCCGAGCAGGTACGTGAAGCTGCCCGGATCGAAGCGCAGGCCGAGCGGGCTGCAGCGCAGCGCACTGTGGAGCGTTTGGAGCGTCAGCGCGAGTCCATTGCCGCATACCTCGAAGAGATGCGCGGCCTGCTAGGTACCGAAACTGCAACTGGGCTAGAGGGGCTAACTCCCATGCAGCAGTTGCCGGCGGTGCTGGCGCAGTCGGAAGAAGAAGCCGAATCTGAACAACCAGCTCCGGTAGCTCCGCCGGTAAATCCGGTTACTCCCGATGAAGAGTCGGCAGCAACTGATCTGTTTACCAGCGAGGACTAATAAGTTCACTTAATCGCATCTGGGCGGGTCTTTGGAAAACCAAAGACCCGCCCAGATGCTTATTGTCTTATTTCTTGAGGTCTTGCCGCTATCGGTCTGCGCAAGAACTCGCCCTATTGGTTAATCGAGTTTGAAGATTTCACGCGGCTGTTCATCGGTTAGCCGGTGAATCCAATACTTAGCCGAGGAGAGTGGCAAACGTCCTTCACCCACGTATCGAGCAAGGAAAGCCGCATCCAGTCGGCGATTCATATCGTGACGTCCCGGTATAGATAGAAATGCCCGAGTATCGTCAATAAAACCGGATAATCTGGAGAACCCGGCGGTTTCCGTAGTGGAGGCATGGAAGCGCAGAATCAAATCTGGCGAATCAATAAACCACCAGGGCGCACCGATGTACACGCTGGAATAATAGCCTGCCAAAGGCGCAATTTCGCGTGAGTACACCGTCTCATCCATGGTAAATAACACCAGATGCAAATCTTTTTCATTGCCGTAACGTTCTAAGAGCGGACGCAGCGACCGGGTGTATTCAGTGGCGACCGGAATATCATGTCCGGTATCCGCCCCGAATCGGTTGAATGCGGCCGTTGAATGATTTCTAAATACGCCCGGATGCACGGTCATCACTAAGCCGTCCTCCAGACTCATCTGGGCAAAGCGGGTCAGCATCGCCGCCTCGAAAGCAGCAGCTTGTTCGCTGCTGCCCTCCCCGGAAACCAGGAGCTTCAGCAAGCCCTCTAGCTCTGAATCATCTAGATCTAGGGCTGCCGGTTGTGCCACTCCAAAGTCTGCCGAAACTGCTCCGTGCTTAATAAACCGGCGGCGACTTTCCCGCAGGGCACGTAGATAATCGCTAAGACTATCGGGCGCTCCGCCAACGCTAGCGGTTAGCGCCAGCACTTTTTCACCAAACTCTGGTTTACGTGCGTCTACATAGACATCGGGACGCCAAGAGGGAGCGACACGCCCTCCTAACTCCCCTTGGGAAGTAAGTTTTGCGAGTTCCGCATGGGCGTCCAGAGGATCCAGAGGATCGTCCGTGGTAGCCAGAAAGGCAATCGGGAAGGAGTTGAAGAGGGCGCGGGGAGAGAAGTTCGCATCGTGTAGACGCTCTCCGATCTGGTCGTAGAGGGCATCAGCGCTTTGAGTACTCGGCTCCCGGTCGATGTTAAAAAGGGTGACGAACTCGTGGGTGAGCCAGTAACCCGAGGCGGTTCCGTCGAACAGGTGCCAGTTCTTGCAAAAAATCCGCCAGGCTTCACGCGGGTTGGTCATTGCTACTTTGCCCACGCCGATTTCATTTAAATCGATTCCCGCCGAGTTGAGCAGGCGAAACACGTAATGGTCGTAACGTAAAAACAGTTCCGAAGCGTTGGGGAAAGGTTCGTTATCTAGGAGTAGCTGGGGATTAACGTGCCCATGCGGGGAAATAATCGGCAAGTCTTTAACTGTTTCATAGAGTTCTCGAGCGATTTCCCGAGTGGAGGGTTCCACCGGGAATAGTCGGTCAGGATCTAGGGTTAAAGTTTCCATTCTTATCCTTTTATCTCCCCGCGATGGGTTTGTTATCTGTGGTTTGGCGGCTATCGCCTGACCCGTGCTGAACCCCCGGCGACTAGATTCTCAACTTCAGCCAGGCTTGCCATTGAGGTGTCACCTGCAGTGGTCATAGCCAGGGCGCCATGGGCAGCTCCGTAGTTCACCGCTTTTTCGATGTCACCGAACTCCATCAATCCGTAGATAAGCCCGGAGGCAAATGAATCGCCCCCGCCTACCCGGTCAAGAATCTCCAGGCCATCTCGTTGGGTAGCTTGGAAGAATCCCTGCTGGCGATCCCAGGCCACCGCGCCCCAATCATTGATAGTCGCAGTGCGGACCTGACGCATAGTCGTTCCGATGCATTGGAAATTCGGGAAGGTCTCCCTTGCCTGCTTAATCATTCCCTGGAAGGATTCGACTTCGAGATTGTCAAGATTTTCGTTTGCGCCCTCGATTTCAAAACCAAGAGAAGCCGTAAAGTCCTCTTCGTTACCAATCATGACATCTACGTATTGCGCCAAGTCTCGGTTGACTTCCTGACATTTCGCCTTGCCACCGCTATCGGCCCATAGGCTAGGACGGTAGTTCAAGTCGTAGGACACGATAGTGCCGTATTTCTTCGCCACCTGCATGGCGGTTTTTGCCACCGCTGCGGTACTTTCAGACAGAGCGGTAAACACTCCGCCGGTGTGTAGCCAGCGTACCCCCAGTTTCCCAAAGAGTAGTTCCCAATCGATATCCTCCGGCTGCATCTGGGAAGTCGCAGTGTTCCCGCGGTCACTGCAGCCAACAGCTCCCCGCACGCCATAGCCGCGTTCAGTAAAGTTGATACTGTTGCGCACGGTGCGTCCTACCCCATCAAAATCCACCCATTTGATGAAGGAGGTGTCCACGCCGCCTTGCAGAATTAAGTCCTCCAGCAGTAGCCCGATCTCGTTTTTAACCAGGGCAGTTACGATAGCGGTGCGCCGAGAAAAGGCTCGCCGAGAACCGCGTGCCACATTGTATTCCCCGCCACCTTCTGAGGCTCTAAAAACTCTGGAGGTGTGAATTCGTCCTTCGCCGGGGTCTAGCCGCAGCATAACCTCTCCTAAAGACACCACATCGTAGCGACATTCTGAGGCAGGACGTACTTTCAAGCCACTAGGCCTGTCCATTTTTAATCTCCTTTACTTTAGCGATAGCTTCTGCACTTAGCCGAGTAATCTCATCGAATTTTCCGGCGTTTATAAGTTTGGCGCTGGCCATCCACGAGCCCCCAACTGCCGGAATAAAGGGTGCACTAAGCCAATCACCCAGGTTCTCAAGGTTGATGCCACCAGTGGGCATAAACTCAATTTGGGGGAAGGGACCGGCGAAAGCCTTAAGTATTCCCAGGCCACCCAGAGCGGTTGCCGGGAAGAACTTCACGATTTTCATACCCAGATTTGCTGCCACCATAATATCCGTAGGGTTGGCAACTCCGGCGAGATAGGGCATTTGGGCTTCGTCGGCCGCTTCTGCAACTTCCTCGGAAATGCCCGGGGAAACTAGAAACTTTGCCCCCGCCGCGATCGCGGTTTTTGCCTGCTCCTTATTGATGACAGTGCCAGCACCGACAGTCATTTCCGGTACTTCCTTAGCGATAGCGGCAATGCAATCTGCCGCCACCGGGGTGCGGAAAGTTACTTCCGCCGACTTAATTCCTCCTGCTAGGAGGGCGCGCGCAGTCGGGATAGCATCCTCGACCCTGTCGAGCACCACTACCGGCACGATGGGGTTCTCTGCCAAAAGTGGCATTGCTGAAGGTATATTCATGTTCTTCTTTACCTCTATTTATCCTCGTGGCTTTTTACAATCGCTTCCCACAGCCCTCCGAGGTAAACCGCTCCCAGCGCCCGGTCATAGAGGGGGTATCCGGGGCGTCCAGTTTCACTCCAAATCATGCGACCATGATCGGGTCGGATATGGACGTCCGGGTTGGTTTCGTAGATAGCTTCCATAATGGCGTGCATGTCTAAGCTGCCCGTCGAAGATGGGTGGGGAGCTTCCCGGAATCGCTTGGGACCCAGGTACTTTACGTTGCGCACATGAGCAGCGTTCATCAAGCCACGTTTACCGAATTCGCGGAAAATCGCGGGAACATCATTATCAGGGTTAGACCCTAAAGAACCGGAACAGATACAGAAACCATTGAACTCGGAATCATACAGACCTGCTATCTTATCCATATCGTCGCGGTTCCGATAGATACGGGGCAACCCGAATAAATCCCAAGCCGGATCGTCCGGATGGCAGGCCATCTTGATGCCCACTTTTTCAGCAGTAGGAATAATGCCTTCCAAGAAATACCGGAAGTTTGCGCGCATCTGATCGTGGTCAACTTCCTCATACTTCGCCATTACCGAATCCAGGTGCGAGAGACGTTCGGGCTCCCATCCGGGCAAGGTTAATCCGCCGGATTCTTTGGCGGTGAGTTCCACAATGTCGCGCGGGGTCATCCCTTCAATCTGGGCGTGATCGTAGTAGAGACAGTTTGAACCGTCCTCAGTAACGTGTGCCAACTCCGTGCGTAACCAGTCAAATACGGGCATGAAGTTATAGATAACTACTTTTACCCCGAACTTTGCCAGGTTTTCTAGCGACTTGTTGTAGGCGTCTATGTATTTATCACGAGTGGGCAAGCCCAGTTTGATATCTTCGTGCACATTTACGGATTCAATAACTTCACACTCGAGCCCGGCGGCATGAACCCCGTCAATCAATTCTTTGATTTCGGGTTCTTCCCACACTTCCCCGGCAGCTTTGCCGCTCAAGACGCCCATAATCCCAGTCATCTCCGGGATTTGTTTAATATACTGCAGCGGAATTGGATCGTATCCTTCTCCGTACCAGCGGAATGTCATCTTCATTTGTTGAACTCCTTATCTAGGGTTGAACGCACGGCACCGGTGCCGGCGACTAATTCTTTAAAGTATTTTTCGGTCGCCTCCGCCAGTGGCGTGGCGTAGAGATCGGTGCGGAAAATATCAGTGTCAGACAGGATTGGCTGCAGTGCCTGGTGAATTTCTTCCGCAGAGTTGCTGCCATCCAGTTTAATTTCCGCAACGTGTTTGTGTAGTTCTTCGTACCTGGGGTCAGGTGCTGGTTCAAACGGGAGGCCGTCGTCACCGATGCCCATCAGGAAACGACACCAGAGAGCAAACACAAACGGGATTGCCCGCAAGGAATCTAGATCTAGATCGCGTTCCAGATACTTCTTGATAGTTTCCCCGAAACGGATGGGAATCTTTTGCGAAGTGTCCATGGCAATCCGAGCGGGATTATCTGGCAAATACACGTTTGGAAAACGTACTTCCACCACTTCCCGCAGAAAATCTTCCGGGTTTACCACCACCGGATCCGTAACTACCGGCAGACCTTCCTTAAAACCTAATTCGTTAACGAGGGCGCGCAGTGCGGGATCTTGCATTTCGGAATCGATAGTGGGCATACGTAACAGCGAACCAGCCACCGCTAGCGCAGTATGCAGGGGATTCAGGCAAGTTGTGACTTTCATATTTTCAAAGTCATCACAAACCTGACGCGCTACCACCTGCACTCCGAGATCATCCCAATTAGGACGTTTACCAGCGAACTTGTCTTCAATGATCAGGTATTCTACCGGTTCGGTATTCACAAATCCGGCTAGCGGAGTACGGCTTGGAGTTTCCACCGCCATATCGCTAAATCCGAGTTTTTCCAGTTTTTCGGCTATCCCTGGGTTGGGGCGAGGAGTGATTTTGTCGATAACCGTAATCGGGAAAGCCACTTTCTTCTCGTCTTGAAGCCATTCTAGGAAACCATCGGGCGCCGTACCCTGCTTCGACCAGCCCTGAGCAATTCTCAGTACCGATTCGCGTAACTTATCACCGTTATGCGAAAAGTTGTCGAAACTTAGCAAAGTAATAGGGGCTCCACCAGCAATAAAACGCTCCCGCAATAAGACGGCGGAAAGTACCATGGTAGAAGCTTGACACCCCTCTAATCCTCCGGGATTATCGGTTTCTATAGCAGCCTGAACGCCTGGCTGCAGGTTCCCGGAGCCATCTCCAATAACGTAGCCTTTCTCGGTGATGGTATAGCTCATGAGGGCGACGTTGGGGTCGCGGGCAACCTCAATCAACCGGGAGAGTTCCTCTTGGTCGCGAATCCCCACGGCTTCGCTAATCCCGGCCACCACTCGCAAATCCTGGGTGCCATCAGGATTCAAAGTAACTTTCAAAGTCATGAGATCATGGTCGCCCAACTGGGAATCCATATCTTCGGGGTCGCGAGGAGCAACTGCAGTAATCGGCCAATGTTCCCCGCGCTCCAACAAATCGGCCGCTACCCGCGCGGGATAGCACCTGAACAAGTTACCCGGCCCGATATGAATCCAGCGAGGACGCTTCTTGCCCTCCTGCTGCATTTTCGCCACGTCAAAGTGGGGACAACTAATCTCGGGGGTATTGGTTCCAATATCTTCCAGTCCTGCCAGGTTTAACTTCATATTTTCTCCTCAATCTATCCACTAATTCTCGTAATTCTGCACCGCCAACTGGGGCTTTACTGTCTATTATCCCCGGTTTCAGCGGGCAGTTATGAAAAATGCCATTAGTTGCCAACTGGGATTGCCAACATTAATTGATGGTTTTCCAGGGGGGAGTGGCCGGCAGCAGCTGGTTAAAGTCTGCTATCAACTGATCTTGATAGTCGCCGCGGAAAGTTCCTTCCAGGAAACGGGGTAAACCTACGTCGTGGAACTCTTGCCAGGACTCGGCCTCGTGTCCGGGGCGAATCGGGAACCATAAAGCATTATTATCGAATGCCGCCTGGCCATCACCGGGAGCATCTCCCAGCAATAAAATCCGATCCGGGTGATACTTTCCAACTGCCGCTTTTGCTAGCTGCTGCGATTTGGTACCCATTTCCTGTCCGGCAATCACCGACATATAGCGTTTTAGGTCATGTTCTTCCCATTCATGGTTGAGCATTTGCAGCGAGGCGGCGGAAACTACCATCGCATCCACTTTCCCCTGCATGGCCTCCAACGCTTCGCGAACCCCATGGAAAGGTGCGCAGTTTTTTACCATCCATGCCACCAGCTTGTTTACGGTTTCCCCCCACTTAATACAGCGTTCGATTTCCTCTGAAGGATGTTCGTCGGCCCATTGGTGGATTCCCGCTTCGCTAAGCGGCAATCCCGAGGTTACGAAACCATGGAGTTCCTTGCCCTCCGGAAGTTTTACCCCGGATTCGAGTACCTCGGGTCGCTGCTTGAGAAGATCAAACAGGAGATCAAGCCCTGACCAACGGTTAATGCCTCGATGAATCGAAAACAAGTTCATATAAATCGCAGTTTCGCGGGTTAGCGTGGAGATAGCTTGCAGGTCAAAGGCTTCGATATACGCCGGAGTAAAACACTCGAAGTGTTTAATATTCATCTGGTCGATGGCGCAACCATCAGAATCAACCCCGATAAAATACTCGGTCTTCGGTACGAATTCCTCTAGAATTTTTGCGTCGCTCACTAATGTTCCTCCTAGATGCGGGTATCCGCGAGCCCACAGAAGGCATCAACCGGACTGATCCCTTTAAACTCGGATTTACCTTCCAGTTTGTCTACCAGAGATTCCAAAGTGAAAGGTTTATCGTCGTAACAGTTGATATAGGTCCTGACCTGCGGTACGTCCACCAACGCATAGGGCGTAGCGGTAGAAACATAGATAGTGGGCAGTTCATAGACATACCAGGGAATATCCACCGTGCCTTTCGTCGCCGGCCACATCACTCTTTCTGTGGGCTGCATCATTCCATCAATCTTGGAAATCAGAAGCACCAGATCATAACGGTCAGTAAGGTCTGCAATCGGCGCTTTACCGGCATAGACATTCTTGACTGCTTCGCCCTGTTCCTCCGGGGTCATCTCGGCGAGTTTGTCCAAAAGAGATTCGTGACGATCCACTTCGTAGCCCCGTTCGCGCAGTATTTCTGCCACCCGATCTGCAGGGTGGGTAGCCTCTCCGCCACCTCCAAAAGCTCGCGAAATCGGATTTTGCGGCCCGGAAACCGAAACTACCAATACTCGCCGGTGGGTGGCGGGAGAAATCGGTAGCTTTTCGGGCTGCTTATGCTTGACCAAAGTAATGGAATCTTCGGCCAGCCGAGGCGCCACCGCCGTGTTTTCAGGCAATCCGATTCGGCTCAGCGCTTCTGCCTTGGGGGTGAGAATTTCTTCTCGGGGAGTGCGATGCAAGCCTAGACGAGCTTTCAACCCCAGAATGCGCTCAAGAGCATTCTGTAGGGTATCTTCACTGATGCGACCATCTTTTACGCCCTCCATCATCCAGGCGAAATCTTCGTCCGGATCGTTGAAGAACAAGAACAGGTCAATTCCGGCTGCAATAGCTGCCGGGAGGATATCTCTGCGCTTCATAGCCCCGGTCATCGCCACCATATGTGAGGCATCGGTGACCACCAGACCGTTGAATCCCAGCTTGCCACGCAGCAGTCCGGTTATTAATTCCGGGCTCAACGTTGCAGGTAACAGGTCGTCATCGCTCATTTCCGGGTTGAAATGCTTTTGATAGGCCGGCTGCATAATATGCCCCACCATAATGGAAGGCAGACCGTCATCAATCAGACCTTGGTACACCTTGCCAAAAGTCTGATCCCACTGCTCGCAGCTATAGGAGTTCACCGAATTCGACAGGTGCTGGTCGCGTTCGTCCAGACCATCGCCCGGGAAGTGCTTAGCTGCGGGCATAATGCCCGATTCCATAATGCCCCGCATATAGGCACGGGAAAGCGCTAACACCCGATCAGGATCCTCACTGAAGGCACGGTTAGACAGAATCGGGTTATGCCAGTTACGCATAATATCCACAATCGGGGCAAAGCTCCAGTTGCAGCCGATAGCTGCGGCCTCCACCCCGGAGACCCTGCCCATCTCGTAGGCGTACTCCTCGCCGAGTTCACCCGGTGCGGCTCCGATTTTGACCTCGTAACCCACATAGGTGCCATCCGTGCAGGCGCCGTTCCCACCCGCCTCAGTGTTAGCCGCAATCAGTAGAGGAATTTTGGATTTGGTTTGCAAAATGTAGTTTTGCTCCCAAACTTCCTCCGCGGTACCGGGGTTATAGCGTACGGCGCCAATATGGTAGCGATTGAGCACATCGGTGAGATATTCTTCAGTGCGCTCGGCTCCCATATTTACAAACAGCTGCCCGACTTTTTCTTCCAGGCTCATGCCGGCAATTGTGTCCCGCACCCACTTGGCGTCCTCATCGCTGAGGCTATAAGGTTTAGCGCTTAAATCAACCATGTTTTTCTTTCCTAGGATTTTCCTCTAATAGGGTCGCTTAGTCACTAGTAGGGAATTGAGGATCCTCATTAGCGAGTGCAGTTACATCCACTTCAGCAAGCGGTGGGATGCCCTCCGGGGAGATTGCTGCTGCGACCGAGGCACCATCTTGCTTAGCCTTTTCGGCCTTCTTGGCTGCGTGGCGCTGGTGCAGTGCCTCGGTATTGGCCATAACTTGTTTGCGGGTCAAGGGGTAGATGATCAGGAAGATCAGGCCTACAAGCAAAAGGATGATGGCGGGAATTAACAGGTAGAGAGTATAAATACCCTGCAGAGTGGCCTCCGATTGGTGGCCTCCGGCTTTTGCAATTTCTGCATCGTAACCCACCCAGGTGATTGCTAAGCCCACTAGCCAGCCAGCCAAGGCTTGTCCGAGTTTACGCGCCCAAGAGTAGATGGCGTAAACCGTGCCGTCATCGCGCTGTCCGCTCTTGAGTTCTTGATAGTCCAGCACGTCAGTTAGTACTGCCCAAATCAGGATATTGAAGGTATTGGGGCCCAACTGGATAAAGAAGAGGATTACCACGAAAATAACCGCGCTCTTGATACCGAGCATCCAGGTTACGAAGCAGAGAGCGGAAGTAAAGACCATGGCACCAACAATGATTTCTTTCTTCCCCAGTTTCATCGCCATTGGGGTGGCAATGATGGAGAGCAAGAATACCGGCGCAATCGAAACTATCTGACCGGTACTCATCATTCCAGCGTCTTGGAAGTAGTCCTTCCACAGGTAGGCCAGGGTGCCGCTCATTAAGAAGGTCGCCAGTAGGCACAGCAAAGCGCCTAGCACTAATGCCCACAGCGGACGGTTGGTCAGCAGGGTTTTTAGGAATCCTTGACCCTCGCCACCCTTAGCTTTTTCGGCAGCAATTTCTTCCCGAGTCTTGCGCTCAAAAACAATCCGTTCGGTGACCATAGAGTAGCAGGCCAAGTAGCAGAGAATTCCACAAATCCCGCAGACGATAGCGGCGATGGCCATACGGGTGGAATCGATCTTATTGTTTACAAAAATCACGTGGGGCAGCACGGCGGAAATCATTAGGAACGCCAACTGGCCACCCACAGAACGGAATACGGACAGCGAGGTGCGGTGCTTGGGATCGTCAGAGATAACCGCCGCCATAGATCCGTAGGGAATATTAATCGAGGTGTAGAAAATCGAACCCCAGATAAAGTAGGTGACTGCCATGTAGGTAACTCTCACCGAGTAGCTGGAGTTCACTACGAAAGGCATGTACATCATGGTGGAGGCCAGGGTTACCGGGATGCACATCCGCAAAATCCAGGGGCGGAAACGTCCTCTCTTGCCGGGCTTGAGCAGATCCAGCAAACGCCCCATACCCACATCGGTAAAGGCGTCCACAATTCGTGCTGCCAGGAATAATGTTCCCACGTGAGCCGGACTGATGCCCATAACATCGGTGTAAAACACCATGAAGAACATCATTTGCAACATAAAGGTGAAGTCGTTTCCAAAATCACCGAACATGTAGCCTAGCTTGTCCTTTATTCCGAATGGACGTTTTGTCGGTGCTGGTGCGGTTTGGGGTTGTGAATTCGTCATCGAAGTTCCTTTGTTCCTTTTGGTCTCACCGGGGTTAGCAGCGGTGCTAGCGTCCTCTGTGAGTTTCCCAAGCGGGATGCCTTAATCCTTACATGTAAATAGGGAACAAAATGACTGTTGCCAAAAATTGCCAAGAGCATTCCGGCGCACTGCAGGCAAAAGCACGTAAGTGAGCGTTTTGGCAACTTTTGGCAACTTCTGTGCTGGGGGTGGCTTTTCTGATTGCATTGAGGTTAGCAGGCAAAGCAGCCTGATTTGAACTCTAGCCCCCAATAATAAGCAGCAGTAAGGAGCCGCTAAATGTTAACAGTTCGCGAATCATCTTCCCGTAGTGTTTTTGACCTAGATGGGATCTGGGACTTTAAAATTGACAAAGACAACCAAGGCGTAGAGCAGGGTTGGTTTAACGCTCCGCTTTCGGAGGCTTCTACAATGCCCGTGCCGGCCTCGTACAATGATGTGGTAACGGATATTGACCAGCGCGACCACGTCGGATACCTGTGGTATCAACGGGAAGTAAGGGTTCCTCGCAAATTAGGAAGCGACCGTCTCGTGCTGCGTTTCGGATCTGCCACTCACAACGCTATTGTGTGGGTAGACGACACGGAAGTTATGCGTCACCAGGGGGGATATCTTCCCTTCGAAGCAGACATTACAGACAATATCGCTGGAAAAGAGACTTTCCGTTTAACCGTGGCGGTAGATAACCGTCTGGAGTGGACCAGCATTCCTCCGGGTTACATCACCACCGACTCCACCGGTAAGCGCGTCCAGACCTACTTCCACGACTTCTATAACTATGCCGGGATTCACCGCAGCGTGAAGCTTTATACCCGCCCCGAAACCTACGTTAAAGACATCACCGTGGTCACCGAGATTGAAGGAACCACTGGCATCGTGAAATATGACGTAGTGACCGGTGGTAGCGGGGAAGTCTCCGTAAACTTGAAGTGTGCCTGTGGCAAGGTCGTGGCCAGTGCTGACGGGGCGCAGGGTGAGCTCCGGGTAGAAGATGCGCATTTCTGGGCGCCGGGAGACGGATATCTCTACACCCTAGAGGTACACGCCGGAGAGGACGTGTATCCGCAAACCGTGGGGATCCGTACTGTAGAGGTCAAGGACTCTCAGTTCTTGATTAACGGTAAGCCTTTCTATTTCCGCGGCTATGGACGTCATGAAGACAACACGGTGCGCGGTAAAGCTCACGATGACGTGATGATGGTTCACGACTTTGAACTGATGAAGTGGCAGGGAGCTAACTCTTTCCGTACCTCTCACTATCCTTATGCTGAAGAAGTCATGGACTATGCCGACCGGATGGGCTTTGTAGTTATTGACGAGACTCCGGCAGTGGGTTTGAACACCGGGCTTGGTGGAGGAATCTTTGGGAGTCAAGGCTTCAAGACCTTCTCTCCGGAAACCGTTAACGAAAAAACTCAGGAAACACATCGCCGGGAGATTGAAGGCCTGATTGCTCGCGACAAGAACCATCCCTGTGTGGTGCTCTGGGCGATTGCGAATGAACCGGAAACTAACACGCCGGAATCACGGGAATATTTCGAGCCCCTGGCTGCCGCAGCCAAAGCAGCTGACCCCACCCGTCCAGTGGGATATGTGAACGTCATGCTCTCCCCACCAGAGCTTGAAAAAATCACCGATTTCTTCGATGTGATTATGCTAAACCGCTACTACGGTTGGTATGTCAATACCGGAAACTTGGCAGATGCCGAAAAAGCGCTGCGTGACGAGGTGAAAGGGTGGATCAAGGATTATCCGGGCAAGCCAATTCTCTTTACCGAGTACGGTCCGGACACTATGTCGGGTCAAGCCGACTTGTATCGTCGCCCCTGGTCGCAAGAATTCCAGATTGATATGCTCTCCATGTTCCACCGGGTATTTGACGATACTCCGGAGATCGTTGGCGAACAGATGTGGAACTTTGCTGACTTCATGACCATACCGGGAATCATGCGGGTAGGTGGCAATAAGAAGGGAATGTTCACTCGCGAACGCGATCCCAAGCCGGCTGCCTATGTAGTTAGGGAGCGTTGGTTAGCAAAGAAAAAGGAACAAGGCTGCTAATACTGCAGACTAGAGTGGAGTATAAATAGCAGAAAGTAACGCTGAAACAGTTAAACAAAAGAGGGGGGCAATGCCGCATCGCAAGAGAGTCACCATTTATGACATAGCTGCAGATGTAGGCGTTGCCCCCTCAACTGTTTCTCGCGCACTATCTCGCCCGGATCGGGTAAGTGTAGATACCGCAGCGCGTATCTTTGCTGCCGCAGAGCGTTTAGGTTATTCCAAGGCTGGTGCTGCCTACAGTGGAGAGGCGCATCTTGCTAAAACCCTGGTGTTTGTAGCGGCAGACTTAGCTAATCCGGTGTATGCCGAAATCTCTGCCGGATTTCAAAAGACCGCCAGTGAAGCTGGATATAGCACCCTGATTATCAACACTCAGGAAAGCGGGGCATTAGAGCACAGAACCATTCAAGGAATCATCGCTAAAGTTGGGGGAGTAGCCTTGGCAGCCTCTCGGCTGGATGCCGGTTCTATCAAGAAGATTGAAAAACAGCGACCCCTGGTGCTGCTCAATCGCTTCATGACCGGCTATACCAGTGTGATTCCGGAAACTGAGCGGGGAATGACCCATGTTTTCCGCTATTTAAGCGATTTGGGGCATCGCAGTGTTCTCTACATTTCGGGCCCCGAAATGTCCTGGGCGAATGCCATTCGCTGGCGAACCGCGACTCAAATCTCTGCCCAGTTCGGTCTTACCTTGACTCGCACAGATTACGCTGTTCCCGAGCCGGCATCCGGAGCCGCAGCTTTCAATGTTTGGAATAATAATCCAACTACCGCGGTTTTATCTTTTAACGATTTGATGGCTGCCGGTTTCATGCGTGAAGCGCGAATTAACCAGGTTCAAATCCCCGAGGACGTTTCGGTGGTCGGTATCGATAACTCGAGTTTGGCGTCACTGGTTACTCCGGAACTTTCTTCCTTGACTTCCGCGTCACTGGAAATTGGCAAGCGGGGTGCCGAGTCGCTAATTTGGCAGGTCACTCACCGTTCTATTCGAGAACGTAAACTTTTGCGGATACCAATTGATTTTATTCCCCGTGCCTCTACTGGGCCGGCGAAAAATGTCTGACAGACGGCGGGTAATGCCTTAGGGTCGGCGATTTAGTTCTTAAAGGAATGTACCGGGGCGGGGATACGCCCGCCGCGGGCGGCAAAGTTTGCAGAAGAAAACGGGGACACTTCCATAATCGGGGCCCATCCCAGCAGGCCGCCAAAATTGGCTCTATCTCCTACGCCCTTACCGGGTACCGGGATCACTCGCACCGCAGTGGTTTTTCCGTTGGCTACCCCGATTGCGGCCTCATCAGCAATTAATCCGGTAATCGTGGCGGCAGGAGTGTCACCGGGAATCGCGATCATATCCAGGCCCACTGAACAAATAGCGGTCATGGCCTCCAGCTTTGCCAGACCTAAGGAACCGCGCTGGACTGCCTGAATCATATTCGCGTCCTCGGACACGGGAATAAAAGACCCGGAAAGCCCGCCTACCAGGGAACAAGCCATCAGGCCGCCTTTTTTAACCGCGTCGTTTAGCAGTGCCAAAGCGGCCGTGGTGCCGGGAGCGCCCACAGTTTCTACGCCTAGCTCTTCTAAAATGGCGGCCACCGAATCTCCCACCGCCGGGGTAGGAGCCAGCGATAAATCCACAATCCCAAAATTCACACCCAAGCGTTTAGCCACGGTTTGTCCCACCAGTTGCCCCATCCGGGTAATTTTGAAAGCTGATTTCTTAATGGCTTCCGCGCATTCTTCAAAAGGACGTCCGCGCACTCCCTCGAGTGCCCTCTCGATTACTCCCGGACCAGAAATCCCCACTGACACCACCGTATCTGGTTGACTCACCCCATGGAAGGCGCCCGCCATAAAGGGATTATCGCCTACGGCGTTGGCAAACACCACCAGTTTTGCCGCTCCGATACCGTCTTGATCCGCGGTTTCCTGCGCGGCGGCAAGTACCTGCCCACCCATTTTGGCGGTTGCACTCATATTGATGCCAGTGCGGGTGGAACCGATATTGACCGAAGAACATACGATATCGGTACTGGCCAGCGCCTGAGGAATGGATTCAATCAACGCTAAATCGCTACGGGTCGCGCCCGCCTGGACTAGCGCGGAGTAGCCGCCTACGAAGTCAACCCCTACGGCTTTGCCTGCCCGATCAAGCGTCTGTGCAAAGGGTAGGGGATCAGCGGTGCGGCAAGCTGCTGCTATCAGGGAAATCGGGGTGACTGAGAGGCGCTTATTGATGATCGGCACCCCAAACTCGCCTGCTACTTCCTCGGCTACCTCCACCAAACGGGAGGCAGCGCTTAGAATCCGTTCTTCAATGCGCGCACAAGCTCGCTCGATATCGGCATCGGCACAATCCAGCAGGGACAGCCCCAAAGTGACGGTGCGTACGTCCAGGTTGTCCTCGGCAATCATCTGTATGGTTTCCAGGATTTCTCCGGTGGTATCCAGCCCCATTATTCTCCCTCGTGGTTACGGTGCTTTACCTAGGTCAGCGGCAAGCCGATTTAGAGTTTATGCATGGCGTTGAACAACGCCTCGGCCTGCACTTTAATAACCAGGCGTTCGGCTTCCTCTACTGGCGCCATCGCTGCCTGCACCTGCGCTAACCCGATCTGGGTCTCATCAAATTCCAGCTGCATAATCATAGTGAAATATTCATCCATCAGCGTCTGGGACACATTGGTGATATTCACTTGGTTTTGGGCCAGCGCCTGCGAAACTGCCGCGATGATCCCGGTGTGGTCGATTCCGGTAACTGTCATAATTGCTTTCACGTGCTTCAGCTTACGTTCTTTTCCATCCTTTTCGCGATTTCTTGACCCCGGTTTCTTCACTTGCGCGGTCTTTGGTAATAATGGCTGGGTGACTACCACTTTGATTGTTTCAACCTTCATCCAGGCGCTGGTGCTATTTGTAGCCACCAACATTGACCACTTGGCGTTACTGGCCTTGTGGTTTGTTCACGGACAGAATCGTCCGGGAACCACCGCACGTATCTGTGCCGGTCAGTATGTGGGTTTTGGAGCACTCCTGGGGATCACCCTGGTTCTCAGTACGATTTCTGGATTCGTGATTCCTCAGGAATACCTGCGGCTTTTAGGATTGATACCACTGGCCCTGGGAATAAAAGCCGGGATCGGTGAAATCCGCGAGCGCTGGCATTCAGAGGAATCCGAAGAGGAGGACGAGGCAGAGGCACAACTAAAAGGAAAAAAGATCAGTGTGGGCGCGGTTGCCTTGGTTACTATGGCTAACGGAGGCGATGAAATCGCGGCCTATCTGCCGGTTTTTGCACTATCTGCCTGGTGGCAAATCGCCCTGTTTTGCGCTGTGTTCTTAGTGCTTGCTGGGGTGCTGCTTGCTCTTGCCCGTTTCATCACTGGACGTATGGGGCTTGCAGAGGTCCTGGAACGTTTTGAAGCGATTATTTTCCCCAGCGTACTTATCCTGCTAGGAGTGCTAATCCTCGCGGATCTGCTTTAGGTGGATTGACTAGCTGCGGGAGATAGCAAACACGAGCTGCCGCCAAGAAAGAAGCGATTACCAATAGCGCGGGAGTAGATTTTATCCGAGCGGGCGCGGTGGGCATAAGAATTTGGAAAATGTCGCTGCGTTTTCCAAATTCTTGGGCAGGAGGAAAAATCTACTCCCGCGCTCCCACAGTTGCTTTTACTGAACCAGGGTAGTGGCTATTATCTTCGCCGATTAGCTTTAAGCGCGTCTACGCAGACGAGTGATTAGCATGGCGACGCCCCATAGCGCCAGCGTGAAAACCATCTGCACCCCGATGTTCTCCCAGAACTGCGAGGCGGAGGCGCCGCTAAAGCTAGCCATTTCCGCTAACGCATTGTTGTTGTCGATGTAGTAGAAGGTGGGTAGCGCCTTCCCGATGGCTACTACTGCATCGGGCATTAGTTCCCGGGGAATAAAAGCCCCACATAGGAAAGCACTGGCTAACGCCACCACGTTCACGATGGCGCTAAGGGCTTCCTTGTTATTGGTAATTTTTGCCATTAAGAAGCCTATGCCCAAGACGGGCAGCCCAAAGGCCGCAATATTAAGCGCATACAGTCCCTGTCGTCCGGTGTCCGCAATGCCGGGCAGTAGCAGTCGCACTAACAGCACATTGAGTGCCACGAGGAACGCTACGATCAGGGCGCATCCGGCTATCAAGCTCAGATCAATCCGGAAGGGATGGGCGGGGGAAACCAGAGTACGTTTACGTACGTTTACTACGGAAAAGGCCGCTAGCACCATAGTGATTACATAGGTGGCGCCGGCCATTAGGGTGTAGCTGCCAAAGTTATACAGGGCGGTCACGTTGTGGAGCGTTTTTTGATCTAAATGCGAAGTGAGCGTGACTTTACTATCCAGTTTCAGGCTAGAGTTTACCGCTTTGACCAGCTCGTCCTCGTCCGTTATATATTGCCCATATCCGCTAGCCAGCCGCAGGAACCGGCTAACTAATACCTCGGCAGAGGCGCTCTCGGAGCTGGCGCGGGATTTCACGTCTACGGTAGGTTTTTCGCCGTGAAGAATTTTAGAAGTGAAGTCGCTGGGCAGGTAAACAGCGTAAGAAAGCGATTGATAGTAGAGGGCGTCGTCAATCTCGCGTTCGCTAGTACCGGTGTCTGCTTTCTTGGTCTGCCCGGTCAAGTAGGAGTTAAAAGACCTGGTTAGGGCAGTTTCATTGCCTCGGTTGATAACTAAAACTGTAGGTTTTGAAGCGGTGAAATCACCGGAGGAGCTGGGGGTCGTCTGGAAAGCGGTCAGTCCCATGACCACCATGATGGTGGTAAAGAGAATAACAAAAGCAATATTGCGCAGTAATACCTGCAGGAAACCTTTAAAGACTGTCATAGCGCTGCTTCCTTAGGACGAGCAGGGAGGCACCCAGGAGCACTGCCGAAATAATCAGCAGCAAGGTGACGTCTTGCCAAAAACCATCGAACCCGGGGTGATAGTAGAGGTTATAGAAACCATCGGTGATTAGTGCGGTGGGATTTAGCTTATTTACTAGGGGAGCTTTTTGGTCTACCACGTAACGCATAGTTCCGCCCATCATGCCGGCCAGCACCGCCCCGAGCATGGTCACTGCAATCAAGACGCCAACTTTCATGTTTTCGCCGCCGGGAACGAGCGCGGAAATCGCTACCCCAAAGGACAATCCGACCAGGGCTCCGAGGGAAGTTAATAGGAAGGTTAATGCCCAATTGGAGCCAAAATCGATATTGAATAGGAAGTGGCACACTGCCACTAGGAGGATCAGCCCCACCAATTGCAGTAGGTAGCTGGAAATAATTCCGGAGATAATCAGTTTGGCTTTACTGGTAGGTGCCACCGCTACTCGTCTGCCGATTACCCCCAGGGGCGGCTGGGCATTGTTCATCACTGTCATGGAGAACAGCCCCCCGTAAAGGGCAGCCATAGCCAGCAGCGAGAAGAACTCTGCCATCAGCAAGTCCATAGATTTGGGGCTGCGGTCACGCAAAGTAAAACCGCTTTTAGCAAGTTTGTCTTGAACCGAGGCCGCCACTTGGGCGGGATCAAAGGCAGGAGGCTGGCCGGGCTGAACATTTTGAAAGCCAGGCGGGGAGTGAGCGCGAACTTTTGCCGCAATCTCGCGCTCGGTGAGATTACTTATCATATCGGTGCGTTGAGTGATTTCGTCAAGAATCGCTTTCAAGATGGTTTGTTCCATCCCGTTAGAGGCGAGGGTCAAATGTGCTTTGGCATCCCTGCTGATACCTGCCTGCGAGGTTCCGGTAATCTCGACTACTCCGGAAACTTCCTCGTCCTCCAGAAGCCTTTTTCCTTCCTCTAAGGTCTTGACCATTCGTAGTTTCAAAATGGGTTGGTTTTCAGAGCTGACGGGGGAGGAGTCTTCCTTACTTAAATCATCGAAAGCGATTTTAAAGGTGCTATCTTGGTAGACCTGGGAGTTTACGACCGCTACCGACACGGTGTCGAAGGCTTCTTTATTGACAATGTCCCCCAGCGCCCCTTTGAACAGCAGACCCAGCAGGATTGGAAAGACGAGCGTCCAAAAAACCAAGGTGCGGTTGGAAAGCAGCAGCTTTAGGTTGTAACCGATCAAGTGCCGCATAGTTAGTCTCGCAGTTCTTTGCCGGTGAGCTGCAAAAACACGTCATTTAGGGTTGGACGTTCGGAGTAGATAGACTCATAGGATACCCCGGTCTGGCTCAATTGGCTGATGAGGGTGGAAACATGGTTTTGTCCGTGCCGATAAACTAGTTGGACTGTACGATTTCTGCTGGTAACTGACTCAATTTGGGGATTGTTTTCCAGCTTTTCTTTGAGCTCTGGGGGTAGCTCCACCCCTTGCAAGGTAACTTTTTCTTCAATATCTGATAGCTGTTTCAGCTGGTTAATGGTACCTTGAGCGATGATTTCACCCTTGTCAAGAATGATGATGCGGTCGCAAATCTGTTCCACTTCCTCCATATAGTGGGTGGTGTAGACCACGGTCGCGCCGCGGTCACGCAAAGTGACGATCCCGTCCAAGATGTTATTGCGGCTTTGCGGATCGACTGCCACCGTCGGCTCGTCTAGGAAAATCAGATCTGGTTGATGGGCGATACCGCAAGCTAGGTTCAAGCGCCGCAACAGCCCTCCCGAGAGCTGCTTGGGGCGAAACTTCAAGTAGTCCTCGAGCCCCACCAACTTGACGGCCGCGTCAATTTTCTTCGCGCGTTCGGCTTTCTCAGAAATATAGAGTCCGCAAAAATACTCCAGATTTTGCGCCACGGTTAGCTCATCGAATACGGCTACATCTTGGAAGACCACCCCTAGGCGACGTTTAATGTCAAAAGCATCGGGACGCATTTCTTCACCGAAGATTTTCACGCTCCCGCTGCCAAAACGTAGCAGGGACAGCATGCAGTTGATGGCGGTTGATTTACCGGAGCCATTGGGGCCGAGCAGCCCCAGGATTTCGCCCTGGCGAACCTGAAAGGTCAGGTTATTGAGGGCACGCAATTGCTGGTAGTCCTTGGTTAGACCCTCTACTTCGATTACGTTGCTCACTATGGTTCTCTCGTTCTTAGAGTGGCTATCGGTGTAGCAATTTTATCAAGGCTAATCCCTTAGCTACCAGTAAACAGGGGGTGTTAATCAAGAATTAACCAAACGTTACAGCAGTTTTAGAAAGACCTTCGAGATAGAGGAAAGAAGAATTTTTCAATCGTAGTTTTACGGGGTCGGTTAAACTGGCAGAAAAAGCGCATGCAGAAGAACAGGTGAGCTTATGGGGAAGAAACACGTGAAAACTAACGCCATGCGCGCCCTCGAAAATGCGGGTATAGAAGCGCAAATGACGCAGGTTTCTTCTAAAGGGGAGTTTTTAGATGCCCTCACGGTAGCGCAGGCGCTGGGAGTGGATCCGAATCTGGTATATAAAACCCTAGTTTTAGAGGGCGGCCCCGGAGAACATTTCGTGGCGGTAGTACCAGCTACGCACGAGTTAGATTTGAAGGCTGTCGCCAGGTGCCTTGGGATAAAGCATGTGGCAATGTTGCCCCTAAAACAGTTAACCCCGCTCACTGGTTACTTGAAAGGGGCCTGTTCGCCTTTGGGAATGAAGAAAGACTTCCCAACTGTAATCGATGAATCCGCTTTTGGGCAAGAAAAAATCTATGTGTCTGCAGGTAAACGCGGGTATCAGATTCTAGTTGCTGCTGAGGATCTAGCGCGGGTTATCGGGGCCCAGCGCGGGGAAATCTCTCGCCCCTGAATTGCGTCCTCCGCACAATTTAAAAGACTTAGTGCGCAGTTTTTATTTTTAAAAAAATCAAGGTAAAGTTTCGGGTGTCCGAAACTTTGATAACGGGCGCCCGAAAATAAGGCGCTAAAGGGGGGAGAAAAGTCTTGATAGATGAAGTAGCTCCCTCGATTGCGAAAGGTAAAACTGCGCAGATGGCAAAACAAGTAACCCCAGATTCTCAGAACGCTCCCGATGGCAAGGCGGCGGCGAAGAAAGGGCTGTTGCCGCTACTAGGCCCGGCTTTCGTAGCGGCAGTTGCCTATGTGGATCCCGGGAATGTGGCCGCTAATATCACCGCCGGCGCCCGCTACGGTTACCTACTGGTGTGGGTATTGGTGCTGGCTAACCTGATGGCAGTGGTTATCCAATATCAAAGCGCCAAATTGGGGTTAGTTACCGGGAAATCTTTGCCAGAAATCTTGGGGGATAGGCTTCCGAAAGCCAAACGTATCGCTTTTTGGATCCAAGCGGAAATCATCGCGGCTGCCACCGATCTAGCCGAGATCGTGGGGGGCGCGATTGCCCTGCAACTACTTTTTGGTCTGCCGCTTTTGACAGGGGGCTTCATCGTCGGTTGTGTATCTTTGGCGCTGCTGATTTTTCAGAATGAACGCCGGCAAAGACAGTTCGAAACCATAGTAATCGGCCTGCTGGTGATTATTACCGTGGGATTCCTGTCGGGTCTGGTGATAAGTCCGCCAGATCCCGCAGGGGTGCTAGGGGGATTACTGCCGCGCTTCGCGGGTACCGACACCGTGCTAATCGCGGCCTCCATGCTGGGGGCAACGGTAATGCCCCACGCCATTTACCTACATTCTTCGCTGGTTAACCACCGGTTCTCCAAACGGGAGTCCCATGATGTTCCCCACCTGTTGCATGTCTCCAAACATGACGTGGTCTATGCGCTAGTAGTCGCGGGCGCAGTAAACATTGCGTTGCTGCTGCTGGCGGCCTCCGCGTTATCTGGAAAGAGTGGGACTGACACTATCGAGGGGGCGCACGCTGCCATCCAAAGCGCCCTGGGTAACGGCATCGGAATAATTTTTGCGATTGGACTGCTAGCCTCCGGTTTAGCTTCCACTTCGGTAGGCGCCTATGCGGGTTCGGAAATCATGGGCGGACTACTCCATATTCGGGTACCGCTATTTACCCGCCGCCTAGTCACCTTGATTCCAGCATTACTGATCTTGTGGCTTTACCCCAACCCCACCTGGGCGTTGGTTATTTCTCAAGTGGCATTATCCTTTGGGATTCCCTTGGCATTAGTGCCACTGGCGGCTTATACCCGCAAACGCGAACTGATGGGTCGCTACACTGACGGGCTAGGAATGCGTTGGATTATGGGCGTCATTGCGGGCTTGATAATCGCCTTGAACCTGCTGCTAGTAGTGCTTACTTTCATGGGAGTAGATGTCTAGCCTCCTGCGCCTGCAAAAAGTAAAGTTTCGGGGGAAAACTAGCTGCGTCCTCGAGATTTATTCATGGTGCGCTAACCCCAGAAATAGGGAAACGCCCCCGAGAACAATATCGCTCTCGAGGGCGCATCCGGGCAAAGCCCAAAGGTTAGGGTTTACCGATTTTAGTCCTGTTTGGGACGTAGCCAGAGGGCGCCCAAGGGCGGTACCCGCAGCTCTACTGAGTAGGGGCGACCATTCCATTCCATGGCTTCGGCGCTAACCTGTCCCAGGTTGGTGACTCCGGAGCCACCATACTTGGCGTCATCGGTGTTGAGAATCTCTTCCCATTCACCGCCCTCAGGTAGACCCACCCGGTATCCCTCGTGGGGATTACCGGCAAAGTTACAGATACAAACCATCTTGTGCTCTTCACCGTGATCATCGCGGTACTTACGTACATAAGAAATCACGTTGTGTTCGGAATCGTTAGACTCGATCCACTCAAACCCGGTATGGTCGTCATCCCAAAGTGCCGGTTCCGTGGTGTAAATATGGTTCATATCGCGTACTGCGGACTGTACTCCCTGGTTACGGGCATCATCTAGTAAGAACCAATCTAGCGAGCGATCCGCATCCCATTCGGCGCCCTGCGCGAACTCGCCACCCATGAACAGGAGCTGCTTGCCTGGATGTGACCATTGGTAAGCATAGAGGCAGCGCACTCCCGCCAATTGTCGCCAGTAGTCACCGGGCTGTTTCGCCAAAATCGATCCTTTGCCGTAGACGACCTCGTCATGAGATAGCGGCAAGATATAGTGTTCTGAGAAGGCGTACACCAGTGAGAATGTAAGTTCGCCGTGGTGCCAGGAACGGTTGACCGGATCTTCACGCAGGTAACGCAAAGTGTCGTTCATCCAGCCCATATTCCACTTCAAACCAAATCCCAGTCCTCCAGCATCGGTAGGAGCAGTTACCCCTGGCCACGCCGTGGACTCTTCAGCAATCATGCAGATACCGGGGTGCAGGCGGTAACAGGTGGCGTTGGCTTCTTGCAAGAAAGAAATCGCTTCTAGGTTCTCGCGCCCGCCGTACTGGTTAGGATGCCACTGGCCTTCCTCACGGGAGTAATCCAGGTAGAGCATGGAGGCTACCGCATCGACCCGCAAACCATCAATATGGAACTCTTCCAACCAGTAGAGGGCGTTGGCCACCAGGAAGTTACGCACCTCATTGCGCCCAAAGTTGAAGATTAGGGTACCCCAATCGGGTTGTTCCCCGCGGGTGGGATCCGGGTGTTCATAGAGTTTTGTGCCGTCAAAGTCTGCCAGTGCAAACTGGTCTTTGGGGAAGTGCCCGGGAACCCAGTCGAGGATTACCCCGATTCCTGCCTGGTGTAGCTTGTCTACCAGGTAGCGGAAATCATCTGGAGTTCCATAGCGGGCAGAAGGCGCATAGTAGCCACTTTGCTGGTAGCCCCAGGAGCCGTAGAAGGGATGTTCGGAAACCGGCATCATTTCTACGTGGGTAAAGCCCATATCTTTCACGTAGGCAACTAGATCCTCGGCCAAATCCCGGTAGTGGGTGTCATAAGACCAAGACCCGATATGCATCTCATAGACCGACATGGGGGAGTTGTGAGGATCAGTTTGTGCCCGCTTCTCCATCCATTCCTGATCTTCCCATTCGTGGTGTTCGTCGGTAACTACCGAGGCAGTCAACGGGGGAATCTCGCAGGCGCGCGCCATGGGGTCGGCCTTTTGCCGCCAGTTTCCGTCTGGCCCTAAAATCTCGAATTTATAGCGGGCTCCGATTTCGACGTTGGGGACAAACAACTCCCAGATCCCGGAAGATCCCAGGGAACGCATGGAGGCAGTTTCGCCTTCCCAATAGTTGAAGTCGCCGACCACCCGCACAGCTTGGGCATTGGGTGCCCACACCGCAAAGGATGCGCCTTTGGTTTGTCCCATTTCGGTGTCGTAGGTGCGCAGATGCGCTCCCAGAACTTCCCAAAGTTTTTCGTGGCGCCCTTCGCCAATCAAATAAAGGTCAAACTCGCCCACCGTAGGCAGGTAACGGTAGCCATCATCTAGCTCCGTGGTTTCCTCACCGTAGGTGGTGCGCACCCGGTAATCAGGGATTTCAGTGCCGTCAAGGACTGCCACCCAAATGCCATCTTGTTCATGGGTTGCCGGGAAAGTGCCCTTGGGGGTGACAATCTCGACTGCGTCCGCCAAATGGGCGACGGTACGGATAGTTACGGAATCGTCGCCAACGTGGGTGCCGAGCACCGAATGGGGGTCAAAATACCGCCCATGGGCAACGTTAGCAAGGACTTCTGGATCTACAGCTACAGGTTTTGCACTCATGTATCTAGCGTGTCACGAATCGCCCAAAAATTCTTTGGAATGCCGTCCCGATTTCCAAATTTTTCCGCCCCGAGTTCCAAGACCGTGCACAGCCTAAAGCTACGCGCGGGGAATAGTGTCCGCGCACAGGGGCGGATTTTGCCTCGCGCCCCGAAATCCGGAATTTTTCCGCCCCCCGAGTTCCGAGAACGTGCGCGCTTTAAAGCTACGCGCGGGAAATAGATTTTTCCTCCCGCCCAAGAAATTCGGAAAACGTAGCGGCGTTTTCCGAATTCTTATGCCCACCGCACCCACTCGGACAAAATCTATCCCCCGCGCTCGGGTGAGGAGTCACCCCACTAGGGGCGCGGCCTTCGCAGCGCACAGGGGCGTGAGGGAAAAATTGTTCTTGCATGCTCAGTGCGTATCTCCCAGGATTCTCGTACCAGCGCTGTTGCTAGCACGGGGAGAGAAGTTTTATCCGAGCAGGCTAGGCGGGCGTAAAACTCGAAAATGCCCAGGGGTATTTTCGAGTTTTTGGGCGGGAGGAAAAACTTCTCTCGCCGTGCATAGGGCGGGAGGAAAAATCTATCCCCCGCGCGTACCGATTATCCGTACACACAGGCGGATATTACCCGGTGGGGTTACCAATCGATGCTGAAGTATTGCACCTCTTGGAACTCCCGAATCCCTTCGCGGGCACCCTCGCGGCCGATACCGGATTGTTTGACTCCGCCAAAGGGGGCGGCGGGATCGGAAACCAGGCCGCGGTTCACTCCTACCATGCCGGCCTCGATCTTTTCCGCTAGATGTAGCGCCCAGTTCAGATCGCCGTAAACATAGGAGGCCAGACCCATTTCGGTGCCGTTTACCATTTCGAGGAGTTCGTCCTCGCAAGAATATTCCTTGATGGGGGCAAGGGGGCCGAAGATTTCGTTTTGCAGTAGGGGAGAGTCGGCGCGCGGCACCTCGATAACTGTGGGAGCCACGAAATATCCGGCTAAATCACTGGGTAGCGGCGCTTTAGCCAGCACCTTTGCCCCTTGCTCCAGGGCTGCTTCTAAAAGCTGGTTTATCCCCTTCATGGCTTTTTCGTTAACCACGGGGCCGATTTCGGTTTCCGGATCCAGTCCTGCCCCTACTCTCAAGGCCGCTACTCGTTGGCATAGCTTTTGTGTAAACTCTTCTTTAATATCTTTGTGCAGGTAGATGCGGTTAGCGGCGGTGCAGGCTTGACCGCCGTTACGGAACTTAGCGATCATTAGTCCTTCAATAGCGGCGTCTACATCGGCGGTGGCACCGACTACGAAGGCGGCGTTACCTCCTAGTTCCATGGCGGTATTTACTACCCGGGGAGCTGCGAGACCCAGCAGGGAGCGGCCAACTGGGGTAGAGCCGGTGAAAGATACTAGCCGCACCCGGGGATCGGCTAGCCAGGTCTCAGAAATATCGGCAGAGTGACGGGAGGGCACTAGATTGACCACTCCCGCTGGCACTCCGGCCTCTTTCAGGATTCGCATTACTCCCAGGGCGGTTAAGGGAGTTTCGGAGGCCGGTTTTAGCACTACCGCATTTCCGGCAGCGAGGGCGGGCGCGATTTTTCGGGTGGCCATAGCGGCGGGGAAATTCCAGGGGGTGATCAGCGCACATACCCCGACCGGGCGGGCGGTAACCAGGGTGCGTGAGCCTCCTGCAGGCGGGATTGCATAATCCCCGTCAGAGCGGACTGCTTCTTCGGAGAACCAGCGGAAGAATTCGGCGGCGTAGGAGGCTTCGCCCAGGGAATCCCCATAGGCTTTGCCATTTTCCCAGCTCATCAAGTTGGCGAGTTCCTTGCTGGAGGCTATCATCAGTTCCCAGGCGCGGCGCAAAATCTCGCCGCGTTCGCGCGGAGAGCGCGCTGCCCACCCCGGTTGGGCGCTGGCCGCAGCATCGAGTGCCGCGCGTGCATCGGCGGCGGTGCCCGAGCTAACTTCGGTAATCGGGGTGGTGGTGGCCGGATCTATCACCGGGAAAGTTTCCCCGCTAGCAGCTGCTCTGCCGGAGTTATTAATCCAAATGGCTTTCGCCGGTTCTAAATTTTCTACGTACTGTTTCAATGCTTGGCTGTCCATAACTGCATCACTTCGTTTTAAATACCGCTTTTTCTGCGCCTTCGCGCTAAGTCTATATCTCTAGCGTCAGCGGTGACAGAAAAGTATCTCCCCCGAGCGTCTGGTCCGCTCGGGGGAGAAAAGTGTCACCTCAACGGGCAGATTATCTGCCTAGGCGTCGATCACGGGTAGAGACCGCGCCGTTTGTGAGCCTGCAAGACGCGCTCCACCGCCAATACGGTAGCAGCGACGCGCAAGGTCACGCCCTTTTCTTCGGCGTAAGCCTCTACATCTTTCCAGGCTGCGGTGATTCGCTCTTCCTCTTCCTTTTGTACCCGCTCTAGCGGCCAGAAGAAGTTGTCGCGTCCTTGTACCCATTCGTAATAGGAGACGATCACGCCACCGGAGTTGGCCAGAATGTCGGGAACAATCATTACTCCCTTTTCGTTCAAAATCTTGTCGGCGGCGGAATCGGTGGGGCCGTTCGCGCCTTCCACAATGATCTTGGCTTTCACATCGGGAGCATTGTCCTTGGTGAGCACGCCTTCAATCGCGGCGGGCACCACTACGTCTACGTCGAGCAGCAGCAGTTCGGCGGCATCGAGCGGTTCAGCGCCGGGGAAGCCTACCACTTTGCCTTTTTCGTCCACGTATTCGCCTAGCGCCTTGGTGTCGATACCGTCGGCATTGTAGATGGCACCGAAGATATCGGAAATGGCGACTACTTTGCCGCCGCGACGCTGCGCGATTTCCGCGGCTCCGCGCCCTACTTTACCGAAACCTTGAACTGCCAGGGTGGCCTCTTCAAACTTGATGCCCTTTTTCTCCAGGGCAGCTTCCACCATGATTACTACGCCCAGGGAGGTGGCTTCCGCGCGACCTAGAGAGCCGCCCAGGGAAACCGGTTTACCGGTACAAATGCCGGGGACTGTATAGCCTTGGAACTGCGAATAGGTGTCCATGATCCAGGCCATGGTCTGTTCGTTAGTTCCCACATCGGGGGCGGGCACGTCCTTTTCCGGGCCGATAATCGGCAGAATCTCGGAAATGTAGCGACGAGTTACCCGCTCTAGTTCAGCCTGGGAATACTTGCTGGGGTCAATAGTCACCCCACCTTTAGCTCCGCCGTAGGGCAGATTCACTAGGGCGCATTTCCAGGTCATCCACATCGACAGGGCGCGGACTTCGTCAATATCGACGTGCTCGTTGTAACGGATGCCGCCTTTGGCAGGCCCGCGCGTCAAGTTGTGTTGTACTCGGTATCCGTGCAGCACCTCGTGGGTGCCGTCATCGCGACGAATCGGAATCGAAACGCTCATTTCGCGCCGAGGCGAAGCGAGCATATCGTAGTCCCCTTCGGAAAAACCCAGGATTTTCTGGGCTTCTCGCAGCTGACTCTTCGCGTCCTCATAGGGATTCGGTTTGTAATCCTCGGACATATATTTTGATCTCCTTTAAGGTTTTAAAATAGGGTCTGACCTTCGCTTTTTCCTGGTTAGCATGAAGCGCCAGCGGATTTTGCTCCGCAGGCTCAGGCGGTCAGCGCCCCATCTACCTCCGTTTTCGGGCGGCGGTAGCTTCAGTCTATCCGGGACTTAAGTCGGGGTAAATATGCAATATGCATAAAATCTAGAACTGGAATGTGCATAATGTACATATGATTACTGTGCAGGCACTCCTGGGGCGGCCGCATCTACATATCCAATCCCTGTGGTGCCCTAACCCCTTGGCGAAACTGCGCTGGGTGGCGACCTCGGAACAAATAAATCCCGCTGCTTTTTTAGAGGGAAACGAGCTGTTGCTGACCACTTCCGCGGGGAATCCGGAGGGTGAAGCAGGTTGGCTGGAGTATGCTCAGCGCCTGGTGGCCGGGGGGATTACTACCCTGGGATTCGGTCTGGGGTTCAGTCATGACAAGGTACCTCCGCTTTTAGTGCAAGCAGCCCGGGAAAGCGGTCTTAACCTGATTGAGGTGGCCGCCGACCAGTCTTTTGTGGCGCTTTCTCAAGAAGTGGCGCGGATGATCGAGACCGAAGCCACCTCGGGCAAATATAAACTGTCGGCTTTGCAACAGCGGCTGATTCGCGCGTCCGCGCAGCCGCGAGGAGCAGAAATAATCACCGCAGAGTTGGCGCGGGGGATTGGCGCGCGGGTGATCATCAGGGATAAGGCGGGCAGGACGATAGCGCAGTCAGTAGCCCCTACGGTAACTGTCGATTTAGAGGACTTAGCGGCAGAGGCTTGGGAGGGATTTTCCGCCAATACGGCGCAGCTTTCCTTTGAAACCGCGGAAGGATACTGTCTTTTCACTCCGATTAACGCTCTTGGGAAGGAAACCGCCTGGTTGCAAGCCTGTTGGAGCGTTTTTCCGCAGCCTTGGCAGCAGCAGGCGCTCTCCCAGGCTTCCCTGTTAATCGCTTCGGCCTTGGCTAACTCTCGGTTCGTTGCCTCCTATCAGGGGCGCCTGTTGCAGCGGGCATTTGAATTGTTGCTTTCTGGTGAGCTGGGGGCGGCGCAGATTCTAACCGAGATGGCGTTTCCTCTCTCTCGCGCCTTAAGCGGGCGGTATGTGCCGGTAGTAGTTACCGGGGAAGAGGGGGATCTGCGGGTCTTGACTGCTCGGGTGGAGCGGGCAGTGACAAAAAGTATGCCTCCACCGCTGTGGCGTTTTCACGCCTCCCATCTGGAGATGGCGATTCCGGTAGCGGCGTTGCCGCTGACTTTGTCCAACTTTTCCCGGAAAGAGTTTTCTGCTTTGCGAGCAGGCGTGGGGCAGGAGTACCCGATATCTCGTTTTAGTACGGGTCTTTCTGGGGCGCGGCAGGCGCTGCGGCACACCGGAAATACCCAGCAAGTCGCCCGGTGGGAAGAGATTTCCCGTTCCGGGCTAATGCAGGTGATAGGTAGGGAAACCGCGGCTGCTTTTTCTGGGCAGTTTCTGCGACCTTTGCGCGGAGAAACGGATCTGCTGGCGCTGCTGGAACAGTATGTCGCCACTAAAGGTAACCGGCAGCAGATGGCGCAAAACCTGGGACTGCATCGTAACACCGTGGCGACGCGGCTGGAAAAACTGCAGAACAAGTTAGGGATTAACCTGGCAGAAGCCGGTGCCCAAGCCTCCGCTTGGGTAGCCCTCCAAGGACGCGATTCCTAGTGGTCTTGGCGCAGTTTGCGAGCCGCGAGCAGTCCGGCACCGGCGAGGGCCAAGAGCGCGGAGATCAAAGCCAGGGTAGCTCCGTTCGCACCGGTCACCCGCAAAGAAGAGGGCGCCGGTCCCGCCGCAGAACTAGACCCCGTAGAAGAGCTACCGGTAATATAAGCACCGGAAGGTGCTTCGGTGGCTCCGCCAGTTTGGCCAGCTGACGGCTGCGTAGTAGCTCCACCGTTGTTACCCGGGTTGGGCTTAGTGCTGGGCTCAGTGCTGGGCGTGGTCGGCTCGGTAGTCGGATTATCAGTGGGCTCTGTAGTCGGAGGTACTACCGGGGCAGCCGGGTTAACGAATGGGGTCGCCGCGGCTTGCGACCATTTGCCGTCCGCTCCCTTATTGAAGGACAGCGTTTGTCGCGCTGCCAGTTTCAGACCTTCAGCGGTAGTTAGCTGCTTTAGCTGATACTTCAAGGACACGTCGCTGACCTTTACCCGATAGGCACCGGTAGCAGCATCTAGGTCAGTGGGTACCCCGAAGGTGGTAGTGCCACTGACAAAATCCGTGACCTTAAAGGCGGCCGCGGTATTGGGGTTATCATCTTTGCCCAGGGGAGTGATCTGGAAAGAAGTCCCGGCTACTGCCTTACCTTTAGAATCAACTACCTTCCAGGTGAGTTCCCCGCCAACCGGTCGTGTCGGGTTATCGGTAGCCTTCTTGGTATTGCTAATCACTAGCGTCCCATCAGTGAGGTCAACCCCAGTATCGTCTATCGAAACCTGGGCTTTCCCATTTTCAAAACTGATGCTGTAGGTTCGAGCATCTTTTTCATAACCTTCCGGAGCGGCGGTCTGCTGCAACTTATAGGTCTTAGCCTGATTCAAGGTGGCCTGGAAAGAAGCATCTGCCGCATTCTCAGTGATATTGACCTTTTCTGCGCAATTAGTCAGCGAGAAGCTGCCGCCGGATAAAGGCTTCGAATCTTTATCTACCAGTTTCCAAGTGAACTGCGCGGTCTTAATCACCGGGGTGTTTTCAAACTTGAGGCCGCTTCCTACTACGTTTTGGAGGTAGCGTCCATCATTTTGCAGCTTGAAAGTGACCTCCTGGGCGCCGGTCTTGGGAGCAAAATCAGCGCCAGCGGTTAGCTGCTCCACCTGGTACTTGCGGGAGCCATCCGGGACTATTACCCGGTACTGTCCCTCGCCCTTATTTAGATCCACACTGACCGTGGTAGTGGCGTCAGATACGGTGAAAGACTTGGTTTCATCTAAGGTCTTTCCATCTGCTTTAAACGCAGTCACCTTAAAAGAAGTTCCCGGTACATACTGGGAGGAATCCGCGGAAGAAACAACTTCCCAACGAATCTCTGCCTTGGTGGGTAGCTTAAGGTTCTTAATGACCAGCCCCTCAGCTGCCAAAGGCTTCCCGTTTATCTGCGGCTGGTAAGTGTCACCGTTGGCAACGAAAGTGAGCTTATAGCTAGCGGTATCGGCTTTGTAACCAGCGGGAGCGGCACTTTCCGTCAAAGTGTAGGTCTTCTTGGGATCCAGATTCGAAGCGCTGTAAACCCCGGGCTCGGCTGCATCCTGGGAGGTAATCTGGAGCGGAGAATCTCCGCCACTGAGAGTAAAGGTTGCTCCATTCAGCTTGTTACCGGCGGTGTCAGTTAGCTTCCAAGAGAACGAGGTAGTGGCCGGAGGCTTAGGTAGCGCCACGTTACTGAAGGTAACGTCGCTAGTTTCCTTACCGGCAACCACCGCTGCCCAAAGGCCGTTGGCCTTATCTTTTTCTACGAAACTAATTTCATAGGAAGTGACGTCCCCAAACTTGTAGCCTTCAGGGGCTGCAGTCTGGGTGAGGGTGCACGCTCCCTTAGTGGGATCTAAAGAAACGCTATAGGTGCCCGAGGCCGCGCCGGAAGCAGGAACCGGTACCTCTTGGGAACCACAAACCAGCTTGAAAGTGCCTCCGGGCAACAGATGCTTATCTACATCTTGCAGTTTCCAGTTGAAAGCTACCGGCTGGGGAGGCAGCGGGGTCTTGGCATTTTGCACCACAAAAGCATCGCCTGATACCGCCTGGCCGTCTACTTTCACCTGATACCCCTGAGAGGTCTTTTCGAAAGTAACGGTATGGGTGGTTTGCTCCGGCAGGTCATAGCCCGAGGGAGCAGCAGTTTGAGTAAGTACGTAGCTCTTTGCCGGATCCAGGTCACTGACGGTGAAAGTACCGGAGGAAGAATCCGGGACGGTAACTGCCGCGCCGCCCTTTTCGGTCAAAGTGAATTTTCCGCCACTTAATGCCTGACCTTTAGTATCTTGTAACTGCCAGGTGAAAGCCACTTTTTCTGGCTGCGGATCCGGGGGAGTGACCGTATCTTCGCACTTAGTCACCGCTTTCACCACGGTGTCGGCACTCAGCTTTGTCTGAGCCAGCTCGGCCTCACCGGTCGCGGTGCCGTTAAGCTCCCAATGATCCACCGCGCAGGTCTTATCCGGAACCGCAGGTAGGGTTACTGCTGGTAGCGCTCCGATAGCGGTATTCGGGGGCAAGTAGCGAGTAGAGGTATAAGCCTGGGGGAGGGATCCTCCCTCGCCAGCTACCTGGTACTTTAAGGAATATCCCGGCGCCCAGAGCAATCCGTCCTGGGAATAAATCTGACCGTTAACCGGGAAAATAAAGGCATCCGCCGCGTTCTTATCGCCGTGATAGGCAAACAGGCTGGGGGTTACCCCCGATTGCAGGTAGTAGTTTCCGGTCTTTGGTACTGAGAATGCCAGATTATTGTAAAGGGTGCTGGTCAGTGCGGAAGAAAGCACGGCTTCGCCTTCGGTATTAACCAGCGAGAATGGCACTGACTGTTTATTCTGGGTGAGTTTATCTACCGCAGTGGTCAGTCCCAAGGTTTGGGGATTGCCGGAGCCGTCTGCCTGGCCATCGGCAAAGCGCAGATTCAGAACCTGCCCCTTGCCTCCGGTGGTATCGAGGGGCATATTCTGCCCTTGAGCTAGGGCGTATTTACCGCGCTCAGCGCTGCCATCAGTGCGGGGAGAACCATCAGGCGAGGTGACGTGAATCTTAGCGCCCGCGTCCAAGTTAGCGGTAACGGTGTTACCCCCGCCCCTGCTCTGGAAACCAAGGCCTACGCCCGAGCTGGCTTGCCCGCCAATCAAATCAAGATTGGGGCTGCCCGAAAGAGTGATTTTAACTGGAACTTTACTCTGGTATCCGGAGCCAATTGCTGCCCCGAAACCGTATCCTAGTTTTTGAGTTTTTAACGTTACTGGCTGCACTACGGCCTGCAGAGTGGGAGAACCAGAAATCGTGACCTGGAAAGGTTCGGATACGTAAGTGTCGATGAAACCGGCACTGCCGATTACTGCTCCGTCGCGGCGCCCAAACACTTTCGCAGTCACATTCGCCTGATCGGTGATGCTGACCTGCCCGGAACGGTTTGAAGCTGAGCCAATAGCCCCGTTTACCGCCGATCCCTCTTTGCTGGGATTCGTTTCGCTACTTGGAGAGGTTTTGTCAGTTTCTGCATTTACCCGCGCGTTCCCAGAAATAACCACCTGGTTTTGTTCTGCCCCGCGGATTGTGTCCTCATTCAAACGTGAGTTTCCAGTAAAGATTTGTTCTGAGGGGAGGCCACCGGCTCCAATAGCGGGGGATTCACGTACCACCCCCAGCGCCTCTACCTGGGCATTATCCGAGATGGTGACCTTAGAGGTTCCGGAGGCGTAGCCCCCGCCAATCGCCGCACCGCGACCATTAGAATAGGCGGTTACCTGCGCTTTTCCGGAGATTTTCACGCTCAGATTCGCGCTGTCAGGGCCAGATCCGATGGCGGCGATATCCCCGGCCTTATTAAGGGTGGAATCAGCGGTTCCTACGTTCACTTTTCCGCCGCTAATCGCTACTTCGCAGCCCGGCGCCAGTGGCCAGTCTAGATTGGCAAAATTTTCATTCCAGTTACCGACCCCGCGGCAACCGATATTCATCGCGCTATTTCCGGTGTCAGTAGTAGCCGGGCTGACCTGCACTAGACCGCCGGAAATATTGACCCGCGCATAGGGTTGGGTGAAATTAGCGGTGACCTTACCTTCGGAATCTTGCAGCGGAGTAGTGAAACTGGCTGCTCCCAGGGCGGTGTGGTTGCCGCTGGCATTGATTTGCCCCCCGCTAACGTTGATGTTTACCGCCGCGTTTTGCTGTGCCCATTCAGCCCCGGCAGAAGCAGGCAGCTGCACAGCGCCGCGACCAGTACCGATGAAAGCCCCGCCATAGGTGCCGCTCCCAACCTTTGACAGGTTAATGGTGCCGCCCTTGACGTTAATAGTGCCCCCGGCGCTCCAAGGGGTTTCATCATAGTTGTTTAGCCAGCTGGGATTAGTATTCGGGTTGACTTCGTAAAAGGCACCACCGGAGCCAATCAGGGCCGCGGTTTGAGAAGATCCCTTCAGGTTCAGGTTGCCCCCCGCAATGTTGATAGTGCCGAAAGCCGAAAAGTGCTGGGTGCCGATAAGAGCTGCTTGGGAGCGGGGAGAATCCGGGTTAGACAGAATCAAACTTCCGGACCCATCCTGGCCAATATTTAGGGTGGTTCCCGCCTTTACCTGCACTAAGGGTAGCGGAACAGCATTGTCTTTAGAAGCATTTTCTGAGGAGGCACTCTGGCGGGTAAAGGTGTTTTTTCCGGTGAAAGCCAAACGGTTATTTCCGTTGTTGTCACCAGCGGTCACCATCGCCTGCTCTGGGAAATCGGAGTTGTCGATATTTAGGTTATTTAGCGTCAGAGTATGTCCTTCTCTGACGTCGAAAGATAGCCCCTTAAAAGTCTTATTTTCCGCGCCAGTCACGGTCACGTTGTCACCCACTGTAAGGGTGCGTCCCGAGGCATTTTCGGGCAAAGCGGAATCACTGAGGTCAATGTCCTGGGTGATGACGGTGCCGATCTGGTTCCAGGATTTGATGACCTTGCCGTTGGCAGCGTTAGCAACGCCCACCGCTAAAGCCGGTCCGATCAGGGCAATCATGTATCCGATTAGGGAGAGAGTGAGGACGAGTGCCGTTGGGCGCTTCGCGAAGGGATTGCGCATGAATACTCCTGCTACTTCCTCGAGGTTAAAAACATTACAATTCTGTAACAACCCTACCAGAAATTAGGGCGGAAACGCTAGTGTGTCCACCCTAAAAAATCAGCTATTTATGCTGGTTAATGCGACTGTGGCAGAAGTAGCATTAACGCTTCTAAGGGGATGGTTACCCAGTCGGGGCGTTGCTCCGCTTCATAGCGCACTTCATAGAGGGCTTTTTCCACTTCAAACGCCCGTAAAACCACCAGGGCGGGGGCGGGGCGTTGCTCCTCGCCAAAGTAGCCTTCCAGGAAAGCTAACCGCGCCCGATTAAGCCAATCGCCATCCGCGCCGCCTTCTACGCGGGCATAATCAAAAGAACGTAGCATTCCGGCGACATCCCGCTCCACCTGGTCGGGGGCAGTACGTTCTTCCAGAGGACGCAACGGCTCGCCCTCGAAATCAATCACGTACCAACTGTCGGAACTGTATAGACACTGCCCCAAGTGATAATCCCCGTGTACCCGCTGGGTAGGGGGAAGTCCCCCCATACCGGTTAAGGCCTGGGCGAGGCGATCGACTTCTTCCCCGATTTGGGGATGCTCCCGCAGCTGGGGATAGGTCGCCTCCGCCTGCTGATACTGGTGGCGCAAGCGAGTAGCCATCATAGTTCCGGAGGCAGGATCTTCTCCGGGGCCAAAGGCTTCTAGCAGGTGGCGATGCATATCTGCAGTGGTCTGGCCCAATTGACGAGCCAGCACCGTGGGATCTTCGCCGCTACTCGCCAAGGAACACATCAAGCGGAAACCATCCTGGGCTTCATCGAGGCGCACCGCAGCACAAGCAGTGGTGACCTGTTGGGGCTGGCCGTCCTGATCCCACAGGCTCAGCTGAGAGTATCCGCGTGGTTGCGGAACGCCTTGCCAACCGCTGCGAGCCAATGCCAGCGGTACGGTCACCTCCGGATTAGCGCCGGCAACCAGCACCCGGAAAAACTTAATAATCGTAGGATATTTCCCGCCCAAAAGCACCGAAGAATTGGATTGCTCACCGCTTAAAACTTTGCTGTCTAAACTCGCTGCTAGCAGGTTAGATATTAGGTCTTCGGATTCTGGAAGTAGCGGCAAGGTGCCGGCCTGGTAAGTGGAGCGAATCCAATGCTGAACAAAGGCGGGACAATAGGGGGCATCTATCAAATAGCCCGGGTTTTCAGGCGAGCCGTCGGTGCGTCCGATAATCCCCGCACCGCTCCAATCCGCAAATAGCGCCAAGGGTAGGTGATACCAAACGCCCTGCGCCTCCAAAATCAACAGCCGGAAACGAGGATCATCGAGTTCCCGATAATCCAGAACTCGCACCTCAGAGCGCTCCAAGTAGGAAGGAAACCAGCGTCGCTGGGTGATATAGTCCCAGACGGTGTCGATGATAGCGTCTCTGCCAGGCCATTTAAGCTGGCTATTAAGGGTTTCAGCGGTCATCTTCATGCTCCTTTAGCGCCGAGAAATCTAAGGCAGGGTAGGCGTCGGCCGCTCCCGTGCTCTCGGTATCTGACTGCGTAGGGGATACCGGGGTAGCGTTGGGCACAATCACCGGCAAAGAAGTAGTGGTGGCAGGAGGTTCCGCAGTTTCTTCCCGGGCCTGTTCTGCCTGCTCAGCAGGGAATAGTTCTAACCAATAAAAACCGTGACGGTTCATAGTGACGGTGACAGTTTCATCGGCACCCACCGTGGGGAACCATGCCCCGTTGAAAGCTTCGCGCAGACACCAAGTTGCCATGCCCGGCAAAGATAGCCGCGCCGCCACTGCGCCCTCACCCAAGTTATATACACAAAGCACCGTGGAGTTTTGGTCCCGGCGGATGAACGCCAGCACCGAGTCTTGATCCGAGCCTACCTGCGATAATGAGCCTTGCCCGAAACAGGTGAGGCGGCGGCGCAGGTGGATAGCGCTCCGCAGCCAATGCAGCAGGGAAGTGGGGCGTCCCAGAGATTCTTGCACATTGATGGTGCGATTATCCCAACCAGGAGCGTCAATCAAGGGCACTAGGAAAGTTTCCGGGTCGGCAGCAGAAAAACCAGCGCTCGCGGAAGTATCCCACTGCATCGGGGTGCGCACTCCGAAACGGTCAGGCAGCCAAATATTGTCACCCATTCCGATTTCGTCTCCGTAATAGAGGAAGGGGGAGCCCGGCATAGAAAGTAACAGGGCGTGGGCGAGCTCTATTTTGCGGCGCGAACCCCCCAAAAGCGGTGCCAGACGGCGGCGGATCCCCACATTTGCCCGCATTCGTGACTCGGGTGCATACCAGGAATACATGTCCTCACGTTCCTGGTCAGTCACCATTTCCAAGGTGAGCTCATCATGGTTCCGCAAGAAGGTACCCCATTGGGCACCTGCCGGCAGTTCCGGCAGCTCCGCCAGGATTTGCCGTAGCCCCTTCGAAGATCCGGTGCGCAAAGCCGCAAAAAGTTTTGGCATCAGGGGGAAGTGGAAACAGATGTGGCACTCCGGGTCGGTTTCGTTGCCGAAATAGTCAATCACATCCAAGGGAGGCTGATTGGCTTCGGCCACCATTAAGGTTCCCGGGAACTCCGCGTCCACCATTTTGCGCAGCTCGCTCACAAACCAGTGGGTTTTCGGAAGGTTTTCGCAGTTGGTGCCGTTTTCTTCAAAGAGATAGGGGATCGCGTCTAGACGGAAACCATCTACCCCGGTGCGACACCAATAGCGCACCACGTTCATCACTGCCGCCTGCACCTGGGGATTCTCAAAGTTCAAATCCGGTTGGTGCGAGAAGAAACGATGCCAATAGTATTGGCCGCGTACCTCATCGAAAGTCCAATTGGAGGTTTCGGTGTCGATGAAAATAATCCGCGCGTCCCGATACTCTTGGTCACTGTCACGCCAAACGTAGAAATCCCCGTATTCGCCCTCCGGATCTTTGCGAGAAGCCTCGAACCAAGGATGCTGGTCGGAAGTGTGGTTAACTACGATATCGACCAGGATCCGGATCCCGCGTTCGTGGGCGGCCTCCACCAGGGCGGTGAAGTCTTCCATAGAACCGAAAGCCGGGTTTACATCGGTGTAGGCGCTAATGTCGTAGCCACCGTCGCGCATTGGTGAAGGGTAAAAGGGTGGTAGCCACAGGCAGTCCACCCCTAGCCATGCCAGGTAATCCAGACGTGAAATTAATCCTTGAAAATCCCCAATGCCATCCCCGTTGGAATCTGAAAACGCCTGGATTAGCACCTCGTAGAAAACGGCGCTGCGATACCAGTTGGGAGACTCCGCGGGGGAAGTAACCGCCTGGGAAGTGGGAGGTGGCAGCAATAGTTTGCTCAGACTCTCGCTTTCCTCAGTTCGGTTTTGGCTCACCAGGACTCCTTAAATTATTTTTCTAAACCTCTAGGCAGATTCCACCGACATAATATGGGCAGGTCGTTCATAGGGGTTGAGCTCGAAGTAGTTAGCTGACCCCCAATCATAGACTTTCCCATCTAGCTCATCGCGTACCTTAAAGCAGGACGAGGAAGAACCACTGATCTTCAGAGCCGACAAGTCCAGGTGGATGGCACCAATCGCAGTTTCGTGAGGATCTAGATTCACTACCACGATTACGGTGTCAGCTTCCCCGGTGGGGGATTCCCAAGCATCCAAGTGACGCGAGAAGCAAACCACTCCCGGATGGGTAGTTTCATGAATCTTCAGGTTACGCAGACGCTGCAAGGCCGGGTGACGGCGGCGAATCCCGTTCAAAGTGGTCAGCAAAGCCATCATTTCTTGGGCGGTTTTCCCGGAGTAATCACGTGGCTTATACTCGTATTTCTCGTTATCGATCTGCTCTTCAAAACCGGGGCGCTGCACATTTTCTACCAGTTCATAGCCGTTATAGATGCCCCAGAGAGGAGAACCGGTAGCCGCTAAAACTGCCCGCATTTTGAACGCTCGCTTCCCGCCATCAACCATGATTTGGATCAAAATATCGTGGGTAGTCGGCCAGAATGAAGGCCGCATATAGGGGCAGGACTCCCAAGAAACCTCTTGGAAGTATTCTTCAATCTCTTTACGAGTATTGCGCCAAGCGAAATAGGTGTAGGACTGGTGGAATCCTACCTGTGCCAGGGTGCGCATCATCGCCGGGCGGGTAAAGGCCTCGGATAAGAACAGTACCTCGGGATGCTTCTGGTGGAACTCCGCCAAAATTTCTTGCCAGAACCGCACTGGCTTGGTGTGGGGATTATCCACCCGGAACATAGTTACTCCGTGGTCAATCCACTTTTGAATCACGTCTCGCACCGCGTTATAGAGGCCGCGGTAGTCCTGATCGAAAATCAGGGGATAAATATCTTGATACTTCTTGGGAGGATTCTCCGCGTAGGCGATCGTGCCGTCTGGGCGATGCTTGAACCATTCGGGATGTTCCTTTACCCAGGGGTGATCGGGAGAGCATTGCAGCGCCAAATCCAGCGCTACCTCCAGCCCTAGTCCCTTGGCCTTCTTAACGAAGTAGTCAAAGTCATCAAAATTGCCTAGATCAGGGTGAATAGCGTCGTGACCGCCATCGGGGCTGCCAATACCGTAAGGAGAGCCGGGATCATCCGGGGTTGCCTCCAAAGTGTTATTACGTCCTTTACGGAAAGTAGTTCCAATCGGATGAATCGGAGTCAAATAAGCGACATCAAAGCCCATAGAGGCAATCCGGGGCAAGTCAGAGGCTGCAGTCCGCAGGGTTCCGGAATGCCAATGTCCTTCCTTATCTTGATAGGCGCCAATAGAGCGGGGGAAAATCTCGTACCAGGAACCATAGAGTGCCTGTTCCCGGTCAACTCGCAGGGGATAGGTGCGGGAAGATTCCAGCAGGTCGCGCAGGGGGTGAGTCCGGAAAATTCCCCGGATTGAGGAATGCAGCCCCACCGAGAGCCGCTCTTGGGCGGGGCGCTTCTTATTGCGCATCGCCTTGGCGGCTTCGCGCAGGCGTTTGGCGCGTTCGGCATCCGGTGCTTTTTGAGTTGGATTATTGATGGCTTCTCCGGCGGCCGCACGCTCAAAAAGTCGCGCTCCCAGCTCGAACTCCATCTCCACGTCTTGGTCAGCTTGAATCTTAATAGAGGCTTCTTTAGTCCAGGTCTTATAGGGGTCGCAGAAGGTGTCTACTCTAAAGCTCCAATCCCCGACACTGGTGGGTTTAATCCAGGCCTCCAGGCGATCCAAACCTGGGGCGACATCGTACATCCGCGACCGCATGGTTTCTTTGCCCTGCGGGTCAATCAGCACCACTTCCGCCCCTAAAGCGTCGTGACCTTCGCGGAACACGGTGGCGCGTACCGGGAACGACTCATTTTCGACCGCTTTCGCTGGCCAGAGCCCATCCTCGATAACCGGTTCTAACTCGGTGACCGGAATCCGGGCTAGGCGAGCCTCGGGGGAAATCAGGTTTAGAGGCTTAGAGGAATCCGCTTTATGGGAAGTGGATTTGGGAGCCTTAGGGGCAGCAGTCTTTGCCCGAGTAGTCTTTTTAGCAGGCGCGCTGGTGGCATCTTTAGCTTTGTTAGCTGCAGCCGCGGCGGTTTTGGCTTTAGGAGTCGCTGCCGCTTTGGGTGCGGCTGTGGCTTTGGTGCTGACGTGCTTCCCCTTCGAACTAGCAGCGGCCGGACTGGAAGTTTTAGCTTTCTGACCAGCTGCGTTAGTAGTTGAGCGAGTTTTGCGGGAACGAGGTGTATCGCCGGCCATAGTGACTCCTTAATAGACGTGCTTATTCCCCTCCAGCCTAACAAAGAGGTATCGCGTCTCGCGTCCTTTCCGCTCCCAGCTAGCGCTAAAAAAGGGAGGGCAAATAAGAAACAGCTATCCAGAAATGCAGAAAATACTTTAACCGTCAGTAGCCGAGGCGGGGCCATCTAAAGAAATCTTGGGACCCAGATAGGTGGGCTTTTGTCCGGTAGTCACCCAGGCAACATCTTTGGTGCGTGCCAGATACTCGCGGAGGTTACGCTCGGTTTGCCCCGGATAGGCGTTACCGGCAGCACCTACTCCCCAAACTTCGATTCCGCGGCTTTGACAATCGTAGAGGGCGCGCGGCAAATGATAAGGCTGGGTTACAACTATCGCGCGTTGCACCGAAAAAATCGCTTCTGCACGGTAAGCCGACTCATAGGTAGAAAAACCAGCGTGATCAGCATAGATTACCTGGGCCGAGATGCCATGGTTAATCAACCAAGTTTTCATAGCCTTGATTTCGTCGTACTGTACCTGCCCGTGATCGCCAGTAATCAGGATTATCTTTGCTGCTCCCGCCTGATACAGATTCAAAGCGGTTTGCAGGCGGTGAGCCAGCATCGGCGAGGGAGAGCCATTCGGATTTACCCCCGCCCCTAAAACCATGATTACCTGGGCGTTCTTATCTTTAGCTTCGGAGAGAGAAATAATCTCATCCTTGGTGCGCTGCCATACGTAAAGATTGGTTCCCGCCACGATAATTACGGCGATAACCACCAGGGTAATCACTAGCCGAATCAGGCCTCTCAAAGCACGCATGAGGCTAGTAAACCATGTTCATCGCCTGGCGAACCTCCGCCAGGGTCTGGTCAGCGACTTCATTAGCGCGTTGATTTCCGCGCGCCAAAACCTGCCACAAATAGTCCGGGTCAGCCAACAGTTCGGCGCGCCGCGCCCTAATCGGAGACAAAGCCGCATCCAAAGCCTCCGTGAGCACCTGCTTTAGTTTTCCAGCACCCTGATCCCCGATTTCTTCGGCAATAGCGCGCGGATCCTGTCCGCTAGCCAGGCCGGCCAGCCGCAAAAGATTCGAAACCTCCGGGCGGTTCTCCGGGTCATAAGTAATCTGCCGTTCGGCATCAGTCTTGGCGCGTTTAATTAGCTTCGCAGTTTCATCACTGCTCATCCCCAACTCGACCGCGTTCCCTCGCGACTTCGACATTTTTTCTCCATCCAACCCCAAAATCAGGGCGCCATCACCCGAAAGCAGCCCCTCCGGGCGGGGGAAAACCCGATGTTTCAGGGAAGACTTCCGCCGGTAAACCCGCTCGAAACGGTCCGAAATCACCCGCGCCTGCTCCAAGTGGGGGAGTTGATCCTTACCCACCGGCACCAGGTTCGCTTTGCAGAACAAAATATCGGCTGCCTGATGCACCGGGTAAGTCAGCAACAACCCCGACATAGGCCGCTCTGAAGCCACCAGCTCCGCCTTCACCGTCGGGTTGCGATGCAACTCCGCCTCAGTAACTAGCGACAAAAACGGCAACATTAACTGGTTAGCTGCCGGCACCGATGAGTGCGTGAAAATCGTGGTTTTTTCCGGATCCAGACCGCAAGCAATATAGTCAGCCAGCATATTGAGGACGCGCTCGCGGATCGGGCCGGTACCCTCGCGGTCAGTGATTACCTGGTAGTCAGCAATCAGAATCCAGGTTTCCACCCCGCGCTTTTGGATCTCTACCCGATTCTTGATCGTCCCAAAATAATGCCCCAAATGGAGGGCGCCAGTCGGGCGATCCCCGGAGAGTACCCGGAACTTGGAAGGATCCTTATCGATCGCTTCCTCTATCTGTTTCGATACCCGCTCTGCTCGCTGCAAAGAAGCCGCATCGGTTGAATTTTCTAGTTTCTCGCCGCTATCGCTCATGGTTCCCAGTCTACGGTGCCGGTGATATTCCCGGAAAACCGCGTGCAATCCTGCAGTTTTTCTTGTTTACCTAAGCGGATTAATCTGATGCCTGTTGCGGGTCTGGCTCGGTAAAAGCACTCCGGGGACCCCGTGACCTGCTACGCAGGTCAAGCCCCTCTCGTATCTTTTACCGGCCGCGACCCGAAAAATCTTTATCCTATTAGCCGCATATGTATAAGAAATAGAAGCTGGAACGATTGCTTGCACGCGGGCTTTCGGGAATGAAGTTAAATAACAGGGTGTGTCACCTGGTAGTTGTTTGTGCAGTTGATTTTCTGTTGCCTTGGCAATCGGATGGTAGTTACGCGCGGGTAAAAGTTTTTCCTCCTGCCCAAGCTTGATTATCAGGCAACCTGCTGCGGGTCTGGCTCGGTAAAAGCACTCCGGGGACCCCATGACCTGCTGCGCAGGTCAAGCCCCTCTCGTATCTTTTACCGGCCGCGACCCGAATCTTGCAGTTACTTTGCGGGGGTGAAGTTTAGGAGTTGGTCGCGGTAATACTCGTACTGTTTACGCCGAGCTTCGATCTCTGCAGGTAAACCAGAAGAAAGATCGTTTACCAAAGCATCAAACTTGTCCAGAATCGCCACAATGCGTTCCTGTTCCGGAATAGGGGGAATCGGAAATTTGTAGTCCATAACTGCATTCTTATCACCGCGTGGCATTTTGGCGCCCCGTGCGAACCGATTGTTATATTCAAAAAAATTCTCGGAAGCTAAAACATGGTACAGAAATTTTGAAATTATTTCTTTTCGCTTTTCACTTTTAATTGTGATTACTAAAACGTCGCCACTGGCGCCCCCATTTAAATCGCTGTGCCATATTTTTCGTAAATACGGACGAATATTACCTATAAGAATGTCACCAGGTTGAAATCTAGACAATTTAGCTGTGTTTGGTGCGTAGTCTGACAATTTTTTGCCGCGTTTATTGGCTATCAAGTTATCAACACCGACATACGAACTATTATCAGTTAAAGAGGATGGAATCTTTTTCGCCGAATAACTTGCTATATCTTTTAGAAAAACCAATCGAACTGCGTTCCCTAGACGATTGGTGAGATTCTCCAAGCTGAGAAGCGAGTCGCGGTAGTATTCGTACTGCTTGCGACGAGCTTCTAGCTCCGCTTCTAGCTCCGCTTCTAGCTCCGCATCTAGCTTGGTGAAAGAATCTAGAATCCGTACGATTTCGTCTTGCACTTCCAGCGGCGGCACCGGAATCATAAGAGAATCGGTATCTCCTACTGACAACTGGGGAATTTTAACGGAAGTAGCACGAGCGTGATTTTGTAAACTCTCAGTTAATGTTTTGAGAAAGTAATAAAGAAATTTGGTGGAGATTAGGGAACTATCGCAGGTATAAGACCAGAGTTCAGATTTATGTGCGCACGGAATATTGCAATATTCAAAATCTATGTACCCTCTGGACTTAACGATTATGCACTCTTTTTTCAGTGTCCTGTTTTCAGGAACCAGTTTTGGATTGAAATAAGCCTTAGTATTACCAGCTCCAAATACGAGTATTCCCTCGTTGTTGGATTTTTGTTCGTTAATAAGTTTCGCAGTTACAGAAAACCCTTTGTTTCTCTTTGCGATTGAATCCAAGGATCTCCACTCAACGGCGCTGTTAGTCACATAAAACTCAAGTAAATCGTCTATTCGGCTCATAAGGTTACCTCGGTGTTTGGGGTGCTGCTGACGCTTTTGGGGCTTGGTGTTTGCGCTGTTGTAGCTTGCAAGGTAAACCTCCCGATAATCGCAGCCTCGCCCTCTATCGTACAAAGTAACTAACCAGCGAGCGATAAACTTGCCGTCACTGATCTACTTCACTGACAGACATTTACAGGTTTGCGCGGGAGAGAGATTTTATCCGAGTGGGTGCGGTGGGCATAAGAATTTGGAAAACGCCGCTACGTTTTCCGAATTCTTGGGCGGGAGGAAAAATCTCTCCCCCGCGCACATAGTAGATTCCTCGGTAAAGCTGTTCCGCCAGGTACGGGGGCTAGTTGAAGCGGTCTTTATTGACCCAATCGTAGAGCCATTGCAGGTTAATCAAGGGATCGTTTTGCGCGTCAATCACCGGCTGTACTGTGCGATAAATGTCTTTCTTCACCGCCAGAATATCCACGTTTTTGGAAACTGGTTCATAGGTATCGCAATCTCGCACTTCCACAAATTTAAATTTTTTATCGAAAACGTAAATTAAAGAATCGCCGTCGAAATATTCGTATTCCCGAGATGCCCAAAAGCCGAAGGAAGGTGCCTCTCGTTTCGCGTAGTTGTAGTTGTAGATAGTTCTGTTATTGTCGCGGTCGTACCTCATTCCCTTAACATCTGGGGCGTAGATCCAGTCAAAATTAAGTGCCACTTCCATGAGGACGGGTTCTGTTTGTTTATTGTGCGGGGTGTACTGGGCATAGTAGACGGATTCGGATTTGAGGTTGGTGAATGCGTATCCGAATGCCAACACAAAAACGATAAAGGCGATGAAAATCGTAAGGATAACTTTCTTTAACACGAGTATTCTCCTTACTTGCAAAGCCTTTTAAGTTTTTCCGCAGACCACGCGTCACTGGTTAAGAGAGTGGGTTTGGCTACTCTCCGGTGGAGTCAGCCAAGAAAAGTTTGATAGACAAAGGCTCTAGGAGGATATCGTCACCGGCGAGGTTCAGCGGGAGCGCTTCCTCCTCATCTCCTTCGATAACCGCAGAGTCCCAAATCTCGTGGTAGGCGGTTCCTCGTCCCGGAGCTAGCCGCACGTGTTTCGGAGACAGCGTCCCGTTGAACACCGCCAGTAAATCCTGATCCATGTAGGGACGCCCCGAACGCAGCATCTGGAAAACCCGGCTGGCGGGATCGTGCCATGCCCGATCGCCCATTAGCAGTCCTACCTGGTTATACCAGGAAACATCGGGGAGGGTATCTCCCGGATGCCGCTGGCCGCTCAAGTATTTTGCGGGTCGGAAAACCGGGTGTTCACGCCGCAAAGCAATCAGCTTGCGCACCGCGGTATACATGTCTTTTTGCCAATCCACCAGTTCCCAGTTCACCCAGGTAGTTTCATTGTCTTGGCAGTAGGCGTTATTGTTGCCGCCTTGCGTGCGCCCAAACTCATCACCCGCCAAAATCATCGGGGTGCCGGAAGAAATAAACATGGTGGTGAACATGTTAAGTACCGAACGCACCCGGGCAGAAAGTAGTTCTGCCAGCGGAGAATCCCCAGCTATGCCTGATTCCATCTCGCTGCCGAGTTGGAAGGCACGCCCCTCGCTACCATGATTCCAAGACAGGTTATGGGGGGAGCCGTCCCGGTTATTCTCCAGGTTTTCCTCGTTGTGTTTATGGTCGTAACTGACCAAGTCTCCCAGAGTAAAACCGTCGTGAGCGGTTACAAAGTTAATTGAACAGCGAGGAGGACGCACCGCGGGGATATTCCCGGCGCCATACATATCTTGGGAACCAGAAAGCCGGGAAGCCAGTTCAAAGGGGGGAGCCCCCCGTGACTCGCCGCGCGACTGGGCACGCCCATCGGCCACCCAAAAGCCGCGCACCGCATCCCGGTAACGATCATTCCAGGTAGAGAAAGGTAGCGGGAAATCGCTGGTGCGCCAACCATCCGGTCCCATATCCCAAGGCTCCGCGATCATCTTGGTGTGCCGCAAGACCGGGTCGTCCAGGCAGGCTTGGAAGAAAGGATGGAAGCGAGTGAAATGTTCCTCGCCTCGCCCACAGGTAACCCCCAGGTCAAAGCGGAAACCGTCGACTCCCACATCGCCAGCCCAATACCGCAAAGAATCCAGAATCATTTGGATTACTCGCGGGTGACCAGTATCCAAGGTGTTACCGCAACCGGAATAGTCGATACTGGCCCCTTGAGGATCCAGACGATAATACATGGCGTTATCGAGGGCGCGCCAAGATAGCGCCTGCCCATCGCCTCCGCCCTCACAAGTATGGTTATAAACCACATCTAGTAGCAGTTCGATGCCGTTTTGGTGCAAGATCGAAACCATGCCCCGGAACTCATCGAGGACTGCCATCGGCCCCAGATTGCGGGCATTCCTGGTGGCATAGGAAGGTTCGGGGGCGAAATAAGACAGGGTGGAGTACCCCCAATAGTTACTTAAGCCTCGCTCATTCAGGAATGCTTCTGAAAGTTTCGCGTGTACTGGCAGTAGTTCTACGGCAGTGACGCCCAAGTCTTTCAGGTAAGCGATAGTGGCCGGGTGTGCCAGCCCCGCATAGGTTCCCCGCAGTTCTTCGGGTACTCCCGGCAGCTGTTTGGTGAGTCCCTTTACATGTGCCTCGTAAATAACGGTGTTTTCCCAAGGGATAGCGGGTCCGGGTGCCACGGCGAATTCTTTACCGGTGACTACCCCGCGCACGGTATAGGGAGCCGAGTTGGTGGGATCTAGCTGGAAAGGATGCAGCGGGTAAAGCTGATCATCGGTTTTATGAGCGTAAGTTTGGCTAGAAAGCTGCACATTGCCGCTAATAGCACGGGAATAGGGATCGAGGGCGAGTTTATAGGGGTTAAAAACGTGTCCCCGTTCCGGATCCCAAGGCCCCCAGGCGCGAAAACCATAGTAGGTGCCGGCCAGTACCCCGGCAACATGTCCATGCCAGATGCCCTCTACCGGCCCGAGCAGCCGGTAGCGAGTTTCGGGAGCGGTAGGTTCAGCAGACGTGAAAAAACAGATTTCCACCGCAGAAGCATTAGGGGCGACCACCGCGATATCCACCCCGTTGCCTTGTAGGTGAACGCCCAACCGGCTGGGGTCGGCGGCGCCGCCATGCACATAGGGGCTGGACGGCCTGAAAAAGTCGTCTAATACTTGTCTTGACACGTCTGTCATCTTATCTGGTGCTACAAAATAGAGCCATTCCTCTATCTAAACCGGGTGGGCTGAACATTTAATTTCCTCCCTTAGCTAAGGGGTAGGGCTTCTCACTTTTTCGCCGCTAAACCTTATGGCAAGGTAGAACTATGAGGATTGTCGTAACTGTAAAGCATGTACCCAACCCGCAGTCTGAGCGGCGCATCGAAAATGGCCTCTTGGTACGCGGGGAAGAAGATACCCTGAATGACCTGGATGAGAACGCCATCGAGGCGGCGCTCAGCGCGAAACAGGCGGTACCGGAAGCCGAAATTATTGCTTTAACTATGGGACCAGAGGGAGCGAAGAAAGCCCTGCTGCGCGCCCTCCAGATGGGAGCAGATCAGGCTTATCACCTCTGTGACCCGGCGCTAGCTGGCTCGGATGTGACCGTGACTGCCCGGGTGCTGGCGCGGGCTATCGAAAAGATTGGGGACGTTGATTTGGTGGTTTGCGGAAGTTCCTCCCTGGACGGGATGACTTCCATGCTGCCGGGAGCCCTGGCCGCCACTTTGAACCTGCCGGTGATTAGCGATGCCTCTGAAGTTAGTTTCAGCGGCGAGGCCGTGGCAGCCACCTGTTATCAAGAGGGTACCGCCTTGAGCTTACGGGCGAAATATCCCCTGGTGGTTTCGGTAAATGATGAGGCCAACCGGCCGCACTATCCCGGGTTTAAAGAAATGTTGGCGGCGAAGAAGAAACCGATAGAGCAGTGGGATCTGGTGCAGCTAGAGCTGAGTGCCGAAGAAGTAGGGGCCGCTGATTCGGGAACCGAAGTGTTAGATGCTCAGCTATATCAGCAAACCAAGAACCAGGGAACCATCGTCACCGATTCCGCGAACGCTGGCGAAGCGCTAGCGAAGTACCTGGTTGAATCGGGATTTGCGCAGGAGAAGTAGGAGGAAATCGTGAGTGAAAAAATAGAAAAAGATGTCCTAGTTTTTGCCCATCCGGATGCGGCTCGTCCCCAGCATTTATCGGTGGCGGCGGCGCGACTGATTACTTTGGCGCGCGAAATCACCAGCGGTAAGGTAGTGGCGCTCGCGCCCTCCTCTATTGCCCCTCTACAATTTTCTCAGGTCGGGGTGGCAGCCGTACGTTATTTTGATCCGGCAGAAACCGGAACCTGGCAGGTGGGGGCAGTTTTGGCTGACCTGGTGGTCTCCGCGGCAAAAAGCGGCGACTTCGGGGCAGTGTTGCTGCCCTCGACCTCTTGGGGGCGTGATGGCGCCGCCCAAAGCGCGATTATCCTCGGCTCGGGAGCCAGCGTGGACGTGACCAGCCTAAAGGTAGCTGACGGAAAACTGATTGCCGGTAAATCGGTACTCGATGGTACTTGGGAAACCAGTTACTTTATTCGCCGCGGCGTTCCAGTGGTCGCCATGCGCACCACTTCCCTTTCGGCGGTACCGGTTGCGGAAGCCGGCGAAGTTGAAACTGAAAACCTGCAGGTAGAGCTGCGCGAATCCACTAAACGAATCCAAGTGGTCTCTCAGGAAGATACCGGATCTTCACATGCGGGACTAACTGAAGCACCAGTAGTGGTTTGCGCGGGTCGCGGGGTTAACGGCGATTTCGGGCCTGCCGAAGAACTGGCCGAGGTGTTGGGCGGATCCGTGGGGGCTACCCGCGTGGCTTGCGAACAAGGCTGGATTGACCGCGCTGCCCAAATCGGGCAATCCGGTATCTCTATTGCGCCTAACCTTTATATCGGCTTGGGGGTTTCCGGGGATCACCATCATGTGTGCGGGATTCGCGGAGCCAAGAAAATCGTGGCCATCTGTGATGATCCCGAGGCGCGCATTTTTGAAATGGCAGACTTCGGGGTAGTCGGGGACCTGTTCACCGTAGTTCCGGATGCCCTCTCTAGAATCAAGCCGCTGGACGCATAGTGGAGCTGGCCTACCTCGATAACGCCGCCTCCGAGCCGCTACGGCCGCAGGCACTAGCGGCGCTGAATGATACCGCCGCTAGCCTTGCCGGAATCGGAGCCAATCCTTCTTCCGCACACGCGGCGGGGCGCAAAGCCGCCGCGCTGCTAGAGACCGCGCGCGCCCGAGTAGCGAAGTCTCTGGGGGCGGATCCGGCGGAAGTTATTTTCACCGGAGGGGGTACTGATTCTTGTGCCCTGGCGCTGCGCGGCCTGGCGAGGGCGGCGCGCCGTCAGGATTCTCACCGCACCCAAATAGTAATCAGCCAGGTAGAACACGACGCGGTCAGGCTTAACGCCGCTGACTTGGAGGACGCAGGATTTCAGGTGCAGGTGTTGCCGGTAGATGCCGGCGGGGTAGTCGATCTGGAAGCCGTAGTTGCCCTCGATACCTCCCAAATCGCGGCGATATCGGTGATGAGCGTATGCAACGAAAACGGGGTCATACAGCCAGTTGCTGAGCTTTGCCGCCGGCTGCGCGAAAAAGCAGCAGCAGATACGCGGGATGCCCAGGGCGATAGTTCTACAGCTGCTAAAGGAACCGGGAGTGGTAGGGATAGCGGGTTCGCTATCCACACTGACGCGATTGCCGCTGCCGGACGCCAAGAAATAAACTTCGCAGAATCCCCGGTAGATGCGATTTCGTTAGCGTGTCACAAAGTAGGCGGCCCGGCAGCCCTCGGGGTGCTGCTGGCGCGCCGGGAAGTAAAAATCGCTAGTGACCGACGCGGGGGAGGCCAAGAACGGGCGCTGCGAGCCGGAACCCAAGACGTGATTGCCGCTGTAGGGGCAGCGGCAGCTTTTGAGGCAGCCCAGCAAGAACTAGTAGAAACTACCCGGCGTCACCAGGATTTACGGGAGAAACTGCTGCAAGGCGCACTGGCGATTCCGGGAGTAAAACTCGCCAGCAACGCGCCGGCAGTACCCGGAATCATCCAGTTTGCGCTGCAAGGCGCGGAGGCGGAAGGGCTGCTATTTGCCCTGGATCAGGCAGGAATCTGCGCCTCGGCAGGTTCTGCCTGCCACACCGGGGTAGCCCGTCCCTCCCCGGTACTCTTGGCGCAAGGCTATAGCGAGCAGGACGCCCTGGGATCTTTACGCATATCTTTCGGCTGGTCCACGCGGGAGAAGGACGTAGACCGGCTTTTACAGGCACTACCGTCAGCGCTGGATGCCTCCCGGAAACTAGCAGAGCGGGAGAGGAAATAAATGAAAGTATTAGCTGCCCTCTCCGGAGGAGTCGATTCCGCGGTCGCCGCCGCCCTCGCCAAAGAGGCCGGACACGACGTAACCGCGGTACATATGGCCCTGTCCGCTAACCAGGCACAAAACCGTTGCGGTTCGCGAGGCTGCTGCACCGTAGAAGATGCTTCCGATGCTCGCCTCGCCGCCTCCATGCTGGGGATTCCGTTTTACGTGTGGGATATGGCGGAAACCTTTGAGGAAACCGTAGTGGAAGATTTTCTGAACGAATACCGGCGCGGACGCACCCCCAACCCCTGTGTGCGCTGCAACGAATTCGTGAAATTTAGGGAACTTGCTACCCGCGCCGATGCCCTCGGATTCGATGCCGTATGTACCGGGCATTACGCGCGCGTATTGAGGGGACCAGGCGGAGTGGAACTGCACCGCGCCAAATGCATCGAAAAAGACCAATCCTATGTGCTGGCGGTAATGGGGCGTCAGGCTCTAGAGAAAGTGATTTTCCCGCTAGGAGAGTATGAATCGAAAAGCCAGGTACGCGCGGAAGCCGAGCGGCGCGGCCTGCCCATGTCAGCCAAACCTGATTCTTACGATATTTGTTTTATCGCTGATGGGGATACCCGCGGATTTTTACGTTCCCACCTCGGCAGTAAGGCCGGGAAAATCGTGGATACGGAGGGTGCGGAAGTGGGCACCCATTCCGGTGCCTATCAATTCACTATCGGACAGCGCAAAGGCCTGAACCTGGGCCGGCCCGCTGCCGATGGGCGTCCCCGCTACGTACTCGGTACCGATATGAAAACCAACACCGTAGTAGTCGGTGCCAGCGAGTTGCTGAGCGTAGACGGAATCACCGCTACCGACGCAGTTTTACTGACCGAACCTGATGATCCGGCATTATCTGGGCAGGTAGAGGTGACTTTGCAGTATCGGGCGCACGGACAACAAGTACCAGCGAAAGTTCACTTAGAGGCAGACGGTACTTTGCGCGCCCAGCTGCTCATCCCTACCCGCGCGGTCGCCTGCGGACAATCGTTAGTGGTCTATTCCGGGGATCGCGCCATCTGTGAGGCAACTATCGAACAGGCGTTTAAGCAGGAAAATGGGCAGTAGCCGATTCTGGGACTGGAAAGGGTAACCTGCCTTAGGTTAATATATTCAAGCCAGCGCGAGTGGCGGAATTGGTAGACGCGCTAGATTTAGGTTCTAGTGTCTTACGACGTGCGGGTTCAAGTCCCGCCTCGCGTACCAGATGTAGCGGCTCTGACCAGCCTAAATAAAGTGGTAGAGTTAAAATCAATACAGCGCCCGGGCGCTGCTATCTCTATGTTTAGCTATTTATGAGGGAGTTTCGATGTCAGAGTTAACCCCAGGTCAAAAGGCACCAGATTTCACTTTGCCCACCGATCAAGGCACAGAAGTTAGTTTGCGAGGGCTGTTGGAGGAATCCGAAAAGGGCGCGGTTGTCTACTTTTACCCCAAGGCTTCCACCCCGGGATGCACTACCCAGGCCTGCGATTTCCGTGACTCTATAAACTCGCTAAAGTCAGCCGGATACGCAGTGGTGGGAATCAGCCCCGATAAAATGCCAGCCCTGGAAAAGTTCCGGGACAAGCAAGACTTAAACTTTCCGCTAGCCTCCGATCCGGAACGGGAAGTAATGAGCGCCTGGGGAGCCTATGGGGAAAAGAACTCCTATGGACGCCTGATTAAGGGAGTTATCCGCTCTACCATCGTGGTCGGTAAAGATGGAAAAGTTGTGCTGGCGAAATATCGGGTACGCGCCAAAGGACATGTGGCTCGCTTGCGCAAAGAACTGGGAATCGATTAGCTCTGCAGAGGGAGATGGGGAACTTTAGGGTTAATACCTGAATGGGGGTGCGGATCTCTGCGAAGGCCTTTGCCAGCTTTCTGGCAGGCTGTGGCGAACTTGACGGCGCCGTAAAGCCCATCGCGATCGGTCAGCGCTTCTATCCAAAACCGTTGCACTGCACATATCTGCCAGTGGTTGCCTTGCCAGAAGAATCGTTTAGGCGGGGTGATCGTAGCCTCAAGGGTTTGCCTCATTCCGAACCTCCTAAAGTTATAGAACATTTGTTTGAATGTAGGAATACTTTAGAGCTCGGCAGTGACAATTTTTTGAGGTATGGCGAAAAATAGTCGGATAACTTGAGCGCGGCAGATTCGCGCCCCAGACCTTCTGCGTGCGAGCGGTAATGTGCGACGATGCAGATTTCTGGTTAGCTACGCGAAACGGCGTGGCAAATCCTGTTGCTAAGTATTGCTGTCGTTAGTCGGTGTTGATGGTGCCGCTTAATTTCTCATGAATTTTAGTGGTCGGCCTATTCATGCCGATGAACTCAACGCTCTTGCCTAGTTTGCGATATTTTTCTTGGACTGCGTCTAGCGCACCCACGCTGGAGGCGTCCCAAATGTGGGAGTCGGTAAAATCGATGATGACATGTTTGGGATCTTTGGTGTATTCAAACATTGTTGTCAGGTCGTGACTGGACGCAAATAGTAACGGCCCGTCAACCTTGTAAAGTGCGACTTCCTCGCCGTCCACCTCATCAGATCTGCGATGAACTTCAACCAAGTGGGCAATGTCGCGGACGAAGAACACTGACGCTACCAGGACACCAATAATTACGCCGATAGCTAAGTTGTTGGTTGCCAGTACGAAGATGACGGTGATGACCATGGTGATCGTTTCGCTCTTTGGCAAGCGCTTTATGGTGCTTGGCTGAATCGAGTGCCAGTTGAAAGTGTCAATAGATACCGTGATCATCACAGCTACCAGGGCAGCCATCGGCAGTTTCGCCACAATATCCCCGAACCCGAGCAACAGAATGCAGAGAAATACCCCTGCCAGGAAGGTCGATATTCTGGTGCGTGCTCGCGAAGCCTTAACGTTAATCATGGTTTGACCGATTACTGCACATCCGCCCATGCCGCCGAATAGTGCAGAGGCGATATTGGCGATACCTTGGCCGATACCTTCGCGAGTCTTATTTGAGTGAGTGTCGGTGATGTCGTCAACCAGCTTGGCTGTCATCAAAGTTTCCATTAAACCGACGAGGGCAACAGCTATCGCGTAAGGCCCGATAAGGGTCAAAGTATCCCAAGTGAACGGGATGTTAAGGAAGAAAAATTTCGGCATTACCGTTGGCAGAGCGCCTTTGTCGCCGACAGTTGCCACGTTTACGGACGAAAAAATCACGATTGCCGTCAGCACCACGATTGATACGAGTGGAGCCGGAATGACTGTGGTGATTTTAGGCATAAGGAGGATAATGATGACGCCAATTGCTACCAGTAAGTAGGTTGCCCACGGCACCGAGATCAGCTCGGGCAATTGTGCAACCAATAGCATGATGGCCAGCGCGTTTACGAACCCTGTCATTACGCTTTGGGGGATGAAACGCATAAGTTTTGCGACGCCGAAAACAGATAGCAATATTTGAATAATTCCGGCCAGAATTATCGTCGCCACCAGATAGTGCATTCCGTACTCTTGGGAAAGTGGTGCGACGACTAGCACTACCGCACCTGTGGCTGAGGTGATCATTGCTGGCCGACCGCCGGTGATAGCAATCGTTACGGGCATGATAAATGCTGAGACCAGCCCAACTTTGGGGTCAACACCGGCAATAATCGAGAATGCAATCGCCTCGGGGATCAACGCCAAACTAACGACAAGACCCGCCAGAGCCTCGCGCAGTAAGGTTTTAGGGCTTTTCAGTGCGGCTAGCACTGTCTGTTCTGAGTGATAACGAACCGTTGGGTCTGTCAGGTTAGCGGATGGCATTGAAAAACTCCTGATCTAATGAACCTTATCTTATCTTAGTAGAATGTTGCCGGTTGTGGGTGCGGCAGCCGGTTAGATGAAATAAAAAATTTTAAGTCCAAGGGTGGGCTTTTGTGTTTCGTTCTTTGGCGCGCCTCGGCGGCAAAAGCTAGCTAAGAAACCAAGTTGCCGCCGCAACTTGCACCCAGTAAGGCTACTTAGGCTATGCTAAGTTCTGCTTTGGTACGCCACCGGGGACTCGAACCCCGAACCCTCTGATTAAGAGTCAGATGCTCTAGCCAGTTGAGCTAGTGGCGCATCTTGAAAGGAAAATCGTGAGATTTTCGTACGCCACCGGGGACTCGAACCCCGAACCCTCTGATTAAGAGTCAGATGCTCTAGCCAGTTGAGCTAGTGGCGCATCGTTGCATAAGGCAACGGAATAAACTCTAACCCGACCGGCACGTCCTTGGGAAACCAATGCCGGCATTGGGAGCAGTTTCACACGTGGAAGAAACAAGGTCGGCGCCAGGCTAAACTGGGGGGCATGGCGCCAGCGAAAGATTTTGTTCATCTTCATGTTCATACCGACTATTCCATGTTGGATGGGGCGGCTCGGATCGGGAAACTGGTGGAGCGGGCAGTCGAGATCGGTCAACCAGCAGTTGCCATCACCGATCACGGCTACCTTTTTGGTGCCTATGAGTTTTATGCTGCGGCGCGCAAAGCGGGAATTAAACCCATAATCGGTCTGGAAGCCTATATCACCCCCGGCACCTCCCGTTTTGACCAGACCCGGCAGCTGTGGGGAGAAGAAAGCCAGAGAGGCGATGACGTTTCTGCCCGCGGCGCCTATACCCATATGACTTTGCTTTCGCGCACCACGGAAGGGATGCATAACCTGTTTCGGCTAGGTTCACTGGCCTCCATTGATGGGCAAATGCAAAAATGGCCGCGCGCCGACCGGGATCTGTTGGAACGCTATTCCACCGGGTTGATCGGCACCAGCGGTTGCCCCTCCGGAGAAATCCAAACCCGCCTGCGCCTAGGGCAATGGGAAGAAGCCAAAAAGGCCGCCGGGGAACTGCAAGATATTTTCGGGAAAGAAAACTTCTTTATCGAACTGATGGATCACGGCCTGCAAATCGAGCGACGAGTGCGTAACGATTTGCTGAAACTCGCGAAAGTAATCGATGCACCCCTGGTGGCCACCAACGACTCGCACTACGTCCTCAAGAGCGATCAGCCTACCCAAGACGCCTTGCTTTGTATTAACTCGGGTTCGCGCCTTGACGATGAAAATCGTTTCAAATTTGAAGGCTCCGGATACTACCTGAAAACCGCAGAAGAGATGCGGGAACTATTCTCTGACTTCCCCGAGGCCTGCGATAATACCTTGAAGATTGCGGAAATGTGCGAGGTGCATTTTCAAACCACCGCTGAGGGTGCCGACTATATGCCTCAGTTCGAGGTGCCTTCCGGGGAAGACGCCACCAGTTGGTTCGTGAAAGAAGTCCAGCGGGGATTACATAAGCGCTACCCGCAAGGGATTCCCGAAAAATCACAGCAACAGGCCGACTACGAATGCGGGATTATCACCCAGATGGGGTTCCCCGGGTACTTCCTGGTGGTCGCCGACTATATTAACTGGGCGAAAGAACGCGGAATCCGGGTAGGGCCGGGGCGTGGATCGGGAGCCGGATCCATCGTGGCCTACGCGATGGGCATTACCGAACTAGACCCCCTAGAACATGGGCTAATGTTCGAACGTTTCCTCAACCCCGAACGGGTGTCTATGCCCGATATTGACGTGGACTTTGATGAGCGTCGCCGCGGAGAAGTCATCGATTACGTGACCGAAAAATACGGGAAAGACCGGGTCGCGCAGGTAGTCACTTACGGCAAAATCAAAGCTAAGCAGGCGTTAAAAGACTCTTGCCGAATCATGGATAAACCCTATGCCCTGGGTGACCAGCTCACCAAGAAAATGCCGCCGGCGATTATGGGGAAAGATATTCCCCTTTCCGGTATTTACGACCCCAAACATCCGCGCTACGGGGAAGCCAGCGAGTTTCGGCAATACGTTTCCGATAACGAGGGCGAAGTAAAGCCAGTTATCAAAACGGCGCAAGGCCTGGAGGGACTTACCCGCCAATGGGGAGTACATGCCTGCGCGGTGATCATGTCCAGCCATGATTTAACCGATATTGTGCCCATGATGAAACGCCTGGCAGACGGGGCAATTATCACCCAATTCGACTATCCCACCTGCGAAACCTTGGGATTGTTGAAAATGGATTTTTTGGGGCTGCGCAACTTGACGGTCATCTCGGATGCCCTCGACAATATCGTTGCTAACGGGAAAGAGCCCCTGGATCTAGAGCACGTTCCCCTTGATGATCGCCCCACCTATGAGCTGCTATCGCGCGCGGAAACCCTAGGGGTATTTCAGCTAGATTCACCGGGGATGCGCTCGCTGATGCGACTAATGAAACCCACCGAGTTCTCGGATATCTCCGCGGTCGGTGCTCTTTATCGCCCTGGTCCTATGGGGGCGAACTCGCACACCAACTATGCTTTGCGCAAAAATGGGCGTCAAGAAATCGAACCTATCCATCCCGCGCTTTCCGAGGCCCTCGCCGATATTTTGGATGAAACCTACGGGTTGATTGTCTACCAAGAGCAGGTAATGGCGATCGCCCAGAAGGTTGCAGGCTATTCCCTGGGGCAGGCAGATATTTTGCGGCGTGCCATGGGCAAGAAAAAGAAAAAGGAGATGGATAAACAATATTCGCGCTTCCACGATGGGATGATTGAGCGCGGATATCCCGAAGACGCGGTCAGTAAACTGTGGGAAATTCTGGTGCCCTTCTCGTCCTACGCGTTCAATAAATCGCACTCCGCCGCCTACGGCTTAGTCTCGTATTGGACCGCCTATCTGAAAGCCAACTATCCCACCGAATATATGGCGGCACTGTTGACCTCCACCAAAGATAATAAAGATAAACTCGCGCTTTACCTGCGAGAATGCCGCCGGATGAATATTGCGGTACTACCGCCGGACGTCAACGCCTCCGCCTCTGATTTCACCGCGGTCGGCGAATCTATTCGTTTTGGACTTTCCGCCGTGCGTAACGTGGGTACCAATGTGGTGGCCGAAATCGTGAACACCCGAAAAGAAAAGGGTAGTTATACTTCGTTCCACGACTTCCTGGACAAAGTTCCCATCGAAGTTTGCAATAAACGGGTAGTGGAATCCCTGATTAAAGCCGGGGCATTCGATTCCCTAGGGCATGCCCGCCGCCCCCTCGAATCTATCCATATCGAGGCTGTGGACTCCGTTATTGACGTGAAAAGAAACGCGGCGATGGGGCAAGAAGACCTCTTCGGGATGATGGACGCAGACGAGGCAGTTACTTTTACCGTGCAAATCCCGGATCTACCCGAATGGGATAAGCGCCAAAAACTCAAGTTCGAGCGCGATATGTTAGGGCTTTACGTTTCGGATCACCCCCTACAGGGGATGGAAACGATTCTTGCACACAATAGCGATACCGAAATCGTGGATCTTTCAGCCGAAGATGGAGTCAGGGATGGGCAAAAAATCCAGATTTGCGGCCTAGTCACCGGGCTGCAGCGCAAAACTACTAAACGTGACGGAAACCTGTGGGCAATCGCCACCATCGAAGACATTTCTGGTTCCACCGATGTTTTATTCTTCCCGCAGACCTACCAAAAATATTCACAAGACCTGGTAGAAGACGAAATCGTGAGTGTGAGCGGGAGGGTCAGGATTCGCGACGAAGAAGCCTCCCTGCACGCGCAAGAAATGACCCTGCCCGACATTAGTCAGGTAGCAACCGGGCCATTAAATATCTATATCGCCGCCAATCGCCTTACCGAGGAGGTGGCGGAGCAGCTGCGGGAGATCCTGGCTTCTAGTCCGGGGCAAAGTGAAGTTAGGATGCATCTGCGCAGCTCCAGGGGTACTACCATCGTGCAGCTGGGCGATGATTTGCGGGTAAATCGCGGCTCGGGTTTGGCGGCGCAGCTGAAAACTCTGCTCGGCCTCCACTGCCTAGAAAACCGCAAATAGCTTTCCTTACATCGCAGGTTAATCGGTACCCTACGGTGCGGGTCAAGCCGTAAAAGCGCTCGGGGGACCCCGGTGATTCTCGCTTCGCTCGACTCAAGCCCCCTCTCGCATCTTTTACGGCTTGACCCTTGTGCGCGGGGGAGAAGTTTTATCCGAATAGGCTAGGCGGGCGTAAAAATCGGACAAAGCTTCGTAGCTTTGTCCGATTTTTTGGGCGGGAGGAAAAACTTCGCCCCCGCGCTCAACCGAGCGCTTTTACCGGCCGCAACCCGTCATTTGCGGGGGAGATTAATGGGAAACTTGGGCACCCGTAGCGCCATTCGGGAGGTTGATCTGCACGATATCGCCGGGGGAGAGGGCGCTGCCGCGGCGGGTTTCTACCTCGCCGTTGACGGTAACGTCACCGGATTGGATGAACACCCGCGCCTCCGCTCCGTCCTCGACCAAGTTCGCCAGCTTTAAGAACTGTCCCAGTTTGATGGTTCCGCGCACCGGAATAGCCGGTAGAGACGTGCTGTTATTATCTGCCACGCAGTAAATGATACTAAACTGGTGGAAGCATGACTTTATTAAAGCAACTTGGAGGAGCTAAATGAGCAACCCCGAACCGCAAGGATTCCCACAAAGTAGTCCTCGCAGCGGAGCTAACTGGCCTTTTACCTCGTCTCAGGGGCAGGCAGCGCCTGGGCAGGAACCGGCTCCGGCATTCCCGGCTCCGGCAACTCCGCCAGCTCAAAATGTTCCTCAATACAGTCAGCATCCGGTGCAATCATCACAGTATCCACTGGCTGGTGGGACGCCGCTGCCCGCCGCAGCGAAACCGGCACTGTCGCAGCCTGACCCGGCTTTTGCCAATCCGGAACTAGCTCAGCCGCAGTCGGTAGCGACGGGTAATCCTTTGCCCGCGGCTCAACCTGCATCTGCGCCGGTAGAACAGCTGTCGGCCTCGCCCGTTTCCGATCCGCTGCCCGAAGATCGGTCGGTGGAAGACCCCACCGGGGAAACTCCAATTGCTGACTCTCAGGCAGCAGCTAGCGGTGTCACTGAACCTGATGTGGCAAGCGAAGAGGTAGAAAAAGACACCGGGTCTGCAGCGAAGGGGATTCAGGAATCTTTGCATCAACAGGCCTTAACCCCCTGGTGGCTAGACTGTTTAATGGCGCTGTCTCTAGCTGGAGTGATGGTGTTTAACGGGTTCGGAATGTCTATGTGGCTGCGGATCGGTTCTCTGATTGTCATGGTGATTGCGCTGATTTTGCTCACCTGGTATCAGGGGGATGCGCAAGAAAAATCCAATACTTTCCTAACGGCTACGCTGCTAGGGGTGGTATGCGGTTTCCTGGCCGGACTAATCGTAGTTGCCGCTTCGCTATATATGGTGGCGCCGATTCCCGCCTGGTATCCCTGGGTTCTATGGCTGGTAAGCGGGGTTTTACTCTTCTTAACTTATCGCGGATTCCGCGACTGGGTAATACAGAACCTGCAAAAGAAATCTCACCGGAAGTCCACTAAGTAAGTCAAAACATTTTATCTACTGGACGAAATCTCAAAGAACAGGTAGTAAAAACTAATATATCCTCATGCTCTCAATTACTGATTTTCGCGCAAACATGCCCAGTGGTCTGGAACTACGCCAGGCGCTGCCGCGCGCCCAAATGAACATAGAGGAGGCGGCAGAGAAAATCCGTCCGGTTATGCGGGACGTTAAAGACCGCGGTGCCGCCGCCCTCCGGGAACTTTCCGAAAAGTTCGATGGGGTGCGGCCCGAACATTTGCGAGTTCCAGAGCAAGAACTCTCCCAAGCATTAGAGCAGCTTGATCCCGCAGTTCGCGAAGCGATGGAGCTATCTATCGAACATAACCGCGCCGGTCACCGCGCACAGGTGCCTAGCGAGCGGGTAACCGAGATAATGCCCGGGGGCATCGTTAAACAGCGTTGGATTCCAGTAGAGCGAGTGGGTCTTTACGTTCCTGGAGGCTTGGCCGTCTATCCGTCCTCGGTAATTATGAACGTGGTGGCCGCTCAAGAAGCCGGCGTCAGCGAGATCGCAGTTACCTCCCCGCCACAAGCCCGTTTTGGAGGCCGGGTCCACCCCACGATTTTGGCTGCTTGCCAGTTGCTGGGGGTTAAAGAAGTTTACGCGGTAGGCGGGGCGCAAGCGATTGCCATGTTTGCCTATGGGGCTAGCGGGGAAGAGGGGTTAGACCCCAATCCGCTCTGCCAGCCAGTAGATGTAATCACCGGTCCCGGTAATATTTTCGTGGCCGCCGCTAAACGTCTGGTACGGGCGGTTTGCGGAATCGATGCCGAGGCTGGTCCCACCGAGATTGGGGTTATTGCAGACAGCAGCGCCGACCCTGTCCTGGTGGCTGCGGATATGATTTCTCAGGCCGAACATGATCCTAACGCCGCTTCGGTACTTTTCACCGACTCTGAGGAACTTGCACGCGAAGTCGAAAAGGAAATCGTTCCGGCCGCGCAGGCTACCAAACACTCCCAGCGGATTTGCCAGGCACTAAGTGGTCCTCAATCTGGAATCATCCTGGTGGCTGATATAGCTAGCGCCATCGAGGCCGCTAATGCCTACGCGCCTGAACACTTAGAGATTCACACCGCCAACGCCAATGAAGTTGCAGAGAAAATCCGTAACGCGGGCGCGATTTTCATCGGTTCATACACCCCGGTTCCTCTCGGGGATTACCTGGCAGGCTCTAACCACGTCCTCCCCACTGGAGGAACCGGACGCTATGAGGGCGGACTGTCAGTGATGGCATATCTCAAACCCGTGCAACAGGTCGAGTACCAGCGCGATGCCCTCGAAAAAATGGCGCGTCCGCTCACCGCGTTTGCCCGCGCCGAAGATCTTCCGGCACACGAAGAAGCCGTGAACTGCCGATTTAGATAGATAACAGATAGGAATAACTATGGCAGAAAACAATGTACGTATCCCCGCTGTTTTTAGGCAGCTGCTGTTCTGGGTATTGGTAGCAATTGTGGCTGGGGCTTTGATTGGTATGATCCCGGGCCTGCCCAAAGGATTCATCGCGCCCTTCGCTACTTTCAACGACATTTTCGGCAAATTCTTGAGTTTTTGTATCCCCCTAATCATCTTGGGGTTGGTGGGGCCGGCATTAGCAGATCTAGGGCGAGGAGCCGGTAAATGGTTACTGGCCACCGTAGCGATCGCTTATGGTTCCACCCTGTTCGCCGGTTTCGGTACCTACGGGATTGCCTCAGTGATTTTCCCGCGGATTCTCACCGAGTCGGCTCCCGAACTAAAAGAACCTAAGAACGCGGTGGGATCCCTGCTGGGAGATAACCTGAACATTACTCCGGTACTGGATGTGACTGGTGCCTTGATTTTGGCGTTTATCCTGGGTATTTGCATGGCAGCCTTGAATACCCCCACTTTGCATCGCGCCTATGGGGAGTTCCGGGAAATCACCATGCTGATGATTAAACGGGCGATTGTTCCTCTGCTGCCGTTGTTCATTTTCGGCACCTTCTTAAATATGTCCTATTCTGGGCAGATTGCGCTGGTCATAAAGGTAATGATCAAAGTTATTTTGGTGTCGGTAATCCTGACCATTGTCTTGCTGCTAATCCAGTACACGGTGGCGGGTGCGATTGCGAAAGTTAACCCCTTTGTGGCACTCGGGAGGATGGCGAGAGCCTACTTCACCGCCCTGGGTACTTCTTCTTCTGCGGCCACCATTCCGGTTACCTACCAGTGCGCCCGCAACAATGGAGTATCTGAGGAGATCGCGGGCTTTACAATTCCGTTGTGCGCTACCATTCACCTGGGTGGTTCCACGGTTAAAATCACCGCTTTTGCCCTGGCAGTCATGCAGATGACCGGGCAATCCATTACCTTCGGGAAGATGGCGATGGCCATCATTATTCTGGGGATCACTATGGTGGCGGCACCGGGCGTTCCCGGCGGCGCCATCGCGGCTGCCCAAGGCGTGCTGATGGGCTTCCTCGGGTTCTCGCCGGAGCTTTACTCCCTGATGGTGGCGCTCTATGTAGCAATCGACTCCATTGGGACTGCCACTAACGTGACTGGTGACGGCGCTATCGCCCTGGTAGTTAACAAGTTGGCCGGTGGCTCGCTTGGCAGCGAAAAAGGTCATGCCATGGCCACCGCGGAAACCATTGTTTCAGCCACTGACTAGCAGCTGACCCCGGTTTTCCCCCGCCGCACGCAGCTTTCGGTTTTCGTCCTCAGAAAAACCGAGACCAGCTGATCGGCGGGGGCGAAACATTGTCTGGGTAATCCCCTTAGAATGGGAGCAAGAAAGGAACGAGCATCTATGGAACAGTCCCCCTTGCTGCCGTTGCGGGAAGAACTCGCGCAGGTTACCCCCTATGGGGCGCCGCAATTGGACGTGGCTGCCCGGCTGAATGTTAACGAAAATCCCTATCCGCCCAGCCCCGGGATGATCGCCGACATTACTCAGGCGGTTGCGCGCGCAGCGGAGGGCTTAAACCGCTATCCGGATCGGGATTTCACCGCCCTGCGGAAGGCTTTAGCCGGTTATGTGCGCCGCGAATCGGGGCTCAGTTTCCCGGTCGAGCAAATCTGGGCTGCGAATGGCTCTAATGAGGTAATGGCGCAACTGTTGGGCGCCTATGCCGGTCCCGGCCGTACGGTTTTGGGAACAGAATATTCCTACTCGATGTATCCCGAGTACGTGCGGGGCGCGCACTCCCGCTATGTTAGGGTTCCGCGGCGCAGCGACTATAACGTAGATGTGGATGCTCTACTCCAGGGGCTGCGGGAAGTTAGCCCTAGCGTGTTGCTGCTGGCAAACCCAAATAATCCGACCGGTACCGCTAGCAGCGAAGCGGAACTAATACAGATTTTGCAGCAAGCTAGAGAAACCGGGCCGGTTATCGATGACAGACGCACCGCTACCGTGGTGGTAGTTGACGAGGCCTACGCAGAGTTTCGCAGCCCGGGTCAGCCCAGCGCCCTCGCCCTCTTGGAAAAATTCCCTCACCTGGTAGTTTCCCGTACCATGTCGAAATCTTTTGGAATGGCAGGGCTGCGCCTAGGCTACCTGGTGGCGGCACCAGAGGTGATTGCCGATATTATGCGGGTACGTTTGCCCTATCACCTCTCGGCGCTGACTCAGGCGGCCGCGATTGCGGCTTTAGGGCACGCGGAGGAGCAGCTACGTCAGTTGGCCGAGCTGCGCGAGCGCCGCGACAACTTGGCGTCTTGGCTGGAGAGTAAAGGCTACACCGTGCCTCGAACCCAAGCTAACTTTGTGCTTTTTGGACCGTTCCCGGATCGACACCAAATATTTAGTGATTTATTGGATCGCGGAGTCCTGATCCGAGAAGTCGGTCCGGAAGGATTTTTACGGGTAAGTATCGGCACCAGCCAAGAAGACCAGGCATTTCGCCAGGCACTAGAGGAGGTAACCAGATGAGTCGCAGCGGAAAAATAACGCGCAAAACCGCGGAATCGGAAATCACGGTCGAGATCAACCTAGATGGCACCGGTAAAAGCGAGATTAGTACCGGGGTTCCGTTCTATGACCATATGCTCACCGCCCTTTCAAAACATTCCTTGATTGATATGAACATTGCCGCTCGCGGGGATATTGACGTCGATGTGCACCACACGGTAGAAGATACTGCTATTTGCCTCGGCGCCGCGCTGCGCCAAGCCCTGGGGAACAAGGCCGGGATTCGCCGCTTTGCCGATGCCACCGTGCCCCTAGATGAGGCGCTAGCCCGGGCGGTAGTAGATGTGGCCGGACGCCCCTATTGCGTACATAGCGGAGAGCCAGCCGGCCAAGAATATCACCTGATAGGCGGACACTTTACCGGGTCAATGACCCGTCATGTGTGGGAATCTTTCGCCTATAACGCCGGGATTTGTCTGCACGTTGAGGTAATTGCGGGGCGCGATCCGCACCATATCGTAGAAGCACAGTTCAAAGCAGTCGCCCGGGCGCTGCGGGGAGCGGTGGAAACCGATCCTCGGGTTAGCGGGATTCCTTCCACTAAGGGCGCTCTGTGAACGCCGGGAAACTTCCGGAAGAGGACGATCCGCGCGATAAAGATCCGCGCGAGGAAGAGCCTTTGCGGGATAAAGAATCTAAGCCGGAGGACTACTTCGACCAAGTAATCGCGCAGTCGGGGATTAGGGGCGAAGACGTAGACGGTTTCGGTAAAGAGGTTGACCAGGATTTGCAGGCCTGGCAGCATTTAGAGGCGCTATCTCCGGAAGCCGGGGATGTGGCACTGGTATTAACGAACTTGCTAGAGCCGGTGCCGCTGGCCACTATGATGGCGGCTCATGAGATTGATGCCCGGATCGTGGAAACCGAGTCTGGGTGTGTAGTGTGGAAACGCCTAACTCCCACCCCCGATGATGAGCTAGAGGCACTGCTCGGTGACGAACGTCCAGTATCGCCCGAGGCCGAAGAACTGGCGCTCGCGGTATCAAAAATCACCCCCTATGGGGCGGTCCTATTTGTGTCTACTTTGCGTTCGGACTCCGATGATGATCCCGGCGTGCAGGGACAAATCACGGCGCGCGTCTACTATGACGGGCATTTTGACCGCACTATTCCCGCTGGCCCCCTGGTGTCATGTGCTGATGAACGCGTAGAAGATCTGTTGCTGGGGCGGACTTCTCCCGAGGACTATCCCCAGATTCGTCCGCCTCGCCTGCGGGATTTACCGGGACTTTTGCTGCGGCAACTACGCGAACTGCAAGAGGACTATAACCGTCGGGACGATAGGGGAAGCCAGGAGGATAAAAGCAGTGACTAAGCGGGTAGCGGTGTTTGACTATGGCTCGGGGAACGTGCGTTCGGCGGTTAACGCCCTCCGCCGCCTCGGGGTCGATGCCAACCTGACCAGTGATTTTTCCAGCTGCCTGGACGCTGAAGGGCTGTTAGTGCCAGGGGTGGGGGCTTTTGCCGCGGTGATGAAGGATCTGCATGCTCGCCGTGGTGACACCATTATCGACCGGCGTTTAGCTGGTGGCAGGCCGGTGCTGGGAATCTGTGTCGGGATGCAAGTGATGTTTGAACGCGGCTTGGAACACGGTGAAGACACTGCGGGGATGGGGGAATGGCCGGGAACAGTCGAGAAGTTGCGCGCCCCGATTCTACCCCATATGGGGTGGTCAAAAATCCAGGTAGGTCAGGGTTCTCAGCTATTTTCCGGGATTGAGGATCAGCGTTTTTACTTCGTACATTCCTACGGGGTAACCGCCGATCCTGCCGGGCATTATCGGCAATCTTCTCGCATGAAACCCCCGATTTTTTCTTGGGGAACCCACGGCGAGCGTTTCATTGCCGCGGTAGAGAACGGGCCGCTAGCGGCCACCCAGTTCCATCCTGAAAAGTCAGGTGACGCCGGTATGGAACTCCTTCGTAACTGGACACAAACCTTCTAAGGGAGAAAAATGTTAGAACTTTTACCGGCCGTAGATATAGTCGCAGGTCAAGCCGTACGCCTACATCAAGGCAAAGCGGGCAGCGAAAAAGTTTACGGAGTTCCCCTGGAGGTAGCGCGCACTTTTGAGGCAGCAGGGGCCCGCTGGCTACACCTGGTGGATTTGGATGCCGCCTTTGGACGGGGAAACAACACCCAAGTGGTGCAAGAAATCGTTGAGCAGGCAGGTTTGCAGGTAGAAGTGTCGGGGGGAATCCGCGACGATGAATCTTTGGAACGCGTGCTTTCGGCAGGGGCACGCCGAGTAAACCTGGGAACCGCTGCGATTGAAAAACCGGAGTGGACCTGCCAGGTAATTGCCAAATACGGTGATCAGATCGCAGTAGGGCTGGACGTGCGCGGACATACTCTTTCTACCCACGGTTGGACCAAAGATGCGGGAAATCTTTTTGAAATGATTACCCGCCTAGATGAAGCCGGTTGCGTATGCTACGTAGTAACCGATGTGATGCGGGATGGTACTTTGACCGGCCCGAACACCCAGTTGCTCCAAGAAGTATGCAAAGCCACCTCCGCGAAAGTAGTAGCCAGCGGGGGAGTTAGCACCCTGGATGATTTACGCACTTTGCGCGAGCTCACCAGCATCGGGGTGGAGGGCGCGATTGTAGGCCAAGCCCTGTATTCCGGACAGTTCACTATCGAGCAGGCGCTGGCGGTCGCCAGCGGGAGAGAATAATTTGTTCGTTTCTAACCCTAAAAACTCGGAGTTTTCCGGCGGGCAATCCCTATCCCCTGATCGAGAAAACGCGATTTTACGCGCCCTGAGACGCAACGTTAATCCCGCTGATTGCGGGGATTTAGAACCGAGAATGGCGGCGGCGTTGAACCGCGGTGACCTGGGGGAGCGGCTGAAAGCGATAGCGGAGGCTTTACCGGAAGGGCGGGTCATCTTGCCGGTACTTCCGCACGGAATCTCTAGCGAGGATGCTTGCCCCAGCGGACAACTTCCGCAAGTTAGCCTAAAAGGCGTGAGACCTGCGCGGGCAGTCCCTATTTTTTCTTCGCTGTCAGTATTTGAGGAGGCCGTAAAGGCTGGTTTAGCTGCCCAGATAGCAACGAGCGGCGAAAGTCACCAACAAGTGCGCCCGTTGCCGGTTAGTGGCCGCGCCCTCGCCCTCGCCGCCCTAGATTCGCCCGGCCGCCTGCTCTTGGATGGCCGCTACCTCTTGCCGCGACCGCTGCTTAATGCTTTGGCCTGCGCTGATACTTGGGTGCCTAGCTGGGAAAATCAGCATTTCTTAACTCTACTAACGCGGCTTTTTAAGGAAAATCTGCCTACGGCTACCTGGAAAATCATCCCTCAAGAAGCAGCACCCGACCGGCTAATAGTGTGGGTAGATCCCGCTACGCCTGCTCTTGCTCAGTCCCTAAATGCTTTACAAAAGGGAATAAATTCCCTGGATAACCTGGAGGCTGCTGCCGACTTATTGGAGGTAACTCCGGTGCCTGCGGCAGGATAACGGGTAGCAAACCCCAGGGATTCGCGCGCTAAACGTTAACCCGGGAAGCCTCCCTAGCGGTCCACATAAATCATGCGTTTATCGGCAGGCACAGTTTTCTCGGGCAAGACGCTGTCGCCTTTGGTCTTCAGAGGTTTATTGGTTTTGGGGAAGGCTTTGACTAACGCCTGAGAGAAATGTAGGGAACGCTGGGTGTTGCCCTCTGGGTTGTAGTGAACTCCGTCGCCCTGCAGGAACCAGCTTTGGTCAACTTCCTGATCCCACCGGTAAACCCACAGGTTGGGATAGGTTGACATCGCGGCGAACAAGGATTCGTTCCAATGCTGCATCCGGGGAACCTCGTACCAGCGGGGAGCCATAGTAGCGGAGGTGGTGGGGGCAATCCACAATACCGGGTAGTTGGAGCCTAAAATCGCCATGGTGGCATTGATTTCATCTGCGGCATCGTCTCGTCCGGCCGCTGCCATATTGGCGGCATTATTTACCCCGAGGGCGATCACCCAGCAGGTTTGTGGATCTACGCCCTCGTTAAGAACTCTCTGAATGGAATCATTGCCGGTGGGGTTATCACCGAGTGACGCATTGGTGGCTCGTGCCCCTAAACTGCTGTTAATCACAGTTTCGGCGCCCACCGCCCGATAGGCGGCCTCCCCGGTTTGTTCTGGGCTGTTGACGGAACCAGCATTAAACATCCCCAGCGAAGTGGAGTCACCAATATGAACCACTTCCCGGCAACGTGTCTGCGTGTACTTCTCTCCCTCAGAAGTTCCCTGTTCAGAGGCTGCTTTCTCTTTAGCGGCTTTAAGTTTTTGTGCCGCGAGTTTTTGCTGAGCTAAATCTTGTTTTTGATAGTAGTCCTCAGCTGCGTAGGCTGGGGCTCCCAAGAGGGCAATCGCACAGCCTAAGGCCACCGGAAGCGACCAGAGAGGACGCGGGATCCGCCTACGTCGGTTGGTCATATACTCCCAGGTAGGCTTAAACAGACCTTTGCGCCTGATTGGATCCTCCACTAAAGACCAGGACAAAGAAGCCAGAATAATAGAAACCGCCATCACTATCAGAGTTGCGGCCCAAACCGGCAGGTCATGTAGCGGGCGGGATAAGAACGCAATCAAGGGAATATGCCACAGGTAGAGGGCGTACGAACGTTCCCCGATCCAGGCAAACGGACGCAATCCGAAGACTTTATAAACCAGAGTTTTTTTATTGCTCACCCCCATGAGTAGCAAAGTGGAGAATCCCGTGAGGGCAAGTATTCCTCCGTGGTAGAGCAGGGGAGAGTTGTCGGGGATCAATATGAAGGAAGCGATAATCCCAGCTGTCCCCACCAGGCCGGCTATCTCGGCCCATAGGCGGGGAGAACCGGTTTTATTACGGTTGCTGTAATAGATGGCCAGCGCCGCCCCGACCAGTAGACCACCTGCCCGGGTATCGGTACCCTCATAGACGCGAGTGGGGTCGGCTCCCGGAGTAAATAAGTACCACATCCAGGCGAAGGAGGCGGCCGCTAACAGCAGGGTGAAGACAGTTACCAGGAATCGTTTCTTGCGGAATAGCACCAGTAACAGCAGTAAGATCAGTGGCCAGAAAACGTAGAACTGTTCTTCAATCGACAAGGACCACATATGTTCTAGCGGACTGGTTTGGAACTGGTCGAAATAGGAATTCCCCGAGAGGATAGTCGTCCAGTTGTTGACATAGAAAATCGCCGCCAGCCCGGCAAAAAGATTTAGTCTAAAGTCGTCGGGTTTGAAAAACGCGGTTAGCATCCAGACAGCCAATACCGTGACGATTACTGCCGGCATTAGGCGGCGGATACGTCGCAGCCAGAAGTTCCCCAAGCGTAGGGTTCCTTTCCGATCCCAGCTGCGCATTAGGTTTCCGGTAATAAGGAAACCCGAGATAGTGAAGAATACCCCCACACCTAGCAGGCCGCCGGGTATGAAGTTGATCTTCATGTGGTACAAGACCACTCCCACAACTGCGAGAGTACGAATTCCGTCTAATGCGGGGTTATAGCGAGATGAGTCTCCGATTGGCTTAGGCACTGTTAGTTAATCCTTGGGGTTGAATTACAGGCTGTTCGGTCAGTATACGCTTCCCGGCAGGTGCCTTCGTTCCGCTGTTCGCCGGTTATCCGTCCTCAGAAATAGCGATTTTATTCTTAAAAAGGCTGATAAAAGGCGGTTAGATAGCCGTGTTGCTTCGAAGTGTTCGCCAAATGTTTAGTGATGCTCACAATTTGCTATTTCTTGGGGAGTGCGCAGGTGCCGGCGGTAAACCAGAGGCCGCAGCGCGGCTGCCAGGGCATAGAGGGTGATGAGCCCCATGACAATAGCCGAACCGGAGGCGGCGGCGGTGAAATAGGAAAACACCAGTCCCGCGATACACATCACTACCCCCAACGCCATTGCCCATCCCATAGTGGAGCTAAAAGAGCGGGCATAAATCTGGGAGATAGCTACCGGTACGATCATTAGCGCCGAAACTAGCAGCACTCCCACCACCCGCATCGCGGTAGAAACGGTTAGAGCGCTGACTACCGCTAAACAAATCGTCAGCAGCCGTACCGGAATCCCGGAAGCTAAAGCGAATTCCTCGTCGTTACAGATAGAAAAGAGTTCCCGGCGCAGCCCCAGACCGAAAACCAGAATTAACACCGATAGGGCAATAGTTAGGTACACATCTGACCACGAAACTGCGGCAATGGAGCCAAACAAGTAAGAGTTTAATTGGTTGGTAGTGCCGCCTGCCAGGGAAATCACTAACACCCCGGAGGCGATCCCTCCGTAAAATAACAGCGCCATCGCTACGTCACCGCTGGCTCCCCCCTTGGCACGTACCAATTCAATAATCACCGCCCCTACAATCGAGGCGATTACCGCTCCGGGGACTGCGAGGGCGTCTCCTCCGGCTACTTCCGTTAGATTACCGACTACCCAACCGAGCGCCACCCCAGTCAGGGCGACGTGACCGATGCCGTCTCCTAGTAGGGATAGGCGGCGTTGTACCAGGTAGGTTCCAATAATCGGGGCACTAAGGCCTACCAGCACCGCCACTATTAGGGAACGCAAGAAGAAAGGGGAGGCCAATAAACTGTTCCAGTCAGCTTCGAAGCTGGGCAGGGAGCCAACGAAAGTGGAAGAAAGGCCGAGGCTGGGCTGGGGGCTGATCGTGGCAACTGACAGGGGCGTGCTGGTAACGGTAATAATCATTTTTCCGCTGCCTCCTCGTGCAACTCGGGCCGTGAATTCTGGTTAGTGCTGTCTCCGGTCAACTGCCCGGACACCAAAGTGATAGTCCGGTCGATCAGGGGTGCTAGGAAACCTTGTTCGTGCAGCACAATCAGCATGGTTTTGCCGGCGTCTTTAGCTTGACCAATGGTGTTAGCTAGGCTTTGGGCGCTTTGACGATCCATACCGGCCATGGGTTCATCCATAATCAGGAATTCAGGCTGGCGCACCAGAGCGCGAGCAATCAGTACTCGCTGTTGTTGGCCTCCCGACATAAACTGAAACTTTTTGCCGGCGGCCTGAGCTAACCCCACTTTTTCTAGAGCGTTTAGGGCACGTTCCCGGTCGGAGCGTTTCGGTCCGAGGCGTCCTCGTCGCAGCAACCCGGAGCGCACTACCTCCAGGGCGGTTGCCGGAACCGTTCCTAGATTGCTTTTACGTTGGGGAACGTACCCCACCCTGGACAGGGCTTGAGGATAATTTTTCTCTCCGGGACGGGCACCAAAAATTTCTAAGCTGCCGGAACTGACTGGGTTTAGCCCTACCGCTGCTCTAACCAGCGTCGATTTTCCGGAGCCATTTTCTCCGCATAGCGCCACCGTGGTGCCCGAGGTAATCTGCAAGTTAATATTGTTCAGGATCAAATTGCCTTGAAGGGCGACAGATAACCCTGCCGCCCTAAAAGGTAGAGATCCTTTAGTCTCGGTTACTGGCATTTCATCGCTTTACTTAGTTTTCCCAGATTGTCCTGCATTACCTGCAGGTAATCTCGGTTCTTATCTACTTGGATTTCCAAGGGGTCAAGTACCTCGGACTTAATCCCCAGCTGCTCGGCTAAAGTCTTGGTGTCTTTATCGCCGAGGGCGCTCTCCGAAAACAATACGTTGACTTTTTTGGCTTTCGCAATGTTGGCAACTTCCTGTAGGCGAGTGAGCGAAGTTTCGGCTTCGGGATCGACCCCTTTTACCCCCACCTGCTCGAATCCGTAACGATCCGCCAGATATCCGTAGGCTTCGTGGGCAGTAACTGCGGTGGGGGTGGCGCATTTAGTCAGGCCAGCGCGGTATTCCTTATCTAGGACAGCCAGTTTATCTTGCAGTGCCTTCCCATTTTTCTTAAAAGTATCACTGTGTTTGGGGTCGGCCTTGCTGAGGATGGCAACCACCTGGGGTACCACTTGGGATAGCCGCTGGGGATCTAACCAAAAGTGCGGATCAAAAGCGCCGTGGTGGTGCTGGTCGTGACCGGCTTCTTCCTGGTGCTCGCCCTCGTGGTCAGCTTCATGCTTGTCCTCGTGTTTATGTTCGTGTTCTTCTTCGTGCTCGGCGGCTTCTTTGGCTGAAAGTTTCTTGAGTTGGGCGGCTTTGGCTACATCCAAAGTATTCTTGGGAGCCGCTTCTTTTACCGCGTCATCGACGGCTGCCTGGAATCCGGACAGATAGATCAGGGCGTCGGCACGAGACATAGTGGTCAGGTCTTTCGCGGATAGCTCTACTTCGTGGGCTTCTCCCGAGGGCGTCAGGTTAGTTACCTGCACCAAATCCCCACCAACTTGGCTGGTTACGTAGGCCAGAGGATAGAAAGAGGCGACGGCATCGACTTTTCCACTTTGCTCGCCTTTTGCACCTGCAGAACAACCCGTTAGTGCTAAAGCGCCGATCGCAGCGGCGCAGATTATTTTTCGCATTCCTTTTTTCATAGCCAAAAATATAAACGATAACCGTTCTCAAAAGCAAAATGTTGGGCACCACGACAGTAATGAGAAAAACTCCAGGTGAACCCGGAAAAACTGATTTTTTCTAGGTCGCTACCTTCTTTTTAGAGTTGTAAGTCACGCTCTGCCGTTCCGGTTCTGGGAAAGCATAGGCAACCCGGTAGAATCTGGGGTGGTAGCGCCTTGGCGCGGCAAGTTGAGCTTAAGGAGAAATACAGTGGCTGAAACGCCCTCGAATTTGGATAGTGTTATCAATCTGGCAAAGCGACGCGGCTTTGTGTACCCCTGCGGTGAAATCTATGGTGGAACCCGCTCTGCCTGGGACTATGGCCCCTTAGGGGTAGAGCTCAAGGAAAACATCAAGCGACAGTGGTGGAACCGGATAGTGCGTTCGCGCGCCGATGTGGTGGGCCTGGATTCCTCGGTTATTTTGCCGACCAAAGTCTGGGAAGCCTCCGGTCACCTCAAAGCTTTCACTGATCCTTTGATTGAATGCACTGCTTGTCATACTCGCCACCGCCAGGATGACCTGCAGGAAGCCTATGCGGAAAAGCATCAGCTGCCCTCCGCCGACGAGGTTTCGATGGAGGATGTTCCTTGTCCTGCTTGTGGAAAGCGGGGACAGTGGACGGAGCCGCGCGCCTTCTCGGGATTGCTGAAAACTTTCCTGGGGCCGGTTGACGATGAAAAGGGTCTGCACTTCCTGCGTCCGGAAACCGCGCAAGGTATTTTTATTAACTTTGCGAACGTGATGTCCTCTGCCCGAATGAAACCACCCTTTGGAATCGGACAGATTGGCAAATCCTTCCGTAACGAGATCACACCGGGCAACTTCATTTTCCGTACCCGCGAGTTTGAGCAGATGGAACTGGAGTTCTTCGTAGAACCGGGAACCGATGAAGAATGGCATCAATACTGGATCGATGAACGTCTCGATTGGTACCAGAACTTGGGGATAAGCAGAGATAACTTGCGTCTATACGAACACCCCAAAGAAAAACTTTCTCACTACTCCAAGCGCACTGTCGATATCGAATATGCCTTCGGATTCCAGGGATCCAAGTGGGGTGAACTAGAGGGTATCGCTAACCGTACCGACTATGACCTGGGTGTTCATCAGCAGGTTTCGGGTAAGAATCTGGACTACTTCGACCAGACAAAGGGAGAGCGCTGGATACCCTACGTGATAGAGCCTTCAGCGGGACTTACTCGTTCTCTGATGGCGTTTATGGTGGAAGCCTATTGTGAAGATGAAGCACCCAATGCCAAGGGGGGAGTGGATAAGCGCACGGTGCTGCGCCTGGATCCGCGTCTTGCCCCGGTGAAGGTCGCAGTTCTGCCCCTTTCCCGCAAGGATGAGCTAACTGGACCGGCTCAAGAGATTGCCCAAGATTTGCGAGCCAACTGGAATATCGAGTATGACCAGGCCGGACAGGTAGGCCGGAGGTACCGCCGTCAAGACGAAATCGGTACCCCCTTCTGTGTCACCTATGACTTCCAGTCGGGCGAGGACCAGTGCGTGACCGTGCGTGACCGTGACTCCATGGAGCAAGAACGGGTAAAGATTGCGGAGCTAACCAACTACTTAGCAACCCGCCTGGTGGGCTGCTAAAGGCGGCACGCGTTTGCATCAGCACCTCCGTCGTTCCGGCCATTCTCGTCCGGATCCGCAGTCTCTACGCCGTGCGCGTCGCGTACTAACTGCACTGATAGTGCCGGTTTTACTGGCGATTATTATCGGTATCGTAACGCTTTACAGTCCGAAACCCTTAGGGGATGCCTCGCAGGACTGGTCTCAGCAGGGGACTAACCGTTTGAGTGGTCAGGTGACGGGCTTGGATGGAAAGAAATGTCTGATTCCGGGACTGAAAATGCCCAAGGGAGCAGCTGACCCCACTAACGGCATGCCGGAAACCCAGCCCTTGGTGTGTGTGAAAGTGCTGGAAGGGCAATGGAAGGACAAGATTGTCCCCGTTAGGGTTCCCGAAGAATCCAAGTCGGCGATTCGAGTAGGGACTGCGGTGTGGATGCTCTATGACACCGAAGCTATGGCCACCGGTACGCCCTTCCTGTTTACCGATATTAAACGGGGGAACGCCTTGGCGATTATGGCGGTCCTGTACGTGATAATTGTGGTGGCGGTAGCCGGCAGGCGCGGCTTCTTGGCGCTACTGGGGCTGCTGGCCTCGACCCTGGTGATTGTGTTTTTTATGCTACCGGCGCTAATGGCTGGGCAACCTCCGATGCTGGTTACCTTGGCGGGGGTAGGGGCGATAATGTTCCTATCGGTCTACCTGGCGCACGGGATTACCATTCGCACCACCACCGCGCTGCTAGGTACCATCTTGGGGCTGGTAGTTACGGTTTTATTGGCTTACGCGGGTACGCGAGCGGCGGGACTTACCGGAGCTAGCGATGAGGATGCGTTGATTCTTGGCACCCAGCTGCCGGCTCTAGCACTGCCTTCCCTGTTTATGTGTGGAATCGTAGTGGCTGGTTTAGGCGCTCTAAATGACGTGACCATTACCCAGGCATCGGCGGTTTGGGAACTCGATGAGGCTAATCCCCAAATGCCGCGGCGAAAACTATTTTCCCGGGCAATGCGGATTGGACGCGACCACATTGCCTCTACGGTGTATACGTTGGCTTTCGCCTATGTAGGAACTGCGCTGCCTACTTTGATTTTGGCGATGTTATCGCAGCGTCCCTTCTTAGAACTGCTCACGGTCTCCCAGATAGCCGAGGAAATCGTGCGTACCCTGGTGGCTTCCATCGGATTAGTGCTGGCGATCCCCGCGACTACCGTGGTGGGGACTTTCCTCGTAAAATTCGTGCGGGCTTCCTCTGGGTCAGTCGCGGATTTACATTCGTCTTCCGCGAAAGATTCACGAGTGAAGGAGCAGGTAGAGCCGCAGACGTTAGGTGGGGACGCAACAACGGTAGTGCGTACAGGAGGCGGTCGGCATGCCCACTAAGCTCGGGGAAATTACGGTTGCTACTCCTATCGCTTTGGCGCCGATGGCGGGAGTAACCAACGCGCCTTTTCGCCGGATTTGCCGGGAGCAAGCAGTCCAAGCGCTCAAAGATTTAGGGATTACCTCTACTGATGGCCCGGCCAGCGGGCTTTATGTTTGTGAAATGATTACCGCCCGCGCCCTGGTGGAAGGCAACTCCCGCACTCTGGATTTGATTAAGCCAGACACGGAAGAGACGTTTCGTTCGGTGCAGCTACACGGGGTGGATCCGGAAACTATGTATCAAGGCGCCCGGATGTTGGTGCGCGAAGGTTTGGCCGATCACCTGGATATTAACTTTGGCTGTCCGGTTCCGAAAGTGACCCGTAAAGGTGCCGGGGCGGCTTTGCCTTGGAAAATAGAACGCTTTGGGCAAATAGTGGCGGCAGTGGTAGCTGGAGCAAAGACCGGAGAAAAAGATTCTCCGCGTGATCATCCCGTGCCGGTGACCGCAAAAATTCGTATTGGTATCGATGCCGAGCATGAAACCTATCGCGATGCTGGCAAATTGGCGCAGAAGGTAGGGGCGAGTGCGGTGGTGCTACACGGTCGCAGCGCCAATCAATACTATTCCGGCAGCGCCAACTGGGAGGCGATCGCCCAGTTGAAACAGGATTTAGAGATTCCAGTGTGGGGGAATGGGGATATTTTTTCTGCCGAGGACGCCTTGGCGATGCTGGAGCAAACCGGTTGCGCGGGAGTGGAGATCGGTCGCGGATGCCAGGGGAGACCGTGGCTTTTCTATGACCTGGCCAGCGCGCTTAACGGTTCGGATAACCGGGCTCGCCCCAACTTGGGACAGGTATGCGAAATGGCGTTGCGACACACCCAGATGCTGAGCTCCTGGATGGGAAACCAGGAACGGGCTTTGCGGGATATGCGGAAGCACCTGGGGTGGTATTTTCGGGGATTTGCAGTGGGGGGAGACTTCCGCCGCGCCCTCACCAGTGCTAATAGTTTGCAAGAGTTAGAGCAACTGTTTTCGACCCTAGATCCTGCTTTACCTTACCCTCCGGCAGCGGAGGGTAAGCGTGGCCGGAGGGGCAATCCCCGCAAGACCCACTTACCGGAGGGTTGGCTAGCAACCAGAGAGGTAGATGCGGCAGCTGCCCGGATTTTGGAAGCTGCAAAGCTGGATACTTCTCTAGACCAAGGCGGCTATTAGGGGGCGAAACCCCCGATAAAGGCTAGAGTGAAATATATGGAAACCGCGCCCTATTCTCCCCGTGACCGCGAGCGCTTCAAAACGGAGCCCACGAAATCTTCGCATCGCACCGATTTTGCCCGGGATCGGGCGCGGATTATGTATTCTTCGGCGCTGAGGCGGCTAGGGGCGAAAACCCAGGTTTTAGGGCCGGCGACTGATTCTTTTATCCGCACCCGGCTTACTCATTCCATCGAAGTTTCGCAGGTAGGCAGGTCGATCGCCCAAGAAATGGGGTGTGACCCCGATATCGTTGATGCCGCTTGCCAAGCCCATGACCTGGGGCATCCACCTTTCGGGCATAATGGGGAGCGGGCACTCGACGAAGTTGCCAAAGATATTGGCGGTTTTGAGGGGAACGCCCAAACCTTCCGCCTGCTTACCCGCCTCGAGCCGAAGGTTCTCAGCGCGACAGGCAGCCCTCTGGGGCTAAATCTCACCCGCGCCACTCTAGATGCGGTTTGTAAATATCCTTGGCTCAAAGGGGAGGGCGCTAATAGCGAATATTCGCGCAAAAAATACAATTGCTACCGCGAAGATGCCGAAGTTTTTAATTGGATGCGCAGGTTTTCGCCCCCGCACCAGCGCTGTCTAGAAGCGCAAATCATGGATATTTCCGACGATATTGCCTATTCGGTGCACGATGTAGAGGACGGTATTCAAACCGGGGAGCTAGACCCGGCTACCTTGGGGGAGAGCAAATCTTTAGAGTTGGTGTTTAAAACCGCGACTGAATGGTACGGAGCCGCGCAGGGTGACGAATTAGAAGAGGCCTGGAAACGGATACATACCCTACCGGGGTGGCTATCTAGTTTCGATGGCTCCTATCGCGATATGGCGCGGCTGAAAAATATGACTTCCCAACTGATAGGGTGCTTTTGCTCGGCAGTATCTTCCGCTACTTTGCAGGCGGCAGGAACCGGTCCCTTGCATCGCTACGATGCAGATCTTGTTATTCCGGATGCTACCCTCGCCGAAATTAAGCTCTTAAAAGGAATCGCTGCCGCCTATATGATGGCGCCGCGAGAAACTGAACCTATTTATTTAGCGCAACGCACCACTATCTATGAACTAGCCGATGCTCTCTGGGAACGGCCGGATGAGTTGGAAGAGCCCCATCTTAGCGCTTGGCGTCAGGCCACTGACGATGACGGCAGGTTGCGAGCCCTAGTTGATCAAATCGCCTCTTTGACCGACACTAGCGCTAACCAGTGGCACGCTCGCCTCTGTGGCATGTTCCGTTCAGTTTAGTATCTAAAATGAAATAACTGCTATTTAAGAAACTTTAGCGAGCGGTAGCGTAAAAATATTTTGTAATTACTCGGCGTGGCTTGCTCTGCCCATTTATAGAAACGGTGATCGCTGCTTAGCAATCAGCAGCTGGAATTCGTCTAGCCTCTGCAAGCAAGTGCCGTAGGCAATAATTTGTGGACGGTTAATATCTCTAAACTTCCTCTAGGTTCTTGACAATACCGCGGGGGGGTGGGGGCAGACTTACAAAGAATCTCTTTATTTTTTAGCCCCTGGAGGAGGAGCAATGGAAGAAAAGAAAAAGAAACGCTGGCCCTGGATAGTAGGCGCTATCGTCCTGGTAGTGGCGATTGCAGGCTTTTTTGGCGGCAATAAGGGTGACAGCGGAAACTCGGCTCAAACCGATTCGGCTGCGCAGACTCAAAACAGCAAGGCTGCTGAAACAAAGGAAGATGAGTCCTACTCTCTAGGAAAAGAATTCAAAGTCGGAGATTGGACTGTCACAGTTGTTTCGGTTGATGAACCGGTATCTGACGTGGGTAAAAATGAGTTTGCTGAAGGAGCCAAAGCTCAGGGGCATTTTATTCCGGTTAAAATGAAAGCCAAAAATGATGGCTCTAAGTCCGCTACTTTTTTTGCCGACAGTGTGAAGCTAAAAGATAGTGATGGTAAAGAGTTTTCCTACAGCAGCGACGCCGCAATTTGGGGAACTGAGCAGGGTGGAATGATCCTAGAAGATGTTAACCCCGGAAATACGGTTGAGGGAGTGCTTTGGTTTGATACTCCAACTGATGCAACTATCTCGGAAGTTGTTTTCAGTGGCGGGTTGCTAGATAAGTCTGTGAGTGTCCCCGTCAAATAGTAATAGTTTCTAAAGAATTAGATTTTGCCTTCGCCGCGAAAAGTCGCGGCGAAGGCATTTTATTTTTATTGTTATCTTTCCGTACTCACCACTAGCAACTATCGTTTTCTTAATGGTTAATACTCAGATAGGGAGCGTCCTCGTTCCGAGTAATCAGCCAAATGTGAATTGGCTCGACTAAGCACAAAAATCGATCGGCTATCAAATCGCCTCTTTGACCGACACTAGCGCTAACCAGTGGCACGCTCGCCTCTGTGGCATGCTCCGCTCGGTTTAAAGGCTGATAAAACTTTTCCCGTTTTAAGAAGCTGAGATTTAACATTAGGGTGTTGTCTCAAGTAATACGACTAAAATAGTTTCTTTACCAAGATTAATTAGCGCTTTCTTGATTGCTTCTCAGATTAGCTTTATCCACCATTTCTAGGAGCGGATCTTTCAGCTTTTTTCTGATTTATCTTTTTCTGATTCATCATCGTCCGATATCCCGTGTGCCAGATTATAGAGTTCTTTCCGGGGATTATCAGAGAGTATTGCCGCTATATAAGGTATGAGCAGGTAGAAAAGGGCATATAGTATCCCGCCAATCATAAAAACTGTTGTCCAGCGAATCTCAATCAAAGGAACAACAAGTATTGTGGAAGAGTAATTCTCCTCGAAATAGTATGAGATTAAGCCGAAGAGAAAGCCTCCCCACCCAGGTAGTCCCACAAATAGGCCTCTCCCGGTGAGCTTGAGGAAGTCCAGCGGTGTAAGCGGATATTCCTCATGGTTTTTGTTGAATAGGTTTGGTATACCTGCAGTTGGAGAAGGTTTAGAGCCGTTATAGGGTTGCGGCGATCCGTAAGGTTGCGGGGACTGGTATCCCTGCGGAGGCTGCGGGCTTTGGAATGGTTGGGGAGGTTGATACCCTCCCGGCGGCTGCGGGGGTTGGTATCCCTGCGGAGGTTGAGGAGGTTGCGGCGAACCGTAGGGTTGCGGAGGCTGATACCCTCCCGGCGGTTGCGGAGGCTGGTAGGGTTGCGGTGGTTGCGAGCCTTGCCACGGTTGGGAAGGCTGTGCAGGGCTGTAAGGCGCTTTAGGTGGGTATGGCTGGCGCGGTTGCGAGCCTTGCGGAGGCTGTGGGCTCTGGAATGGTTGGGGAGGCTGATACCCTCCCGGCGGTTGCGGCGGTTGGTATCCCTGTGGGGGCTGGGGTGGTTGTGCAGAATTGTTGGGTTGCGGGGGCTGGTATCCCCGTGGCGGCTGCGGAGGTGTATTTGGAGGAATCATCGTTGATCCTTGCTTTCTCGTTAGGAACTGTGGTTAGCAAAAGTAGGGCGATTAGTGTTTAAACTAGACGCTGCTTCTACCGCTAGATTACTGGGGCATTCTCGTCTTTGGGAGCCAAATTAACATCTGAGTTATGATACATTTTGCCGAAAATAATATCGACTAAAAGGTGATTTAAAGTAACAAAGTATTAAAGTGTAGCACCTTGTTAACTGGGGTTTCTTTTGTGGAAGATCTAATGTTTGCTAAAAATAAAATGAATAAAATAAATTATTTTTTGCCCCATTTACCCGTTTTTCTTTTATGCATACTGAAAGCTATTTCTTAAATGAATCTCTGAGATATTAGCCAAAAATCCACAAGATAAGAAGCAACCGTAGATGCACCCGCCCGTCCTCACCTATGATGAAGATATGGCGGGGTTAATTCGACGTGAAGATATCGATCAGGTGCGTGAGCGTGCCCGGATTGATGAAATCGTGGGGGAACACGTAGCTTTGCGTCCGGCCGGAGTCGGTGCCCTGAAAGGGCTTTGCCCCTTCCACGATGAACGCACCCCCTCATTTCATGTGCGCCCGGCTCAGGGATACTATCACTGCTTCGGATGTGGTGAGGGCGGAGACGTAATCAAGTTCGTTGAGAACATTCATCACCTTTCTTTTACCGAAGCGGTGCAATACCTGGCAGATAAAACTGGTGTTACCTTGCATTATGAAGAAAGCGGGGGAGGTAGCAGGAAAGATCCCAACCAGGTTTCGCGCGCGCGAATTATGGAAGCAAACCGCAACGCAGCGCAGTTTTTCCGCTCCCAGCTAGGGAGCAAAGAGGGAGAGGCGGCACGTAATTTTTTAAGCGCTCGCGGATTCGACTCCGATGCAGCCGCCAAGTTTTCTTTGGGATATGCCCCCAATTCCTGGGACGCGCTGCTTACTTATCTGCGAAAACGAGGGTTTACCGAACCGGAGTTAGCAGCGTCGGGTCTGTTCTCCCGGGGGCAACGCGGTCCCTATGACCGGTTTAGAGGGCGACTGATATGGCCAATATCGAACCTGACGGGAGAAGTAGTAGGTTTTGGAGCCCGCCGGTTATCGGACGAAGATAAAGGGCCAAAATACTTAAACACCCCCGAAACTGCGGCTTATAAGAAATCGCAGGTACTTTACGGTATCGAGATGGCTAAAAAGGCAATCAGTAAGCAGCGGCGGATAGTAGTAGTCGAAGGCTATACCGATGTAATGGCCGCCCATCTATCCGGGGTGGAATGTGCAGTCGCTACTTGCGGAACTGCTTTTTCCGCCGGACACGTGCAGATTGTTCGTCGCCTCCTGGGCGATAGCGCTGATCCAGCGGCCGGGGTCTTGCTTTCTTCCGGAAAAGCTCGCGGTGGGGAAGTAATATTTACTTTCGATGGCGATGCGGCCGGGCAAAAGGCGGCTCTGCACGCTTTTGGAGAAGACCAAGCCTTTGCTTCTCAAACTTTCGTGGCGATTGAGCCTTCGGGCAAAGACCCCTGCGATTTGTGGCAGGCACAAGGAGCCAGCGCGGTACGGGCGCTGGTGGATTCACGGCGTCCGCTTTTTGAGTTTGTTTTACGCACTATCCTAAAAGCTCACAACCTGGATACTTCCGAAGGTCGAGTGACCGGTTTACGAGCTGCTGCCCCCGTAGTGGGACGGATTCGGGATGTGGCACTGCGTTCGGAATATACCCGGCGTCTGGCCGGCTGGGTGGGGATGCCTGAGGACGAAGTACGCCAGATAGTGCAAAATACTTCCCGTATGCAATCCAGATCTACCTCTGTCCCAGGAAATATCCCCTCAGCTAGCCCCTACGCATCCGCGGCGCCTGGTCAAAGCGGAAACTCTGCCGCGCCGGGCGCGCCCGCGGCAATTACTTTGCCGGACAGCTCCGATCCGGTTGCCAATCTAGAGCAGCAAGCCTTGGAATGCCTATTGCAGCTCCCGGCCAGCCTTTTCGGCCTCGGAGTTGAGACGGTTTCCCCGGCAGCCTTTCGAGTTCCTATGTTTAGCGCCCTCTTTTCTGCCATTTCCAGCTTGGGAGGATTAGACAAATACGCGGAGTTGTGGCGAGGAGCCGAGGATGAACTGGGGAGAAAAGGGAAACGTGCGGTAATCCTGGCGAATAAACGTTGGGTTGAACTACTAAATGAACAGGTAGGGCAACAGTTACAAAGTTTGCTGTCCGCGCTGGTGGTTTCCCCGCTCCCGCAAGATGATTCCGCGCGTCTAAATGATTACGCGCGGGGAGTTTGGGGAGCGATGATTCGCGGTGACATCTCCCGCCAAATGGCGGAGACACGGGCGCGCCTGCAAAGATGCGACCCTGAAGATGAGCAGTATCAACAGATTTTTTCTAAATTAATGAACCTAGAAAATACCCGCCGTAACCTGCAAGAATCCAAATAAGCAACAACTTAGGTACGCAATACTAATTTAAGTAATAGTGCTATTGCTATTTAAATTTAGGGAATGCTATTTTAATTATTAGAGCATAAAAGGTTTTCTACCAGGGGTTATGTTCTTCTTTTTGTGGGTGCGACATTTGCAAATTTATTTCCTTTTCTTTCAGATATTCCTTTTGTAGATTGAAATTGTCTTAATAAGAAATCTTCAAAGGAGGAACTCAAATGGCAATGCCAGGAGTAAATTGTTCAGCTAGTGATTGTGCCTTTAACGACAATGGTTGCAACGCTTACGCGGTAACCATCGCAAAAGGTGGATGCGCAACCTTTATTTCTCTGGATGAAAAGGGCGGCCTTGGGAAAGTTAATTCCCAGGTTGGTGCTTGCCAGCTTGCAGATTGCAAGTTCAACAAACACCTGCTCTGCCAAGCTGATTCCGTTAAAGTTGGCGCCGATGAAAAGTGCCTGACCTTTGCCACTGCCTAGGTAATCAGGGCAGGCAACAACAAAGAACCCGGATTCTTACATAAACAGTAAGGATCGCAGGTTAAAGGGGCTGAGGAGTGATACTACTCCTCAGCCCCTTTAACTATCTGTAGTACCTGGAAGGCAGCGCGTAGCTGAGGTGTTTGCAGACCTGAAGCTTGCGGGCTAATGGTGTCGATAGCTGCGGATAGACGAGTTAGCTATAGCAATTCGGCGCGCAGCTGCTCCGGGGAGAGCGGAGAATACCAGGCGGGAGGCAGATCCAGGACACTGGCGGCTCCGCGGTGGCCATGCTCATGCAGACGCACCAAAGCGCGGGCGCTGGCAGTCACCATAGAGCCGGTGAAATCGGGGTTGGAGTCCAGCTGCAGCTGGAAACGCGCCAAGTGTTTGATTCCCTCGCGGGTATGTCCCACCCGAATCACTTCCCCGCCGTGCGGCATACCCGAATGATCACGCGCCAGTTCCTCAGCGGAAATAAAGTTAACGGTGGTCTCATAGTCTGCAAAATACTTAGGCATTTGCTTGATTTCGCGGGCAATCGCTTCTTTATCGGCGTCGGGAGCAGCCACTACGTAGCAGAGCCGAGTATGTTTATCTGCCGTAGTTAGCTGAGGATTCTCACCGCTTTCAACCGCGCGCATCGCCTCTTGGTTGGGGACAGTGTATTGCACTGCGCCCTCAACACCCTCAATGCGGCGAATAGCGTCCGAGTGACCCTGGGAAACTCCGCGTCCCCAGAAAGTCTGGGTGTAGCCGTCCGGGAGGACTGCTCCGGTGAGGGCGCGGGCAATCGAGAATAAACCGGGATCCCAGCCGGTAGAAATCAGAGCAGAATGACCGGCTTTCTTGGCGGCGGCATCCATATCCGCGAAATAGGCGGGAATATCGGCATGGGTGTCAAAAGAATCTACGGTATTAAAGTAGGCGACGGCGGCCGGGCCTTGGGTGCGCAAATCGGTGGCACTGCCTCCACAGCAAATACATACGTCTACTTTCCCCTCAAAATCAGCCATTTTTGAGAGAGAATAAACCGGAGTGCCGGCAGTTTTCAGACTCTTTGGATCGCGGCGGGTAAACACCGCTACCGCTTCCATATCGCTGGCGGCATTGACTGCTCTTTCGACTGCCCGCCCCAGGTTGCCATATCCGTTTATTGCTACTTTTATTGTCATAGCCAGATATTACAATCTGGGGTTGGTTCCATGTAAAAACTGCCCAAAACCTAGACAGTCTAGATCTTGGGCAGCTTTAGGGGACTATATCTATGCACCTAGGGGTAAGTTCGGGTATTTGGACTGCCAGGTTTCGCGATAGTAATCGGCCAGCTGTAGTTTGCTGGCGGCAGCGTCATCTACAATCACCACTACGTCCAGGTGATATTGCAAAATCGAGGCGGGGCAAAAAGCGCTGACAGCGCCCTCTACCGTACCGACCACCGCATCGGCTTTCTGCTCTCCGAAAGCTAACAGGATGGCTTGGCGTGAACGCATAATGGTTGCCAGACCCTGAGTAATGGCGCGGCGGGGAACCTTGTTCTCGTCACCATCAAAGAAACGAGCATTATCGATAATAGTGCGAGGAGCCAGGGTAACCACATTAGTAGGGTTGACTAGGCAGCCAGAGGGCTCATTAAAACCGATGTGCCCATCGGCGCCAATACCTAGAATCTGCAGGTCAACACCGGAGGTAATCGCTTCTTCATAGCGGCGCGCCGACTCTTCAGGATCGGGGGAGAGGCCATCCGGGGTCTTTAGGTTTGCGTCCTTGAGGCCGGTTTTATCTTCGCCTACCAGTTCGCGGCGAAGCACATTGCGGTAGCGTTCCGGGTGATCAGGGGCGATCCCTACATATTCATCTAGCGCCCAACCGGTGCAGTTCTCCAAAGTGAAATCTGTTTCTGCATGGGCTTTGCGCAGCTGCGCGTAAAGACCTTCGGGGGTGGAGCCAGTGGCTAGCCCCAAACGAAACCCCGGTTTTACCTGGGGAATAATTAGTTTGGCGGCCAGCTGGGAGCCAGCTTCCGGAGTGGGGGTAATCGCGATTCGCATCTAAATCTCCTTTGCTAGGATTTTCCGTCGTTGGTTAGCGAAAGTCGTTGCTATTTTCTCACGCCAACGCGCGCTTGTAGCTAGGGCGCGCGTTAAACGCAAAAATGTTTCCCCATGAAAATAAATAAATGCGGGTGGGGAAAAGTTCCCCCACCCGCATTTGGCTTTTATTGTTTAGCTAGGAATCCGCCAATAATCATTGGAAAATCCTGCTAGAAACCGCTGTTTAGCCTGGAAATACCGAGCTTCGCGGCTAGATTTTTTGAGGCTCAAGCATCCATACTTGATTCGCGTAGTCACTGATGGTGCGATCGGCGCTAAAACGTCCGGATTCACAAATATTGATCCAGCATTTACGTGCCCATTCCATCTGGTCAGCGTAGTCCAAAGCCGCCCGGTCACGCACTTTACGATAGTCGGCGAAATCGCCCAGTACATAGTAGACGTCAGCCGGTTCATACCCGTTAGAATCCAAAAGCGAACCCAACAGGTCATGGAACAGACCGGTACCTTCATCATCCAAAGTGCCGTCAACCAGCGCATCCAGAGCCCGTTTAAGGCCCGGCACGGTTTCATACAGGTGCCGAGGATCGTAAGTGCGCCGCAGCTCCGGCAGTTCTTCCTCTTTCGCCCCGAAAATATAGGCGTTCTCTTCCCCGACCGAATCCACAATCTCGACATTGGCACCGTCTAAAGTGCCTAGGCAAAGCGCCCCGTTCATCATGAACTTCATATTGGAAGTCCCCGAAGCCTCTTTACCGGCAGTAGAAATCTGTTCGTGAATATCGGCAGCCGGAATAATATGTTCCGCCGGGGAGACGTTGTAGTTTTCGACAAACACCACTTGGATGATCTTCGAAACCTCGGGATCTCCGGCAATCAGTTCCCCGATAGTGTTAATCAATTTGATGATGGCCTTAGCGCGTACATACCCGGGAGCGGCTTTCGCCCCGAAAATAAATACCCGATGCGGCCACGGTTTTTGCGGATTTTCTTTGATCCGGAAATACAAATCTAAAATATAAAGCGCGTTTAACAACTGGCGTTTATATTCGTGCAAACGCTTAATCTGCACATCAAAAATCGCCGCAGGATCAATCTTTTCTCCGGAGCGTTGCTCCAGCCATTTGGCAAAATCCCGTTTATTATCGGCCTTTACCCCCAGCAACTGCGCCATCACATCGGAGTCATCTACCAGGTGCCGCAGAGATTTGAGTTCATCCATATCGGTAACCCAGTCGGTTGACCCCAGCTTCTCAGTCAGCAAACTAGCCAGACGGGGGTTGCACTGCTTCAGCCAGCGCCGGGGAGTGACCCCATTAGTCTTGTTATTAAACTTTTGCGGCCAAATCTCGTACCAGTCTTTCAGAGTCTGGCGCTTAATGATCTCGGTATGCAGGGCTGCCACCCCGTTAATCGAAAACGCTGCGTAGCAGGCAATCCACGCCATGTGGATCCGTCCGCCATGAATCGGTGACATGTAGTCGATGCGGGCAGCATCAAAGCCGAGGGCCTCTAGCTCCATGCGGAAACGGCGGTCAATTTCGGCTACGATCTCCAGAATTCGCGGGAATAGCCGCTGGAAAATGGCGTATTCCCAGGTTTCGAGGGCTTCGGCAAGAACCGTGTGGTTGGTGTAGGCAAAAGTCTTCTGTACGATCTGCCAGGCGCTTTCCCAATCCATCTCGTGCTCGTCAAGCAAGATTCGCATCAGTTCCGGAATTGCCAGTACCGGGTGAGTGTCATTTAGCTGAATGCAATTGTACTTAGCAAAATCATGCAGGTCGTCGCCGTGATGCTGAATGTAGTTATCTACCATGTCCTGCAGGGATGCAGATACAAAGAAGTATTGTTGGCGCACCCGCAGCACTTTGCCTTCAAAAGTAGTGTCGTTGGGGTAGAGCACTCGGCAAAGGTCCGCAACCCGTTCCCGCTCGATAATCGCATCGGTGAAACGCTGAGAGTTAAAAGCCTCGTAGTCAAACTCTTCGATGGGTTCTGACTTCCATAGCCGCAAATTATTTACGTTATCGGTTCCGTAACCGGTAATCGGCATGTCATAGGGGACCGCCCGCACTTCCATATCCGCAAAGTGCACAAAGCGGGGTTGTTCCTCGCGGCGAATAACGAAGGGGTAGCCTTCTTCCATCCAGGGATCCGGATGTTCGCGCTGGCTGCCGTGCTCAAAGGATTGTTTGAAAAGTCCGTAACGGTACAAGATACCGTACCCGCGTACCGGCAGGTTCATGGTGGCACAAGAATCCAAGAAACAGGCTGCTAGGCGCCCCAGGCCTCCGTTACCGAGGGAGGCGTCGTGTTCAGCCTCTAGTACATCGCTAAGGTTCATCCCGAAGGCGTTAGTAGCCTTTTTCGCTTCCTCTAAAAGCTCTAGGTTATCTAGGTTGTTGAGCAAAGCTCTGCCCATTAGAAACTCTGCCGAGAAGTAATGCTCTTGGCGTCCAGCCGCATACTTGTCGGTAGTTTCTTCCCAGTTATCAGCGATACGCTCCACGATCGCTTGTGACATTCCCGTCCAAAACTCCATCGGGGTGGAATCTTCGGCGCGACGTCCAGAAATAGAACGGGTAAATGAACCTAAAGAATGTGTAAGGTTGTCTGCCATATTCAATCTCCTTGCAAAACTACCATTCCAGGCTATCGGGTAAAGATAAAATGACCGACCTAAAACCAGGTTTTTGGTAGTGGCATTAGTTACACCTGTTTCATAGGGGGTGTAAAAACTGTTGACCTGGTAATTTCAGGGCATAATTAAGTGGTTTATAACATAGAAACTCTAGACTTCAATCCACAAAGTTTGCCCCGGCGCGATTTGGTTTTTTGCCCTATCATGCGAAGCCGAGGGAGTGATAATCCCCGGGGTAGCTAACACAGTTTTTACCGTATCTTCCACAGCTTGCGGCGGCAGCGGGCGGAAGTCCACTCCCAGGTTTGTTACAACCACCACTTGGCGGCCGCCTGCCCCGGTAACTCGCAAAGCCAGTACCTCCGGGTCGCTTTCTAGCCAGCTAGATTCCCCCATTCCTAGTTCGAGGTCGCGCCGGACAGCAAGCATTTTGCGGTAAAAGTTTAAGGGGGAGTCGGGGTCAGCTTCCTGAGCCTGTACCGATAATGCGCCCCAATCATCTGGTTGCGGCAGCCAGGCGGGGCTGGATTCCGCAGGGGAAAACCCGAAGTTAGAGCCTGGATCATTAGACCAGGGGAGCGGTACCCGGCAGCCGTCGCGTCCTCGTACCCTAAAACCAGAACGTTTCCAGGTGGGATCTTGACGGGCATCATCAGGAAGTTTGCTGGCTTCTGGTAGCCCCAGTTCTTCCCCGTTATAGAGGTAGATAGAGCCGGGTAGACCCGCCAGGAAGGCGGTTGCCGCTAGCGCTCGGGTCAAACCGATTTCCCGATCTGGTTGTGGATCGCTTGCCCCAATTCCGTTTTCGGTATTTGCGCCCGTCGGGTAACCCAAACGGGTGGAGTGGCGAACCTTGTCGTGGTTAGAAAGTACCCAGGTGGGAGGGGCGCCTACGGAGGCAGATGCCTCTTGGGTACGGCGGATTACTTTTCGCAGGGCGGCCGGCTCCCAGGGGCAGTTAAGTACCGAAAAGTTGAAGGCCTGCGACATCTCGTCTTCGCGCACATACATAGCTTCTTGCTCCGGAGTATTCACCCAGGCCTCAGCCACTAACATCCGGTCGCGGCCATATTCATCCAGCACCGCGCGCCATTCGCGATAGACGTCATGGACTCTCGGCTGGTTAAAGAAGGGACCGTCATCAGGGGCGTGACCACTGGTATTATCTGCGCCCTCAAAATGCAGGCGATCCGGACCAACTTCATCATCGGGTAGAGCAGGATCTTTTACCAGGGCATGCGCGACATCGACTCGGAAACCATCTACGCCGCGGTCTAGCCAAAAACGCAGGAAGGAGCGGAAGAAGTCGTGGACTTTCGGATTTTCCCAGTTGAAGTCAGGTTGGGAGGCGTCGAAAATATGTAGGTACCACCAGTCCCGGTCGCTGGCTTTGCCGCTCAGAGGCTCCACTTTCGACCAGGCCGATCCGCCGAACATAGAACCCCAGTTGTTAGGAGCACCATCTTCACACTTGCGGAACATGTACATATCGCGTGCCGGATCGCCCGGCTCGGCAGCTAACGCCTGCTTGAACAGGGGATGATCCCAGGAGGAGTGATTAGGGACCAAGTCGATGATGGCTTTCATTCCCCGGGCATGCAGCTCAGCGAGAACTTTATCGAAAGTTTCCAGGTCGCCGTACTCGGGGTTAATGTCCAGGTAATCAGCTACGTCATAGCCAGTGTCATGTTGCGGAGAAGGATAAAAAGGAGAAAACCACACCGCGTCGATTCCCAGTTTTTCCAGGTAATCGATTTTTTCCAAAACCCCAGTTAGATCGCCAATCCCATCTCCGTTGGAATCGGCAAAAGAACGGGGATAAATCTGGTAGATAGCGGCGCTGCGCCACCACTGATTCCAGTCACATCGTTGAACGCGGCTCATATACTTCTCCTATGCAGTCATCTAAACAGCCTTGGTTGGAACTCCTGGCTGGGGATATTTTCCTGTACTTCTGTAAAGGTCTAATCGTTGAAATTCTATGAAATTCCCTAACGCTTAGCGACTTATTCGCGCCGCTGTAAGGGCTTAGGCAATTTCTCTTAACCAAAAGCTAGTTTTGCTAGCTCCCTTATTTAGCAGGAACTTCCCGGTTATTTAATGAAGACGTATCTAGTCTTCGCTACCTTTACGACGGCGGCGACGTGCCCGCCGCGGACGCGGCTGGCGCTGCGTCCCCGCTCCTTGGTGACTATCGCGTTCCCGGCGTCGATCACGTCCGCCACGGGAGCCTTTACCGCGCCCAGAGCGACCACGAGCATTCTGCCTGCGACCAGATTGACCGCGTCCCCGCCCACGACCGCCGGTTTCCCCGAGATCTTCTAGTTTTTCAGCGGCTAAACCGGCACGTTTACGCATAGAAAGCGGGAGCCGCCCGCCGGCGTCCTCGGGAATATCTAAGTCAGTAAATAGGTGCGCACTGGTGTGATAGGTTTCCACCGGCTCCTCTTTCCCCAGGGACAGCTCTTTGTTAATTAGCTTCCAACGAGGAACATCATCCCAGTCCACAAAAGTAATTGCAGTTCCGGAATTTCCGGCGCGACCGGTACGTCCGATGCGGTGAATATAGGTTTTAGCGTCTTCGGGGCACTGATAGTTAATCACGTGGGTAACGTCATCAACATCAATGCCACGGGCAGCCACATCGGTAGCTACCAACACATCGACTTTTCCATGCCTAAAAGCCCTTAGTGCCTGTTCGCGGGCCCCTTGCTTCAGGTCGCCATGCAGGGAGGCAGATGCGAATCCGCGTTTCTCCAGATCTTCGGCTACTCGGGCGGCGGTACGTTTAGTGCGCGTGAAAATAATGCTGAGACCGCGCTCGCGCGCCTGCAGAATCCGCGCTAATACCTCAATTTTATTGAGGGCGTGGCAGCGGTAAATAACTTGCCGGGTAGTTTTTACTGTCGCCCCCTGGTCGTCGGGATCCTGCGCCCGAATATGGGTGGGGTGCGACATGTAACGCCTGGCTAAAGCCACTACTTCGCCGGGCATAGTGGCTGAAAATAGCATGGTGTGGCGATTTGCCGGGGTGCGCGAAAGTAGCACCTCTACATCGGGGAGGAAGCCCAGGTCAAGCATTTCATCTGCTTCGTCCAGCACCATAGTGCGTACTGAGGACAAACTCAGATGCCCCTGTTTCATGAGGTCAATCAGGCGACCGGGGGTACCGACCACAATTTCGACTCCCCGCTTTAGGTCAGCAATCTGGGGTTCGAAGGCACGTCCACCGTAGATTTCGCAAATACGCACGCTGCGGTGCGCGGCTGCCTGCGCGGTTTCCCGCGCCACCTGGATAGCCAGCTCTCTGGTGGGCAACACGATTAGGGCTTGCGGATGACCAGGATCTAGTAGCTCGTCGAAGCCATCCTCACCCGGACCAATCACGTTCTCAAGTGCTGGCAGAGCAAACCCCAGGGTTTTGCCGGTGCCGGTCTTAGCTTGCCCGATAATATCGTGGCGCTCCAGGGCCACCGGTAAAGTCAGTGCCTGGATCGGGAAGGGGTGAACGATTCCCCCATCTTCAAGAGCCTGACAAAGCGGAGCCGAAACCCCAAAATCAGCAAAGGTTTTTTCAGAAAGATCCATGGAGGATTCGCCCACCACGTCGGCCTCCGCCTGCTCAATCTGAGGCTCGTGTGCCGCGGATGTATCGGCAATTCCACTGGTTGCTTGGATATTTTCTTCAGTTGTCAATCGAATACCTTTCACGGGGAGTTGTCCCCTGGAACTATGGAGGTAGCCGATCGTGAAAAATCTTGGGTCTCCGCTGAGGAGACCGAGGCGAGGCGCCCGGAAAAAATACTTCGTTTACAAAAACGATCGGTCAACCCGTTGTCTTCCCTTTCATCCTAACCTAAGTGTGCACGCGGCAAACAATGGGGGTAATGCAGCTTACATCTTGTTGAAAGGCTGGTATTTTTACTGCAGGTCCCGCTATACCCTCTCAAAAGCGAGAATCGAACCTCCCGGCGGGTTAATCTAAAAGGGTGAGTGACGCACAAAGACTAGGACTTATTGGATACTTCACCTTGGCGATGCAACAGCGCCTGGCGAAAGATGCTTCGCTGTGCCCCACGGTAGATCAAGAAATCGCTTTAGGGCAGATGTCGGCACGGGCGTGGAGCAACTACCAAAAAGTAGCGCAGATCAGTGAAAACATTGGTGTTGATCTGCCGCAAGAGATGAAACAGTATATGGGCCTGACCGTCCAGCTAGAGGAGCGTTTGCGTCCTACTGACTGGTATGAACGTCTGGTTAAGAGCTACGTCACTATTGGGGCGATGGCGGACTTTAACCGCAGCTTGACCGGGGGCCTGTCCCCACAGCTGCAGGCGGAGCTGGCCGAGGTTCCTTGGGATTGCGGGCAGGAAGAATGGGCGGTACCAGTCATTACTCAGGCGTGCGCCACCCAGGCCACCGTTCCGGCGAGGCTTTCTTTATGGGGTAGGCGAGTACTCGGAGATGTGCGGTCTACTATGCGTCAGGCAGTTTTGGGGTACCCGGAACTAATTGGTGAGGACGCGCAAGATATTCCAGAAGAAATCAAGGATCATCACCGCGCGCGTATGGAACGCACTGGCCTAAAAGCCTAGCGCTAAGGTTTGCCCTCAGGTAGTAAAGTCCTTACCCGCGGCCTCCAAAATCGAGATTCCGGGCCTACAGGGGTTATTAGTAGGGCTGACGGGGTTACCCGATTCCAAATCCCACGCGCTGCGGCTGGGACTCGCTTATCTGACAGTAGGCGATTACTCGCGGGTTGATCAGGATCTGTTGTCCTTGCTTATTGGTGAGCGAGAGCAACTCTTCGGGTTTATCTAAAGCTGCCTGCAGGGTAGCTTTGATCTGTTCAGCTTCCATTGCTACTTCCAGATCCAAAGTTTTGGCCACACCTTTAAGCCCCAGTGAGATATTCACATTTCCCTCCGTTTATCTATTTACTAGCCTTATCCTACCTGCTCGCTGCCGAGCTTTGTCCGCTTGCTTGCTAATAGCAAAAACGGCTGTCTTTTCCGGTAATACCACTGGTTTCGCTCTGGTCGAGAAGGAAAACGGCAAATGCCTGCAGGTAATGGGGTTGGATTCTTACAATAGTCTTTATGGCTACTTTGAAACTGCGATACGCTTCTTCTCCACCTGAACTGGAATTACCTGACATTACTGGTGAGGGCGCGAAAATCCTTTCTCGCCTGCAAAACGGTGAATCTTTGGTGGTAAACGGGGTAGCAGGTAGCGGTAAAACTACTTTGGCGCTCGCAGCCATGCAGCTGCTGCATGATCAGGACAATGAGGTCATGGGAATCACCCCTTCGCGGGTAAGAGCAGATTATTTAAATACCGCGACGACGATCCGCCATCTCCCCATAGCTCGTCCGTTTATTACCCCCACCGCCTTGGCTTTCCGGGTGCTGAAACAGTTTGCCAGCAATCGGCGCCAACAGCTTCCGGAACCGGAAATGCTAACGGGTTCTCAAGAAGAGGAACGAATCCAGGAACTTTTAGAGCAGGTTCAAGACGTAGAGTGGCCAGATTACATCAGCCCCGAGGTGAGGCAAACAGACTATTTTCGTTCTGAACTGCGCATACTTTTTGCCACCTGCGCCCAATGGGGAATAAGTGCTCAGGATCTGGATGCCCTAGGTAGTGAGCACCAGGTTCCAGAATGGCGCGCTGCCGCAGCTCTGCTTAGCCATTATGAACCTTCCTTTACCGATAACCGCTGGGATGTTTCTCGGATGCAAGATCGTGCGGGTCAGGTGTTGGGAGAGTGGGGCGAAGACGCTGCCTTGCTCTCACCACCGCATCTCCCAGATTGGTTAATCGTTGATGACCTGCAAGATTGCCCGGCTTCTACCGTGAGGCTTTTGCTTAAGATGGCTGAGGAAGGAACAAAAATATTTGCCCTCTACAACCCGCAAGTAGCGGTAGAAACCTTCCGCGGCGGGTATCCGCAAGGTGCTGAGGATCTAGTAAGAGAGCTAGGCTGCGCGCAGAGCACCCTAAGAAATTCTTTCCGCGAAACTTCAGGAGGTCTGGAACTTTTAGACCCGTTAGGGAAAGAAACCGATATAGACAGTGAGCGCCAACAAAAATTTGCAATTTTTTCCAGCTTGTCGTCTCAGGCGCACACCATCGCGGAGTATCTTCGGTATCGGCATCTAAAAGAAGGCATTGCCTGGAAAGACATGGCGATTATTGCCCGTAACCGCGCGCAACTAGATGAAATAGCGTCGATGCTGCAAGGACAAGAAATCCCAACTTTCGAAGGCGACAGATCCCCTCTGTTCAGAGATAACCCCATAACAGCTTCGCTACTTTCTATTTTTAATCTACCTGGACAAAGCGAATTGGCTACCTATCGGGCAAGTTTAGACGCGGCGCAGCTAGGCGACGAAGATGGGGAAAACTCCTGGTCGCCCAGTGAATATCTATTAGATGAAAAGCTAGCCTCCCTTCGGGGAAAGACGGTTCGACGTCTGCTGCTTTCTGCGTTGTTTGGCATCGATTCTTTGCAACTTGTCCGCCTAGAACGCTCGCTGGTTACGGCGGGGGTCGCGTTAGATACCAAAATCGGAGAGTTTTACAGTTCCATCGGCACCCCTCGTTTTCCCTTAACCCAGGTAGAGATGATAGCGGGAGGACAGATTTATATCCTTTGCCACCGGGTTCTAACCACCGGGGTTTCCTGTTTATCGCTTCCTCCCTTACAAGCTTTAGAGAAGATCTGGATACTACTTGATTTGCAAGAAAGATGGCGTGATCGGGCTCTAAACGGGGAAGACTTCGCTGATAACGCTTTAGATGTGGTAACCCTTCTTGTGGGACACGCACAGCTTTGGTCGCGCCGTCACCTCAACAAAGATATGCATACCTATTGCAGAGCGCTCGCTAATCAGATGCAACCAGAAGATGTGAATACCGGAAAGCGGGGGCGCCGTCCGGCGGTAGCTTTAGAAACCGTGTTTTCAGCGGCGGGACGCACTTGGGATACCTGCGTAGTTATCGGAATGCAGGACGGGCAATGGCCGGTGCTTTCCGAGCGGGGATCGATGTTGCGCTCCGGGGAGATTTCTGACCTCCTCCATGCGAATGCTTTACTTAGCCCGAGTGGAAAGCTGCAGATAGTTCCGGGGGAATCTCGTAGTCGTGCCCTCGAGATAGAGCGTTCCTTAGCCAGGTGTGCGCTTAGTCGTGCCCGTAAGAATATGCTGGTTACCGCCCGCTTAGCTTCGGAGGAAGCGCCTTCGGTATTTTTCGACAATCTTTGTACACGAATAGAAAAAGGGAATTTTGAGGCTGCCCGGTATCTGGGCAGTGATTGGGATCAGCTCGCAGAGTCTGCTTCTGAACTTACCGGTGAAAACTCCCTGCAGGAAGAACTCTTTCCCTCTCTGCGTTCTCTGGTGGGGCACCTGCGAGCAGTGCTAGCCAGAGAAACGGATGAAGAACGTCGCCAGCAGGCGCTGGAGACTTTAGCGTATCTAAGTTCCCAGGGAGTCCGGTTTGCTAACCCGGATACTTGGCGGCAAGTGGGCAGAGATAAAACCTGGTGGACGAATCCCGCAGGATTGAAACCTGCAGGTAGGAGGGTAGGAATCTCGCCCTCTGGCTTAGAACAGCTGAACAGATGTGAACTTCGCTGGCTACTAGGTAAGAGGGGCGGCGAAGCGGTGAATGCGACCGGCGGTCTTGCCTGGGGAACGCTAGTACATACCATCGCGGAAAAAATGACCGATAGTACTTTAGAAGAACGCTTAAAGTACTTTTATGAGAACTGGCCACAAGATACACAGTCGTTCTTCTCTCGCAAAGCGCAAAAGGAAAAGGAAAAAATGGTGGAGCGCCTCAGCCACTATTTAGATGATCATCAAACGGTGGCGATAACCGAGCTAAGTTCTTATATCTTCGTACAGGATGCGGCGGTGCTTGCTGCCCGGATAGATCGCTTAGAACCTGGTGAGGAGGGAATCAGGATTATTGATTTCAAAACAGGTACTGGGACTCCCACAAAAAAAGAGGTGCCTAAACATTTGCAGCTGGCCTGCTACCAGTTAGTGCTGGAAGCAATCCTGGCGGGGGAGGATAAAGAAGCAGCTGAAAAGATAGGGCCGCTATTGGCGGAGACGGAAGCTAAAATTCAAAACGCCAGTTTAGTTTTCGTGTCCAAGCCTGAAGGAAAAAATAAACCGGACGTTCCCAAAGTGTTTTCCCAGTATCCCCTAACTAATGAAACGAAATCGGAAGTAACAGACAATATCCTGCAGGCGGCACAGGTAGTTTCGGGAGCAGAATTTAAGGCGATAGAGAACGGCAAATGTCGTAGCTGTTCCCTGCGTTCTTGTTGCCCGCTAATGAATGAGGGAGAACAAGTGCTATGAGTAACGGTCAGAAAATTAAGTATTCTCCAGCGCGGATTGCCGACGCAATAGGGCAATATAGCCCTAACGCAGATCAGGAAAAAGTCATTACTGCACCCATTGATCAGCCGATGATGGCGATTGCGGGGGCAGGAGCCGGGAAAACTGCCACTATGGCGTTTCGAGTAGTGTACTTGGTGGCAAACGGGCTGGTGGCTCCAGATCGGGTGCTGGGGCTGACGTTTTCGGTGAAAGCGGATCGGGAGCTGGCCAGCCGCCTAAGTAACTATCTGCAGGCTTTAGCGGATAACCCTGATTTTCCGGAGGTGGCGGAATATCTCACTGACAGTGAAACTGGGGGGCTGATCCTACCCGAAACTGCAACCTATAACGCTTTTGCTAACCAGATTGTGCATCAATACGGCTCTCGCTTGGGAGTTTCCCCGAATTGTGTGCTCCTAGATGAAGCGCGACGCTGGCAGACTATGTATGAAATTGTCAGCAACTGGCCTGACGAGCTCAGCACCGATAATGCTCTTTCCAAAGTGGTGGAGAGGGCGCTAGGCATAGGTTCCCAGCTGCGCGATCAGCTGGTAGATGTCGAGTGGTTGCGCGCTAAGTTATCGCAGATGCAGGAGCTATATGGCGCGGACCGAACTGGCGAAGACGATAATTCCAATGCCACGATTAGAGACTTTGTGAAGTCTATGAAGCTTAGGGGCGAATTACTAAATATCTGTGCCGAGTACGAAAAATATAAGAAACAAAATGGATACATAGAATATGCAGATCAGATCTATTACGCGGCGGAGCTAGTTGAAAAGTTCTCCGATATTCGAGCCCAGCTTAGTGAGCGCTATGACGTAATTTTATTGGATGAGTTCCAAGACACTTCCGTGGCGCAGCTAAAACTATTTTCTAGAATTTTCACTGGCAAAGGAGCAATGGCGGTCGGTGACCCCAACCAGGCAATTTATGGATGGCGGGGAGCCTCCGAGCTTTCCATGCGAGATTTCTTAACCGAATTCGGAGTTTCGCCCGGAGACGCTGAAGGACACGTTCAAGATATGCCGGTTACCTACCGTAACCGGGAGAATATTTTAAAGGTTGCAAACCAGATAGTGCAGCCAATCAGGAACTTGGCGGAGGGGCACAGCGCGGCGGAAGTGGAAGCCCAGGTGCGCGAACAGCTTGAGTCCCCAAAGGTCGATTACGGTTCAGGCCCGGCTCCCTCTCCGTCAGCTTTTGCTGCCCCTGCTGCCTCTGTCAAAGCAAAAGAGCTGGTTACCTGCGACCAAAAGGGGGACGATCCCGGGAAAGTTCATTTTTATTTTGTGGAAGATTCTGAGCAGGAAGCGAAACGAATCGCTGATTTTTTTGCGGAACGGTGGGAGCAGCGGGAGCAAATAATCGCCCGGAATGAGCAGTTAGCACCAGAAGACCAAGAGAAGCTTCCTACCGGAGCAATTTTGGTGCGGAAGCATTCCCAAAAACCACTGATTATCCAGGAATTACGCAAACGCGGACTCCCGGTAGAGATCACTGGGGTGGCGGGACTGATCTACGACCCGGCAGTTGCCGATGTAATCGCGGCACTGCAGGTGTCGGCGGATGCCGGACGGGGAGATTCCTTGATGCGCCTAATTACCGGGTGTGGCATTAGCCCGGCGGACATTGATCTTCTGTGGCGCTGGGCGCGGCATTTGGCTAACCCGGAGGATAACCCGGATATTAATCCGCAAGCTTATTTAATGGACGCCCTCGATAACCTGCCCGAGCCGGGCTGGAAACCTCAAGGAACAGCTAGCGGCTTCAGTGCGGAAGCCTACCGCCGCCTAAATATTTTGCGCTCCCAACTAGCTAAGCTGCGTCGCCATATCCATGACCCGCTAGGATCCCTGGTACAATGCACTATTTTTACCTTACGTCTGGACTTAGATGTTAAGGCCCGTCCGGCGGGGGAGCTTTCTGCCCGCTGTCTGGAAACTTTCGTAAGAGTTGCCCGTGAGTACCAGTCCACCGGAGTGAGCGAAAACCTAATCAGTTTCTTAGACTGGCTGAAACTTGCCGATAAAGAGGGGGGCGGCCTGGATATGCCCCTGGAGGAACCAGATCCGGATGCTATTCAACTGATGACTATTCACGCAGCAAAGGGCTTGGAATGGACTTGGGTGGCAGTACCGGGCCTAGATGAACTTCGCAGTGGGGGAGGCACTCTCCCTGACCATGCGATCTCTGCTAGCAAAGGCATATGCTCGGATACTGCCTGGATCAGTGATATCGGGATGCTTCCCTATGATTTGCGCAGTGATCGAGAAGTGCTTCCCACTATTGAACGCGGGCTGGAAGCAACGGGATATGACTTCGAAGCCAATACTTTTGCCGATAACGCGAAAGTTATTGGGAATTACCAGGCAGCCCTGGGGTTCCATTCGCAACTTGCTGACCGACGTCTAGCCTACGTGGCCTTTACCCGTGCCGAGTCCGAACTTTTAGTTGGAGGCAGCGAGCACTCGGGGACAAGTAAGAGTACCCGGGTACCCTCCCAGTTCCTGGCGGAGATAGATTCCACTGGGGAAATGCGTAAACTGCGTAACCAGGAGCCGGTAAAAAATGACGGATGGGAGCCTAAGGTTCGTGACCTGCCTTGGCCGGGTAACCCTTCTAACGAGCTAGCGCGACTTTCTGCGGCGGCAGGTGAACTTAGTGAACTGATTGATAATATCCATTCCAAGCCTTTCTTACAGCGGTTGTTAGCCACTTCCGACGAAAAAGGGACACTGCAAATGGCGGGCTTCCATTCCTCTTGGTTACAGCAGGCGGTGCAGCTGATTCGCGACCAGAAGGCTGAACAACTATCTCCCAATGAGGTGGAGATACCGATTTCAATCGCTGTCACCAAGGCGCGTTTACTACAGGAAGACCCCGAAGGTTTCGCTTCAGATCAGCGGAGGCCTATTCCGCAGTTTCCCAATGAGGGAAGCAATTTGGGAACTCTATTCCACGAATGGGTTGATCAGGAGCTTCGAGGTAGAGAGTATCCGCTGCCTAGGGAAATAGAAAAAGATACGCTCGGAAAACTGCAAGATTTACAGAAGAAATGGAAAACTGGGAAGTTACATCCAGATAAGGGCTGGGAGTATGTAGATTCCGAAGTGGAATTTGCCGCTCCGATGGATGATAACAAGCTGGTGGCGCGAATCGACGCGATTATGCGCAACCCCAAGACCGGCAAGCTCACCATTATTGACTGGAAAACTGATTCTTTGAAACTGGATAGCTCAGGCAGAGTGAGTGGCAACAGTAACGAAGTAGTTGCAAAGTATCTACAGCAAATCAATACCTATCGTCTGGTCTATGCGTTTTCTAAAGGGATACGACTGGAAGATATCGACGCCGCACTATATTTTGTGCGCTACGATTTGCTGTGTCCTCTAGATGAGTGTCGCGAGCAGGTGCACCTTCCGCAAAAACTAGAGGAACTCTTTCCCTACCTAGTTTAATTTCGGAGTTTCCCGGGCATTTATATAGGGAAAGCCGCGCTGGTTTTCCCGCGTGAATAACGCAACCCTTAATTACTGGGGTCTACTTGCGCGTCCTCACAATCGGTCGAGGGAGTATCGCCGTCGGTTGTTGGACCATCTTCGGGGGCTAGTTCCGCGGTGCTTTCACCAGGTTCAGGGGAGTTATCCGTGCTTGATTCAGCCAGCTTATCCGCATTCTTGGAGGCAAAATCCTCGCGGAGGGCGGGCAGCAGCCCAGTGCTATCCAAAGTGTCAGCCAATTGCGCAATCAACTCGCGGGCATCGGCAATGATTTCTTCGTTGTTTTCTCGTACCCCATGTAGCAGCCACTCCAGCAGCACCAGTTCAGAGTTGAGTTCGATTCGCGCGTTTAATTTGGGGTCTTCACTTAGCCGCAGCTTGCGGTAGGTATCCAGTACCCCCTTAGCGAACTCATCGGAAGAGGAGGAAACTACCCAGGCCAGGTCGCGGGCAGGGTCACCGAATTGGGCATCGCCAAACCCGGTGATACCGGTAATCGCCTCGTCCTCTGTATATAGGTATGGCTCTTGTAAATCTGCGTGGATAAAAGCCGGCGAAAAACGCCACAAAGAAACATCCTCGAGGCGTTCCTCCCAGCGCTGCCACAGGCGCGGCGGAATGGCGCGGGTAGGTGCACTCTCATCCAAAAGGCTTAGCCAACGGCGGCGAATCTGATCCGCGCTAAATGCGGGGCGATCAGCGGCTTGTAGAATCCGCACGGGCAGATCATGCAAAGAAGCCAAGGCACTCCCTAAAGATTCCGCGAGTTTGTCGGAGACGGTTAAATCTTCTTGGCTCAACGGTCTGCCCGGGAAGGCCACATGAACTAGGGCGTGCTTTCCTCCTACAATCCGCACCGAGTGCGCCGGCCAGGGGAGGGCAAAAGGTAAACACGCTCCGTCATGGGTGAGCGCCTGCATTATCCGGCTTTGGATTTGCAGTTCTTCGTCTCGGTGCTGGGTGCGGGGGCAGTTGACTAGCCATTTGCGTCCAGCTGCGTCTTTCACTGCGCATACGCGCAAGTCTTCGGTTTCAAAACGCGGCGAGCAAAGCGATACAAAGTCGTTATCGGGCATCGCAGCAGCCGCCATCGCGGCTAGGGGAAGAAAATCGTCCGTGTCATTCACGGTTTTAGGTTATCAAGTAGGGCGCGTTTCCGGGTTCAAGTAGTAGAAATAGTCTGGCTTCCGTGCTGTTTTCTTAAGAGATACTAGGTTGCTCACTGCCGGCGGTGGTTTATGACTAGCTATTAGCGGCTACGCGACAAAGCTGGCGCGGTTTATGTGGGTTAGGGCACTAAAAGATTTGAAGTGATGAAAAAGTTATTAAATGACAGACATAAAACGGGTGTTTCGGGGCCTAAAACCCTTAAAATACCCAATACTTACCACCTGTTAAGTATTGGGGTAATACTTCACCTAAAATCTTTAAAGTGCACATCTGCGCTGGTAAACACATTTTTATGAAAACTTACCTACTTTCCACCCAATAAGCTTTTACAAAATGTGACGTAGATCACGCATAAATTAGGCTTATTAGCTTGCTTTCATTTGACCGAGTGGTAACATTAATACCAACAAGAAAGAATTCAGGTCATGAGGGAGACTGAAATGAACAAGGGAACTTCGATCAAGAAGATGGCTGCTTGCGGGATCGCTGCCGCGGCTTTGATTCCTGCTGGCGTGCTCACCGCACAGGCTGCCGAAGGGCTGTCCAACGACGGTGTGCAGACCTCCGTTCAGATTCAGGCTCGCACGACCGAGGTTAGCGGAAACCTAGCCGCTAACGATGTAGATGCTTCGGCTTATGCGGCCAACAATCTCTCCGCGATTGACCGCATGGGCGGCGCCGGCTCCCTTGCCGGAATCGTTATCTTGGGTGGTATCGGCGCGGCCGGTGCTATCAGCCTTACACGTTCCTTCATGATCGGGTAGATCCTCTTACTACCTGATAAAAACCCCGGGCACCCCTCAACTGCCCGGGGTTTTTTGTACCCTTTTTTGCTGCCTGGAAAAAGCAAGTCAAGACCGGGGGAAGGCGCTGATAATATAAAAGCAAAAAAAGGACTATCAATGTCTTCTTCTCAGTTAGATCCATTTGCGCCGGTAGGGGTGAAGTTCCGGCCAGTTTCTTTGGAGCTTATAAAGGTGCGCCTGGCAGCAGTGGCATTTTTCTTGCTGTGCTCAGCTGCAGTGGCGATTATTTTATTTTTCTTACTTCCGCAAAAGTGGATTGGTCTGCTGTTAATCGCGGTGGTGGTGGCAATTGCGCTGTGGCTGCTGTGGCTGATTCCGCGGCAAGTGCGCGCTATGGGGTGGGCAGTTACCGGAACTGACCTGCAGATTCGCAAGGGAATAATGTTTAAATCCCTAACCGTGGTGCCTCTGGGCAGGCTGCAATATGTAGACGTTGAAGAAGGCCCGATTGCCCGTCATTTTGGAATTGCGCAGGTAAAACTGCATACTGCTTCCGCATCGACGGACGCAGAGTTGCCGGGCATTCCCCGCGAGCAAGCCGCCCAGCTGCGCGAACAAATCGCAGATTTAGCTGAAAGTAACCTCGAGGGAATTTAAATGGGCGATCAGAACCTGAACTTTGAAGTCCCAAAATCACCGCCAGTATCCGCAGATTTTTCCGCTCCTATTCTGGGGGGAGGCCAATCGCTAGCAGAAACTACCGGTGTTGGCGCTATCGATACTAGGAAGAAAAACTCCACCTGGCGGCGAGTGCATTGGTTGACCCCACTACTGCAAGTCTGGCAGGCGCTGGTAATTATCGTGGTGGTGGCACTAACCCAATCGCTAAATAACCTGATTATGTTGGTTCGCAACCTCCGGGAAAACTTGCCAGGGCATCCCGCACTATTATTGCTGGTGATAGTGGTGCCGCTGGCGATTTTCTTCCTGCTCGGCCTCTACCTTTATTTTGCCTGGCGAGCGACCTCCTGGAAAATAACCGCTGAGGACGTGCAATATCGGCGGGGTATTTTCTTTAAGAAACACCGCAAGATTCCCCTAGATCGGGTACAGTCCGTGGACGTGTACCGTCCCTTCTTGGCCCGGCTTTGTGGCGTGGGGGAGCTGCGAATCGAGTCGGCAGGGGGCAGTGGATCTCGGGTGCAAATCCAGTTCCTAGCCAATAAGTATTTAGATGGTGCGCGCCGGGAAGTAGTAGCCCGTATCGCCGGACGGCAGAGCGCCGAACCGCAGATACTGGGGGAGCGTTCAAAGGGCATAGCTGGAACCGAGCTGTTTGCGGAGGACGATTACCATCTAGACCGCGATGAGTATGAAGTTTATCGGGTTTCACCAGGTCGTTTGATCGCCTCCGTGCTGTTGACTTCGCAAACGGTCTGGTTGCTGATAATGGCGCTGATTGTGGCGATTGGCGCTATCGTAGTGTTCATCATGGCGGATCTAACTGTGCAGGGGTTAGTCGCGGGAAGCCTTATCCCCACCATTATTTCCATTGGAATTATTCCCCTGATGATACTGTCTTATGCCTGGTCACGTTTTAACTCCGGTTTCAATTTCAGCGCCAATATCACTCACGATGGGATTCGGATTACTTCGGGTCTGCTCGCTCTAAAATCCCAGACCTTGCCGCCCGGACGTATTCATGCCATCCGGTTTATCCAACCGCTACTGTGGAGACCTTTCGGCTGGTGGCAAGCAGAAGTTACCCTCGCCGGGCATGGGGTGGAAACCAGCGGTAACCAAAAGAAACAAGCTGCCGACAATCTACTTTTGCCAGTGGGAACCTTGGAACAGGCAAAAGTTATTTTGCAGATGGCGATCCGAGATTTAGGGGCCAGTGAGGGCGCAGCAGCCGACAGGCTACTGCAGGCGGCTTTTAACGGCAAGAACTCAGGTTCGGAATCGAAAGTTATATTCACTCCTTGCAGCGAAAAAGCCAAGATTCTAGATCCCCTTGCGCGCTTTCGTCGCGCCTTTGCTGCCACCGCGACCGTGCTTATCTACCGTGACGGGTGGCTGCGGCGCAAAGTTACCTTCGCACCCCACGAACGCGCCCAATCGGTTACTACCAGCGCCGGTCCCCTCCAGCGAAGCCTAGGACTGGCGGGTGTGCGCCTAGATTTAGTACCCGGTACCGCCCAGATGAAAGTTCCACACCTAGATGCAACGCTGGCAGCTCAACTTGCTGAACATGAACTGGCGGTCTCAAAAATACGTTCCCAAGTGGAGCCGAATGCCCAGTGGGCAGAGCGTATGCTACAAACCCTCCGCCCTACCGGACAATAATTGCGACGTGCTTGCGTGCGGGGCTGGCTCGATAAAAGTACTCCAGGGAACCCCATTTTTCTCGCTTCAGCGTGAATGGAGATTGATAACAGGAGGCTAAAAAGCGTGTTTCCGACTAAAAAAGATGGTGACAACGCGTGTGCCTCTGACCTGAATCAGGCGGTGAACGCGCAAAACTTAGGCATACCCGGATTCTTCCGCGCAGTATTTCAAATGGGTAACAACATGCATTGTCAGAACTTCAACACAAGGTTATGATTACAGGGTGAAAGATAGCTGGCGGGTGCTGACTCGTGATGTAAAGCGGATTTTTTCGGTTCCGCGATCGCTGATTATCATCATCGGTATCTTGGTCACTCCAGCCCTATACACTTGGCTAAATATTTTGGCCTTTTGGAACCCCTATAACGCGACAGAAAACCTGCCCATAGCAGTAGTGAATAACGATGTGGGGACGGAATCCGCACTGACTGGTGAGCTCAATGTTGGCGACTTGGTAGTCGACAAATTATCAGATAATAAGCAGCTCGGCTGGCAGTTTACAGATCAAGCCACAGCCAATCACAAAATCAGAACCGGGGAAGTTTATGCGACTTTTGTCATCCCCAAGACCTTTAGTAAAGACTTAGTTGATATTTTCAGTGGCAAACTCGATCAGCCGACCATCGAATACAACGTGAATGAAAAGAAAGGCGCTATTGCGCCAAAAATTACTGATGTGGGAGCAAATGAACTCGATATTCAAATCACGTCAACTTTCCGGGGTCAGGTTGGAGAAGCCATTGCGCAGGCTTTACGCGACGGTGCCTTAGAGATTGACGCTAATGTTGTTGGTGCTCAGGGCAGCGCTTTAGATGCTTTGAGCGGTATTAACCGGGATCTGACCGATGCGCAAGGCACCTTGGATTCCGCCAGTGCATCTTTGACGGGTTCCTTACAGACTATGAAAAAAGTCCGGGCTACGCTGGCTGCAGCTGACCCGGCATTGGCTGATGTTTCCGCGGCTTTGAGCGATGCGCAAGACATTTTAAGGACGGTCGTCTCTGATGCTTCCGAATTTGCTGCAATGGCGGGGCAAGCCAGTATTAACGCCCAAAAAGCACTCAATGAATCCTCGGCGGCGGCAGATTCGGCGGTGTCAAATGCGACAAATAAACTCACCGAAATAGACTCACAGCTGGAATCCGGCATTAAACGGGCGAATACTTCGATAGAAAAAATGCGGGATCAGATTGCGGTTTTGGAAGGATTCCCGCAAACACAAAAGCTCGCTGCGGAGTTGAAAACCCAGCTGAACGAGATGCAGGACCTGCTCAACAAGATCGGGAAAACTGGGTCAGATGCGGCAAAGGCTAGCCAGGATTTGCAGGCACTGATGAAATCCTTTGATCAGGCTCTGACCAACGCGCAACAGGCTGCCACTAATCTGCGCGAACAGTCTACTCGAACCGCATCTCAGTTAAATGCCCAGGTAACGCAGCTTTCGGCGCAGCTGGGAGCCATCAAATCTGCGGTGAGTACCGCGCGGATTTCCCTTAAGGAAATTTCGGCGCTGACCCACGGAATCGATGATCAGATTGTAGACACACAAAATGTGCTTGATCAGGTGCAGAGCAATCTCAACGCGCTGTCCAATATAACCAGCGGAGCTCAAACCGATGTGGCAACTCTCGCTACCGCGCTCCGGACGGGGAGCTTGAAAACAATCATTGGGTTGGATCCGACCAATATCGGACGTTACCTGACCTCACCAGTAAAGTTCGACCAACAGACGCTTTTTCCCATCAACTCTTATGGTTCGGGAATGGCTGCCATGTTCATCAATCTCTCCCTGTGGATTGGTGCGCTTATCCTGGTCATTATTTTCCGAGTAGAAGTCGATAAAGAAGGCTTTGACTGGTTGAGTTTGCGCTCGGCTTATCTGGGGCGATTCATGCTCTCCGGGGTGCTTTCTATAGGGCAGGGGTTGATAGTCAGCGTGGGCAGTTTGCTGCTGGGAGTGCAGGCGGCAAATGTTCCCGCTTTCATCGCTACTTCCATGCTGATCGGACCGTGTTATTTGGCAATTATCTATGCCTTGGCAGCCGCATTCAGTCACGTGGGGCGCGCCCTGGCAATATTGCTGGTGGTGTTGCAGATTCCCGGTGCCTCGGGTATCTATCCGATTGAACTCATGCCCAGATTTTTCCGCCAGCTTTCCCCGGTGCTCCCGTTTTCTTACGGCATCGACGCGATCCGAGAAACTATCGGTGGGTTCTATCACGGGCGTTTCTGGCATGTTATGACGGTTTTATTGCTTATGAGCGTCGCTGTGTTCCTTCTGGGGTTTGTGGGGAGACGTCGTTTCGGTTACTTCACCCAGCTGTTCTATGATGATTTGGCTCGCACTGAACTGGTCGTGAATGAAGACGTTCAGCTGCAAAGTCGCGGTTACCGCTTGAGCAACATCATTGCGCTGCTGGCGAACCGGAAAGAATTTTCCACCCGTATCCGGCAACGTCAAGAAGAATTCAATGCCCGCTATCACGCTTTGATTAATGGAGTGAGCAGCGTGGGGATTTTGGGACTGGTTGTACTCGGGATGATTTCCTGGCTCACCTCCGCCAGTAAGCCACTGCTCCTGGGGATACTAGCGATTTGGGGAGTGGCCATCATGGGGACTCTGGTTGGCGTAGTGGTACTAAAGAGTTCCATCGAACGAGCCGAGAGCTTATCATATCTGACGGAAGATGAACTTTTCGAGAGCCTAGCTCGCCAGCGAGAAACGAATGTTGCTAAAACCGAAAATCGATCGGAGAGCCAAAGCAGCGGAGATTACCGCAGCCGCAGTAAACGTCACCTCATTAGCGCGTCTGTGCGGGCAGACGCTGTGGATGAAAGTACTGAGAAGCCGGCTGGCGAAACCGATGCCTCCGCAACTAGCGAGGAGCCCCGATGAACGAAGTACTTTTCATCATCCGAGACGATTTCCGTCAGATTCGCGGCAGTATCATGGTTCGGATTTCCATGGTTCTGTTGATTGCCGTGCCCTTGTTCTTCACCTGGTTCAACGTGCTGGCGACCTGGGATCCCTTCTCAAATTCGGGACGGCTGAAGATTGCCGTGGCTAACACCGATGAGGGTTACACCAGTAAAATACTGAACGTCAAAGTCAATGTGGGGAATACGGTGCTAAAGGAACTGGCAGTAAATGACCAGTTTGATTGGGTAATAACCAGCAAAGATAAGGCTTTGGAGGGTGCGCGTTCGGGGGAATATTACGCGACAATTGTGTTACCACCGGATTTTTCACGGTCCATGTTTACCTTCTATGCCGGCGGAGCTGCCCCGGCAAATATCACGCTGCACACCAATGAAAAAAAGAACCCGCTTTCAGCTAATCTCACTACGCAAGGCGCTCAGGGGGTCACCGCGCAAATCAACACGACTTTTTCGCGAACCTTGGCAGAAGTGGCCGTAGGTATTGCTGAGGACGTGTCCTCTTATATAGACACTGCTGACACTCAGGCAGCTCTGGATCGGCTGAGTAACCACCTCGAAACCCTATCTGCGGAACTGAATTCCGGGGCGAATACCGTTAGTGCTCTGTCAACTTTGATAGGTTCGGCGGTGCCGCTAGCCACCGGAGCAAAACAGTTGGCTGCGGGGGTACAGGACTCCTTCGAGGGGGCTGTTGACTCCACATTTGATTCCAGAGGAAAAGGCGCCGCCGGAACAACCAATCCCTTCACATCCGTCTCTTCTCGGCTCGATGATGCTGTGCGACTGGCTGAAAACAATATTTCCGACCTGCAAAAGCAGTTAGACAAATTGCTGAATTCGGTCAATAGCGCCAGCCAAAGCAGTGCGGACACAGTCGAACAGCTTAAGACCTTGTTGGATAAGCAAAACGCTGGCTTCCAACAGACGCGGGACGCGCTCGAGCGTGCTCTGGGGTCGGAAGGGGCGGATTTAGTAGGGAAGGATCCGGCTGTCGACCGATTCTTGGCCGAGATGGATGCGGCGATTGCTCGTCAACAAATCCTGGCGGAGCGACTGGGAAGTATTGCGGCTGACCTGCGCAGGGGAGTAACTGTAGATTCTGACCTGAGAAAGAAAGCCCGCCAAGCCATAGCAGATGCGCAAAAAGCTATTGACACCGCTCGGTCCAATTTTGAGAAAAACTTACAGCCAAAGATTGAAGGTCTGCGTAAAAATCTGGATTCTGCCGGAGAAAATGTGAAGGTTTTCCGTTCCTATCTGCAGCAGGTGCAAGCCGATCTTTCGGACAGTGCGGGCGGGATGATTGCGAGTATGCGTCGCTCCCAAAAAACCCTGGACAATACCGCAAAACGGATGCGTGACGGAGCCCGCCGCTTGAATCAGGCTCGGGAACAGATTTCGTCTGCCCAGGCGAAAGGGGACTTGAAAAAAATCGCCACCACGCTGGGAGCTGACCCCAAAGATTTTGCCCGCCTAATTTCTTCCCCCATAGCGGTAAAACGCAATGCGGTGTTCCCCGTAGCCACCTTTGGGGTGGGGATGACTCCGCTATTCACCGTTATAGCCCTGTGGGTTGGGGCGCTGCTGGCGGGGGTTTTCCTGCGCACTGACGTTTCTGAGAATGTGGCTAAACGCTACCTGGCCAGCAGGGGAGCCCGGAAAGATCCTGACGCAGCTACTGGTGCGGATGCGAATGCGGAGGAATCTTCCCGGTTGGAAGGGGCGGAAACGGAACCTAGCGAAACAGTATCGACTCCATCCGCAGAAAAAAAGCCTATATTTACCGGGGCTCAAGAGTACCTGGGCCGTTACCTTATGTTCTGGGTAATTGGGATGGCGCAATCCACATTGCTGATGGTCGGGCTAATTGTGTTTGTGGAGATTGAACCAGCCCATCCCTTCCTGCTGATTTTGGCAGGCTGGGTTATTTCCACTGTGTTTACCGTTATTGTTTATACACTCGTCGTGGCACTTGCTAATGCGGGTAAAGCCTTAGCAGTGCTGTTGCTGGTGTTACAGATTTCTGCTGCTGGCGGAGCCTATCCGTTGGAACTGCTACCGCAATGGTTCCAAAACATCAGTCCCTGGCTGCCCGCCACCTATGCGATTAACTTGATGCGTTCGGCTATCGCCGGGATTTACGCAGGGGATTTTGCCTATAACCTGGTGATAATCCTGCTATTCCTGATTCCGAACCTGGTGCTCGGACTGGTTTTACGGCGTACGATAGCCGGGCGGATCCACGATATGGCTAAAGAGGTTGAAAAAACGAAAGTCATGTAGCCAAAGTGGAGTGAGCGAGGAGGCTAGGTTTTTCCCCGCCCCTACTTGAACGGGAGGAAAAACCCAGCCTCCCGTGCCTAGCCCTCGCCAGCCCCGCACTAACTTGCAATCAGTTACGCAGGTTTTCTTTGGCTTGGCGGGTGCGCTGGTCGAAATCTTCTACGCTGTTGTTGGAATCCCCACCTAAGGGGGAAGACACCAGCGGGACTTTCTTGAAAGTCAGTGCCGGATCGTAGGGCATGGGGCGCTGACCTTTACGGCGTGCCGCTGCGATGAAGCTGACTATCCAGGAAATCACTGTCCAGATTGCCAAAACTATTAGCGCTTTGCCTAAGTGCAGTTCCCCGCCGGCAATGGCCGCGCGAATAGTGCGCGCCACATGGGTCATGGGGAAGAGCGGGCTGAGGAACTGGAAGAACTTAGGGGCAGTTTCTACCGGGAAAGTAGCCCCAGTGGAAGTGATTTGCAAGCACAGCAAGATTACTGAAAGGGCGCGCCCGCGGTATCCGAGAGCAGCCACGCAAGCCTGGTTTACCGCCACGTATCCGATAGAAGCTAATACTGCTATCAAGATTAAGGCTCCGAAGTTTTGGGCATCTAGCTTCAGGAATAGCTGCAGGCCGGTCACTACTGTGATTGCTTGCAGTGCGCCAAAGAGCGCCCCGATAGACATGGAACGGAAACCACAGCGCCAGAAACTTTCTTCCGGGCGGCGCCGCAAATCTAGGGCGGGGAAAATCAGGAAGATGGCGATCCCGCCGATCCATAAACACAGAGCCATAAAGAAGGGCGCGAATCCGGCACCGTTATCATGCACTGGGTTTTCTCGTACCGATTTTACGTCTGCCACCCCGCTCGCGGCTTTAGAGACTTTTTCTGCCTGTCCCCGGTCAACGGTGGGAACCTGCTGGGCGCCATCGCGCAGCCCTTCTTCCAAGCTAGAGGCCCCTTCGGTCAGCTTACCGATTCCGCCAGAAAGTTGTTTTCCGCCCTCGGAGGCTTTACCCGCACCCCGGGAAAGAGAATCGAGGCCGCCGCTGAGAGCATTAGCCCCCGTGCGTAACTGTCCGGAATTCTTATCTAGGGTAGAGGCTCCGGCAGAAAGTTTCTGAACCCCCCGTTGTGCCTGGTCTAATCCGTTCGCCAAGGCATAAGTGCCATCTTTTAGAGTCGGTTTTTGCTTTCCGGCTTGAGCCTGTGGGGTAAGGGCGGTTTGCCGACTAAGTTCCTTAACTCCTTGATCTGCTGCGTTCAGCTTCGCCTTCATTTCTTGTGGATCAGCCTGGGAAAGTTTGTCCGCGATCGTCAGCAGGCCTTGACCCTTGGTGATATTTTCGGACAGCTGCTGCAGGGTGATGCCCTGTTTGTTCGCTAGTTCAGTAAGCAACTGGCAGTGGGGGAATGACGGAAGTGCCGCCGGGGGCACCTGGGCGCATTTGTCCGCTGCTTGTTTAAGTTCGTTCAACAATTGGTTGATTTTGGCGGTATCGATGTCGGCTTGCGAAAGTGGGGCTAAAAGATCCACCAAGTCATTTCCGCTTTTAGCTAGTTTACTAACTTCGGGTTGCATGGCAGCTACCTGCTGGTGAATCTGGTCGACACCGCCATCTACTTGCTTGGCACCAGCAGCTAGTTTCGGCATATTGCTATTTAGCTGCCCCAGACCGGAATTGAGGCTGGAAACCCCACCGGTATAGGCGGTGATTCCATCCCGCAGCTTCAGGGCGCCATTGCGGATTTTAACACTGCCATCAGCGAGATCTCCCAATCCCACCACTAGCGTGTCGGCCCCAGTACCTAACTGTTCTCCCCCTGCGGCCAGTTGGTCAGCTCCCGAGGCCGCATCTAGAAATCCCTCTTTTAGCGGACCGGTCGACAGTAAAAGTTGATCAATATATCCGGCAGCGCCCTCATGAGATAAAGCGGCCTGCAGTGCTAAAGCAGCGGAAGTTGCCATCGTTCCCTGCAGATAGTTCACCGCGTCATCGGTGCGCAGTTCTAGCTGAGCTTTCTTGCCTGGAACCTGTGACTGGGGGTCGGCGAGTTTCGCGTAAGAGCTGGATAGATTATTGGGAATCAGCAATAGGGCTTTATAGGTTCCGTCTTCTAGACCTGATTTAGCCTGGGGGAGGGAAGCTTTAGTCCAGTCGAAGCCGGGGGCATCATCCTTATAGAGTTCTTTTTCCAGACTTTCCCCCAGATTAAGGGTTTTTTCGCCATTTGCACTGGTGGCGGTAGCTGGCTGATCTAGGTTCACCACCGCTGCTTTTAGGACGTTAACCCGTTGCATCGGATCTTCATACGCCCAGGTAAACAGGCCGGAATACATTAACGGAATCACCAGGATACCGAGAATTACTATCACGTTGGAAAGAGTGTTCCAACGGTATTTCTTCTCCATCGTGCCTCCGAAATTTCTAGACTTATATCTTTTACTAAACGGTTACGATACACCAGTGTATCCAGCGGCGTTAATTGCCGGTAGAATCTTTTTTCTTATAGTAAACAAGCTGCCAGCGACAATCCCCGGAGATAGGGCGAAACTCACTATCGGAGCGTGCCGTATCCACCTGCCAAAGCTGCGGACGAATCTGGGGAGCGTGGGCGTAGTCGGGCTGGTCACCCACATCTAAATCCAGATAGGTAACCACCAGTTCATCAGCTACCTTCATTCCTTCTTGATACAGGCGCGCCCCGCCAGTAATCCAACATTTTGCTGCCCCGGAATCCTCGGCTAGCTGCAGAGCCCCTGAAAACGAGGAAGCTACCTGTACGCCCTCGGCCGGGTAGCCCTCCTGAGAAGTTAAAACGATATTTAACCGGCCGGGTAAAGGCTGTTTCCCTAAGGCTTCAAAGGAGCGGCGCCCCATAATAATCGGGCTACCCATAGTAGTGGCTTTGAAATGCTTAAAATCAGCGGGAACATGCCACAGCATGCCCTGGCCATCGCCGATAACTCGGTGCGCTGCCTGCGCCCAGATCATGCCAATCTTCATCGCCTTCCTCCTAAACTGCTATCGGCGCTTTAATAGTCGGGTGGTGGCGATAGTTTTCGATCTCGATATCTTCCCACTTATAGGCGTAAAGATTATCAGCGTGGTTAAGATGCAAAGTAGGGAAGGGGTAGGGCTCGCGGGATAGCTGCTCGCGCACCTGCTCCACATGGTTGTTGTAAATATGGCAATCCCCGCCGGTCCAAATCAAATCCCCGACTTCCAGCCCGCTTTGCTGAGCCAGCATATGGGTGAGCAAAGAATAGGAAGCGATGTTGAAAGGAACCCCCAGGAACATATCGCAGGAGCGTTGATAAACCTGTAATGAGAGACGACCGTCTGCCACATAGGCTTGAAATAGCAGGTGACAGGGGGCAAGCGCCATTTTATCTAGTTCCGATACGTTCCAGGCCGATACCAGCATCCGGCGCGAGGAGGGATCATTCTTAATGGTGTCAAGCAGGTTTTCGATCTGGTCGATATTGCCCTTTGGGCTGGGCCAAGAACGCCACTGGACCCCGTAGACCGGTCCCAGCTCGCCCTCGGCATCCGCCCAATCATCCCAAATATGTACTTTCTTTTCCTGTAGCGGCCCTACGTTAGAGGTGCCGGATAAGAACCAGAACAGTTCCTCGGCAACTCCCCGCATAAATACTCGCTTAGTGGTAATTAAGGGGAAAGATTCTGCCAGGTTGTAGCGCAGCTGGGCTCCGAACAGTGAGCGGGTACCGGTTCCGGTACGATCTTGCTTCTCGCTGCCAGTTTCTAAAATTTTGGCCAGTAAATCCTCGTATTGCCTGTCCGTCACGCGCCCTCACCTTTCGCTAGTCCTTGTCCATATTCTAGCCGGGCAGCGGCACTTTTTGTTTGGTGGCGGGCGCACCGGGGCAATAACTGGCGCTATTTAGGGCAGTTTTGAGGACACGCGCCGGTATCCGTCCTCACTCAGCGAAAAAATCTTCTCCGGTGCCTGCGTGGGCAGGTTCTTGGGTGAGGTCAATGACCGGAGCCAGCTCCACCATTAGATCGCTAACAGAGGCATCCCGGGAGTCTCCGAGGGCAGCCTGCACTCCCTTGACGGTGCGTCGCGCAACTGCCTTCCCGGATAGATAACCTACTCCGGCACCGATCCCGAAGGGGATTAGCCGTCCGACCATTCTTCCAGCAGTGCGGTGAGCAAGTTTCTTCGAGGCATATTTCATCAGCGCCTTATTTACCTGCCCCAAAGTAGGGGAGGAAAGATTCTTTAGGGAAGCGCGCGCCCAACTAAGCGTCCGCAGCCCCAACTGGTCAGAAACAATCTCTGCACCTTTCTCTCCTAGCAGGCTAGATAGCACCAAAGCGCGGCGCTGCTCGCGGTCTTTAGGGCGCACCCCATGCAGACGCGAAACCCCCAGGATATAGCTGGTAGTCTGTACTGCGTAGACTGCCAGCTCTCCGGCGGTTAGCCCCAGGGCGATCCCAGTTCCGGTACCCGGCACTGCTGCTCCCGCCCCCACTGCTGAAGAGGCGTAAGCGGTGCGCTTAATGTACTGTTTGGTTAAAATATCCTCCAGTTCACGCAGGTCAGCATGGGGATGGGTTTTAGCTAGCCGCAACAGCTTATTGTCAATGTATTCGCTAGGAATATCCAGGACTGCGTCTATTACTTCCCCAAAGTTAGATGCTTGGCGCGCTTTTGCTACTGATTCTTTCAGTGCCGTGGCCATTTGTTTTTGAGAGCTGCGCTTAGCGGGCTGGAAAAACTTAGGAACTTTACGCTCGAACATTTGGGGTTTTCTCCTGGTTGTGCTGGTAATTGAAACTGGTTAGAATCAAAATTACTTGTTGTTATTAGGTTAGCCGCCTCGGCTGTAAGTGGCGACCCTCGAGAAAAAATAGGTCGAAAGAAAGGGATAAGGATTGCGTGATTTCGAGCTATTGATTCACTATCCATCCTCGCCAGAGCAGGTTTTGCAGCTGCTAAATGATCCGGGTTTTTTGGAATTTCGCTGGACGCAAATGCCGAAAATCCACTGCCAAGTCCAGGTGAAACCGGCGGGGGTGGGAACTTTTGTGTCGCGAGCAAAAGTGAATATTGCAGATGTGAAAACATCTTCTCCTTACGGGAAGCTGCTCCCGGACCAGTTAATAATCGAAATGGTTGAGAACTGGCAGGATAATCCGGTTCCGGGGCTGTTTGCCCAAGGCGGTTTCCAGATGCGGATGGAAAAAGTTCCCCTGCGAGTGCAGGCAGAAAGCACGCTAGAGTCCGCTGGAGCAGACGGAAGTAAGACTTTGCGACGCGTAACCGGAAATCTGAGCGTAGATATTCCCTTTATTGGCGGTAAAGTGGAACGAGAAATCCTCTCTCACCTGCAGGATTTGGCTCGCGGGGAAGAGGACGCGGCTAAGCGTTGGCTGGCGAAATAATTCAGCTTAAACATCTCTATGGATACCCCTGCCCGAGCTGAGGCGCGCCTAGCATAGACTATTAGCGTGAGCGGCATGCGGGAACTGATCCACCGATATGGAAAGGATCTATCAGAAAGCGATATAGCACACCTCCATATGCTGGTGGGTGACTGGCAGGTGTTATCCGATATTGCCAGCGCCGACCTAATTTTATGGATTCCTGATGGTGAGGGACGTTTCTTAGCGGTAGCCCACACTCGCCCGGCCTCCGGTTTTACTATTCACCTCGATGACGTGGTGGGTTTGGCAGCTTCCCCAATGCGCTCAGGCATGTTGACCGCCGCTTTTGCCCCCGATTCGCGACCTGAGGTTCCCGAGGTGCGCTGGGCAGGATCCTATTCGGTGATTGCTAGTGCGCTGCCAGTCAGGCACGAAGGTCGAGTAGTGGCGGCGTTGACCCTAGAGATTAATATTCAATCACTGCGGGTTTTTGAACAGCAAGAACAATGGTTCCATCAGACCGCGAACTTGATTTGCAACATGATTTCCCAAGGTTCTTTCCCCTCCGCGTCCGTTCCTCCAACAAGTATGCATGGGATGCCACGTCTGATTGACGGTGCCATTAACCTAGATGCCGAGGGGCGAGTATTGGACTTGACCCCGAACGCTCGTTCCTGTTTGCGCCGCTTAGGGTTACGTGAAGAGGTCAACGGTGCGGTGCTAGCGGAGTTAATAACCGAGGTAGTCCAGGATCAATCCCAAGTCGATGAAGCTTTGCCCGTAGTAATCATGGGGAAAGCCTCTTGGGTAGCGGAAGTGGAGTCACCGGCAGGAACGGTATCTTTCCGGGCGTTGCCGCTAGAAGATAATGGCGAACGGGTGGGCGCTCTCCTACTGTGCCGGGATGTAAGTGAGATGCGCCGACGGGAACGCGAGTTAATGACCAAGGATGCCACTATTCGCGAGATTCACCATCGGGTAAAAAATAATTTGCAAACGGTTTCTGCGCTTCTGCGGATGCAGATTCGGCGCTCAGATTCCCCGGAAGTTAAGGCCGCGCTGGGGGAGGCGGAGCGGCGGGTGGCCTCGATTGCGCGGGTACACGAAGAACTATCACAAACGGCCAGCGAAACCGTGGACTTCGACAATATGATTTCCCGTCTGCTACGCATGTCAGCGGCGATGGCGGCAACGGATCAACTAGTGGAAACCGATTTCGTGGGTAGCTTCGGGGTAATAGATGCCGATACCGCCTCGGTGCTGGCAGTGGTGATTTCCGAGTTGGTAGCTAATGGGGTTGAACACGGCCTAGCCGATCATGGCGGCAAAGTTACTCTGGAGGCCAAAAGAGAGGGAACTGAACTTGATGTGTGGGTGCGCGATGATGGCGTAGGACTGGGCGATAAGCCGCTTTCTGGTTTGGGAACTTCGATTGTGCGCACTTTAGTGCGCGGTAACTTGAAAGGTGCGATTGATTGGAGCAGCCCAGAAGAGGGAGGAACTCAGGCACATATTCATGCCCACATAGAGGAGGAAGCAAACTAGATGGGGAAATCACGTCGGCGGCGCGGCTGGCCGGAGGTGCCGACGCCTCTAGCCGGTAAAGTCATTGACAATCACACCCATTTACCGCTGTGGGAAAAACAGATTCCCCTGGTAGAGGGGGTACGGCTCAGCTTAGCTGAACAATTGGAACGTGCCCGCCAGGTGGGGGTAAGCGCCATGATTACTTCGGGTTGTCAAGTGGACGAGCTAGCACCTACGGTGCAATTGACTGCGGAAAATCCCGCGGTATTTTGCGCACTGGCGATTCATCCCAATGAGGCGGCTTTGCACGAAAAAGTGGTGGCTACTGCCCCGGATGGGCAAACCTATCAGCTGCAGGAATGGCATCAACGTTATTCTTTAGAGCAGGCAGTCCAGCAGGTTTATGAAGCGGCGACCTCCTCGGAAAAAACCGTAGCGATTGGGGAGACCGGCCTGGACTATTTTCGAACTTCCCCTCAGGGACGGCAGGCGCAGCAGCGCGGATTCCGGATGCATATTTCTCTAGCTAAAGAGATGGGGCTACCGTTGCAGATCCATGACCGGGAGGCGCACGCCGACACTATCCGGATTCTGCTGGAGGAGGGCGCCCCGGAGCGGACTATTTTCCACTGTTTTAGCGGCGATAAAGAAATGGCTCAGGTGCTGGCTAAGCAGGGGTGGTATGCCTCGATTGCCGGACCGGTTACCTATAACGCCAATCAGTGGCAGCGAGAGGCGGCAGCGGCAATGCCTCTTTCGCTGTTGCTGGTAGAAACCGATGCCCCCTATTTGACCCCCCATCCACATCGGGGGCAGCCGAATGCCTCCTATATGACGGTATGGACAGTGCGGAAACTGGCGGAAATCACTGGACGGAGCGAAAGCGAAATGGCCGATCAGCTGGTAAAAAATACCCGTGAGATTTACGGCGAGAAAGTCGCGGCCTTAGCCGAATAGCAGCCGGTAAATACCGGGCTATAAACCCGGGTTGAGCTACAAAATAGGGTGTCCTGTTCCACCTGAGAAATTGTTCCAAAGGGGTAGCTATTTGGTAACAATCGGGTTACAGTTGTGGTTATTGAGGAATTTGCTAATGATTTCACAGCTAAAACCGGAGCAGTGAGGGTGGAAATGGGCAAGAAACATCGGCGCACCAGCGCGAAAATTACGGCGATATTCGCCGGGATTTCCGCCGCCATTGTGTTAGGTGGGGGAGTTGCCGTAGCCAGCGAATACAAGACAGTTTCGGTTACTGTCGATGGCGCCACCCGGCAGGTGCAAACTATGAATCGCACCGTTGAGCAAGTAATTTCCGATATGGGGATCAAGGTTGGGCAATATGACCAAGTGACTCCCGCCCTCGGCACCCAGATGTCTCGCAATCAACAGATCAAGATTGTGCACGCCCGTCCAGTGGTTTTGCAGGGAACCAAAGACGCAAAAATTGGATGGGGAGTAACCGATCAAGACGCTCCCAAGTTGCAGGCAACTTTTAGGGTTGACGGGCAGGAAGTTAGCGGCTCCTATAAAGAGGGCGCGGATCCGCGGGTAGCGGCGCAGGCAGCCGGCATTCAACTTTCTACCCTTGACCGAGTAACTGTAGAAAAAACCAGTGCGGACGCGGCTACCATTCGGGTTTCGCGGGTAGAGCGGGATCTTTCTAAACAAGAAGAAGTGACCGCCCCTCCGGTTAAAGAAGTTGAGGACAAGAACCTGGAGCCGGGCAAGAAAGTAGTTGAGGACGAGGGTAAAGAAGAAGTCGTCGCAAAAAGTACTTTCGTGGAAACCGTAGATGGGGAAGTGGCGTTCAAGTCCCCCGAACAGGTGACTACTGTGGTTAAAGCCGAGCCCAAAATTGTGCGGGTAGGCCCAGATAGCTCTGCAAACTTTGACTATGGGCCGGTAGTGCCCGCGGGGGAAGCCCAAGAAATGGCTCACGAGATGGTAGTTTCGCGCGGCTGGTCAGAAGGACAGTTTACCTGTCTAGTGAAACTGTGGAACCGTGAGTCAGGTTGGAATAGCCGCGCGGAAAATCGCAGTTCCGGCGCCTATGGGATCCCGCAGTCCCTGCCGGGAAACAAAATGGCCTCTGCCGGGGCAGATTGGCGCACTAATCCAGCCACCCAAATCAGGTGGGGGCTTGGATATATTGCGGGACGTTACACTGACCCCTGCGGTGCCTGGGATCATTCTCAGAAACGGGGCTGGTATTAGTAGGCTAGAGGGGTGGAAGAAAACCCTGCAGTTACCCTGCTGACTCCCAGCGTAATTCACCGGCTATGCCGCCAGCTGGATATCCGCCCTACTAAACAGTTGGGACAAAACTTTGTTACTGAGCCCAGTGCTATTCGAAAAATCGTGCGCGAAGCCGGGATAAAAGCCGGTGACCAGGTACTAGAAGTCGGTCCCGGACTGGGATCGCTAACTTTGGGGCTGCTAGAGGCGGGCGCCTGCGTGACCGCCTGCGAGATTGACCCCCGTCTAGCCCGGTTCTTACCGGCAACTATTCTCAGTCACGCTTCCGGTGCTGCCGGTCAGATGTATCTGATTCAAAAAGACGCCTTAAAGCTGTTACCTGCAGATTTAGTGGGATTGAAAAGCATTGCGCCGGACGCAGAAAAAACAGTGAGCGAGAGGGAAGATCTTTCCCGGGAGTTTTCCCCGGAAGTTTTAGTTTCTAACTTGCCCTATAACGTGGCGGTTCCGGTGTTGTTGCATTTATTTGCGGCTTTCCCTTCTCTTAAACGCGCGTTAGTAATGGTGCAAAAAGAGGTGGCACTGCGCCTGTGCGCCACTCCGGGCAGCAAAGTCTACGGGGTGCCCAGCGTAAAAATTGCCTGGTACGGCAAGGCACGGATGGGATCAGAGATTTCGCGGCGAGTATTTTACCCGCAACCCAACGTAGATTCGGCCTTAGTAGAGATCACCCGGGAAACCAAAACCCCTGTTAGAAGGGTATTCGAGGGCAGGCAAAGCAACTTAGCTCCGGGAACGGCACCTGCAGGGGAGCCAACAGAAGAAGAACGCCAAGCGGTTTTTAAACTAATCGACCAGGCGTTTGCTTCCCGGAGAAAGATGCTGCGGGCGGGGCTAAAATCTTGGGCGCAGCCCCTGGCCGCCGCGCCCCTCTTACAAGCCTGCGGAATCGATCCCACTGCCCGCGCCGAAAACCTGAGTGTGGAGCACTTTACGGCGCTGGCCAGGCTGAGGGGCGCTCTCCTTTCCGGTTTTGAAAACTCGCAACCGGATCCTAGCGAGCAAAATGCATCTGGTGAAGGCGCGCCTCAGGATTGTGAAAACCTGCCAGTAGGAGGGGAAACTTCGACAGGGAAATCCCCGCTCAAGGCGCGCGCGAGCGCCCACGGGAAAATAAATCTGTTGTTAGCCGCCGGGGAAGCTGAAGACGGTTACCACCGCCTATCCATTGTTTTCCAAGCAGTCAGCCTCAAAGAAACCGTAGAGATAACCCTGCAACCAGAGGGTTTTGACCTTGAAGTTTCCTTCAGCGCCCCGCCCGGCGCGGTTGGCTACGATTCTAGCCGCGACCAACAGGCAATGTCGGGGCTAGATCCGCAGAATAACCTGGCTATCCGAGCATTTGTGCTGGTATCCGCGCATTGTGGTTACGAGGGAGGCGCGCAGATAAAGATTAACAAACAGGTGCCGGTAGCGGCCGGCATGGCAGGCGGCTCTGCCGATGGGGCAGCGGCATTGCTCGCCGCTAACCAGGTACTGCAAGCCGGGCTCTCCCTGGGGGAATTGGCCGAACTGGGAGCTAGCCTGGGCGCGGATGTGCCCTTTGGGCTTTACGGGGGAACCAGTTTCGCGGATCGGCGCGGTGACCGGATTACCCCCCTGCCGCCAGCAAAACCCTTGCATCTGGTGGTGGCAGTTTCCCCGGAAACCCTGCCCACTCCAAAGGTGTTTCAACAGTTTGACCAGTCAGGCGTGGCATCGACCGCCTTGCCGACTATAGCGGATATAACTGCCCTGCTAGAAGCACTTTATTCTGGAAATTTGGACGCCTTAGCAAAGTTAATCCGTAACGATTTACAAGCCCCGGCGCTTGCCTTACTTCCGCAGCTGGAGGCGACTATAGAGACCGCTAAAGAGCAGGAAGCGATTCCTTTTATTACTGGTTCTGGCCCCAGCGTTATTTGCCTAGTTGACAGCGCTGAGAAGGCAGAAGAACTGGCCGCTAGGCTGGCGCAACTAGAACAAGTTGCCTACACCTTGCCGCTGACTTTTTCTGCCTCCGACATAGAGTTAGCCAGAAAGCAGTGGTTGGCGTGAGTATCTTCTTAGCTGGAACCCACGAAGCCGGCGCTCTCGCCGGCCCGCGCCGTCTACTGTCAGGAATAACCGTCAGCCTCGCTCCCTGCGACCGGATCGGAATCTTAGGTCCCAATGGCGCCGGAAAATCTACGCTGCTGCGTCTGCTGAGCGGAACCCAAGAACCCGATAGTGGCACTGTTACCTATGCGCCTGGGATAAGTTTTGCCTGCCTATCCCAGCAGCAAACCCTGGATCCTGCCCTGAACGTAAAAGAAGAAGTCCACGGGAACATCCCCGACTATCAGTGGGCATCACAGCCACATCTACGCCAAATCGATGAGGGACTCCTGCCGGATATAGATTTGTCCACAAAGTGTGGGGAGCTGTCTGGGGGACAGGAGCGCCGGGTAGCCCTGGCGCGCACCCTGGGCAAAGATGCCCCCATTTTGGCGTTAGACGAGCCCACTAACCATTTAGATGTGGAGGGAGTAGCCTGGCTAGCCTGCTACCTCAATAACCGTTTTAGCTCTGGAAACGGAGCTTTAGTGGTGATTACCCACGACCGCTGGTTCTTGGATGCGGTTTGTAACCGGATTTGGGAGGTAGTGCCCGGAGTTGATCCCGGATTTGGGCGCGAACAAATTCCCGGACACGTGGAAGAATACGAGGGTTCGTACGCTGCCTATGTACTTGCCCGGATGGAGCGGGCGCGGCAAGCCCAGGTGGCGGAAGAAAAACGTCAAAACCAGTTGCGCAAAGAACTTGCCTGGTTGCGGCGAGGCGCCCCGGCGCGTACCTCCAAACCAAAATTTCGCATTGACGCCGCTGAAGCCCTGATCAGTGATGTTCCCCCGCTGCGTGACAGCGTAGAGTTAGTGCGCCTGGCCTCGGCGCGCCTAGGGAAACGAGTAATCGAGTTAGAGGACGTGTCCTTTTCTTATCCGGGGTCAAGCCGAAAAATCTTGAACCAGGTGACTTGGCGGTTAAATCCCGGTCAGCGGGTAGGGATTATCGGGGTTAATGGTGCTGGTAAATCCACTTTGTTGGGGATTATGAGTGGGAAACTCACCCCGAGTGCCGGCAAAGTCAAACGGGGGAAAACCGTGCAGCTAGCCACCTTAGAGCAAACTCCCCACATCCAAGGGATGAATCCCGATTTGCGGGTGGTAGAAGCGATTTCCCAGATCAAGGAACGAATCCAGTGGGGGGAACAAGAGATAACCGCCGCCAAACTGGTAGAAAAACTGGGGTTTAGCAAAGAACGCGCCTGGACTAGGGTAAGTGATCTTTCGGGTGGGGAAATGCGGCGTCTGCAGATTGCCTCCCAGCTGCTGGCAGAACCTAATGTGTTGATTCTGGATGAGCCCACGAACGACCTGGATACCGACACTTTGGCGCAGTTAGAGGATCTGCTAGATTCTTTCCCCGGCACCTTGGTGGTGGTCAGTCACGACCGCTACCTGCTACAAAGGGTAACTGATTCGCAGGTGGCGCTGCTGGCTGATGGCACTTTGGCGGCGCTGCCCGGCGGAGTAGAACAGTATTTAGAGCTGCGGGCAACCGGGGAGATTCCCGCCGACAATGACCGTGAGGATGCTGCCGATAAAACTACCGGTGAGGATAGCGGGAAAACCGGGAAGCAGCCGCAAAAAAGCGGGGCGGAAATATACCGGGCGCGTAAGGAACTTTCGGCTACTGAAAAGAAACTCGATAAGCTACATCAACAGCTGAAACAGGTAGACCAGGAGTTAAGCGAAGGTGCCGCCGATACTTCCCCGGAAGGCTTGGAGTACCTGCAAAGGCTTAATCAGCGCCGCGCCCAACTGGTTAGTGACGAGGAGACGCTAGAAGAAAACTGGTTGCGCCTGTCAGAAATCATGGAGTAGACCCGGACAACCTCCGGAGCTCAAACCGGATGACTATCAGTGCAAAAACGGGGTAGCCTGCAGGGAATTAACGCAGAGGACGCACCGGGGTGCCTTCGAAAGGTAACAATAGGCGCCGCAGCAGTCCCGAGAGTACCTTCTGTTCCTCCTCATCTAAGGGAGATACTAAGTCTGACTCCCGTCGCAACAGTTCCTTGAGAGCCGCATCAACTCGGGCAACTCCCTTGTCGGTGAGGGTCACCAACACCGCGCGGCGGTCATGAGGGGAAGGGGTGCGTTTGACTAACCCCTTCTTTTCTAGACGATCAATCCGGTTAGTCATGGTGCCGGAAGAAACCAGCAGCTCCTGCAGCAGGGTGCCGGGGGTTAAAGAATAGGGGGCGGCGGCGCGGCGTAGCACCGACAGCACATCGAACTCCCAAGGCTCCATTCCTTGCGCGCTGAAGGCCTCTTTACGAGCCAAATCTAGGTGGCGAGCCAAGCGGGCAACCCGGGAATAAACCTCCATCGGAGAAACGTCAAGATCCGGGCGTTCAATCTGCCAAGCGAGAATGATGCGATCAACTTCGTCAGTAGCATCAGAGGAAATATTCTGTGGAATCACAAGCTAAGTTTACTCGATGTCGAGACAACGGTCTATGTCTTATTCTCATTATGGGCACTACGAAGCTAGGTTTACCGAAAATATGGATCTGGACACACAGCTAAGCTGGCTGTCCCGCTGAGCACCCCGAATATGCGTAGCCTGCCAGCTCCTCCGCCATAGCATTTTTGCTCCCGCGTGGGCATATGCGTTTCCTGATTAACAAAAAATTTTATGAGTGAAAGCGGGGTGGTTGCTCTCGTTAATACATTCCGGTTTAGGAAACTTATTTGCCCTGTGTAATATAGAGGAGTATTCCGCCCTGGTGTATAGGTAACACGCGGGCTTTTGGTGCCTTGAGAGCCGGGTTCGAATCCTGGGGGCGGAACTGGCAGTTAAGTGCCTATTCTTTCCAATCCGGCTACCTACAAAGGGGTCAAATAATGGAAAATACGCCCGCTGCAGCGATTATTTTGGCTGCTGGTAAAGGCACTCGTATGAAATCTGCTCGCCCCAAAGTGCTGCACCCCCTAGCGGGCAAAGCGCTGCTGGGACATGCTATCGATGCGGTCGCCGCCCTGAAACCAGGGGCGTTGTGCGTGGTTATTCGCCATGAACGCGAAGCGGTAGCCCAGTATGTAAACAGCTACTGTCCGCAAGCAATTTTGGCTGACCAAGATGAAATCCCGGGAACCGGGAGGGCAGTGCAATGCGCCCTCCAAAAACTGGGTGAGCAAGGCCAGCTCAGCGGAACCGTGGTGATTACCTCCGGAGACGTGCCACTTCTGGAAAGCTCCACCCTCGAGAGAATGCTGCAAACCCATCAGGGAGCCGGAAATCAGGTAACTATTTTGACTACCCAAGTACCGGATCCCACTGGCTATGGCCGGATAATCCGCTCCGAAAATGGCGCGGTCAGCGCCATTGTAGAAGACCGCGACTGCCAGGAAAACCAGCGACAAATCCGGGAAATTAACGCAGGCATCTATGCTTTCGATGCCCAGTTCCTGACCCAGGCTCTTTCGGGACTGGATACCGATAATGACCAGGGCGAGGTTTACCTGACGGACACCATTGCGATAGCGGCCGGAAACGGGCGCGCCGGAGCCTATCTGCTCGATGACTATATGCAGGCCGAAGGCTGTAATGACCGGATACAGCTGGCGGGGTTGCACCGGGAATATAACCGGCGGATTCTTAACCAATTGATGAAGGATGGGGTTAGCATTATTGACCCCGAAACCACGTGGATTGAAAAAAGCGTAACTATTGCGGCTGACGCCGTGATTTTGCCGGGATGCGATTTCCACGGCGACACGGTGATTGGCGCTGATGCCGAGGTCGGTCCCTTTACTTCTCTTCGTGATGTAAAGGTAGGGGAGGGCGCTCAGGTGCGGCGCTGTGATTTGCAGGCAGTAAATATCGCTAATGGTTCCAACCATTGTTGCGAAACCAACCTGTAGGGCGCTTCATGACTTGTAGAATCAAAATAACGGCAGGGCGAATCTGGCCAAAAATGAAAGGTAACACGCAATGACGGGGATTAAATCCGCAGGTCAAAAACACCTTCTGATTGTACCGGGACGAGCATACCCCGAACTTGCACAGGGGATAGCCGAGGAACTACATACCGAGGTGCTGCCCACTGTCGCCTACGATTTTGCCAATGGCGAGATTTATGTACGGTTTTCAGAGTCAGTACGCGGGGCAGACTGCTATGTAGTGCAATCCCATACTGCTCCTTTGAACAAGTGGGTAATGGAGCAAATGATTATGGTAGATGCCCTCAAACGGGCATCCGCGGCTCGCATTACCGTAGTCGCGCCCTTCTTCCCCTATGCCCGCCAGGATAAGAAACACCAAGGACGCGAACCCATCTCTGCCCGCCTGATTGCCGATTTGTTCAAAACTGCTGGTGCTGACCGGTTAATGAGCGTGGATTTGCATGCCGCTCAAGAACAAGGATTCTTTGATGGCCCCTGGGATCACCTCTATGCCCAACCGGTCCTGATCGACTATGTAAAAAGGCGGGTTGATCAAAGTAATCTCACGATTGTTTCCCCCGATGCGGGCCGTATCCGGGTGGCAGAGAAATGGGCAAATAAGCTGGGTGGTTGCGAACTAGCCTTCGTGCACAAAACCCGGGACACCACCCGCCCCAATGTGGCGGTTGCCCACCGGGTAGTGGGTACGGTAGAAGGTCGCACTTGCGTACTGGTCGATGACCTGATTGATACCGGGGGTACTATCGCCGAAGCGGTTAAGGTGCTGCTACATTCGGGAGCAAAAGACGTGATTGTGGCCGCCACTCACGGGGTACTTTCTCCGCCAGCCGCCGAGCGCCTGTCTACCTGTGGGGCTCGCGAAATCATTGTCACGGACACTTTGCCGATTTCAGCGGATAAACGTTTCCCGCAGCTGACGGTACTACCAATCGCGCCTCTACTGGCTAGCGCGATCCGGACCGTTTTTGATGATGGCTCCGTTACCGCCCTCTTTGACCAAGATTAGGTAAAAACTCCTGGCTTTAAATGTGAGTTGCCAGACCTTTTCCTACTTCCGGTTTTACCTGGCCGGATCGGGACTATATCCTGAAAGCAGGTTGCCTCGGCGAGGGCGCATTTGCGCCGTTATCGACGTGGCCGTGGGGAAACCCACGTCCTCCGGGGTTCCGTAAATATCCGTAATCCTAAGGAGGAACATAGAAATGGCGGCAGAACTTTCCGCACAAGTACGCAAAGAAACCGGCAAAGGCGCAGCGCGTCGCGCTCGCCGCGCGGGACAGATTCCGGCAGTTCTCTACGGTCACACTGTAGAAGAAAACCTGCACCTGAATCTGCCAGGTCACGAGACTTTCCTGATTGTAAAAGATAACCCGAACGCGATTATCAACCTGGATGTGGATGGGGAAAAGCACCTGGTGCTGCTAAAGGAAATCCAGCGTCACCCGGTACGCCGCGACATTCTCCACATTGACCTGTTAGCGGTTAGCCGCGACGAAAAAGTCGAGGTCGAAGTACCAGTCTCGGTGGTTGGCGAGCCTACACCTGGCACCGTGGTCAACCTGGAAATCTTCAACTTGCCGGTGGAAGTATCCCCCTTGGAGATCCCCGAAGAAATCGTTATCAACGTGGAAGGCTGGGAAGAAGGCCGCGTCTTGCGTGCTAGCGAGCTAGAACTACCTGCCGGGGTAACCACCACTCTGGACGACAATCACGACGTACTCTCCATTACTCTGCCGGAAGAGATGCCGGAAGAGCCCGTTGCTGAAGAGAGCGAAGAGGGCGAAGAGGATTCCGAGGAAGAAGCTACGGAAGAATCAGCAGAGTAACCACTGGTTATACTTTTCGGGGAGGGCGCAGGCCCTCCCCGAAATCAATTTTTAGGGAAAAGATTTAAACGATATAAAGGGGTAGAAAGTGGCAGAATCCTGGCTGGTGATTGGCCTGGGTAATCCGGGCGATAAATATGCAGGTACCCGCCATAATGCCGGGCACCTGGTGATTTCCCATCTGGCGCAAACCCAAGGAGAGCAGCTGCGGCGCCACAAAACTGGCAGCCAGGTAGCCACTATGCGTCTGGGAATGCCCGGAATCCAAACCCCCGCTGTGCAGCTAGCCATCTTGGATTCCTTTATGAACACTTCTGGGATTCCTACCGCGAAACTGGTGAAGTTTTTCGGGATTGATCCTGCTGAACGTTTACTGGTAATCCATGATGACCTGGATTTGCCGGCCTTCGATTTACGACTTAAACGCGGAGGCGGCGAAGGCGGTCATAACGGCCTGCGTTCCATCAGTCAGAACCTGGGAACCAGAGACTATGCGCGCCTGCGTATCGGGATCGGACGTCCGCACCCGCGGCAAGATCCGGCAGACTACGTACTTTCGCGCTTTCCTCGGGGGGAACAAGCCGCCCTCGAAGATGCCCTGGATCGAGCCTGCGAAGCCGTAACCGAAGTAGTAACCGAGGGATTTACTCGCGCCCAACAGCGCCTAAACACTCACGCCAGTTAGGATGCTGCAGCCAGTTAAGGTTTGACCCCCACCCTAGCGGTTTTTACCTTCGCGTCCTTAGCACTTAACCCGGGTAGACTTCCCGCATCCTGCCCTAGCTTTCCTCGCAAGTCCGTCAGGCCGCTCAGGGTTTGGGCAATCAGAGCCTTTTGAGCATCCGGCACTACTGTCAACAAATTCATCTCTACTTCAGAAGCGATTTTTAACCCATCGGCGGCGGCCTGCTTGTCGCTGCCGCTCAGATCGGCAAAAGGCTGATAAACCGCTTCCCGCGGATCTGTCCCCAACTGGGTAACCAACTCCTGTAGCTGCCGACGCAACAGGGGAGTGATCTCTTCCGAAACCAGCTCTTTCAGCTCGGAATCGCGACCTTGCGCCGCATTTTTTTCGATATTGTAGCGCAGGGCATCTAGCTGTCTAATCCCTTTGCTCAGTTCTTTCTTTTGCTGATCGCTAAGAGGAGTTTTCTCCTCTTTTCCTTTGCGATTTTCCTCCGTTTTATCAGGGCGCCACTTGCCATCCTGGTAGCGCAAGGCGGACAGCTGGCTAGGATTAGCAGGCGGTAAGGTTAAAGAAGCAGCCGCCGCAATCTGCTTATTTTCACGCTCCATGGCCACGCCCGTAGCCACCAGTACCTTCGCGAGAGCCGCGGTCTGTTTTAACTGTGCTACTTCGTCCTTATCGCCCTGGGAAGATTCTTGGCTCTCCCTAGCCACGGCAGCTAGAGTCAACCCATCATTTAAGGCATTTACCTGGCAATCTACTAGCTTTTGCATCAGAGCTTCACTGTTTCCCGGAATCCGATAGGGTTGCGGTTCCGGCAGGTTCTCCGGTTTTTCTTTCCCCGCTATCTTTACCTGGGGACTGGGCCAACGCGGCCCCAGCACTTTACCGCGCGCCTCGAAACCATCTTTAAAAGCTAAAAGATCGGGACTACCGGCAAATACCTGTTCGATACCGGCACCGATTGCCTCTTGACAGGCACTAGCTCGTTGGCGTGCCACCTGCGTCTGATCCGCACGCACCGCATCTCCGCTGCCATCATCGATGCGAACCCCGCATCCGGCAAGACTCAGGGAGGCGCTTAGTAATAAGGTAAGGGGAACAATCCAAGTTTTCTTCATCAAAGTTAAGTTTGCCACGGGTAACATGTTTTTAGAAATAAATAATTAGCGAGGGGAAGAAATGAGCAAAGCAAAAACTAAACTAGAAGATGAACTCTACGAGTTATTAACCGGGGATTGCGAAGATGCTGGACTTTTTCTCGAAGACGTGTCTTTAAAACGTGCCGGAAAATATACCCGCCTAGTGGTAACGGTAGATTTACCCCGCGGACCGGGTGCGGTGCGTGAAGATCAGCTTTCTCAGGCGACCTTAGAGATTTCTCGACACCTGGATGAGGTTGACCCGATTAACGGCACCTATAACCTGGAGGTCACTACCCCTGGAATTGAGCGTCCTCTAAGGGATGAACGCCAGTTTTCCAGGGCGATTGGGCATCAGATCTTGGTGAAGAGGTGTGAGGGCACCAACGAAGAGGGTAAGCTGGTGGCTACGACAACTGAAGAAATCGAACTGGAAACTGCCGCGGGCCAGCGCACCGTCCCCCTAAAAGATATTGCGCAAGCCCAGATGGTAGTGAAGTTCTAAAGCTCGTAAGGAGCATCATGGATATTGATATGGCCGCGTTACGCATGGTAGAAGCGGAAAAGGGTGTCAGCTTAGATACCCTGATGGCTGCTATCGAGGACGCCCTCTTGAAGGCCTACCATAACGCCCCCGGTGCGCTCGATGACGCACGAGTAGAAGTTAATCGCAAGAACGGTCACGTAATCGTGATGGCATCCGAGATCGACGAGAACGGCAACAAGATCGGCGAGTTCGATGACACCCCCTCGGGTTTTGGGCGCATCGCCACTACTACCGCCCGCTCTATCATTATGCAACGGCTGCGGGAAGCTGAGGACGACCAGGTGTTGGGGTCTTTCCGAGATAAGCAAGGCGAAGTGATCTCGGGAATTATCCAGCAGAGCCGGGAAAAAGATGCAGTAGTGGTCAAGGTTGGCGATTTTGAAGCAATTTTGCCGAAAGCTGAGCAGGTTCCCGGGGAACAGTATCGTCACGGACAGTGGATACGCGCGGTGGTGGTGAAAACTATGCGCGGGGAAAAGGGCGCCCGGATTGAGATATCGCGCCGCCACCCTGACCTGGTGCGGGGACTATTTGCGCGAGAAGTCCCGGAGATTACCTCCGGAGAAGTGGTTATTGAATCAGTGGCGCGCGAGGCCGGATACCGTACCAAGATAGCGGTACGTTCTACTCGCCCCAATATCAACGCCAAGGGAGCCTGTATCGGACCTATGGGTAGGCGCGTGCGAGCGGTGATGAATGAGCTCAACCACGAAAAAATTGACATCATCGATTATTCCGAGGACGTGGCCACTTTTGTCGCTAATGCCCTCTCACCTGCACGTGTTACCTCTGTCACGGTGGAACCGGCAGAACATGTACTTGCACACGTGGTGGTACCGGATTTCCAGCTCTCTCTCGCGATTGGTAAAGAGGGGCAAAATGCTCGTTTAGCTGCTCGTTTAACCGGGGCGAAGATCGATATTCATTCCGATATCGACCAGGAATCTGCCGCGGAGGAATCCGAAAACCTTTAGTTTAGGTCTGCGCCAGCTTCCTCCGGCTTCGGCTTATTTCCGCTAAAGCGCTAGTATAGAAGGTGGAACCTATCTTTGGTTGCAATGGATGCGTCGGTTCTGGGCTTTTGCCTTGGCCGGTGCTTTATTGTGAGCGGTGTAGGAACTTTTCAGTAAGGTTACCGGCATTTACACCCAGTAGATGCCCGATACAGGAAAGCAGGGTTGGAAGCTGATGGTCACCCGATGAGCAACCAGCGATGATCTGCCAATTAAACCAATAGCCTGCTCCTCGCTGGGCAGGCCAGCAAGGAGAATTGTGGCGAAACTTAGAGTTCATGAGCTAGCTAAAGAGCTCGGAACCACTTCGAAAATTGTGCTGCAGGCACTAAAGGACTCGGGGGAGTTCGTAAAAAGCGCGTCCTCAACTATTGAGGCTCCGGTTGCGCGGAAAATGCGTGAGCATTTTGCCAAGCTAGCCGAAGAACAAGAGGCGGCGGCTCCCAAAGCTAAAGCGGAGAAACAGAAGGCGGCTCCCAAGACCGCTAAAGCCAAGGCGGGGGCGAAAGCTGGCGCTAGCAAGGCAGCTGGAAGCAAAGCCGCAGCTAGCAAGGATACAGAAGCTAAGGCTGAACCCCAGTCCAAGGCTAAGCCGGCCGCTAAAGGCGCCAAGAAAACTGCCGCTAGTAAAGCAGCGCCGAAGCCTGGCCCGAAACCGGCCGTTAAAGAAACTGAGGCGAAGCCGCAGAAAAAGGCAGCGAAACCGGAGGCTAAACCCGGTAGGTCAGCGGCGAAACCTGGCCCGAAACCGGCTCCGCGTCCCGGCGGTCCGCGCCCGGGGAACAATCCTTTTGCATCTTCGCAGGGAATGCCGCGTCCCGGCGGTCCGCGCCCGGGGAACAACCCCTTCGCATCCTCCCAGGGAATGCCACGCCCCGGAGGCAGCTCCGGGCAGCGTAAAAACGCTGGTCGTGGACGTCCCGGACGGGGGAATAGACGGGGTACGGGGGCAACTCCTAATGTGATGCCCACTCATTCAGCATCTGCGCCTATGATGGATCAGCCGGCTCCTTCGCGCGGTCAACGGCGCGGTGGCGGCGGGCAAGGCGGTCCAGGAGGTTCCGGTGGTCCGGGTCGTCCCGGCGGTCACCGGATGAATAACCGTGGTCGCGGTGGTTTTGGCGCCACTCAAGGGGCGTTTGGTCGCGGCGGTTCTTCTAAAGCGAAGCGGCGTAAATCGAAACGCGCTAAACGCGCCGAGTACGAGCAAACAGCACCCAAGATTGGTGGCGTGCAGGTACCTCACGGCGATGGCTCCACGCCCTTACGCTTGCGTTCGGGTGCGTCCCTGGCCGATATGGCAGATCGGATCGACTGCGATCCCGCATCCTTGGTCACCGTATTGATGACCTTGGGCGAGATGGCGACTTCTAACCAGTCTTTGGATGAAGACACCTTGGTCACTTTAGGCTCTGAACTGGGCTACCAGGTTGAAGTAGTTTCCCCAGAGGACGAAGATCGCGAACTGCTGGAATCCTTCGATATTGATTTGAAGGAAGAAGAACAAAGCGATGAGGAAGATGCTAAGCCTCGTCCTCCGGTGGTTACGGTTATGGGTCACGTTGACCACGGTAAAACCAAGCTGCTGGATGCGGTGCGCGATACCGATGTGGTTGGTGGCGAGCACGGCGGAATCACCCAGCATATTGGTGCCTACCAGGTAAACATCGATATGGATGAGGTTCGCCGCGCGATTACCTTTATCGATACCCCCGGTCACGAGGCGTTCACCGCTATGCGTGCGCGCGGGGCGGAAGTTACCGATATCGCGATTTTGGTGGTGGCTGCTGATGACGGGGTTATGCCCCAGACAGTGGAAGCGATCAACCATGCGCAGGCTGCGAATGTACCGATCGTGGTGGCGGTCAACAAGGTTGATAAACCTGAAGCCAACCCGGATAAGGTTCGCGCTCAACTCACTGAATACGGTTTGGTAGCCGAGGAATACGGCGGCGACGTAATGTTCGTTGACGTCTCGGCTAAGCAGCGTAAAGGTATTCATGAATTGTTAGAGGCAGTGCTGCTAACTGCAGATGCTGCCTTAGAACTGAAAGCTAATCCGGATGCTCCTGCCCGCGGGGTGGCTATTGAAACTCGCCTAGATAAAGGACGGGGCGCGGTGGCTACTATCTTGGTGCAGCGCGGTACCTTGCGCGTTGGTGACTCGATTGTGGTGGGTTCGGCGCATGGCCGGGTTCGCGCCATGCTTGACGAGTACGGTAATACGGTTGAGGAAGCCGGTCCTTCTTTCCCCACGGCGGTGCTGGGGCTTACCAGCGTGCCGGGAGCAGGAGACTCCCTGCTGGTAGCCGAAGATGAACGCACTGCTCGCCAGATTGCCGATAAGCGGCAGGCACAGCAGCGCGCTGCCCAACTGGGCAAACGCCGCAAGCGGATTTCGCTGGAAGATTTCAATGCCGCTTTGGAACAGGGCAAGGTAGATACTTTGAACCTGATTTTGAAGGGCGATGTTTCCGGTGCCGTCGAGGCCTTGGAAGATTCACTACTCAAGATCGATGTGGGCGAAGAAGTGCAGCTGCGGATTATTCACCGCGGGGTTGGCGCTATCACCCAAAACGATATCAACTTGGCCAGCGTAGACAACGCGGTAGTGATTGGATTCAACGTGCGCCCGGCGCAGCGAGTGGCCGAATACGCCGATGCTGAAGGCGTAGATATGCGCTTCTACAACGTCATCTATCAGGCGATTGAAGATGTTGAGAACGCTATGAAGGGCATGCTCAAACCCATTTATGAAGAAAAACAGATGGGTACCGCCGAGATCTTGCAGGTGTTCCGTTCCTCCAAGTTCGGTAATATCGCTGGTTCGCTGGTGCGTGAGGGTCTGATCAAGCGTGGTGCTAAAGCCCGCTTGGTGCGTGACGGCGTAGTAGTTGAGCCGGAACTGCAGATTTCTTCTCTGCGTCGCGAAAAAGACGATGTTACCGAGGTTCGCGAAGGCTACGAATGTGGTATTTCGCTGGGCGTCAAGGACATCAAGGTTGGCGACCAGATCGAAACCTGGGAAATGGTAGAGAAACCGCGCGAATAGCGTTACTTGTCGGCTTTTCGGGCGCGAGTGTGTTGCGCCCGAAAAGCCGCATTAGGTGAAGGAGTTTTTCATGGCCGATCAGGCCCGCAGGCGCAAAGTTGAAGAGCGGATTCAAAACACGGTGGCGCGGCTTTTAGAGCGTCGCATCAAAGATCCGCGCATCGGTTTCACTACGATTACCGATTGCAAAGTCACCGGAGATCTGCAACATGCCACTGTTTTTTACACGGTTTTTGGAGACGAGGACGACCGCAAGAAAACTGCGCGTGCTTTGAAAAGCGCTAAAGGTTTGATTCGCTCCGAGGTGGGTAAGGCACTAGGGATTCGCCTTACCCCCACCATTGAGTTCACCCTCGATGCTCTGCCGGAGCAAGCCGCCAGTTTTGAAGAAAAACTGGCTAGCGCTTTGCATTCTGACCAGCAGCTACGTGGAGTTTCCCAGGCGGCCTCCTATGCCGGAGAGGAAGATCCCTATCGTAAACCCCGGGAAAAGAAGGTTTACGAAGACGCTCCTGCTGCGCCGGCTTTCACCGAGTGGACTGGTGAGGACGATATTTTGGGTGAGGACGCAGAGGGCGACGCTCCCGCAGAATCACCGGAACCTGGCGAGATAGAAATATCCGGCGATGATAACCACTTCGAAAGTTAAGTAGCTGCAGTTATGGACACTGCTAAAGGGGCTCCGGATTTTTCTCCGGCAGGGGCAGAACTGGAAGTTCCTCGTGCCGCAAGAACTGCTCCTGATGGGGTGCTGGCGGTAGATAAACCCCTGGGGGTTACTAGTCATGACGTGGTTTCCCGTTTGCGCCGCTTGGCGGCAACCCGCAAAGTTGGACACGCGGGAACCCTAGATCCGGCGGCCTCGGGTGTATTAGTGGCCGGTATTGGGCGGGGAACTAAATTGCTGCAGTACCTGCAAGGACAAAGAAAAACCTATGCCACTCGGGTCTGTTTCGGGGTGGAAACCGATAGTGAGGACGCTGAAGGGACTATTACGGCTAAGCGCGGAGCTATCCGGGAAGACCTAGAGAACCTGGAAAGCGTGCTAGCTACTTGGCGCGGGCAGGTAATGCAGGTGCCGAGCGCTTTTTCTGCTCTGAAAATCCGCGGGCGGCGGGCAGCAGACCGGATTCGCGCGGGCGAAGAAGTGAAGCTGGAACCGCGTCCGATTACTATCTATGAACTTTGCGCCCTGGGGGAGCCGCAAGCGGGCGAGCATGCAGGGACACCGGTGGTTTACCAAGATTTAAAAGTTATTTGTTCCGCGGGTACCTATATTCGTGCCCTCGGGCGAGATCTGGGAAAGCAACTGGGAGTGGGGGCGCACCTAGTAGCCTTGCGCCGCCTCCAGGTCGGCTCCTTTGACGCTAGCGGTAGTGATAACCCCAATGAGTCCTTACCGGCTTATTCTTTGCAAGAATTATCGCAGGTGGTAGCGGCGGGAGAAGAACTGCCGCTAGTTAGCCTAGACGCGGTCTGTCGCGACCTCTTCCCCAGCTGTCAGGTAACCCCGGAAGTGTTAACTGCGTTAGGTTATGGTCAGCGTCCAGAAATCAGCTCTCAAATTGGCGGTGACCTCGGGAAAGAAGACTCGGATAAACTCGAAAAAATCTACGCCCTGCATCTTCCTGCCCAAGAAATATCGCTATTGGCGTCGCCAGTGGAGGGCAAGTGGCGATCTGTACTAAGTTTACAAAGTAGGTAAAAGGAGAAACATGAGCGAAGAAAAGCAAAGCTCCGGCGGTTGCGGTTGTGGATGCGGCTGCGGTGGCAAAGGCAAAGGTAGAAAAACAGCGGAAGAAAAACGTACCGGCGAGCTAGGAGTGCCGGCGAACGGCAGGCCGGAACTGGGCGTGCGGCAAAGCGAAAAGTAAACCGTGGAAATCTGGACTTCCCCTCCGCAACTGGACAAAGAGCAGCGCACTGTCGCCACTATCGGAATTTTCGATGGGGTGCATAAAGGCCATACCCGGATTTTGAAAACCGTGGTAGAGAGGGCGCGACGGGCGGGGCTAAAAGCGGTAGCAATTACGTTCTCACCCCACCCTTCCCAGCTGCATAATCCCGAAAATCCTACCCTCTTAATCCAACCGCTTCCCGACCGGCTGGACGCTATGGCGGCCCTGGGACTCGATGCCACCTGGGTAGTGCCTTACACCTGGGAACTGGCCAATCAAAGTCCGCAAAGCTTTATCGACCACTACTTTGTGGAGAGTCTGCACCTTAAAGAACTGGTGGTGGGCCAAGATGTCCAATTTGGGCAGGGGAATCGTGGCGATATAGAAACTTTGCGCCAGGCGGGACTGGCCCAAGATTTTCAGGTAATCGAGGTTGCCGATATTACCGACCAGGATGCGCGCCGCTATTCATCTACCCGGGTGAGAGAATGCCTAGCCAGAGGAGATGTCCAGGGAGCTGCCCGTATTTTAGGGCGCAGCTATCGGTTGCGCGGAGTGGTGGAGCGCGGTTTTCGGCGCGGACGGATGCTGGGTTTCCCCACTGCCAATCTGGGAGGAACCGAAGGCCTGGCGATTCCTGCCGATGGGGTATATGCCGGGCATTTGGTGCGTTCGGTGCCGGGAACTAATGCAGTCGAGCATCTACCGGCGGCGATTTCGGTAGGCACTAATCCGCAGTTTTCAGGAAAGAAAACTACGGTAGAAGCCCATGTACTGGGGCGCGCTGACCTGGATCTTTATGATGAACCAATAGCGATTGATTTTATTGCCCGCCTACGGGAGATGCTCAAATTAGAAAGCGTCGAAAAGCTACAGGCACAAATGGATGAAGATTTGCGTTCCTGCAGCGAAATACTGGGGGTTCCGCCGGCAGGAAGGGTTAATCCTGACGAGGTAACCGCGCTTTAGGTTTGCTAACCGGTAGCCACTCGGCATCTCTGGCGGTAACTGGTTACTGGAGCAGACGGCAACCAAAAAACCTATTGCCGCACATTCGAATCCTGAGAAGAGCTATATTTTTAGTGGTGGGACTCGCACTATCAAGACTGAAAATAAAAGGCTAGGGAGGATACGGAATGGAAACTTTACACTTTGCAGTTGTCGCCTTGAGCTCTGTGTTACTTTCGTCAGTCCTCGACCAGATGATTTCCCGCGTCTCCCTGCCTTTGGTGCAAATCGGGATTGGTTTGCTAATGGCCGTTTTTATCAGCGGCCCTCTTGAATTTAGTTTAGATCCCGAGCTGTTCTTGGTGCTCTTTATCGCTCCCTTACTCTATGATGAATCCCGAAATGTATCTAAACGATTGCTATATCGGCATCTTTCGGCAGTGCTTAATTTGGCAATCAGCTTGGTTATTTGCAGTTGCTTAGCTGTAGGCTTCCTCTTGAACTTTTTACAGCCGTCAATCCCGTTAACGGCGGCTTTTGCTTTGGGGGCGGCGTTAGGTCCGACCGACGCGGTTGCGGTAGGAGCCTTGTCGGGTACGGTAAAACTTAATTCGCGGCAAAGCGCTTTACTAGCTGGTGAATCGCTGATTAATGATGCTTCCGGAATTGTTTCTTTTCAATTCGCGGTGGCGGCTGCCGTCACTGGTGCTTTTTCTTTAACCAATGCGGCGGGAGCTTTTGCCGTGTCGTTTTTGGGGGGACTATCCCTAGGGGTATTACTGGGGATTATATCTTTGCTGATACTAAAGGCAGTGCGGGGGATTGGGCTCGAGTCCACGGTTTTCCACGTGACTTTTGAACTGCTCTCACCTTTGGTTTTCTTTATTATTGCTGAAGAGCTGCACGTTTCCGGGATTTTAGCGGTAGTTGCCGCTGGTCTTGTGGTTACTTTAGTTCCGCAGAGGACGAGTGCTTTTGCTGCTCGGGTACGTCTGGTGTCCGGTTCGGTTTGGGAAGTTGTCGCGTTTATTCTCAACGGGATTGTGTTCATCATGTTGGGTACGCAAATCCCGGGGGTGTTTAACAGTACTTGGCATGAAAATTTGAATCCGTTATCCCTGATTGGGTTGGTTTTTGCGATAACTGCCTTAAGCGTAGTTTTTCGTTTTGTATGGGTATTGCTTTTAGATTGGCGTTACTATCGACGTTTGCAGCGAAAGGACAAGTTCTCTAACGAGCTTAAAGAGGCTTTTCCAAGCGGCAAGGTTCGCGCCCTTAAACTTATTCAAAATGCCCTGGTCACTACTTTAGCTGGACCTAAAGGGGCAGTTACCTTATCGATTGCTTTTACTTTGCCGCTGGTGACGGCGGGAGGTAAAGAGTTTCCTGCCCGCGGCGAGTTAATCTTTATTGCTTCCGGCGTTATTCTATTGACTTTGTTGATGGCTAATTTCTTGACCCCCTTACTTACTCCTACTCCGGAAATACCTGATGATACCGAGCTTCATCAGGCACGTGCCCGGGTAAAGAAGCAGGTAATAAAGGTTTTGCGGGAACAGTTCGCGTCTCGTTCCCCTTTGGCGGTCACGGTGGTTTGTACGCGTTTGACCCGCCAAATTAATGAGGATTTGGATTCTTCTCATTCCCATAATCTTTTCCGCGAGATTCGGATTGATACTATTCGTCACCAGATGCGTCTACTTGATGAAATCGCGGATTCTGGGCAGGCAGATAAAGCGGTAGTAGCGGCTATGCGCAAAGTTTTACGTCGCTCCTTACTGTTATCCGGTTCGCAGTCTACCGCCCATCATCCTGGGAAAAGCTTGCGCGGTGTTGGTCAGTTTCTGCGTAACCGTTTAGGGGACTGGTTTAGGAAGATGCGGTTAAAGTCCGGTTCTACCCCGGTAATTGAAAATTCTAATGAGATGCATGCTATGCGGGTACGGATGGAAGAGGAAGCCATCAAGTATTTGCGTGCCCGCCAAAGCACCACCGATGATTTGGAGCGTCAAGTTGCTGCTTATCTGCTAGAGGGCCACCAGGAGATAATGGAGTTTTTGAAGAATTATTCTCGCTCCCATCCGAATAATTTGCAGGTAAAAGTAGATCAGTTAGAAGAAGAGTCCTTGCGGCTGCAACTGGGGTGTATTCAGGATTTACGGGAGGACGGTATTCTCAGTGATGATTTGGCTGATGCGCTGCGGCAGGAAGTTTACCTGTTACAAATGAATTATGCTGATGCTGGTCATTAAGCTAAATCACCATTACGATCTGTACTAATACGATTTTCGCGATGATCCCGAGGGCGAAGGTCGCAGAATATCCAGATTCGCAACGCTCATCCGGGATAGTGGTCTGCACGTGACTGAGGATTGCCGGTTGCCCCACGAAACCGGCTATTGCTCCGGCCATGCGGGCAGTAGAAAGTCCCAAGAATTTTCCGAGTAGCCACAGTGCCACTAGTACTGGGACCATCCCGACAGCTGACAGCAACCCAATTTTTATGCCGGTCAAGGAAAATGCCTTGGCGGCAAAGGCCTGCCCGGAAGAGAGACCCACTGCTGCCAGGAATAGCACCAGTCCCATTTGTCGCAACATATTATTTGCCGAGGGCGCCAGGGAAAATACTAACGGCCCCAGCCGGTCAATGCGTCCTAATATTAACCCCACCACCAGTGGTCCGGCAGCGGCTCCCAGCGCGAGGGAGCCGAGGGATCCGAGCGGGATGGTGATTAATCCGAGCGCCACCCCTGCGGCAATCCCCAGCCCGAACGGCAGATAATCTATGGCAGAGATTTTATGTTCTGAATCCCCGAAAGTTTTCGCGATATCGCGTTCGCGTTCTACCGGGTAAACCACCAGCACCCGATCTCCCAATTGCAAGCGAGTAGCCGCCGTGGCCAACATATCGGTGTCGCCGCGACGCACCCGGGTAAGCAGTGATTGAAAACGAGCCGGTAAGAACAAATTCGCGACTGGTTTTCCTACCAGGCGGCTATTAGAAACTGTAAAGCGCCCAAAGTTAACGGCGGTGCGGTCATTGGAAATATCTTCTTCAATCGGCTTGCCCAATGCTTGTCCCGCAGTTTTCACCGCATTTGGGATTCCCACTAGGAACGCTAAATCCCCAGATTTTAGTTCCCCATCGGGATGGGCAACCCGCATTTTGCCGTCCCGCAGCAGATAAGAAACCCGCAGCCCGCCCTCGGCAGAGCCTACGACCTCGGCAATCCCAGGTATTTCCTGGATTCGCATCGGGTTTTCTACCCTGATGGTTTGCGTAGCTAGCCCGGCTGCAGAAGCCGGATCAGGATCATTTTTTGCTGGGAGTTTTATCCGCATTAGTGCCGTCACTACCACCATGGTTACGATCACCCCCACCGGGTAGGCAATCGCGTATCCCACTGCCGGCTGGGCGCTTCCTCCCGCAGCATCGGTGGCTGCGGCCAGGGCGGGGGTGGTAGTGAGCGATCCCGCGAACATTCCCCCCAATAGCGGAGAGGTGAGCCCCAAGGCTTTGCCACCAAAAGCTACAATCAGGGCGTATACGGCTAGCAATGCAACTGCCCCAATTAATAGAGGAGCTTGCTTGCGCAGGTCGCGGAAGAAGGAGGCGCCCGCGGCCAAACCGATGGTGTAGACAAATAGTGCCAGTCCGATGGCCGATACCAGGGAGAGATTTTCTCCGAGTGCCGGATCGAGGGCTCCGGCTGCCAGACCTACGAATAAGGCTCCGGCTGCTCCAAACTTTAGGGGGCCGAAAGGAATCGAACCGAATAGGGTGCCGAGGGCAATAACTAGAAATAGAGTCAACAGAGGAGAAGAGGCGAGTATTTGCATCACCTCTTTAGGATAGCGAGGGGAATACTTCGTGTGCCAGATTCTCGATTTGGGTTTGTAGAATCGGGGCGAGGAAGTTTTGTAGCTGGCTGCGAGGCATGGAGGCTACCGGTTCTAGCTGCACGATATAGCGCATGGTGGCCACTCCATAGATCATGGACATCAAAATTTCGACCAGCATATGAAAACGCGCCTCAACTACCCGTTTCTTGCGAGGATCTAGCTTGGGATCTACCGCGTCCAATAATTGGGCAACCCCTTTTAACAGGTTGTCACTAATATAGGCGCGAAAGCGTTGGGTGGTTTCCGCATCGGTTATTAGCGCGCGCATCAGGGCTTTCATTCGATCCTTGGTGAGGCGCTCTTCGTAAAGGGTAAAAGCAAAATCTAAAAGCCGATCAGCTGCCCCCTCCAGTCCCGGTTCCCATAACTGCAAAATTTGTTCCAGGGGATCAAGGGGTAAATCAAAGCATTCACGAAAAAGTCGCTGCTTAGAACCGAAATAATAGCTAACCATTGCCGGGTCGCAGCCCGCCTCTTTAGCAATCGAACGCATGGTGGTGCCGTCGTATCCGCGGGTAATGAACAGGGTTTCGGCGACCTGTTTGATTTGTTCCCGCATTTTTCCGCGCGCTCCCCGCGGTCCGCGCCCAGGCGCCGCCAAGGTTGCTGCGCTGTCTTTGGGGGAGGGCGGATTCTGGGGGCTAAGTTCCGCGGTATTCTGTTCGCCGCTCTTTTTGCCGCGGGGGTGAAACTCTTGCCGCGGTTTCTGGCCGGAGACTTGGCCGCCCTCTGCTTCCTGGTTTTCCGAGTTTATTCCTGGGCGCAATGAATTAGGAAACATTTTACTTTCGTAATTCTTTGCCGCTAATTCATCGCTATTGAAACTCTCGCTGCTTTCGTTTTTTCGTATCTCTGAGCGTTCCTGCTGATTGGCGCGCTTTTTATCTTTTCTTATGCCCATAGTCCTATCCTAATTTCAACACCCTGTGAATTTAGCGTTTTCAACCTAGTTTGAGGGGTGAAAACAACTCCGGGAGGTGCCATGAGTGAAACCACTGCCGCCTTTGATTTTGCGGGCGGCAAAAATGCTGCCTTTAGTCAAGGTGGTCAGGTGCTCAGGCTAGGCATCGATATTGGTTCCACCACGGTAAAAGCGGTGCTACTTGACGGGCGGCAGGTAATCTTTTCCGACTATCGCCGCCACCACGCGGACGTGCGCGGAGAACTGGCCGGCCTGCTGCGCGATATCAACGCAGAGCATCCGGGAATTACCGTAAAAGCGGCGGTGACCGGTTCGGGCGGACTCTCGGTTGCCGGAGCTATGAAAGTTCCGTTCGTACAAGAAGTTATCGCCGGCACTAAAGCGGTCGGCGACACTCACCCGCAAACCGATGTGATTATCGAGCTGGGCGGGGAAGACGCCAAAATCACTTATCTGCATCCCACCCCGGAGCAGCGCATGAATGGCACCTGCGCCGGAGGTACTGGCGCCTTTATCGACCAGATGGCCACCTTGCTGCACACCGATGCCTCGGGGCTCGATAAACTTGCTGCGCGTGCCAGTCAGCTCTATCCGATTGCCTCCCGCTGCGGGGTGTTCGCTAAAACCGATTTGCAGCCTTTACTGAATGAGGGTGCCGCGCACGAAGACCTCGCGGCCTCGATATTTACCGCGGTCGCCACCCAAACCATTGCGGGACTGGCCTGTGGGCGCCCGATTCGCGGAAACGTTATGTTCTTGGGCGGCCCGCTGCACTTCCTCCCGAATCTGCGCAAAGCCTATGAGGAGCTGCTACCTAAAGCCGATAGTTTCTTCACCCCGGAGCACGCCGAACTTTATGTGGCGCTGGGGGCAGCGCTTAGTGCTGATAAAGGGGAGCCGCGCCCCCTGGAACAGTTAATAACTGACCTGACCACCGGGAAAATCGATACTGATTCCCAGCGGATGCGCCCCCTATTTGCTAACGAAGAAGAATTGGCACAGTTCCGCGCCCGTCACGATAAAGAAGTAATCCCGCAGTTGCCATTGTCTGAGGCGCGGGGGCGCTGCTTCCTGGGGGTAGATTCCGGATCCACCACTATTAAAGCGGTCGTGATTGACCAGGATAAACGGATCGTATTCACCCACTATGCCTCTAACGAGGGCGACCCGGTTTCGGCGGCAGTGGAGATTGTGCGCCGCATCCGCACTGAACTGCCCGCGGGCGCCTATATTGGGCGTGCCTGCTCCACTGGTTATGGGGAGGGGCTGGTAAAAACCGCCCTCAACCTCGAGCAAGGTGAAGTGGAAACGATGGCGCATTTCCGCGCCGCCGAGGACCTGCTGCCGGGGGTGTCTTCGGTAATCGATATCGGCGGGCAAGATATGAAGTATCTGAAGATTCGCGCCGGAGCCGTGGATTCTATCTCGGTGAACGAGGCCTGCTCGTCGGGGTGTGGATCTTTCCTGCAGACTTTTGCGGCCACTATGGGTACCAGTGTTCAGGCTTTCGCCGCGGACGCGGTGGCTGCGAAATCCCCGGTGGATTTGGGTACTCGCTGCACGGTGTTTATGAACTCTTCGGTCAAGCAGGCACAAAAGGAGGGGGCGAGCCCGAAAGATATTGCTGCCGGGCTTTCCTATTCGGTGGTGCGCAACGCCCTCTATAAAGTTATTAAACTCAAAACCCCCGAGGAGCTGGGGGAAAAGGTAGTTGTCCAGGGGGGAACTTTCCTTAACGATGCGGTGCTGCGGGCTTTCGAGCTGCTGACTGAGCGGGAAGTGGTGCGTCCTAATATCGCCGGTTTAATGGGTGCCTATGGGGCGGCTTTGATTGCCAAGCAAAGTGATGATGGGCAAGGAGAATCCACCCTGGCAACCTTGGAAGACCTGGAGAACTTCCAGGTAGAGACTACCCGCAAGACCTGTAGGCTGTGCCAAAACCACTGCCAAATGACCATTTCTACCTTCTCTAATGGGGAGCGGCACGTGTCGGGGAACCGCTGCGAACGCGGGGCTTCCTTAGAGAAAGTGCCGAAGAAGTCGGCGCTACCGAACCTGTTCGACTGGAAATATAAACGGATTTTCGGGTATCGCCGCTTGACCGAAAAGAAAGCTTTCCGCGGGGATATTGGGATTCCCCGGGTGCTGAATATGTACGAAAACTATCCGCTGTGGTTCACCATGCTCACCAAGTTGGGATTCCGGGTGATGGTTTCGGGGCGCTCCAACCACGACCTGTTTGAAACCGGGATGGAGTCGATTCCGTCCGAAAATATCTGTTACCCGGCGAAACTGGTACATGGCCATATCGAATCGCTGCTGAAGAAAGGGATAAAAACTATTTTTTATCCCTCGGTGATTTATGAACAACAACTGGTGGAAGGCACCGACAACTGCTTTAACTGCCCGGTGGTGGGTACCTATCCTGAGGTTATCCGCAACAATATGGAGTCGGTGCAAGACAGCGACGTGCGCCTGATCAGCCCGTTCTTAAACCTGGGGAATCGAGAGTTTCTGCCTAAGCGGATCGCGGAAGTATTCGCAGATTGGAACGTGACCGAGGCGGAAGCCAAAGCCGCCCTGGATGCGGCTTGGGAAGAGGACGCCGCCGTCAAAGCGGAGATCCGGGAGAAAGGCCGGGAAGCCTTAGCGTGGATTCGCGAAAACGGGGTGCGCGGGATTGTGTTGGCTGGGCGCCCCTATCACCTGGATCCGGAAGTCAACCACGGGATTCCGGAGCTGATTATCGGCTTGGGAATGGCAGTGTTTACCGAAGATTCGGTGCTTGATGGCCGCTTGGAGCGCCCCTTGCGGGTGCGTGACCAGTGGGCTTATCACTCGCGGCTCTATGAGGCCGCCGCTCGGGTGGGCGACGAGCCCGATTTGGAACTGGTGCAACTGAACTCTTTTGGTTGCGGCGTGGACGCGATTACCGCAGACCAGGTACAAGAGATTTTGGAGGGGCGCGGAGACGTTCACACCGTCCTCAAGATTGATGAGGTTTCCAATCTGGGAGCCGCCCGGATTCGGTTGCGTTCCCTGGATGCGGCTACGCGGGAGCGGCAAAGCTCCACGGTGCTTACCTATCCCAGTGCGGATCGTATCGGCGACCCCGATGCCGCGCCAGGAGAGCCAGAGGAAGCGGCAGTTCCTACCCGCATAGATCCGGCAGCCGAAGCCGCCGCGGAAGAAGCTCGCCTGGCGAAAGCCGGACATGTGCAGGTACACGCCCAGTTCACCGAGCAGATGCGCAAGGATGGTTGGGAGATTCTGGTTCCCCAAATGGCGCCTATCCAGTTCCGCCTGGCGCAGCCGGTGGTGCGCCGCGCCGGGTTGAATGTGCGGTTGCTGGAACATACTTCCCGCGAATCGATGGAAACTGGCCTCAAGTTCGTGAATAACGATTCTTGTTACCCCGCGATTGTGGTGATTGGGCAGTTAATCGAGGAGTTTACTTCCGGGCGCTCCAACCCAGATAAAACGGCGGTGGCGATTTCGCAGACCGGAGGAATGTGCCGGGCAACCAACTATGCGTCCCTGTTGCGTAAAGGGTTGCGTGATGCCGGGTATCCGCAGGTGCCGGTGATTGCGGCCTCCGTGCAAGGCATTGAAGAAAATCCGGGATTCCAGCTTTCTTGGCCGGCAATCCACCGGATTTTGCAAGCTATCTGCTTAGGGGATATGTTGCAAGCCATGCTTTTGCGGGTGCGTCCTTATGAGCTGGTGAAAGGCTCGGCGATGGAGCTGTATCGGCGTTGGGATCAGATTATTCAGGAATGGTTTGCGGCTGGAAAATACTCGGCCACCTGGGGCGGTCGCCTCAGCTATTCCCGCCTGATTAGGGAATGTGTCAAAGAGTTCGATGCTTTTGAGTTGAATGATGAGCCGCGCCGCCCCCGGGTTGGTTTGGTGGGAGAAATCCTGGTGAAGTTCCACCCGGATGCTAATAATCACGCGGTTCGGGTGATTGAGGAAGAAGGCTGCGAAGCCGAACTGCCCACCCTAATCCAGTTCTTCCACTACTCCCTGGCCAGCGGAAACTTTGAACGGGATGAAATGGGCAATTCCCGCAAAGTTAAGTTAGGGATGGATGCGGGTCTGTGGGCCTTAGAGCGCTATGAGGACGCAATTCGCCGGGCTTTTGCCAAAACTAACGGCAAGTTCGAGATGCATCGACGAATCAAAGATATGGCAGCACGTTCTGTCGATATTGCGGGAATGGGTAATCAGGCTGGTGAAGGCTGGTATTTGACCGCGGAAATGGTGGACATGATTGAGCATGGCTGCCCCAACATTATTTGTGCCCAGCCTTTCGGCTGCTTGCCGAACCATGTGATTGGCAAAGGCATGTTCCGCGCCCTGCGCAACCGCTACCCGGAAGCCAATGTGGTGGCAGTCGATTATGATCCGGGTGCCTCGGAAGTTAATCAGCTAAACCGGATCAAGTTGATGATTGCGACTGCCCTGCGCGGTGAAGAAGTGGCTGATGATTTCGAGGATATGCCCGAGGAAGCGACCGGGGCAGGCTGCGGATGCGGCACCTCTTGCAGTAGCGGAGTGCAATGGAATTCTGAGATGCAAGTCAGCCCTGCAGGTAGGCGTTCCCTGCCGATTACCCCGGTGAGTGCCGCGCGCTAAAACTGGCGAACTACTAGCCGAGGACACCCCATTGTGACCCCGGTAATACTGATATTAACCCCTACGCCCGCAGCGCGCAGGGGTGCGTCCAGTCTTTCTGAAGATACCGGGAACAGCGGGAAGAACGCGGGCTGGTTATTCCCTAATCCCAGCTTTCACGGCGGTAATGGCCAGTTCGCCGCGGGTTGCGCAACCGGTGTGGCTGAGGATATCGGAAACATAGGATCGCACGGTGGCTTCTTTGAGCTTTGTTTGCCGGGAAATGTTCTTGTTGGTCAAAGCCTTAAGTAAAAGCCGAAATGTGGGGCGCAGATGAGCTGGCAGAGTAGCAACCGCATCAATAAAATCGGCGTATTGTTCCCGGTTGTCTTGGGTTTGCGCGTATGCGGCTGTCAGGATTTCGGTGGGGCGCGGCGCCATTACCTGCTGACCGGCGTGGGCTTTCCGAATTAGCTCTGCGAGTTCTGGGGCGGGAATGTCTTTGGTGAGGAACCCGCGTACTCTGGCTCCGATTGCTTGCCCTAAAGATTCTTCGTGTTCGAAGGCGGTGAGCATAACAATCGTGATTTCTGGGTGTTCGCGGCTGATGCGGCGAGCTGCTTCGATTCCGCTAATCACCGGCATATCCACATCCAGTAGGGCGACATCTATCCGGTGTAAAGCTAATAGCGAGAACACTTCAGCTCCGTTTTCGGCAGTGGCGACTACTTGCAATCCGTCTTGGGCGTTCAATAAATGAGCGAGGCCGTCCCGGATAATCTGGTCATCATCGGCTAGCAGGATTCGGATTTCGTTTTTACTGTTCACTAGGGGCTCCCTCGTCGCTGGTGTTTTGCACTGATAGGTTTTTAGGTTTGTGCTTTTGGGCAGGTAAAACG